>NZ_JAKDUR010000029.1 GCF_030457605.1 Halomonas sp.
GACGGTAGAGGCTGCCTGCGCCTTGTTCGGCGGCAAGCCCCATGGTCGAAAGCCACAGGCTGCCGTGGGTATCGACCCGCGCATCATTGCTGCGGGTTGGGGTCAGGGAGTTATCGGCCTTAAAGGGCAGGAAATCGCTTAGCTCATCGCTGTGCGGATCGAAGCGCGACAGTTGGTTTTCAGCCACCAGCAGATAGTCGCCGGCGGTGGTCAGGGCCGCGTAGGAGGTCTTGCGCGTAAGCGGCGTGACCCGGTGTCGGCTGCCATCGGCGTTGGCGCGGTGCAGCTCGCCCTTGATAATGTTCACCCAGCGCACCTCACCGCGGGCGGCGTCCCAGCCCGGGCCTTCGCCCAGTTCGCAGGCCGCCGCGACGCTGACCCGGGCATGGCCAAGGCAGGGCGACGTCACTTCAGCGCCGAATTCACTCATACTGTCCGCCTTCTGCAGCCTGCCAGGCCGCCACCAGGTTACGCGCTCGCTCGCCCACCTGTTCAGCGGTCAGGCCCGGCATGTAGAGGGAAGAACCCAGGCCCGCACCGTGCACGCCGGCGGCGCGCCATTTCGCGAAGTTATCCACGCCGATGCCGCCAACGGCGTAGAGCTCGGTACCCTGGGGCAGCACCGCGAGCATGGCTTGCATGTTGACGATACCGACCTGGGTGGCGGGGAATAACTTGAGGCCGGAAGCGCCGGCGGCAATGGCGGCAAAAGCCTCGGTCGGGGTGACGATGCCGGGCATGGACACCAGCTCGAGGCGCCAGCTCTCGCGGATGACGTCCGGGTTCATGTTGGGCGAGACGATCAGGCGGCCACCGGCAGCGTGGACGTCGCGAACCTGCTGAGGCGTCAACACGGTGCCGGCACCCACTAAAATCGTGCCGTCATGATGATCGGCGCAGTGCTGCACCAGCGCCTCGATGCTTGACAGCGGCTCGGGTGAATTGAGCGGCACTTCGATGCGGGTGATGCCGGCGGCGATGATTTCATCGGCGATGGCGATAATTTCATGCGGCGCGACGCCGCGCAGGATGGCAACCAGTGGCAGACTCATATTAACTCCTGAGGTGTGTCGGACCCTGCCGGGCAGGGAGTGTTACACGGCGGTCGCGGCGCGCTGAATACGCCCCAATCCGGCCAGAATCATGTCGGCATTTGCCGCCAGGCTGACGGCGAAGCCAAGGTGCTCAAGCGCGATCCGGTAGCGCTGGCAGAGCGCCTCGGCGCCAATCAGCACCACCTGGCTACCGGTCGGCAGGCTAGCCGTTGCTCCTGCCAATTCGAGGCCGAGGATCAGCCCGGAAAGCCGCGCACTCAGCTCGCCGCGGCGCGCGTCGCCTTCCGGCAGGCGGGAGTCAAGTAGATCCCGGGCACGAATGCCGAAAAGCTCGGCGCTCAGGCGTGCCGGGGCGGCAAGGGCGGTATCGATGCCGGCCAGATAGGCCGCCCGCTGGGCGCTTTGGCTCAGATCATCGCTTCCGACAGGGTGCTTGACAGGGTGTCTGAGAGGGTTCTTGACAGAGTGCTTGAGCACTGAGTCCTGGCTAAGCAAATTGAACAGCTCGCCGCTCATGAAGGTCGTGAAGCCCTCGATGTTGCCGTGGTTCAGCCGGGCCCATTTCGAGTGGGTGCCCGGCAGGCACACCGCACCGCTGAAGTGCGGTTGCGTCGCGACAAGCCCCGCGAGCTGGGTTTCTTCGCCGCGCATGACGTCAAAGGCCTCGCCTGCGGCGTCAGTTGTATCAGCAGCGCTCTGCTCACACAGGCCCGGCACGATGCGAACCTGCAGCCGGCTATCTCGGGTGTTGACCGGTGTCAGGCGGCTGCCCAGGCGGCCAAGTATGTCATCACCTTCATTCAGCGCCAGATAATCGGCCTCAGCCCAGCCCTGGCGTGCCCCCGCCATGCCGCAGATCAGCACCGGTATCGGCGCCTCGTCCCGCGCTGGCAGCCAGTCGGCAACGGTTTCCAGCAGCACTCCTTCAAACTCATCCGTGGCAAGGCCCAGCATTCCGTGCGGGCTGCTGGTCTGGGAGACCACGCTGTCAGCGGCGTCGAGCGCCCAGGCGCGCAGGTTGCTGGAGCCCCAGTCGACGGCGATCCAGTTGGCCGTGTGATTCACACCCGGCCTCCGTCAACCACCATGGGCTGGCCGGTCATCATCCGCGAGGCGCTAGAAGCGAGGAACAGGCACGGATTAATCATGTCTTCAACCGGAATCGCTTCCTTGAGGCACTGCTGGTCAATACATTCGCTGAGGTCTTTGTCGTTGACCCACAGTTCGCGCTGGCGTTCGGTCATCACCCAGCCGGGAATCAAGCAATTGACGCGAATGGCAGCCGGCCCCAGCTCGCGGGCCAATGCCTTGGTCAGCCCCATGATGCCGGCCTTGGCGGTGACATAGCTCGGGTAGCCATCGAGCCCCAGCATGTAGCTGTTGGAGGACAGATTGATGATGGCACCGCCGCCGAGGCCGCCCATGTCGGCGGCCACTGCCTGGGCAGTAAAAAACTGCGGACGCAGATTGGTGGCGATGGATTCGTCCCACTGCTCGACGGTCCAGTCTTCCAGGGTGTGGCGGGTATCGCGGGCGGCATTGTTGACCAGCACGCCAATGGGGCCGTGAACCTCACGCGCCTGAGCGATGGCCGCCTGAAGTGCGGCAATATCCTGGATGTTGCAGCTGATGAACAGCGGGCGGTTGGCGTACTTTTCCTCCATGGCATCGCAGAAGGGTGTGGCATCGGACCGGCCGACGAAGGCGACTCTGGCGCCCTGGGCGAGAAAACCTTCGGTCAGTGCGGCGCCGATACCAGAGCCTCCACCGGTGATGAAGACACTGGCGCCCTCGAGATCGGGATAGCGAAAATCGTCGAAGGCAGGAAGCCGGGAAGAAGCGTTGGCTGCTGACATGGGGGCTCCATCTTGCATCGGGGACGGGCCGCCACCTTGTGGCGACCCTGACGTTTCACGTGGGTGTCGGGGTTACGCGCATTGAGGCCAGAAGACTTACCACTCGGCAACAGAGCCGTCTTCGTGGGTCCATACCGGGTTGCGCCAGCGATGCCCGACCCGGGCGCGCTCTTCAACGAATGCTTCGTTGATTTCGACGCCAAGCCCCGGCCCCTGTGGAATGGCGCAAAAACCGTTCTCGATCGACAGTGCATCCTTGTCGACCAGATAGTCGAGGACGTCGTTGTCCTTGTTATAATGGATGCCCATGCTCTGCTCTTGAATAAAAGCGTTGTGGCACACCGCATCCAGCTGCAGGGAAGCGGCCAGCGTCAGCGGGCCAAGCGGGCAGTGGGGCGCCAGCGCGACATCGTAGGACGAGGCCAGTGTGGCAATTTTGAAGCCTTCGCTGATGCCGCCGCAGTGCGACAGGTCGGGCTGGACGATATCGACCATGCCGTCCGCAAGGAGGTCGCGGAACTGGAAACGGGTATGCAGCCGCTCGCCGGTAGCCAGCGGGTAGCCCAACCCGCCAGCGATATGTTTCAGGCTCGGAAAGTGCTCCGACAATACCGGCTCCTCGACGAACATCGGGTTGAACGGCTCCAGCTCGCGCAGCAGCACCTTGGCCATGGGGCGATGCACGCGGCCGTGAAAGTCGATGCCGATACCCACATCGGGGCCGACCATGTCCCGGGCTTCGGCAACGCGTGCCACGGCGGCGTCGATCTTCTTGTGCGAATCAACGATCGCAAGCTCCGGTGTGCCGTTCATCTTGAAAGCGGTAAAGCCCTGATCAACCAGCGCCTTGGCGCCTGCGCCCACATCAGCCGGGCGATCGCCGCCGGTCCAGGCGTACATGCGCATCTTGTCACGTACCGGGCCACCGAGCAGCTGGTGTACAGGCACCCCCAGGTCACGCCCCTTGAGATCCCACAGCGCCTGATCGATACCGGCAATGGCCGACATGATAATCGGGCCGCCACGGTAGAAGCCGCCGCGATACATCACGTTCCACAGGTGCTCGATATTGCGCGGATCCTGACCGATCAGATAGTCGGACAGCTCATGTACTGCCGCCTCGACGGTAGCGGCACGGCCTTCAATGACCGGCTCGCCCCAACCGTAACAGCCTTCGTCGGTTTCGATCTTGAGAAACAGCCAGCGTGGCGGTACCTGCCAGGTCTTGAGTTGGGTAATTTTCATGGGAATATCCTTGGGAGAGCAGGTGAGTAATGTGGGATATCAGGCAGGCGTCTTGAGAGGACGACCTTTGAGGTCAACGCCCAAATCCGCGGCCGTGCGTTCCAGCACCTGTTTGGCGGCTTCATGAGCGGCGTCAGGCTGTTGCAGGCGAATCGCGTCCATCACCCGGCGATGTCGCTTGAGGCTGTCGTCAAGGTTGCCGACCTGATGATGCGACGTCTTGATGAGCTGCATGATCGAGGGGCGCAATAAATGCCCCATCTGATGCCACACCAGATTATGGCTGGCACGGTAAATCGTCTGATGAAAGGCGACATCGTAGTCGGCATGTGCCTCGCGGCGCGCAGAGTCGACAGCGCTTTCACGCATCCCTGCGAAGGCTACCTCGAGGTGCGCGAGGTCCTGGGCGGTAGCATGCAAGGCGGCCAGTTCAGTGACATAGGGCTCGACGGAGAGGCGAAAGGCGTAGACCTCGCGTATCAGCTGTGGGTGGGGCGTTTCCAGGCTGGCCATCCACTCGCTGACCTGTGGGTCGAGCAGGTGCCAGTCGGCGATATCACGGACGACGGTACCGCGGCCGGCAGTACGTTCGATCAGCCCCGCACTGACCAAAGACGCCATCGCGTTGCGCATTCGGTTGCGGCTGGCGTCGAAGTGCCGGCATAGATCCAGTTCGCGGGGGAAGATATCGCCAGGTGCCCAGTAACCCGAGAGAATGACATGCGCAAGCGTGGTGGCAAGGGCGAAAGTGCCGCCGGCATCAGGGACAAGGGGAATATTTGATAGGGCATTCATGGCCATGCTCCAGCATACTGGGATATATCTGATTTTATTTTATATATGTCAGACATATTTACAAGTATACGAAACGCCGGCTCCTTGCGCGCTTAATTGACTTCCTCGTTATGCAGCGCCTCGGCTGCCCCCAGCAGGCCAACCCAGGGAGCCGTGACGATCTGCACGGGAATCTCGGCGGTGTAGCGCTGCATACGGCCCTTGTTGGTAAAGGCATCGAGAAAGCCGCTGTCCGGTAGCCAGTCGAGCAGCCGCGGCAGAATGCCACCACACAGATAGACGCCGCCGCGTGCCCCCAGCATAAGAGCGGCATCACCGCTGACGTCTCCGAGGATCTTGAGAAAGCGCAGCACTGCCTCTCTGGCCAGAGCATCTCCGTTTGCTGCTGCACGAGTCACTGCGGCGGGAGAATCACAGATCGGCGTGGTGCTGCCAAGGGCACAGTGGGCGAGATACAGGGTCAGGATTCCTTGACCGCACAGCAGCCGTTCCACAGAGATACGCTCGTCGTGGTGCTGAAAACCGTGATGACGGAAGTAGTCGAGGAGCGCCTGTTCCTGCTGATCCGTGGGGGCGAAGCTGGCGTGGCCACCTTCGGTAGGCAGAGGAATCCAGCCGTGTCGGCCGGGAAAAACGCCGGCCATGCCCAATCCGGTGCCCGGGCCGATGACCAGACGAGCCGCATGGGGTGCGCTGACGCCCGCCTGCAACGTCATCAATTCGTGCTCGGCCACGTGGGGAACGCCAAGCGCTTGAGCCTCAAAGTCGTTGATGGCCTTGAACAACGTCAGCCCCAGTGCCTCGCGGATCTCCTGGCGGGTGAAGTTCCAGGGATTGTTGGTCATGGCGATGCGTTCATTGTGCACCGGGCAGGCGAAGGCCAGACATACCTCCCTGGGAGTTTGACTGTCTTCAAGGTCGGAGCCATCAATGCCAACGCGAGTCAGGTAATCGCGGATGGCCGCTACCGGCCCGGAGTAATCCGCGCAGGGCAGGCTATGGATGGAATGTGGGGCAATGGCGCCTGGCGTTGTCAGCGCGAAGCGCGCGTTCGTGCCGCCGATATCGCCAAGCAGTGCAGGGCGTAACATAGGGAGCCCCTCAGGCATCCAGCTCGCGAATTGAAGCGTCTTCCAGCGTCAGGTCATCTGCCTCGAAGCTGCCAAACACGCTGGCCCCTTGCTCGGCGCCGCTGGCCAGGTGACGAAAGCCGGCGAACAGCTCACGGCCCAGCCCGAAGTGACTGCTTTCAATATGGGCGCTCTCGGGCTCGCGCGACCGCCATTGAGTGGCGTCCATCAGCACATCCAGGGTTCCACCCACGGCATCAAGACGCACGATGTCGCCATCCCGTAGCCGCGCGAGGGCCCCGCCGGTCAGCGCTTCCGGGGTTACGTGGATGGCGGCCGGCACCTTGCCCGACGCGCCGGACATGCGTCCATCGGTAATCAGCGCCACCTTGAAGCCACGGTCCTGCAATACGCCGAGGTGCGGCGTGAGCTTGTGCAGTTCGGGCATACCGTTGGCCTTGGGGCCCTGAAAGCGCACCACCACAATGATGTCGCGATCCAGTTCGCCCGCCTCGAAAGCGCCCTTGAGCTGGTTCTGGTCATTGAAAATACGTATAGGGGCTTCGACCCGGCGGTGCCTGGCTTCGACTGCAGATATCTTGATCACGCCGCGCCCCAGGTTGCCATCGAGTACGCTGAGCCCTCCGGTGGGGGCGAAGGGTGACGCTACCGGGCGTAGTACTTCCTCGTCGTGGCTTTTCAAGGGGCCTTCGCGCCATACCAGCTTGCCTTCTTCAAGGAAGGGTTCCCGGGTGTAGCTGGTCGACAATTCGGTACCCATGACCGTGGGAATATCACCGTGAATCAACCCTGCACCCAGCAGTTCACGAATCAGCAGGCTCATGCCGCCGGCGGCGTTAAAATGGTTGATGTCCGCCTGTCCGTTGGGGTAGATCTGCGTCAGGCCCGGCACGACACCGGACAGCTCGCTGAAATCGTCCCAGGTAATGGTCAGGCCGCTCGCAGCAGCCATGGCGACAAGATGCAGGGTGTGGTTGGTTGAGCCACCAGATGCGAGAAGGCCAACAAGAGCATTAACGATGGAGCGCTCGTCAATCTGGCGGTAAAAGGGGCGATAGTTGCCGCCCGGCTCGCTATTGCGTATCGCCTGCTCTGTCGCAAAGTGGGTCAGGGCATCGCGCAGGGGTGTATCGGGATTGACAAATGACGCTCCGGGCAGGTGCAGCCCCATGATTTCCATCATCATCTGGTTGGAGTTGGCAGTGCCGTAAAACGTACAGGTACCGGGACTATGGTACGATCGGGATTCGGCCTCGAGCAGCTCCTCGCGACCAACTTTGCCTTCCGCATATAGTTGACGTATCCGAGCCTTTTCCTTGTTGGGCAGGCCGCTGGGCATGGGGCCGGCGGGGACGAAAATGGCCGGCAGATGGCCAAAGCGCGCCGCGCCGATAAACAGCCCCGGGACGATCTTGTCGCAAACGCCGAGATACAGGGCCGCATCGAACATATTATGAGAAAGCGCCACGGCGGTGGCCATGGCGATGACTTCGCGGGAAAACAGCGATAGCTCCATCCCCGGCTGCCCCTGAGTGACCCCGTCACACATGGCCGGCACGCCGCCGGCGAACTGCGCGGTGGAGCCCATTGCCCGGGCAGCCTCCTTGATGATCTCGGGAAAGGGCGATAATGGCTGATGGGCGGACAGCATGTCGTTATACGCTGAGACAATACCCAGATTGGCGCTGTTCATCAGCTTGAGTCGGTCCTTGTCGACCTCCCCGCAGGCGGCAAAACCATGCGCCAGGTTGCCGCAGGAAAGTTCGCCGCGGTGCACGCCAAGGCTATGCTGGTTTTCCATGCGTTGCTCGTAAAGAGCACGCCGCTCTTTGGAGCGGTGGCGAATACGTGCGGTGACGCGCCGGACGGTATCGTTCAAGGGAGCGGTAGACATGGCAGTGGCGACCTCAGCTGTCGATGATAGTCAGCAATGTGAGTAAATTCAGCAATAAACCCTCGCATCAGGAGGGGCTTGCCTCCTTTCAAGCGTACTCGCCTACACGTCGTGTTCGGAAGCGAGGTCCGTTCCGGCGCGAGAGGAGGCGGCGTCGTTGCCCGCCGCTTGCATCGCCAGTGCGGTATCCAGCATGCGGTTGGAAAATCCCCACTCGTTGTCATACCAGGCCATGACCTTTACCAGACGGCCGTTGACGCGGGTGTGATTCGTGTCGAAAACGGCGGAGCTGGGATCGTGATTGAAGTCGATGGACACCAGCGGCAGGGCGTTGATCGACAAAATCGGAGACGTTTCTGCCGCTTGCTCCATGATGGCATTGATTTCCACCTTGCGGGTCTCGCGGCCGGCGGTAAAGGTCAGATCCACCAGAGAAACGTTGAGCACTGGTACGCGTACGGCCAATCCGTCGAGCTTGCCCGCCAGCTCTGGCAATACCCGGCTGACCGCGGCGGCGGCACCGGTCCTGGCAGGAATCATCGAGTGGGTGGCGCTGCGCGCGCGGTAGGGGTCTTTATGGTAGACGTCAGACAGGTTCTGGTCATTGGTATAGGCATGCGTTGTGGTCATCAGGCCGTTCCCGATGCCCACCGTATCATTGAGGATCTGGGCGACAGGCGCCAGGCAGTTGGTCGTACAGGACGCGTTGGATACCACTTTGTGTCCAGCGGTCAGCGTCTTTTCATTGACGCCATATACCACGGTAGCATCGGCATCCGGACTGGGGGCGGAAATTAATACGCGTCTGGCACCCGCTTCCAGGTGACGCGCCGCATCGGCCCTCTGGGTAAATAGCCCGGTACATTCCATCACCAGATCCACGTTCAAACGCTTCCAGGGCAACGTATCGGGGTCGCGCTGGGACAACATTTCGATACGATCACCGGCAACGTCAAGACCGGTGTCATCTTGCGCCACCGGCTTGGAAAAACAACCATGAGTGGTATCGAAACGCAGCAAATGAGCGTTGATGGCCGCGTCACCCAGATCATTGATGGCGACGACCTGGATGTGTTCGCGATAACCGCTTTCATACAGTGCGCGAAGAATATTGCGGCCGATGCGGCCGAAGCCGTTGATAGCGATTCTGAGCGTCATGGTACTTACCTTACAGTGCAGTGATTCCTGGGTGTGATCAAACCGCAGGCGAAGGTGTCGGGCTATTACCTGAAGCAACGCTGGTGTGGAAATAGCAGGTCAGTAGCCTGTCTGTTTTCATCCAATGTGCCGCAAGGATATGAGGGGCACAAGACATATCAGTAAGTTTACTACGAAAGGTGGGCATTGAAGATTTACCAGGCTGGCGATTCAAATGGCTGCCCCAACAGTGCTTCAAGATGCGCTGCCGTGGCGCTGGCCAGTGATTTAAGGTGATAGCCGCCTTCCAATACCGATACCAACCGGTTCTCGGCATATTGTGCGGCAATGTCCATTGCCAGTCGCGTTACCCAGTAAAAATCGCTGTCGTCGAGGCGTATCTCCGACATGGGATCATCCCGGTGGGCGTCAAAGCCCGACGATAACAACACCAGATCGGGTTTGAACGCGTGGAGTGCCGGTAGCCACTGTTCTTCTATCGCCTGACGAAATATCCTGCCATTACTGCCCGCTTCAAGCGGCGTATTGATCACATTATGATGCTCATCGCTCAAGTAGCGCCACGGATAGAAAGGTGACTGAAAGCTGGTGCAAATCAGGATATCCGAGTCCTGTTTGAAGATGTCGATGGTGCCATTGCACTGGTGCACGTCAAAATCCAGAATGGCAATGCGCTTTGCCGCGTACTTCTCGCGAGCATAGGCGGCAGCGATAGCCACGTTATTATAAAAACAGAACCCCATGGTGCCTGCTGCTTCCGCGTGGTGCCCAGGTGGACGGACCGCACAAAACACGTTGTCCGCCTGATGCCGAAACACCTGGTCAATACCGCGTAACGCGGCTCCCGCCGCCATGCTCGCCGCCTTCAGGCTGTCCGGATTCATCAGCGTATCGTCATTGAGCATCACGATATCCTGATGGGGGACGCAATCCTTCAAGGCCTTTAAATGTCCGCTGGGATGTACCCGGGCCAGATCTTCCTCGAGCGCTTCTTTGGCATCTGCCTGCATGGTCTGCTGTAATAATCCCGCAAGGGACAAACGCGCGCTAATCGCTTCAAGCCGCTGAGGACTCTCAGGGTGCTGCGGCCCCATATGGTGCAAGCCACAAAAAGGGTGGGTAATAAAGGAAGTGATCATCTGGCGCTCCGTCATGACTAAAGATACCTTAATCAAAAAGCCGGTATGTGTGACAGTGCCCATAGGTCGTAACCCGGCCGGAAAAACTCCGGCATGGCGAACCACCTTCAAGATGAATCCTTCAGGTCACGCCGTTGCAAGCAATATTGCCGAGGGAGGCAGCAGGTGAGCACACAGTTTCTGCACCATTTTTTACAACCGTCGTCGATTGCCGTCATTGGCGCCTCGGAAAAGCCTGAATCCCTCGGTGGGCTGGTACTGCGCAATATCCAGGAAGGCGGTTTCAGGGGCAAACTCTGGGCGGTTAATCGCCGCGGCTATGCGACTGTTTTTAACGCGACCTGCGTGTCTCGAGTGCGCGAGCTACCGGAAATACCCGATTTAGCCGTCGTGTGTACGACGATTGAAGGCGTTCCCGCCCTGATTAAATCGCTTGGCGAGTCGGGAATCAAAGCGGCACTGGTCCTTTCTGGCGGTGCCCATCTGGATCGCGACAGCGATAGCCAGGGTTCCATAAAGGAGCGCATGCTTAAAGCCGCACGTGGCTCCGGTATCCGCCTATTGGGTCCTGAATGTATGGGCGTGATTGTGCCGGGCAAAAAGCTCAACGCTTCCTACGCCAGCCAGCCGGTCAAGGCGGGGCGCGTTGCCTACCTGGGCCAGTCCGGCATGCTGGCCAACGCCATGATCGATTGGGCAGCGGGGCGCGACGTCGGATTTTCCCATCTAGTCACAGTGGGCAACAGTGTCGATGTGCTGCTGCCTGACGTGCTCGACTACATCAACCAGTATTCGCCGGCACAGGCGATTCTGCTGCACCTGGAACATATCCTTGATGCGCAGCATTTCATGACCGCGCTGCGGGATGCCTCGCGCAACCACCTGGTAGTGGCGATCAAAAGCGGGCGTACATCCGCATCGGAACTCACCGCACAGCCGAGTACCCCGGGCGTTGCTTACCGCGATATGGTTTTCGATGCGGCATTCTCACGCGCCGGCGTGGTGCGCGTCGATGACTCCGACGAGCTGCTGGATGCGCTGGAAACACTCTCTCGCATGCGCCCGCTGAAGGGCGATCGTTTGGCCGTGGTTTCCAACGGGCTGGGCCCCGCCATGCTTGCCATCGATAAGCTGGTCAGCGCCGGCGGCAAGCTGGCCCGGTTCAGCGTGGATACCCAGCATGCGCTTGACCGTCACGGTCTGGATATCAGCAAACCCGGTGAAAACCCGGTGGATCTCAGCGGCAACGCAACGCCCCAACGCCTGGTTGAAGCATTATCCATCGTCAGTGCCGACCCTAACGTGGATGCAGTACTGCTGGTTCACGCGGCGACCCGGCTGGCCCCCTCACTGGAGACGGCACAAGCAATCATTGCCGATCGTGACAAGTTCCGGCGCAACCTGCTGACCAGCTGGATGGGGCTTAAAGAGGCGCTAAGCGCGCGTCAGGTGTGCAATCAAGCCGGTATACCGACTTATATATCCCCCGAGAAAGCCGTCAAGGCTTTCATGCACATGGTGGATTACCAGCGTGTACAACTGCTCTTGCAGGAAACACCGCCAAGCCTGCCGTTTACGACCAGCGCCACTATCCGGGCTCGCTGTCATGCGCTGATCAAGGCGGCCAGGGCTGCGGGGCGGCAAACGCTGACACATTCCGAAACTGCCCGGGTTCTTGAAGCATACGGTATCCCTGCGGCTCCCAGTCTGTATTTACACACCCCGGAAGATGCGCTTGAAAGCGCAGGACAGATACAGGGCCGTAAAGCACTGAAAATCGTGCACGAAAGCAACTGTCGGCCATTTCGTTATCGCAAGCATCCGCACAAGATTTCAGCCGGGCTGCTGCAGGATCTGGATACGCCGGAACAGGTCGCCAACGGCATAACTCGTCTGGGTGACAAGGTTCGCGAGAAATTTCCTGACTCGGCCATCCGCGAATATTGCCTGCAGCCCATGCAGCGCGGCAAACACTCCATGCAGATATGTGCGGGGATTACGCGAGATCCGGTTTTCGGGCCGCTTATCGTGTTTGGCATCGGGGGGTACAAGGTTAACGTGCTGGCCGACCGGCAGGTAGCGCTGCCACCGCTGAACATGAGTCTGGCGGTTGACGTGGTAGGACGTACTCACGCGGCATCCCTGATACGCGAGCATTCGGCCGAGCCGCAACGGGATATTCAACGGCTTTGTCAGCTGCTGGTCAAGCTATCCCAGATGGCCACCGATCTGGTCGAGCTACAGGGTCTGGAACTCAATCCGCTGCTGTTGAACCGCGATGGTATGGTGGCGCTGGATTTTGCCATGGATCTTGGTCAACCGGCACGCTTTGCGATCATGCCGTACCCCGAGGAACTTAGAGAATGGACAACGCTGAAAAATGACTGGAACGTCGAAGTGCGCCCCATCCGTGCCGAAGATGCACCGTTGATTACCACGTTTCATCGACAGCTTTCCGAACAGAGCATTCGGTTTCGCTATTTCCACAACAAGGCGGACCTGTCACAGCGCGATTTGTCGATTCTGTCCCACATCAACTATGACCGTCAGATGGCCTTTATTGCCGAACATCAACCTGACGACGGCGATAAACAAATGCTGGGGGTAGTACGGGTGTGGAATGACCCGGACAATTTGCGCACGGAGTTTTCCATCATTATCCGGGACGATCTTCAGGGGCTCGGCATCGGCAGCCTGCTGATGCAAAAGATGATCAGCTACTGCCGTCATATCGGTATCATCGAGATGGCAGGCACCATCATGATGGACAATCACCCCATGCGGGCATTGATGAAACATCTGGGCTTCACCTGCCGTTACAATATGGATGAGCAGGTGATTGATGCGGTAATGCGATTGAATGAGCCGCAAAGTGAATGGCAGCGCCATCGCCTGGAAAGCCCTTGAGCAAAGCCCCGGGAAGCAGGGTGCACCGGTCGTGCTGGTGAGCGGCTAGGGTGCCAGACGAAAGCGCTGCCAGCTGCCGCCATCGCGGCGCTCGTAGCGGATGCGGTCATGCAACCGACTCGGCTGGCCTTGCCAGAATTCGATCATATCGGGCTTCACCCGGTAACCGCCCCAGTGCAGCGGGCGCGGAATATCCTGCTGTTCATAAGCACGTTCAAAGCGCTTCTGGCGTTCTTCAATCCAGTTGCGATCAGGAATAACCACGCTTTGCGTGGCAATCCATGTGCCCAGCTGGCTATTACGGGGGCGGCTATCAAAGTAGCTGTCCGACTCGGTAGGGTGAACCTGCTCAACGCTGCCTTCAATACGTACCTGGCGAGCCACCGAAGGCCACCAGAACGTCAGCGCGGCATAAGGCACGTTATTGAGCTCGCTGCCCTTATGGCTATGGTAGTTGGTGTAGAACACCATGCCGTCGTCATCGAACCCTTTCAACAGCACGACACGCGCATGCGGCCGGCCCTGACTATCTGCCGTGGCCAGCGTCATGGCATTACCGTCTTGCCCCTCGCTTTCCAGCGCCAGTGTCAGCCACTCATCAAACAGCGCAAAAGGCTCTTCGGGGGTTTGCGATTCATCGAGACGGCCACCTTCATAGTCACGCCGGATATCAGCTATGTTGCGTGTCATTGTGCTTCTCTCTTGGATGTTTAAAAACCATGTTGGCTGGTATAACGTCAAAGCTCAACCGTTTAGCCGGACCAGCCCAGCTGCACCATGAGCATATACGCGCCGGTGCCCAGCATGATCGAAAGCAGGGCGTTGCGCCGCCACAAATGCATGCCGGCTACCATGATTGATGCCACCAGCATCGGCAGGCCGTCATCGCCCATATTAAGCCGCCAGTCGGGCATCAGGGGCGTAAAATCGCGTAGGGCATAAATCACCAGAATCAGCATGACGGCGGGTGGTAGATAGCGGCCCAGATGCAGGATCAGCGGATGGTCGGCCTGACGTGACAGTGCCACGAACGGCAGCAGCCGTGTGGCAAATGTCGCCAGGGCACACACCAGAATAAGTTGCCAGATCGGATCAGACAGCATGATGATCCCCGCGACGTTGATAGAAACGATAGTGCACCAGCAATAACAGACTGGCGCTGCCGATAGCACCCAGCAGCAAATGCCGTTCCGGCAACAAAAACAGGGCGCCAAGGCCGGTCACCAGGGCGATCAGGAAGGGCAGTGATTGTTTCAAGCGTCTCGCCTGTTCCAGTGTCAGGACAATGAAAAGTGCGGTCAGGGCAAACTCGATTCCCTGGCTGTTGAACAGCTGCGCGCTGCCTACGGCAATACCGATCAGCGTACCGGTACACCACCACAGCTGATTCAACAGGCTGACCCGAAAACCCAGCGTATGGGAATATGCCGACTGGCTGGTCAAAAGCGAGTAGGTTTCATCGGTCAGGGCAAAAATCATGTAGGGCTTGCGCCAGCCTGCGCCCTGAAAGCGCTTCAACAATGACAGGCCATAAAACACATGGCGCGAATTAAGCATTACCGTCGCTACAGCGACTTCAGTCAGCCCGGCTCCCGCGGCCAGCAGTGTGGTTGCCAGAAACTGCCCGGCACCTGCATAAATAATCAACGACATCGCAGCGGCAGCGTACCAGGGAATACCTACTTCGATCGCCACAATGCCGAACGCAGCACCCAGCGGTAGATATCCAAACATGACCGGCAACGTTTGCTGGCCCGCTTCGCGCCACATCTGGCTAATCACTCATTCCACTCCTTCACTCGTTGCTCCTTTATGGGCAGTGAGAACAACTGCCATCGTGATGCTTAACCCTGTAACATTCTATGAGAAAGACTGAATAAATGCGAAACTGCTATAACGACATACCAAAGGTTGAAGCAAGGAAACGCGATGAAACATATCCATGTCTGGGACGCATATGTGCGTCTTTTTCATTGGGCACTGGTAGTCTCGGTGCTGGTCTCGTTTTACACCATGAAAACCGAAGGAGAACCGTTTTTATTTCCGGCTGAAGTGCATGCCAAAGCCGGCTACATTGCGCTGGGATTACTGAGCTTTCGCTGGCTATGGGGCTTTTTCGGCAGCTTTTTTGCCCGTTTCACCACCTTTCTGGCGTCTCCCGGCGTATCGTTTTCCTACGCCATCAGCCTTGCACGGCGCCAACCAAAGCCCTATGCAGGACATAATCCGATAGGCGGCTGGATGGTGTTGGTCATGCTGCTCTCACTCACGTTTCAGGGCGTTAGCGGCCTGTTCCTGAGCGACGATATTTTTTTTGAAGCGCCGCTTTACGCCACGCTGGGCGAAGATGTCAGCAAAACACTGCTGACGCTACATCGCTATAACAGCACGTTGCTGTGGGTGCTTATCGGCCTACACCTTGCTGCGATCGTGGCACACAGGCTGATGGGCGAAAAGCTTGTCGGCGCCATGATAACCGGCAACAAGCGGCTGCCCGGTCCTCCACTGGATGCCGATACCAGCCGTGAAACGCCCTGCACACCGCTATGGCGCGCGCTTTTGATCATGGCCTGCGCCTGCGCGGTGAGCCTGCTCTGGTGGTACTGGTAACACGCTGTGCGAGAAGCCGGATAGAAAACGGGAAGCGCCACGCTTCCCGTTCCCATGCTGCCAGATTACCCGCCGATGCCGTTGCTATTCCGCACGGTAGTCATCGTGGCAACTCTTGCAGGTTTTACCCACTTTCGACAGCTGGGCACGAGCCGTCCTGAAGTCTCCTTCCTGTGCGACTTCAGCCAGCGTTTGCGCCTCATCTATCAGGGCTTGCTGCTTTTTCTCAAAATCATCGGGATTATCGGCAATTTTTGCCAGCGCATCGGTATCAACACCATGACCATCACCCTGGTAGCTGCCTTCGATAAAGCCTTCCCAGGGCATGCGCGCCATGTCGCCGACATTTTTTGCGTGGCGAGCGAAGGCATCGGCATCGTAGTCAATATCACCCTTGGCCATATCGGCCATCGGCCCGAAGTGCCATCCCATTACGCCCAGCGCCGACTGGCGATAGTGAATCGCATCCTCGGGCTCAACGGCGGTGGCAGTCATGCTGGCAGTGAGCATGGCCGCACAGGTAGCGGCACTCAGGCTGGCTTTGATTATACGCATTCGGTGTCTCCCTCATCGTTGATACGGCTTGTCATGGCATGAACTGTTTGGCCGGTCTGTCATGGCGAAACGCCTTTTCCGCCAAGGCGCTTCGCTATTTCACCATAGCCTAATGCGCCTGGCACTTGAAGACATCAAAAGTGGCATCCCTATCCGGCACTAGCCCGCTCGCGCAATAACCGGCTCCGAAAACGTGCATAGCCCATACAACCGGCAAAAAGCGCCAGCGACACGCCGGCTTCAAGCATGCCCCGGATATGCTGTTCCGGCAATGTGGCCACCATGACGCCCTGCATGAAATACAGCAGGCTGACGAATGCAAGCCAGGCATGCCCGCGCGGACGTTTGCCAAGAACGGATGGCAGGAACAACACCAATGGCAGCACAAAAGCCACCACCGGGCGCCAGTTGAATCCCGCATCGCCCTGAATGAGCAATCCACGATAAATCATCATTATCAACAGCAGGATAAAACTTGCCACGACCAGCTGACGAGAACGCCGGGTTAGTGACGCCAGGCCATATTTGCGTTCCACTTCTTCCAACCATTGACGCATCAGTTCGCCTCCCGCATGGCGTGAAGGGCAAGGCCCAGCCGGGCGATACGCTTGCCCTGGGCCATGCACAGCTCACGCTCGTGCTCATCAACGGGGCGATCACTGCGCGCACCGGCTACGTGGCTGGCCCCGTAAGGCGTGCCGCCGCCCCGGGTTTCCAAAAGCGCCGTTTCGCTGTAGGGAATACCCGCATACACCATGCCGTGGTGCAAAAGCGGCAACAGCATGGAAACCAGCGTGGTTTCCTGGCCGCCATGCAGGCTGGCCGTGGAGGTAAACGCACTGGCGGGCTTGTCGATCATTGCGCCGTTCAGCCACAGCCCGCTGGTGGTATCCAGAAAATACTTGAGCGGTGCAGCCATATTGCCAAAGCGCGTGGGGCTGCCCAGTACCAGGCCACTGGCGTGACGCAAATCGTCATGATTAACGTATACCGCGCCTTCCTCGGGAATCTCCGGCGCTACGGCTTCACAGGTGGGCGATACCGGCGGCACGGTGCGCAGGCGCGCCTCAATACCGGGAATGCTTTCAATCCCCTTGACCACCTGACGCGCCATGGTGGCTGTCGCCCCGGAGCGGGAGTAATACAACACGAGAATATACGGCAGTTCGGTACTCATCTGGAGGGTCCTTGGTGAGCGTCAGTGTCGAAAATCAATCAGGGCGATCAATGGTATCAGAGCCCGGGCAGCCGATGGCTTCTCCGGCCGGTGCTTTTGACGCTAACCGCCGGTACACCCAGGCACGAGTATCATCCTGCAGCGTGATCCGGCGGCGCGTATAGCGCACGCCCAGCCGCTCATAGCGATCAAGGCGGGCGAGTTCGACAGCGGACACTTCAAGCACCAACCCGTTGATCTCGCTGTCCGGTGGCGGCTGAGTGATAGCAACGGGCTCTTTTATTGGCGCAATATTCAGCCCGCAGCGCCGGTAGCCACCAAGCGTGGCCGCTGCGGGGCTGCCCGACGTACCCATGACCAGGTAACGAACCAGCGCATAACGCAACGTGCCGTAGACAAACACCTGATGTGGGCCATCCGCGATGGGCGCAAGGGCTGGCGGACGCTGGTAATGCCAGGGGCTCAGCATGGTAAACCATAGCCAGGTGGCCACGGCCAGCAACACAATACCGGCCAGCATGATGCATCGTTTCACGCCGCGCTTAAGCCTGCTTTCGGGTTTTGCTAGGATACGAGAACTCATTTGCCGTCAGCCGGAGGAATGAACATGAACCAGTCACTGCGCGATGAAGTGGGCTTCGAGGCGATGATAGGCGATGTTACCCCGCTTAAGCGAGACAACCGCGCCGACCCGGGGAAAAAGCCGCCGGCCTCAACCGATGCCTGGCAGGCCAGACGCGCTGCCGCCGAGGAAAGCACCGACGAACGCAATTTTCTCTCGGACGATTTTGTTGACTTGCTACCCCCCATCGACCCAATGGCGTTTCGCCGTGACGGCATACAGCAGGGCGTGGCCGACAAACTCAAGCACGGTGGTTACCCGATTCAAGCGCAGCTGCATTTACTGCGTCGCCCGCTGGCCGAATGCCGGCGCATGCTGTTTGCGTTTATGGAAGATGCCTGGGCGCACGACTTGCGCTCGGTGCTGATTGTTCACGGCCGCGGGCGTGAAATAGACAGCCCCGCCAACGTGCTGCGCTCGTATCTGGCCAAGTGGCTTGCCCAGTTCGAGCAGGTGCAGGCTTACGTCTCGGCACAGCCGTCCGACGGTGGTTTGGGTGCCACCTGGGTCATGCTGCGCAAAAGTGCCCGTGCCAAAACCAATAACCGCGAGCGCCAGCAAAAGCGCCGTGGCTAGTGTCTGCTCGGTTTTTTTACGAAGTTTTAGCCCTGTTGACGCCGGTTTCTGCCCACCGGCGTCGCTGCCATACCCACAAAAAGCCCAGCGAGTTGAGCACCCGATACCCCAGCTGCACCAGCCAGATCCCCAGCAGCCCGTAGCCACCAACCACACCAACCCACCACGCAACGGGCAGAAACACCAGCCACTGCATGGAAAGCGTCAGCGCCATTACCGTACGCTGGGCCCCGGCGCCCATCAGCGCCTGGGCCAGCACCAGCGCAGCGGCGTCGAGGACGATCATCGCGCCCGTCAGCCGCAGTGGCAGGGAACCCAGCTCCACCAACGCATCATCGGCAAGAAAAAGCCCGAGTATCGGCTGCGGAAACACCAGCATGGGCAGCGCCAGCGTGGCCAGCAACAACCAGGCGAGGCGCAAAGCATCCAGCCCCCAGCGATGGGCATCGCGGTAGGCATCGCGCCCCAAGGCATCGCCTACCAGGCTCATGGCAGCCACGCCCAGCCCCACACCGGGCAGCACCAGCAATAGTGAAAGATTGATCAGCACGTGGCCCACGGCCACGCTTTGGGTATTAATCTGGCTGAGCATCCAGAACAGCACCGCATAGCCGGCGGCAAACCACAGCTGTTGCAACGAATGAGGGAGCGCCAACACACTCAGGCGCCAGAAAACGTGCGCCGAGGGCCGGCGGGTTAAAAATCCGTGACCCAGCGCGCCTTTGAGGCTCACCGCCAGCCACAGCAAAAGCCCCAGAAACAGCGACAGGGCAGTGCCGGCACCGGCACCCGCAGCGCCCATTTCGGGCAGCCCGGCCAGGCCGAAAATCAGCCCCATGCTGACCAAAACGTTAAATCCATGGACGCAGAGGATAATCCGCAGGTACATGCCGGTTTGCTGTCGGCCGTTCCAATAGCCGCGCAGGCATAGCGTCAGGGCAACAGCGACCAGCGCGACCACACGCCAGCGGAAATAGGTGACGGCCAGTGCGCGCACATCGGGTGTTTGAGTAATCAGCCCGATCAGTCTGGGTGCCTGCCACCAGGCGAATAACGTCAGCGGTAGTGCAACCGCCACGGCAAGCACCAGCCCCGCATTGAGCGGGCTGGCCGGTGCTTCGGCATCAGCGCCCAGCTGACGTGCCGTTTGCGACTGCACCGCCGACGACAGGCCGAATACCAGCGCGGTCATCATGAACATGGCATAGCCGCCCACGCCCACGCCGGCAAGCGCCACCTCGCCCAGTGAGCCCACCAGTGCGGCGTCGATCAGGTTGAGCACGCTTTGCGACAGCATGCCAAGCATCACCGGCAGCGCCAGACGCATGACCTTGAGACGGCGTGGAGCGAAAAGCGTCACGCGCTAGCTCGGGTCGTAAGAAAGCACCGGCGACAACCAGCGCTCCATGTCGTCGAGCGGGCGATCCTTGCGCTCGGCCAGCGCTTCGACCTGGTCGCGGGTGATTTTGCCGGTGGAAAAGTACTTCGACTGCGGGTGAGAAAAATACCAGCCAGCAACGGCGGCTGCCGGCCACATGGCAAAGTTCTCGGTCAGCTCAAGGCCGGTCTGCCGGGTTGTATCGAGCAGCTCGAATAGCCTGGTTTTTTCGGTGTGATCGGGACAGGCCGGATAACCCGGTGCCGGGCGGATGCCCTGATACTTTTCCGCGATCAGCTCGGTATTATCCAGCGTTTCCTCGGGCACATAGCCCCAGAACTCTTTACGCACGCGGCCGTGTAAAAGCTCGGCAAAGGCCTCGGCCATGCGGTCGGTCAGCGCCTGCAC
This sequence comes from Halomonas sp., assembly GCF_030457605.1. Classification (GTDB taxonomy): domain Bacteria; phylum Pseudomonadota; class Gammaproteobacteria; order Pseudomonadales; family Halomonadaceae; genus Vreelandella. The sequence goes on from NZ_JAKDUR010000029.1 coordinate 20,467, forward strand.
CATGATGGCGTTATAGTCATCACCGGCGTCCTTGTAGGCCTGGCTGAGTTCGTGAACGCCGTGGCCGGTGGTCACTGCAAAACCGCCGATCCAGTCCAGCTTGCCGGTGTCTTTCGGTGCCACAAAATCCGCCAGGCTATAGCACAGCCCGTCGCGGCCCTTGGTGGTCTGCTGGCGAATATGATAAAGCCGCTCGACAACTTCGCTGCGGGTCTCGTCACGATAGATTTCGATCACGTCGTCATCCACGCTGTTGGCTGGCCACATGCCGATCACACCCCGCGCCTGAATGCGCTTTTCCTCGACCATCTTTTTGAGCATGGCCCTGGCATCGGCAAACAGGTTGCGCGCCGCTTCACCCACAACCTTGTCGTCAAGAATTTTTGGATACTTGCCGGCCAGCTGCCAACTCATGAAAAACGGCGTCCAGTCGATGAAGTCGATAATCGCTTCGAGGTCGTAATCGTCAAACGTGATCAGCCCCTGAGTGTTGGGCACCGGCGGAGTATAGGCCTCCCAGTCGGTACGGAAGCGCCGCTTGCGCGCCTGCTCGTAGGTCAGGTCGGCAGCTTTGGGGCGGCGCTTGGCGTTGCGCTCGCGTACCTTGTCGTACTCGGCGCTGATCTCGGCCACGTAGTCCGCTTTGGCATCGGCGGCCAACAGCCGGCTGGCAACGCCTACCGCCCGGGACGCATCGGTCACGTAAATCACCGGATTTTTATACTGCGGGTCGATTTTCACCGCAGTATGTGCCTTGGACGTGGTGGCACCACCAATCAGCAGCGGCAGCTCGAATTCCTGGCGCTGCATTTCCCTGGCTACGCTGACCATTTCATCCAGTGATGGCGTAATCAGCCCGGAAAGGCCGATAATGTCAGCGTTTTCATCAATCGCGGTCTGCAGGATTTTCGCCGCCGGCACCATCACGCCAAGGTCGATCACTTCGTAGTTATTACACTGCAGCACGACGCCGACGATGTTCTTGCCAATGTCGTGAACATCACCCTTCACCGTGGCCATGACGATCTTGCCCTTGGCCTGGGTGGTTTCGTCCTTCTCCGCTTCGATATAGGGCAGCAGGTGCCCGACGGCCTGCTTCATCACCCGGGCAGACTTGACCACCTGGGGCAGAAACATCTTGCCCGCACCGAACAGGTCGCCCACCACGTTCATGCCGTCCATCAGCGGGCCTTCGATCACCTCGATGGGGCGGGGCAGCTTCTGGCGGGCTTCCTCGGTGTCGTCAATGATGTAGCTGGTAATGCCCTTGACCAGCGCGTGCTCGATGCGCTTTTCCACAGCGTATTCGCGCCACTCCAGGTCTTCCTTTTTGGGGCCACCGCCAGCCGCTTCGTTCTTGTACGTTTCGGCGATGTCCAGCAAGCGCTCGGTGGCATCGTCACGGCGGTTGAGCACCACGTCTTCCACGGCATCGCGCAGCTCTGCATTCAGGTCGTCGTACACACCCAGTTGCCCGGCGTTGACGATACCCATGGTCAGGCCGGCACGTACCGCGTGGTAGAGGAATACCGAGTGGATGGCCTCGCGCACCGGGTTGTTGCCGCGAAACGAGAATGACACGTTGGAAACGCCGCCGGAAAGCATGGCGTGGGGCAGGTTGGCGCGGATCCACTCGGCGGCCTGAATAAAATCCACCGCGTAGTTGTTGTGCTCTTCAATGCCGGTGGCAATGGCAAAGATGTTGGGGTCGAAAATGATGTCTTCGGCGGGAAAGCCGATGTCATCAACCAGCAGGCGATAGGCGCGCTGGCAGATCTCGGTTTTGCGGGCAAAGGTATCGGCTTGGCCTTCTTCATCAAAGGCCATGACCACAATGGCCGCGCCAAAGCGCCGGCATTTGGTAGCCTGCTCGCGAAACGCCGCTTCGCCTTCCTTGAGCGAGATGGAGTTGACCACCGCCTTGCCCTGAATGCACTGCAGTCCGGCCTCGATGATCTCCCACTTCGAGGAATCCACCATGATCGGCACCCGGGCGATATCCGGCTCGCCGGCAATCAGGTTAAGAAAACGCACCATGGCATCCCGGGACTCCAACATGCCTTCGTCCATGTTGATGTCGATGACCTGAGCGCCATTTTCGACCTGCTCAAGCGCCACTTCCAGCGCCGTGGTGTAATCCTCTTCCTTGATCAGCCGCTTGAAGCGCGCCGAGCCGGTGACGTTGGTGCGCTCGCCGACGTTGACGAACAGCGAGTCGGTCTCGATATTGAACGGCTCAAGGCCTGACAGCCGGCAGGCAGCGGGGCGCGTAGGCACCTCACGCGGCGGCATATCGGCCACCGCCTCGGCGATCATGCGGATGTGCTCGGGGGCCGAGCCACAGCAGCCGCCGATGATGTTGACCAGTCCGCTCTCGGCGAACTCGGCCACAATGGCGGACATTTCTTCCGCCGTCTGGTCGTATTCGCCAAACTCGTTGGGCAAGCCGGCGTTGGGGTGCGCGGAGACGAAGGTATCGGCCTTGTCGGCAAGCTCGGCCAGATAAGGCCGCAGCTCTTTGGCGCCCAGTGCGCAGTTAAGCCCCACGGAAAGCGGGCTGGCATGACGTACGGAGTTCCAGAACGCCTCGGTGGTCTGGCCGGAAAGCGTGCGCCCGGAGGCGTCGGTAATAGTGCCCGAGATCATCACCGGCATGCGCTCACCGCGCGCCTCAAACATCTCTTCCAGCGCGTAGATGGCCGCCTTGGCGTTGAGCGTATCGAAAATGGTTTCGATCAGGATCAGGTCAGCGCCGCCTTCCACCAGAGCCGTGGCCGCTTCGAGATAGTTCTCGCGCAGCGCGTCAAAGGTCACGTTGCGCTTGGAAGGGTCGTTAACATCCGGCGACAGCGATGCGGTACGCGAGGTCGGGCCGAGCACGCCAGCCACGTAGCGCGGCACGTCGGTCTCTTCGGCCACAGCGTCGCACACTTCCCGCGCCAGCCTTGCCGCTTCGAAGTTGATCTCGCCAACCAGCGCTTCCATGCCGTAGTCCGACTGGGAGAGCCGGGTGCTGTTGAAGGTGTTGGTCTCGATGATGTCCGCGCCGGCTTCCAGGTAATCGCGGTGAATGCGTGTGACAACATCGGGGCAGGTCAGCACCAGCAGGTCGTTATTGCCTTTGACATCGCTTGGCCAGTCGCTGAAGCGTTCGCCCCGAAACTCTGCTTCGCTTAACTGCGCATTTTGCAGCATGGTGCCCATGCCACCGTCGAGGATCAGGATACGTTGGGCAAGGCGCTCATTCAGAGTCGCGGTCAAAGCACTAGCAGCCATAGCGAAGAAAGTTCTCCAGCGTTACCGTCAAAAGGGAAAATTATTATCCTGTTACGCTGCCGCTGGTGTGAGCGCGCGCGGCAAACGGAGGCGTATAATACCAAAGTGAGTCCCCCGACGCAGCTTCCGCCCAAAGCCGAGTAAAACGCTCAGGATTGTGTCAGCGACCGGTTTTGCTTACCATAACGGTAACCAATTTTCGCAGTGTGCAGCAGCATCGCTGCCACGGCAGGAGTAGAGTCCCCATGAGCACAACCGCCGAAGAACAGGACATCCAGACACAACAGGATGGTGCTGACAAAGAAAAGCAAGGCATCGAAATTACCCCCAGCGCACAGGATTACCTGGCTGAGCTGCTGGAAAAGCAGGACGTTGAGGGCATTGCCGTGCGTATTTTCATTACGCAGCCGGGGACGCCCTACGCGGAAACCTGCCTGGCTTACTGCCGGCCGGGGGAAGAAGAGCCCACCGACGAACGACTTGCGCTGGACAAGATCGATGTGCTGCTCGACAAGAACAGCATCGCGTTTCTGGAAGAAGCCGTGGTGGACTTCAACGCCGACCGCATGGGCGGTCAGCTGACCATCAAGGCGCCCAACGCCAAGATGCCCAAGGTCAACGCAGATAGCCCGCTGGAAGACCGCGTCAACTACGTGCTTTACAGCGAGATCAACCCGGGGCTTGCCGCCCATGGCGGTGAAGTCGGGCTGGTCGAGCTCGCCGATGAAAACGTCGCTGTGCTCTCCTTCGGCGGCGGCTGCCAGGGCTGCGCGGCGGTAGATATCACGCTCAAGCACGGTGTCGAGCGCACCCTGATGGAGCGCATCCCCGAGCTTGGCGGCATCCGCGATGTCACTGACCACACCGATACCACCAACGCCTACTATCAGTAACGCCGAGCATTAGCTTCATACGTATTAATCCTGCGCCCCGCTCTTCAGCGGGGCATTTTACGTTTTGGGCTAGCTGTCTAACGGTTATTTCGCCGGCTCGTCATCTTCCTCATTCGTTGTGGCGGGCAACGTTGCCACTTGCTGTTGCAGCGCGTCCAGGCGCTGATTCAGGCTGACCTGCCAGTCGGTTTCCTGAGCCCGCTGTTCGCGCTCGATTTCAAGCGTGCGCTCGGCGCGAAGCAGCCGTTCGTGCAGGGTTTCTGCCTCGCGGCGGTGCTGCAAGACAGTCTCGTGCTGAGCGCGTGCTTCGCTTTCTGCCTGCTCGCAGCGGCGCTGCCATTGCGCCTGAGTCTCTTCTGCGGCCTTGAGCTCACGCCGGATTCCCCGGCTTTCTTCGCTGGCTGATTCAAGGCGTGCCTGCAGCTGTTGGGTACGCTTACGCTGCGCCTTGTCGTCATCGGCACGCTCCTGGCGCACGCTATCCAGCAGGGCCAACAACTTGCCCTCGGTGGCTTCATTGCGCTGTTGCTCTTCGGCCAGCTGCTGATCAAACGTCTCGCGTTCGGCCTCACGCTGCCGGGCATATTCACTGGCCTGCTGCTCAAGTCGCGCTTTCAGCGTCGCGTTGTTTTTCGCCCATGCCGCACTGTCCTGTTCCGCACTTTCACAGCGCACCAGCAGGGCACTTTGCTGCGTCTGGCTGTCGGCCAGCTGCGCACCAAGGGCTTCCATGCGCTCCTCGCGGTGGTGCAGGTGCTCGGCAAGGGCGCGCTCGCGCTGTGCGGCATTCTCGGCTTCCCTCGTGGCCTGCAACACTTCTTCCTGCGCCGCTTCCACCTTGCGGTTGGCCTCTTCGCGATAGTGAACCAGCCCCTCATTGGCCAATTCCTGTGCCTGGCGCCACATATCGGCTGCCAGCGTGGCTACTGCCTCGGGCACCCCCTTGGGCGGGGGCACGTCCCGGTTCTTCTCACGCTCCTCGCGCCAGTGGCGGAAATGCTCACTGATGGTAGTAAAGCTTCCCGTGCCCAGTACCTCGCGAATGCGCTGCACGCTGGGTGAATCGCCCCGCGTAAGCAGCTCGTCAATCGCCTGCTGAACGTCGGCGTACTGTATGCCGCTGCGCGCCATGCCGCACTCCTTGTGTATTTGTGCCTGTGCGTCTCTGAAGCAATGTTCTTTCTGCCCAGTGTTCTTATTGTCAGCGCAGCAAGGGCAAAAATCAATTTATTACATAATACATACTACGTAATTTTATTTATGCAATAAATAATAAATTCAAGATTACCCGCCTTATCTTGAATTTTTGAGCACGTAACGCCACACTCAGGCACGGAGGACACCCCATGCCGCAACTAACGTTTCAGTCAGCACGCAAAGTACCCGCAAGACGTGATGACGTCTTGCCTTCCAGTATACGTATTCAGGCCGAAAGCGATGTTGATGCCGTCGCCCAATGGCTGGCCGAATATCAGCACAGCCCACAAACACTGCGCGCTTATCGGCGCGAGGCGAAGCGCCTGCTGCTGTGGCTTGAAGAGCAGGGCGCCCGCCTGAATGACGTTAACCGCGACGCGCTGCGCCGTTTCGAAGCGTTTCTGGCGAGCCCGCCGGCCTCCTGGGTCGGGCCGACCCGGCCTGAAGGGCACCCTGACTGGCGGCCGTTTCGCGGGGCACTGTCGCCGGCCAGCCGCCGGCAAGCGCTGGTGATTTTGCAGGGGCTGTTCAGCTGGCTGGTGGAGGCGGGGTGGGTCAGGCACAACCCGTTTCGGCTGATGCGCGACAAATCGCGCCGGTTAAACAATCAGCAAACGCGAATCGAGCGCTACCTGGAAAGCGATCTCTGGAGTTGGTTCTGGCAGTGGCTTAACCGGCCACAGGATGAAGACACCACGTCGCGGGCGCGATACGAGCGGGCACGACTGTGCTTTGTGTTTGGCTTTGCTTATCTGCTGGCTCCGCGCGTTAGCGAAATGGCCGCGGCGAACATGGGCGACTTTTTTAATCGGGAAGGACGCGCCTGGTGGCGGGTGGTAGGCAAGGGCGGCAAGCTCGCTGACGTCCCGGTACCGGATGACTTTCTTGACTGCCTGAGCCAGTGGCGAGACGCCCTTGGGCTTTCTGCGCTACCCGAACACAGTGAAGCCACGCCACTGATCCGTGCGCTGGACGGACAGCGCAAGATTGGCGATAACCAGCTTTACCGGCTGATACGTCAGGCGTTCCAGCACGCGGCCGTGGCACTTGAGGCCGAAGGCGGTGAGCCGGCACACGTACAGGCATTATGCCGGGCAACTCCTCACTGGCTGCGCCATACTGCCATCACCCATCAGGCACAGGCCGGCATCAACCTGCATTATCTGGCCGAAAGCGCGCGTCACTCGCGGCTGGATACCACCTCGCGCTA
>NZ_JAKDUR010000086.1 GCF_030457605.1 Halomonas sp.
CGCTTGCCCATGCTGTGTTAAAAACCAGCTCAAAATGCTCATTTACACACTGTAAACTGCGCTTTTTCGCTGTTTTTCGCCTTGCCTGACCTACGCTCGACGACTTTTCGGACAAACCCTAGCCCATGAGTTTTTCCACGGCTTCAGCATCATTGTGAATCGCATGGCGGTCAACAATGGTCGCGCTGGCTTCGTTCAGGCCGACCAGTTGTACCTCGGTGCCTTCACGGCGGAACTTGATCACCACGCGGTCAAGGGCTTCGACGGCACTGATATCCCAGAAATGCGCCCGGGACAGGTCAATGGTGACTTCATCGACGCTCTCCTTGAAGTCAAACGCTTCGCCAAAGCGCTTGCAGGAGGCAAAAAACACCTGGCCGACCACCTGATATTCGCGCGCCTTGTCGTTTTCTGCTTCATGAGAACCAATATAAAGGATGTTGCCGACCTTGTTGGCAAAGTTCATCGCTGCCAGCAACACGCCGACAAACACGCCCAGCGCCAGATTATGGGTGCTAACCGTCACCGCCACGGTGGCGAGCATCACCATGTTGGTGCTCATGGGGAGTTTTTTCAGATCACGGATCGACTCCCAGCTGAACGTACCGATGGACACCATGATCATCACGGCGACCAGGGCAGCCATGGGAATCAGCGACACCCAGTCCGACAGGAATACCACCAGCACCAACAACCCGACACCGGCCACCAGCGTTGACGTGCGATTACGCCCGCCGGATTTCACGTTGATCACCGACTGGCCGATCATCGCGCAGCCGGCCATGCCGCCCAGCAGCCCGGCGCCGATGTTGGCCATCCCCTGGCCCTTGCACTCGCGGTTCTTGTTGCTTGAGGTATCGGTCAAATCATCCACGATGGTCGCGGTCATCATCGATTCCAAAAGCCCCACCACGGCCAGCATCAGCGAGTAGGGGAAGATGATCTTGAGCGTTTCCAGATTCAGCGGCACATCCGGCCACAGGAAGATCGGCAGGCTGTCGGGCAGCTCGCCCATGTCGCCCACGGTACGAATCTCCATACCCGTGGCCAGATAAACCGCCGTGAGCACCAGAATGCACACCAGCGGCGACGGTACCGTCTTGCCAATCTTCGGCAGATAGGGAAAGCCATAGATGATGCCAAGCCCCGCGGCGGTCATGGCGTAAACGTGCCAGGTCACGTTGGTCAGTTCGGGCAACTGGGCCATGAAAATCAGAATCGCCAGCGCGTTGACAAACCCCGTGACCACCGAGCGCGAGACAAAGCGCATCAGGTCGGCCAGGCGTAGATAACCGGCCACAATTTGCAGCACGCCGGTTAAAAGCGTCGCGGCGAGCAGATATTCGAGCCCGTGCTCCTTGACCAGCGTGACCATCAATAGCGCCATGGCCCCGGTAGCCGCCGAAATCATCCCCGGCCGGCCGCCGGTAAAGGCGATAATCACACAGATGGCAAAAGACGCGTACAGCCCGATCTTGGGATCAACGCCGGCAATAATGGAGAAGGCGATGGCCTCGGGAATCAGTGCCAGCGCCACCACGATCCCCGACAGCGTGTCGGCCTTCAGGTTGGAAAGCCAGTTGTGCTTGAACGACTCGATCATTGATCAGTCCCACGGTTGGAAGTTAATGCAGGGCGGCGCATTCTACCTGCATAGCAAACGGCGTGCATGCCTAGTCGGCGTGAAGTTTGCGCCGCTGGCGCATTTCCAGACGACGCTCGTAAAGCCCTTTGCCCACCAGCGTGCCAATCACCAAGGCGCCACCGGCCAGTGCCATGGGCGCCGGCTCCTCGTCCAGAATCAGCCATACCCAGACCGTGCCGACTACCACTTCGGCCAACATCAAAAGCCCCACCTCGGCGGCGGGCAGGTACAGCGGGCCGCGCTGGATAAAGGTAAAGCCCAGCGGCAGAATCCCCAGGCAAAGCACCACCAGCCACACCCAGCTCATGGTCGGCGGTGCGGTCAGGCCGGCGCCAAAACCGCTGGCGATAAAGGCAATCGCCGCCACAATCAGCCCGGCGAGCGCCAGCATCGGGCTCATGTCCACGCCCGAGCGAGTTCGCGCCAGGGTAAAATTACAGCCCATGGCCGTGGCCGCCATCAGCGCAAAACCGTTGCCCACCCAGGACCCCACGCCGGCGTCGTCGAGCACGATCATGGCAATGCCGATCATGCAGGCGAAAATCGCCGCCCAGGTGCGCCATGGCAGGCGTTCGTGCAGAAACACCCGGGACAGCAGTGCCGCCATCAACGGCGCGCCGGCCAGAATCATCAGCACGTTGCCGCCCTTGGTGTACTGGTTACCCAGCACAAAACCGCAGGTAGAAATGGCAAAAAAGCATGCCACGCCCACCCCGGTCCAGCCACAGCGGCGATAGGACTGCCAGAAACCGCGCCCCTTGCGCAGCCATACAATCGCGGCAAAGCCCAGCGCGGTAAGCAGGCCGCGCCAGAGCAGGACATCGTAGTCGGGAAGGCCAATCAACTTGACCATGAGGGCGTCGGGAGAAATGATCAGCGCGCCGCCGGCGGTCATGATCAGCCCCTGCTGGCGGCGGGAAAGAGAATGCATCATTCGTCGGAAGGTGCCTTGGATGAAGTGCCTGAAGAAGTGTCTGAAGAAGTATTCGAAGCAGCCCGGGAAGCAGTCTCTGAAACAGTCTCTGAAGCAGTCTCTGAAGCAGAGCCTGAAGCGCTGTCAGGTGAGTTGCCCTTGCTTTTCATCTGCTTGAAAACGTCCATGATATCCAGCGGCAGAGGAAAGACAATCGTCGAGGCATTTTTATTGCCTCATGTCGCTCATGGTTTGCAGGTAGCGCAGCTGTAGCGCGGCCGAGTTCTCCTGCATGACGTTGGCGGCGTCTACAAGCTTTCTTGACGCCTGCAGCTCACCCTCCGCATGTATTACCTTGGCCCGACGTTCGCGCTCGGCCTCGGCCTGACGGGCAATCGCCCGGATCATGCTTTCGTCCAGATCAACGTGCTTGATCTCCACATTGGCCACCTTGATGCCCCAGGCCTCGGTCTGGGTATCGATAATCTCCTGAATGTCATCATTGAGCTTGTCGCGCTCGGTAAGCATTTCATCCAGATCATGTTTGCCCAATACCGAGCGCAAGGTGGTTTGCGCCAGCTGACTGGTCGCCACGGCGTAGTTCTCTACCTGAATAATGGCCTTTTCCGGGTCCACCACACGAAAGTACAAAACGGCATTCACCTTCACCGTAACGTTATCCCGGGAGATCACGTCCTGCTCGGGCACGTCCATGGTAATCACGCGCAAATCCACTTTCTGTACCGCCTGAATCAGTGGGATCACCACAATCAGCCCGGGCCCCTTGACCGCTTGATAACGCCCCAGAAAAAACACCACGCCGCGCCGGTATTCCGGCAGGATGCGGATCGAAGCCGCCAACAGCATGATCACCAGAACAACAGGTACAAGATATTCAAGCATCATGGCTCGTCTCCTTCTTTTGGCTGCTGGCAAGGGGTTCCACGTGCAGCGTGAGCCCCTCAACACGGGTTACCGTAACGGTCGCGCCGCAGGCCACCGGCACCCGGCTGCGGGCACGCCAGCGCTCGCCCTGCAAACGGACGTGCCCCCGGCGGTCAAAGGCGTAAAGCGCTGTAGCCCGGGCATGGCACAGTTGCTCCTGGCCGCCGCGTATGCGTATTTGGCGCTGACGGATAAAGCGCACCAGCACCCACAGCAACAGCGCGCCGGTTACCAGTGCCAGGCCAATCATAACGGGCACGGTGATAGCCAGAACGCCTGCATCCATCAGCATGGTAACTCCGAGTATCAGCACTGCGATGCCCAACAGATCGAAACTGTAAAGCACAAACAACCTCCGTTCGGCAGGGTCTCGAAACAGCACCGCCCTGCCCCAACGCTTATGTCTTCAGCGTAGCAGTAAAGCACCGCTGCCGCGCCCGTCAGCGGCTTTCGCAGGGTGACGTTTTCCTTCCGGTTGGCGTACCATGGCGCCGCAGGTTTGTGCGACGCACGGCGAGTCAATACGCCACTGCGCGCCTCCTGCCCTGCCATCCGGCGCGCCTGCCGTTCAGCGTTTAATTCTTCAGTGTGGATATTAAAGGAGCACGAAATGAACCAGTCTATTGCAGTCATCAAGGGCGACGGCATTGGTCCCGAGATCATGGATGCCACCCTGCGCGTGCTCGACGCGCTGGACTGCGGCCTGAGCTACGAGTTTGTCGACGCCGGGCTGGGCGCGCTGGAAACACACGGCACGCTGATTCCCCAGGCCTCGCTTGACGCCATCGAGAAACACGGCCTGGCGCTGAAAGGCCCGCTGACCACGCCGATCGGCAAGGGCTTTTCCTCGATCAACGTACAGCTGCGCCGCCATTTCGACCTGTATGCCAACGTGCGCCCGGCGGTCAGCTTTCCCGGTACCCGTTCGCGCTACGACGACATCGACATGATTACCGTGCGCGAAAATACCGAAGGTGCCTACATGTCCGACGGTCAGGAAATGATCGACGACGGCAACACCGGCCTTTCCCGCATCAAGGTCACGCGCAAGGGCTCCGAACGCATTGTGCGCTACGCCTTCGAGCTGGCGAAAAACAACGGCCGCAAGAAGGTCACCGCCCTGCACAAGGCCAACATCATCAAGACCGCCTCGGGGCTGTTTCTGGACGTGGCACGGGAAGTCGCCAGCGAATACCCGGATATCGAATTCCAGGAAATGATCATCGATAACGCCTGCATGCAGCTGGTGATGGACCCGCATCAGTTTGACGTTGTCGTTACCACCAACCTGTTCGGCGATATCACCTCCGACCTGTGCGCCGGCCTCGTCGGCGGCCTGGGGCTGGCACCGGGTGCCAACATCGGTGAAAACGCGGCCATTTTCGAGGCCGTACACGGCTCGGCGCCGGACATCGCCGGCAAGAAGATCGCCAACCCCTGTGCGCTGCTGCTCGCTGCGGCACAAATGCTCGATCACCTGGGAATGAATGCCAAGGGCACCGCCATCCGCGAAGGCATCCGCGACGTGCTGGAAAAGCGCCGCGACATGGTCACCCCGGATATGGGCGGCAGCGGCACCACCGATACCTTCGCCGAGGCGCTGGTGGAATACGCCACTGCGCGGGTCTAACCGGCTGATTACCCTGGGAGATACACCATGAGCACACCTCGCCTCGGGTTTATCGGCATTGGCCTGATGGGTGCGCCGATGACCCGCCGCCTGCTTGACGCGGGCTTTGCGGTCACGGTCTG
>NZ_JAKDUR010000030.1 GCF_030457605.1 Halomonas sp.
CTCGAACCTGTGACCCAATGATTAACAGTCATTTGCTCTACCAACTGAGCTATCGAGGAACAGCGGTGTGTTGGCAAATTGGCTCCCCGAACAGGACTCGAACCTGTGACCCAATGATTAACAGTCATTTGCTCTACCAACTGAGCTATCGGGGATCCGCCTAAACACGCTGCGTAGTATACGGATAACGCTGCACGGGTCAAGTATCGTTTTGCCCCCGGTGCTAGCCGAGGATTGGCTGTGTCCGTATAATACGCGCAAACTCAACGCGGCCAGGCCGCGCCACCATTCATCCTCGTCCTTTGACGTCACACCGTCTTTGTTTGACGATCCATAGACCACAGGTACCGATGGCGAAGAAGCTCTTCATCAAAACGCACGGCTGCCAAATGAACGAGTACGATTCGGCGCGCATGGCCGATATGCTCGGCGAATCGCACCAGCTCGAACTCACCGACAGCGAGCAGGATGCCGACGTCATTCTGCTCAACACCTGCTCGATCCGTGAAAAAGCCCAGGAAAAAGTCTTTCACCAGCTGGGGCGCTGGAAAAAGCTCAAGGATGCCAATCCTGATCTGGTCATCGGCGTAGGCGGCTGTGTGGCCAGCCAGGAAGGCGATGCGCTGCGCAAACGTGCGCCACAGGTCGACCTGGTATTCGGCCCGCAAACCCTGCACCGCGTGCCCTCGATGCTCGACAAGTACCGCGACAACCAGATTGCCGCGGTGGATGTCACCTTCCCCGAAGTCGAGAAGTTCGATCATCTGCCCAAACCCCACGCCGATGGGGCCACGGCCTTTGTCTCGATCATGGAAGGCTGCTCCAAGTACTGCACTTTCTGCGTGGTGCCTTACACCCGTGGCGAAGAAATCTCGCGCCCGTTTGACGCCGTCATGGACGAAGTTGCCCACCTGGCTGGCCAAGGTGTGCGCGAAATCAATCTGCTTGGCCAGAACGTCAACGCCTACCGCGGCGAAGACGACCTGGGCGATGAAATCGACCTTGCTGAGCTGATTGCAAGCGTGGCAACGGTGGACGGCATTGACCGTATCCGTTTTACCACCTCGCACCCGGTCGAGTTCACCGACAGCCTGGTCGATGCCTACGCCGAGATTCCCGAGCTGGTCAGCCATCTACACCTGCCCGTACAGTCCGGCTCGGACAACATTCTCGCCGCCATGAAACGTGGCCACACGGCAGAAGAATACGTTGCCAAGATGGAACGCATCCGTGCCAACCGGCCGGACATCAGCTTTTCCTCGGATTTCATCATCGGTTTTCCCGGCGAAACCGAGCAGGACTTTGAAGACACCATGGACCTGATCCATCGCATCGGCTTTGATCACTCGTTCAGCTTTGTCTATTCCGCCCGTCCGGGTACGCCGGCCGCCTCGCTTGACGATGACACGCCGGAAAGCCTCAAGAAAGAGCGCCTGGCCATTCTTCAGCAGCGCGTGCTGCAGCAGGCCGGCCAGATCAGCCGGCGTATGGTGGGCTCGAACCAGCGCATCCTGGTCACCGGTTTTTCGCCCAAGGATCCCGGCGAGCTTTCGGGGCGCACAGAAAACAACCGCGTGGTCAACTTTCGCGCGGCCAACCCCACCGAGCTGATCGGCTACTTTGTCGACGTGGATATCGTCGAAGCGCTGCCCAACTCGCTGCGCGGTGAACTCGCCTCTCCCGAGCGCTTTTAATCGCCGCTGCCTCACCCTCAGCTCCGGTACAATTGCCCCGACACCGTTCGGGGCAGTAAGCTTGGGGCATCATCCATCAACTGACGGGTTTTCTTCTTGAGCCAGCCATCATCTCAGGCCAATCGCATCATCACCCTAAGCCTCGAACCCAACGACCCCAAGCGGCTCGCGAGCCTTTGCGGCCAGCAGGATGAACACCTGAAGCTGATCGAAAGCCGTCTGGACGTCACCCTGCGCAACCGCGGCAACGTGTTTCAGCTGGCCGGTGCCGCCAATCGCATCAAGGCCGCCGCCAACGTGCTTGAGCACCTCTATCGCGAAACCGCTGCCAATGAACTGGAAGCCGACACGGTGCACCTGTTCCTGCAGGAATCCGGCCTTGAGGCACTGGCAGACGAAGACGAAAGTAATCCCGATGACAACGCGGTGATCCGCACGCCGCGCACCATGATCAAACCCCGGGGAGCCAATCAGCAGCGCTACGTGGCAAGCGTACGCGAGCACGATATCAACTTCGGCATTGGCCCGGCGGGCACGGGCAAGACCTACCTGGCCGTGGCTGCCGCCGTGGAGGCGCTCAACCAGCAGGAAGTGCGGCGTATTCTGCTCGTTCGCCCGGCGGTGGAGGCCGGCGAGAAACTCGGCTTTCTGCCCGGCGATCTGGCGCAGAAAATCGACCCTTACCTGCGCCCGCTGTACGACGCACTGTACGAAATGATCGGCTTTGAGCAGGTGGCCAAACTGATCGAGCGCCAGGTAATCGAAATTGCCCCGCTGGCCTACATGCGCGGGCGCACGCTGAACAACGCCTACATCATTCTGGATGAAAGCCAGAACACCACGCCCGAGCAGATGAAGATGTTCCTGACTCGTATCGGCTTTGGCTCCACGGCGGTGATTACCGGCGATGTGACCCAGGTCGATCTGCCCCGGGGCCAGCGCTCGGGGCTGATCCAGGTGCTCGACGTGCTCAAGGGTACCCCGGGCATTGGCGTCACCCACTTTGCGGCCAAAGACGTAGTGCGCCACCCGCTCGTGCAGCGCATTATCGAGGCTTACGATGCCTTTGAGTCGCAACAGGAAGCCGAAGAGCGCAAACGCCACGAAGAACGCAAGCAGGAGCGCGAAGCACGCCTCAGGGCGCGTGACAGCCAGCAATGAACACGCCGAATAACCAGCCCGAACAATCTCAGGCCGCCCACGTTGACCGCCAGGTTGCCGTGGAAGCAGCGGATCTGCCCGGTGAAGCCCTGCTTGGCGCCTGGGTGGGTAGCGTACTGGCACACTATCCGGATAAAGCCGGATTCGAGCTGACCATACGTTTCGTCACGCCCGAAGAGAGCCAGGCGCTCAACCGCGACTATCGCGGCCGCGACAAATCCACCAACGTGTTGTCGTTTCCGTTCGAGGCGCCGCCCGGTGTGGCCCTACCGCTATTGGGCGACCTGGTCATCTGCCACGCCGTGGTAGCCGGCGAAGCACGCCAGCAGCACAAATCGCTCGCTGATCATTATGCCCACATGGTGGTACACGGCACCCTGCATTTGCTGGGCCTTGATCACATCGACGATGATGAAGCCGAGATCATGGAGCAACTGGAACGCGACATCCTTGCCGGCTTCGGCATTGACGACCCCTACGGCCCCGGCGGCTAACGTGGCATCAACCATCTACGTGAAAAACAAGAGACCCAGCGCATGAGCGAAGACCGATCGAGCACGCCTTCTTCCAAAAACTGGATGGAAAAGCTCTTTGGTGCCCTTTCCGGCGATAGCGAAGACCTCCATTCTCGTGACGAGCTGATGGCCTTTCTGCGCGATGCCGCCGGGCGGCTGAAGCTCGACCAGGACGCCCTGACGATCATCGAAGGCGCCCTGCATATCAGCGACCAGCAGGTGCGCGAAATCCTGATTCCCCGCTCCCAGGTCGTGGCGATTACGCTTGATCAGCCGGCCGATGGCTACCTGCCACTGATCGAAGAAACCGGCCACTCCCGCTACCCCGTCATCGGCGAAAACCTGGATGACGTCAAGGGCCTGCTGCTGGCCAAGGATCTGCTGCCACTGCTATCGCGCTCCCAACAGCAGCGTGATGCCTTCCAGCTTTCCGACGTGCTGCGCCCGGCCATGTTCATTCCTGAATCCAAGCGTCTGAACAGCCTGTTGAAAGAGTTTCGTGATACCCACAACCACATGGCTATCGTGGTGGATGAGTACGGCGGCACCGCCGGTATCATTACCATTGAAGACATTCTGGAGCAGATTGTCGGCGACATCGAAGACGAACACGACATCGACGAAGAAGACGATATCCGCACGCTGGAAGCAGGCCGCTTCGCCGTGCGGGCGCTCACGCCCATCGATGATTTCAACGCGCGCTTTCATACCCGCTTTACCGATGACGAGTTCGATACCCTGGGCGGGCTGGTGATGCAGCAGTTCGGTCACCTGCCTCGGCGTGGCGAACAAACCTGCATTGGCGGTTTTTGCTTCACCGTGCTCAACGCCGACAATCGTCGTATCCGCCTGCTGGAAGTCACTCCCGACGAAGGCGACAATACGGCCTCTCCTGCCGATAGTTAAGCCACGCCTAACACACTGGCTCACACTTTCTGTTATAAAGCCGGCGAGCCAACCTCATTGGCATACATCCGCTGACACCGGCCGGCTGGCGTCAGCGGGCCGGATAGTTGCTTTCACAGGAACCGTTTGATGCTGGGATCACTTTTTTCACGGCAGCGCCTGCCGTTTTTCGGCCATCTGCTGGCCGCGCTCGTCGCTGGCGCATTCACAACCCTGACCGCCTCCCCGTTTGAGCTCTGGTGGCTTGGGCCCATCGCGGCGGGACTGGTTTACGCGGGGCTGTTTCGCCTGACGCCGGGGCAGGCCGCACTGAAAGGCTGGGCCTACGGTGTGGGGCTTTTTGCCAGCGGCGCGTCCTGGGTGTATGTCTCCATTCACGATTACGGCTACACCGGCATACCTCTGGCGGTCTTTTTAACCGCCCTGTTCGTTGGCGTGCTAGCCCTTTTCTTTGCCGCCACGCTTTGGCTTTACCGGCGCTTTCTCACGCCCCGCCTGGCGTTTTTATCCTTCGCCGGCGTCTGGGTGCTGGGTGAGGTGCTACGCACCTATCTGTTTACCGGCTTTCCCTGGCTGCTGCTGGGTTCAAGCCATGTGGATTCTCCACTGGCCGGCTGGGCGCCGTTGGGCGGGGTCTATCTGCTGTCACTGTGGGTGGCATTGAGCGGTACATTACTCGCCGAGCTGCTGTTGTGCCGCCGCGCCTGGACGTTGGCTCCGCTGGCCGCCATCTGGCTGGTCCCTCTCGCGCTACCCACCCAGTGGACCCAGCCCAAAAGCGACACGCCAACTCGGGTTGCGCTGCTGCAGGGCAACCTGCCCCAGCTGATCAAGTGGACGCCGAAAGGCCAACGCCTTGCCGCCAACACCTATTCAAACCTGACTCGCCAGGTCGCCGACGATGTGGATCTGATCATCTGGCCGGAAACCGCGCTGCCCATGGCCGAGCGCGATGCCCGGCTGGTGCTTTCCCGGGTGCAGTCCAACCTTGCGCCTGATACGGCGCTGATGACCGGCATTGTGCAGCGCAACAAGGCGGGGCAGTATTTCAACAGCGTCGTGGGGGTGGGTAACGTCGAAGGCAACTACCAGAAGGAGCACCTGGTACCCTTTGGGGAATATCTACCGCTGGAGAGCGTGCTGCGCGGTGCCATCGACTTTTTTGACCTGCCCATGTCGACGTTTACCCCGGGCGGAGAAAAGCAGTCACCCATGCGGGCCGCCGGCATCTCGCTGGGTAACGCGATTTGCTACGAAATCATCTATCCACAGCTGGTGGCCCAGCGCGCACGGCACAGCGGCGCGCTGATTACGGTATCCAACGATACCTGGTTCGGCGGCTCCATCGGCCCGCACCAACATTTACAGATGGCACGGTTGCGCGCACTGGAAAACGGCCGCTACGTACTGCGCGCCACCAGCAATGGCCTTACTGCCATCATCAATCCGCACGGGCGGGTTGAAGCCCGTGCGCCGCAGTTTGAAACCACCACACTCACCGGCGAGTTTTACGCCATGGAAGGCCTGACCCCGTTCACCCGGCTGGGCAGCTGGCCGGCCTGGCTACTTGCCGGTGTACTCGTACTGCCGGGGCTCGTACGCACCCGCCAAAAAACCGCTTAACGCTGCCCCAGCTGCGGCGTGGTCACGTTGACTTCGCCGCCATTCTGGCCGCGCTGGCGCAGCCAGTGATCCATCAGCGTAAGCGCCATCATGGCCTCGGCAATAGGCGTGGCACGAATGCCCACGCAGGGGTCGTGGCGGCCTTTGGTGACGACTTCAACCGGTTCGCCGTGGACATCCACCGACTGCCCCGGCGTGGTAATGCTGGAGGTAGGCTTGAGTGCCAGCCGTGCCACAATCGGCTGGCCGCTGGAAATTCCGCCCAACACGCCGCCGGCGTTGTTGGATAAAAACCCTTCAGGGCTCATTTCATCGCGGTGTTCGCTGCCGCGTTGGGCAATGGAGGCAAATCCCGCGCCAATCTCGATGCCTTTCACCGCATTAATGCTCATCAGTCCATGAGCCAGCTCGGCATCCAGGCGGTCAAATACCGGCTCACCCAGCCCCACCGGCACGCCTTCGGCGATCACCGTCACTTCCGCTCCGACCGAATCCTGATCCCGGCGCAGCTGGTCCATGTACGCTTCAAGCTCGGGCACCTTGTCGGCATCGGGGCAGAAAAACGCGTTCTGCTCCACGGCGTCCCAGCTCTTGAAAGTCATTTCAAGCGGCCCCAGCCGGCTCATGTAACCACGCACGCTGATACCATGGGCTGCCAGATACTGCTTGGCGATGGCACCGGCGGCTACGCGCATGGCGGTTTCCCGAGCGCTTGAGCGCCCGCCGCCGCGGTAGTCCCGGTGGCCGTACTTGTGATGGTAGGTGTAATCCGCGTGGGCCGGACGAAACTGGTCCTTAATTTTGGAATAGTCTTTGGAACGCTGGTCGGTATTCTCGATCAACAGGCCGATCGGCGTACCGGTGGTCTTGCCTTCAAACACGCCGGAGAGAATCCGCACGCGGTCGGTTTCCTTGCGCTGGGTGGTATGACGCGAGCTGCCCGGGCGGCGGCGGTCCAGGTCGCGCTGCAGGTCGTCCTCGCACAGCTCAAGCCCCGGCGGGCAGCCGTCCACAATCGCGCCGAGCGCCTCTCCGTGGCTTTCGCCAAAGGTGGTCACGGTAAACAGTTTGCCAAACGTATTGCCAGACATGGGCGTTATTTCCTTACTCGAAAGACGCCGCATGGGCGTCGAGTTCAGCGGCGGAAAGCGCAAACACGCCCTGCCCGCCGCGCTCGAATTCCAGCCACATGAACGGCACTTCAGGGAAGGCCGCTTCCAGGTGGCGGTCAGAGTTGCCGACTTCCACAATCAGCCAGCCGTCATCGGTTAGATGCTCGCGCGCCTCGCGCAGCATCCGCCGCACAATATCCAGCCCGTCATTGCCGGCCCCCAGGGCAAGCGCCGGCTCGTGGCGAAACTCTGCCGGCATGATGGCAAGGTCCCGCGCATCAACGTAGGGCGGATTGGACACAATCAGCTCGAAACGCTGCCCGGCAAGGCCATCAAACACGTCGGATTCCAGCGCCCGCACCCGCTCGCCCACATCGTGGCGGGTGATGTTTTCCCGGGCGACGGCCAGCGCCTCCGGGCTTAAGTCGGCCAGGGTGACTTCGCAGGTGGGCAAATGCAGCGCGGTGGCAATGCCGATACAGCCCGAACCGGTACACAAATCCAGCACCCGCGCCGGCGGCTCGTCGGCAAACCAGGCACCAAAGCCGTCTTCGATCAGCTCGGCAATGGGCGAGCGCGGAATCAACACACGCTCGTCCACGTTGAAGGCCAGACCGGCAAAAAAGGCTTCACCCAGCAGGTACGGCAACGGTGTGCGCCGAGTAATCCGTGCCCGGGCAAAGGCCACAATACGAGCCCGCTCCATGGGCAGCAGGTGGGCATCCAGTACCGCCGGGTCAACGTCCCAGGGCAGGTGCACCGCGCCAAGCGTCAGCGCTACGGCTTCGTCCCACGCCGAGGCAGTGCCATGACCGTAGTGCAGGCCGGCCAGGTGAAACTCGCTGGTTACCCAGCGAATACAATCGCGCAGGCCAGGCAGCTCGGCAGCCAAGTCAGCATCAGGCAGGGCAAGCGTCGAGTCGGAATGAGGCGTTTGGCAGGCAGCGGGTGACAAAGGGGTCACGGTGGCTCCTTGGGTCATCAATCACGGATTAAAGGCACCGCAGCGCGGCAAACGTTGATTGTACCTTTCGCGCCATCAGGTTCACAGCGGCGCCAGGATCGCTATACTGTGCACTTTGCTGCATGCCTTGTTATTTTTTGCTTCCCACTGACGTCGAGCCTGCCATGAACCGCCGCCGCCATTTACCCGACGACGAAGACATCAGTGCCTTTCGCCAGGCGCTTGAGGCCGCCGGCGTGCGGCGTATCACGAGCAACCGCGCGGATGTCGGCAAACCCAAACCCCGGGTGGCCGACAAGACCGCGCGGCGCAAGGCAGCGGTAGAAAACCAGAACCTCACCACCACCGGCCGTACTTCCGACGGTCGCGTGGAAGCCGTACGGCCGTCCGAATACCTGGAGTTTTCCGTGCCGGATTTACCCTGGCGGACGCTCAGCCAGCTCAAGCGCGGCCAAACCGTCTGGCAGGCCGGGCTGGATTTACACGGCTACACCCTGGAAGAAGCACGCATCGAGCTTGAGAGCTTCCTGCGCGACGCTGCTGCCCAGCGGCTGCGCTGCGTCATCGTGGTACACGGCAAGGCCTGGGGCGCTACGGCGGATTTTCCCGTGCTGAAAAGTCACACCAACGCCTGGCTGCGTGAGTGGCCCGGCGTACTGGCGTTCTGCTCGGCCATTGATGCCGACGGCGGCACCGGCGCGGTATATATCCTGCTGCGCAAGCCCGGGCGGGGTTAGCGCACCGAACTCACCGTATCGTTGCTTTCATCTCCGTTGGCCGGGCCGGTATCCGCGGCAGCATCGGCACAGGCACCACGGCGAGCTTCGCCCCCCAGATGGCGCTCAAGCGCTTCATCGGCAAGATAACGCCCCAGCCGGATCAGCTCGCTCGCCCGATGAAACTCATAGGCGCTGCACACGGTTTTAGGCACTTCGATGAGCACATCCGGGGGGTAACCGGCAATCTTGTACCGGGCAAGCGCCGCCTGGGTGATATCAAACGACTGCAGAATCATGTCCAGCTTGCCCCACTCGCGCTTGCCGCGCTCCTCGGCGCCCGGCGCTTCAACAGCGTCTTTTTCAGCCAGGCTGCCAAGCCCCTCCCACAGGCGTCGCGTGGCACTTTTCACATCGCGCATCCAGCGGCTGACCACCACGGCGTTCTCCCCCGTGGCGTCTACCCGCTCGGCCGGCACGTCTGCGGCGGGCAACATCTCCTCCAGGGTGACCGGCTGGGGGCTATGGGCCGTTACGTTGACCGCGATCACGATATCCGCCTTGTGGGCGGCCAGTGCCGGCATCATCGGTAGCGGGTTCAACAGCCCGCCGTCCACCAGCACCTGCTCCCCCAGCGTGACCGGCGTAATCACCCCGGGCACGGCGATGGAGGCGCGAATGGCGCGCAACAGCGAGCCATTTTGAAACCACACCTCGCGCTGGCGCACCATGTCGGTGGCTACCGTGGTTAGCGGAATGGGCAGGTCTTCCATCCGGGTGTCGTGAATCAGGGCATCGAGTTTCTCCATGACCTTGTTGGCGCGCATGGCGCCCATGGGGCTCCAGGTCACATCAACCAGCCGGAGCACGTCAAGGTAGTCAAGCTCGCTCACCCAGCTGCGGTACTCGGGCAGTTTGCCCGCTGCATAAAGGCCACCAATCAGTGCCCCCATGGAGCAGCCGGAAATCGAGATAATCTCGAAGCCACGGGATTCCAGCGCTTCGATCACACCAATATGCGCGTAGCCCCGCGCCCCGCCGCTGCCCAGCACCAGCGCGACTTTACACCCGCCACCGTTCACCTGATGGTTCATACGCTCTCCTGACATTCCCGCTATGCGGTCTGGCAGCCCACCACCGCCTCAATCACGCTCTCAACGCTACCCGGCTCCAGATGCAGGTGATGCCCGCCGGGCAGCACGCAACGGGTTAAATACGGCACTGCGGCGCGCGCCTTTATCGCCCACTGTCGCTCGCCCAGTATGCCCTGATCGCCCTCGATCAGCTGCACCGGGCTACGGATACTCGCCAACAGCGCCAGCACCTGCGG
Source organism: Halomonas sp. (assembly GCF_030457605.1). Lineage (GTDB taxonomy): Bacteria > Pseudomonadota > Gammaproteobacteria > Pseudomonadales > Halomonadaceae > Vreelandella. The sequence continues at coordinate 10,022 of NZ_JAKDUR010000030.1, forward strand.
CGAGGTAAAACGCACCGGCGAGGCTTTCAGCAGCCGACTATCCGTGCGCAGGGTGATTCGCCCATCACTTCGTTCACAGCTGTTACGCGCGACCAGCGGTGCGGCGGTATCGGCATCGATGGGCGTTACCCCGCCAGCGACGCGAGCGTCAACGGCGCTTGCCAGGTCCGGATAGCTGGGCATGCGCGACGGCCGCATGCGGTGTGCAAGCAGCCCACGGCGCAGCTGATCGGCGGTGTTTTCCTCGGTCGTGGAAAGCATGCCCAGGCCGTCGAGCAGTACCAGCCGTTCAACCCGCTCGGGCAGCGCGGCAGCCAGCAGACAGGCCACCGCCGCGCCCATGGAATGCCCCATCAGCGCCGCACTCTCCGCACCCAGCTCGTCCATGGCGTCGAGCACGTCGTGGCAATAGTCCCACAGGGCGTAGTCCCATGGAGCATAATCACTGCCGGCCTCTGCATTCGCCGCGGACAAGCCGTGGCCGCGAAAATCCAGCGCCACAATACGAATGTCCAACCGTTCGGAAAGCTCCGGGGCAAGGCGCGAAAAGCTCGCGGCGTTATCCAGCCAGCCGTGCAGCGCCAGCCAGACCGGCGCATCAGCGCGCCCCCAGCAAAGCGCCGCCAGGCGCCCACCGGCCAGCGTAAGTGACGTGACGCTCGGCTCATCAGCGGCTACCATGCCGACATCATCCTGCTGCATTGTGCTATTCATTTCGCTCAAACCGTCAAGGCCACTCACATCATCAAGGAAATCATCATGAAACCACGCCGTGATACCGCCGCACGCAATCGGGTCTTTTGTATTGCCGTGATTGCGGCCCTCACCGTGGGCCTGTGGCTCGCGCGTTAGCGCACGGCCGCCGCGCGGGACAGCCGCGGGCTAAGCAGCTCGCCGGCGGCAACCATCGCCACCAGAATAGCCAGCAGCCACGGCCAATGGACGGCAAACGTCACCTGATACAGGCCCAGCGCGTCGACAAAAATAACCACAATGCCCAAGGGGCTTACGTAGCGCACCATGAAAAGCCATACGGCATAAAGTGCCGGCGATAACGCCAGCTCTTCGCGGAACGTCTCGCTTTTGAGCACAAAACCGGCGAGCACCACCATGCCCAGTCCGCCCAGCGGCATCAGCAGACGCGAGGTCAGGTAATCCAGCCAATCGAAGAAGTTCTTGCCCCACAGCGTCCAGTCAGCGCCGACGTTGAACGACAGCATCGCCAACGTGCTCACCAGCCACAGTACGATCCCCGCGCTCCAGGCCGCCTGCGGGCGGGAAAGCCCCTTGTTGTCACACAGCCAGGACAGCGTTGCCTCGATCATCGAAATCGACGACGTCAGCGCCGCCATCGACAGCATGACGAAAAACAGTACGCCGAACAGGGCACCAAACGGCATGGCCTGAAACGCCAGCGGCAGGCTCATGAAAATCAGCCCCGGCCCTTCACCCGGATCCATGCCGTTGGCAAAAATGGCCGGAAAAATCGCCAACCCCGCCATCAGCGCAACAATGGTGTCGGCGATGGCCACGCCAACGGCAGTGCGGCCGATGGAAGCGCTTTTGGGCAGATAGCTGCCGTAGGTAAGAATCGCCCCCGAAGCCAGCGACAGCGTGAAAAACGCGTGTCCCAGTGCTGCCAGCATGCCTGCGCTTGACAGGCTGCCGGCATCAAAGGCAAACAGAAAACGCACCGCATCACCAAAGCCGCCGGAAAACGCGCCATATACAATCAGCACCAGCAGCATGAGAACCAGCCCCGGCATCATCCAGCCAACACTTCGCTCGATACCTTTTTGTACGCCCTTGCCCACAATGAACATCGTCGCCACGGTCACCAGCGTGCTCCAGAACCCCAGATTCAACGGATTCTGGTTATTGGCCGAAAACACCGCCACCATGTCATCCACGCTTGAGCCGGAAAGCCCGCCGGTGAGCATCTTCCACACGTAGGAAAAGGACCAGCCGGCTACCACTACGTAAAACGACAGCACCATGAAGCCACAGAGCATGGCCATCCAGCCAACCAGCGACCACGCCGAGCCACGCCCGGATTCATTCACCACACGGCGAATGGCATCCACCGGGCTTCCATGCCCGCGCCGCCCCAGGGCAATTTCGGTCATCATCACCGGCACGCCCACGGCAAAAATACACGCCAGATACACCAGAACGAAGGCGCCGCCGCCAAATTCGCCGGTAATATAAGGGAACTTCCATATATTACCCAGCCCCACCGCAGAGCCGGTCGCTGCCAGCAAAAAGCCCCAACGGCCCAGCCACTGCACGCGAGGTTGTTGTTGTGAAGTTGTCATTGGCACCTCATCCCGTTTAACGCATTAACCCGCTATTGTAAGCAATTTTACGCTACGCGTATCGCCGCCGCATCCCCATACGACCTACGCATTACGGCTGGATCTCTGGCAAACTGGTGCCTGTTCATTATGCCGCTAATAACATCACTGTCGACACAACACGACCGCCACTTGGCACATGCCAACCGTTCTGCTGACAGTAAAGGAGAGAAGGTACCACCATGAGCGAAACACAAGCCCCCTGGAAACACTCCATGCCCGATGCGCAGTTTTCGCTGATGCGCGACATTCTCGCCGCGCCCAGCCCTGTGGGTCTGGAAGCCGCCATGACCTACGGCGTGCTCAAGCCGCAATTTGAGCGTTTTGCGCCCGACAGCTGGCAGCTGCAGCAATTCAAGGGCAATGCCGGCGTAGTGCTCGACACGCACCCCGGCCGCGATGACATGTTCAAGCTGATGCTCATCGGCCATGCCGACAAGATCCGCATGCAGGTGCGCTCCATCGGCGAAGACGGCAAAATCTGGATCAATACCGATTCCTTTTTGCCCACGGTGCTGATCGGCCACGAAGTCAAACTATTCAGTGAAGACCCGGAACAGCCCGGCCACTACCGCTGCCTTGAAGGCGGTACGGTGGAAGCGCTGGGCGCTATCCACTTTTCCGACCCGGCCCAGCGCACAGGCGACAAGGGCATCAAGAAAGAGCAGATTTATCTGGATCTGCAGATTCACGGCGAAAACAAGAAACAGCAGGTACTGAATCTGGGCGTACGCCCGGGCGACTCGATTATTTTTGACCGCCCCATCCGTGAAGGTTTCAGCCCGGACACCTTCTATGGCGCCTACCTGGACAATGGCCTGGGCTGTTTTGTGACCGCCGAAGTGGCCCGGCTGATCGCCGAAGCCGGGGGGACCGAGCAGGTAAGGGTCATGTTTGCCATTGCCAGCTACGAGGAAATCGGCCGCTTTGGCAGCCGGGTACTCGCCGGCGAGTTAAAGCCCGACGCGCTGATTGGCGTCGACGTCAACCACGACTACGTGGCCGCCCCCGGCATTGGCGACAAGCGCATGCAGCCGCTGGAAATGGGCAATGGCTTCACCATGTCGGTAGGCTCGATTGCCAGTGAACAGCTCAACCGCGTGATTACACAAGCGGCCGGTGAGCACGATATTCCGATGCAGCGCGACATCGTCGGCGTGGACACCGGCACCGACGGTATGGCCGGCGTGCTGGCAAGCGTGGACTGCGCGGCCACCTCGATTGGCTTTCCCATTCGCAACATGCACACCATCTCGGAAACCGGCAATACCCGGGACGTGCTCGCCGCGATTCATGCGCTGACCTACACCATTCAGGCGCTGGACAAAACCCCCGACCTTGAGCGCGAATTTCTGGATAACCACCCACGGCTCGATAACGCCACGCTGCTGACCCATCAGGGCAGCGACAAACCCGAGCCCGAGACGCCGGAAAAATAACGCCCAAGACGAGCTAGCGGTCAAACATGACCGTCGATAAGGTAAAAACCGCCGGCGAATTTCGCCGGCGGTTTTCATTACGCGGCACGCAAACTATTAGCGGCATAACGAAAATCCTGATAACATTCTCATCTGTTATCAAACACTGTTTTAAAACACGGTTTTACAAGACACAGTTTTCGCGCTGCGCAAACCATCAAGCCGACACATGGCGTATCAATGGCGCAGCTCTCTTTATGGCGGTTTTTATACGGGAGACCTGGCGATGTTGTCGCGTCGTATTCTGCTCTTCAACGCCCTTGGCGTTGCCTTGCTGCTAAGCTGGGCATTACCGTCGTTTACCCTCTGGACCTACCTTGACGACGGCGTTTTCTGGTTTTTCAACCATACCATCAGCGATAACCACCCGCGCTGGAACGTGGTGCTCGCCGCACTTAATAACCGCAAATACGACATGCTCATCATGCTTGCCATGCTCGTTACCATGGCCGCGGCCAGCTACCGCGACCAGCAGGGTGGCTTTCGGCGCTGGTTCGGTATTGGCGTCACCATGCTGATTACCGCCGGGCTTATCAACGAGCTGGTGCGCACTGTGGTGACGTATTCACACCCCAGCCCGACAAGATTTTTCGACGATGCCAACCTGCTCTCGCAGTTCGTCCACTTTGCCACCAAGGACCAGGCCGGCAACAGTTTCCCCGGCGATCACGGCATCATGGCGATGATCTTTGCCGCCTTCATGCTCACTTTCGGCGATCGTCTGACGCGGATCGTTAGCCTTGTGCTGGTAGCCTGCGCCGTGGCTCCGCGCATCATGGTCGGGGCACACTGGCTAAGCGACATCCTTGTCGGCTCGCTTTCCATCACGCTTTTATTACTGCCATGGGTACTCTGCACACCGCTAGCACGCAAAAGCAGTGCGACAGTCAGCCGCTATGTAGAACGCGGCGAGAAAAAGCTGGCAGACTGGCGCCTGCGCCGACACTGATTGTCTTTAAACCGCTGCAAAGCAAACGGCAAAAAGACGTCAAAATCATCCCGGCTGCGCCTGAATGGAACACGCAGAAGGCAACGGGAACGGGCTACAGCGTCATATAAGACGTTGCTTTATGCTCGCTGAAGGTATAGACGTTGTACGGCTCGGTTTTGGCCCCCGGCATCCCCGGCGTACCGATGGGCATGCCGGCAAGGCCGATACCCGCGGTATTCAGCGCGTCGTCAAAAAATTGCTCCAGCGCGGCCATGGGCACGTGGCCCTCGATCCAGTAGTCACCGATCTTGACCGTATGGCACGCCCCCTTGCCGTAGGGCACACCGGCCCGGGTCTTGATCTCGCTCATGTCGGCATCGCTGACCACAGACACGTCAATACCATGTTCTTCCAGGTGGCGAGCGTAGCCGTCACAGCACATGCACTGGGGGTTCTTATACAGCGTGGCGGTGGCCGGCAAGGCTGCCTCGGCCGTGGTGGCGGCCAATGTGGTCAATCCGGCAAGAAGCAGCGGCGTGAATGTGCGTCCCATAACGTATCTCCGTGTATTTATTTTCAGCAAACGACATGCGGATGCTGTCACATTCGCCGAGCCTACAACCTGCGGGTAGCCCGTAGGTCAAGCATGCGCCTGCTTGGATTTTGCCTGAAACATTGAGTAGCAGGCGCATACACCACATCAGTGCCTTGTTATAAATCCTCTGTGCGGGGAGGGTCGCCTACCGTGGTTTTCTGAATGTCCTCCTGAGTCAGGCCACGATAAAGCCCTATCATCATGATAAAGGCCAGGATGAAGATGGGCAGGCCAATCACGGTAATCACCTGCTGCAGTGCCAACAGGCCGGTTTCGCCGGCCAGCACAATCAACATGGCGGCCAGCACCCCTTCCGAGATACCCCAGAACAGACGCTGACGAACCGGACCGGGGTCCGGCGTGCCGGTGCACAGCATATCGACCACCAGCGAGGCCGAGTCCGACGACGTGGCAAAGAAAATCGCGACAATCAGAACGGCCAGCCCCTTGATGATGGTAGCGAAGGGGAAGTGATCGAAGAAGGCAAACATCGCCAACGGTACGCTATCCGCGACGGCCGCAGAAAGCGCCCCAGCCTGATCCCCCAGCGCGGCACGGGCGTCCGCGCCGATACCGTCGATCTGCATGGCCGACCAGCCAAAAATGGCAAACCACACCAGGGTAAAAATGGAGGGCGCAAAAAGTACGCCCAGCACGAACTCGCGAATGGTACGTCCGCGGGAAATACGCGCCACGAAAATACCGATAAACGGCGACCATGTAACGGTCCAGGCCCAGTAAAACACCGTCCAGTTGCCCTGCCAGCCCCAACCGCCGTTTTCCTGCTGGTACTGCGCCAACGTATCGTTCCAGAATGCCATTGGCACAATATTGGAGATATACAGACCGAATGTTTCGATGGTGGCGCGCAGTAAAAAGACGGTCGAACCGGTGAACAGCACAAAAAGCATGAGCCCCACGGCCATACCGATGTTGACATTGGACAGCAGCTTAACACCGGCATCCAGCCCGGCAACGATGGAGCCTACCGCCACCGTGGTCAGCAGTGCGATGATGACGACCTTGGGCATTACCGCATCAGGAATATCAAAAAGCTCATTCAACCCGGCGTTGATCTGTTGAGTACCAAGACCGATAGAGACAGCCACCCCGAAAAGCGTGCCCAGCACGGCGAAGATATCCAGCGTTTTACCCAGCGGGCCATAAATGCGCTCGCCAATCAGGGGGTAAAACACCGAGCTGTAACGCATGGGCAGGTTATAGCGGTAAATAAAATAAGCGAACGCGAGCCCCGGCAGCGTGAAAATCGCCCAGGTATGCAGACCCAGGTGATAAATGGCGAACCCGATGGCATCGTCAGCGGCTTCGACAGTAAACGCCTCGACTTCCGGATGTGGTGGATTGGAGAAGTGCGATACGGGTTCCGCGACCCCCCAAAACATCAGCACCGTGCCTATGCCGCCGGCAAACAGCATGGTAAACCACGAGATATTGCTATAGTCCGGCTTGGCGTCGTTACCTCCCAGACGGATAGAACCATAGCGGCTCATTGCCACCCATAGCAGAAATACAACCCAACTGGTCACCCCGAAGATGAAAAACCAGCCCAGATTGGTCACGATCCAGAGGCGCCCTGCCCCAAATGCCTTCTCAATGGCTTCGGGAATCAACAACAAGGTGATGAGAAAGACCACCATGATGCCCGCTGCGACAAAAAAAATCGTGGGATCAGTCTTCAGCCCGAGCCTGCGTGCAAGTTTCTCCATCGTTATTTTCCTTGTCGTAGAGAGTACGAACGCATCACCACGCGGCTAACGCTGGCATGGCTACCAGCACAAGCGGCGGTTCCTGCCTATGTAGACAGCCTAGAACCCAAACCACCGGGCGTCGAATACATCCTCAGGCCTTGCCCGGCCGGCAGGCTCGCCATCAGCGCTAAAATGTCGCACGTTATTGTTCATGCCATACACCGCACGTAATATTGGCCCATGAAACTCTCTCGCCCCGTCATATTTCTACTGGTTATCCCCGTGGTGGCAAGCGCGGCACTTGGCGCTCTCATCTTTGGCGGTGACGCCATATCGGATGCAAGCAGTAACGTTGAAGCCGATATCCAGCAGGCACTGGCCAAACAGGTCACCACATCCAGCCTGTTTGAGCTGAGAAACTTGCAGGAAGTCCAATACGGTTACGGCATTTGCGGCTCTTACCGCGCGGTAGGTACGCAAGATGGCTACGCTTCGTTTTTCTACGATACGGTCAATCACAAGGTCGTACGTGATGTAAACGCCCAGGCGTTTACCTCGAACTGCAGCCTGTCTGCCATCTGCCGGGATAGCGGATAACCCGCCTCACACCGGCCTCAACAACATGTCACAAGGAGCTGACCATGATTATGTTGAAACGCGCGCTTTTCTGGAGCCTTGCTGCCCTGCTGCTCTCCACCGGCAGCGCTGCCGCCGCCGACCTGAACGTATCCGATGCCCGGCTACGGCTGCTTCCGGGTGATCTGCCGGGAGCCGGCTATTTTACCCTGCATAACACCAGCGATTCTGCCGTGACGTTAACGGGAGCCAGCAGCAAGGCGTTTGACAAGGTCATGATGCACGTCAGTACCGAAGAAGGCGGCATGGCGCAGATGCATGCCGTTGACAAGGTAGATATCGCCTCTGGGGAGAGTGTTTCTTTTGCGCCCAAGAGACATCATTTGATGTTCATGCAGCGCACCCAGGCGCTCAAGGTGGGCGACAGCATAGACGTCACTTTTACGTTCAAAGCGCACACGCCGCTGCCTGTGACATTTGACGTCGTTTCACCAACTACCCAGTAAGCATTGTCGGGGGCTTTTGTCATGTTCAAGAGGCTGTTTCCGTTACTCGTTGCCCTCATTGTGTCAATTTGGCTGACCGGTTGCAGCGACGAACGCTGGCGCACCACCGATATTTCCGACCGGGTACCGCCGCTGGATTTTGCGCTGATAGATGAAAATGGTCAGGCAGTGGATGAAAGCGACTACCTCGGCAAGCCGGCCCTTGTCTTTTTTGGCTATACTCACTGCCCTGATATCTGTCCGACAACGCTCGCACGACTGGCTTCGGTCATGCGGAAGTTGGACAAACCCATGCGCGATGACCTGCAAGTGCTGTTCATTTCGGTCGATCCCGGACGGGATAGCCCAAGCGTACTCAAGGAGTACACCGCCGCCTTTGGTCCCGGGTTCACCGGACTCACAGGCAGCAAGGCCCAGATTGAGGCTGTGACCAACCGCTATCGGGTGAACTACAGCTACGGTGACAAAGACCCCAGCGGCAGTTATACCGTGACTCACTCCAGCGCTGTTCTGGCCTTCGATCGTGAAGGCGAGCCGGGCTTTCTCACCCGCGATACGGATGCCGACACCGCCCTTATTGCCGATATCAAGCAGCTGATGAAATAAGCATTCCCGAAGGATTTGCGCCCACCGCTCATACCAGCTTGAACGGCTCGATATCGCGGAAAATACCGGTTTTGGTCATGTCTCGACGCAGGGTGAACGCCTCAGGAGCCGCTACCGGATCCACCTGTTCCAGCGCGTCAAAATGAATGCGTTCCCAGTGCTTGCGGGACACCTTGATGCTATACAGGTACTGCTTGCGCACGGTTCCGGTAACCGCATCAGTAACCTGACGGTAGCCTGATACACGCACTTCCTGAACGGCAGGCAAACGGGCAAACACAGCCCCCAGCACACGGAAAGCCAAGCCATGAATGTGATCACGATACAGCTTGCGCTGCCGCGTCACGCTGATTTTTTTCGGCGTGAGTTTTAGACGCTTGGCGGGCATCGTCCACTCACGAGCAGGCATTTCATCTTCGCCGGGTAAATCGATATCCACGGCGATAGTGCGCTCATCTGTCCCCAGATCAAAATCCATGGCCGTTTCACGCGGCCATGCTATTTCATTCAAACGTTCGTGCAGCGTTTGCGCCATGGCGTCAAAGTCATCCCAAACGCCCTGAGACTCACGCTGCTCACGGGCGAACTCGGCCGCATCAAACTCGGCCTTGCGCCATTCCCACTGACGGTAGGCCTCTTCGAATGCCGCCTGGCAGCGGGCATTTTCCTTCTCACGCCTGCGTTTGGCCGGCGGCCACAGCCAGTGCCAAAGCGCTGGTGAACGCAGCGCCGGCACGCCAGGCGGTGGGTCGACAAACGGCTGTGGCACATAGCCGGTAAGCGCGGGCACGGGCGTATCATGGTGCAGCTCACCCAGGCACGTCAGCCCCGCATTGCGCTGTTCACACAACTCCTGCAACTGCTGACGTATCGCGTCCTCTGCATGACGACGAACAGCGCGGGCATCCGCCTCGTCCACCGGCGAGCCATCCGCGTAAAAGTAACTCACGTACCCCTGCTCATCCACCAGAAGCTCAAGAGTCAGAGCCTCCTGGCACGCATGCGCTTCAAGCGCCGGAATGGTCACGCTGACACCGGGCCGGCTCAGGCTCAACCGAGCGCCCGGCGCAAGGGTAATACAGCGCTGAAAACGAAAGGCCATTGCTTCTCCCTTAATACCCCGGCTATTGCTGAACATGCCGGCGATTGTGCTGATCCTTGACGGCAATCCCCAGCGCACCGCATATCACCAAGGCAATCAGCCCGAATCCGCAGGCTGCAGCTACCGGCCACGACGTCTTGTCAAGCAGTGCAAAAACCACCGCCGTTAGTACCGCAATGCCCACCGATGTGCCGATCCGCTGGCCGGTTTGCATGATCGCCCCCGAACTCCCGGCATAAGCCAGCGGCACTTCGGCAAGCGTCAATGTTTGATTGGGACTGATCACCGCCCCCTGGGCCAGGCCCACAAACGCCAGTGCAAGCATCAGCCACCAGGGACTAATGTAGCCACCCGCATTCAACAGGACAACGGCAATGCATAAACCCATGCCGGACACAGCGCAGCATAGCCCGCCGATCACCACCTTGCGACCATACCGGGTAACACGCTTACCTGCCCAGTTTGCTGACATGGCCGCTATCAGCGCCGAGGGGATACCCACCATGCCCGATTCAAGCGCCGTTTTCCCGATCCCTTCCTGCATATATAGCGCCACCAATACCCAGATACTGGTCATGCCCAAAAAATACAGCGTCATGATCATCGAACCGTTGGTAAAACTGCGGATCGCGAAAATATCCAGATCCACCATCGGGCTGCGCCCCTGACGAGCATAATAACGCTCCCAGCGCACCCATACCGCAACCAGCGCCACCCCCACAGGTAGCCACAGCCAGTTGAGCATCGACGTCCGAGACTCCATAAACGGGAGCAGGATGGCAAACACCGCAAGCCCTACCAGCAAAGAGCCCACCGGATCCAGCGACCGGCAGACATGTAACGTCCGATGATAGAAGCTCATGCTCCCTGACGAGCCATGATGGAATAACGGCTTTGGAAACCAGATAAATGCCATGATGAGCGTGGCAATGCCGATAGGCACATTGACCAGAAACGTCAGCCGCCAGCCAAGTTCGATACCGCCAAACTCAATCAGCAGCCCGCCCAGTATCGGACCAATGCCTACGGAAACGCCCACCACGCTGCCGAAATAGCCAAATGCCCGCCCCCGCTCGCCGCCACGAAAATACTGCTGAATCATGCCCACGCCCTGGGGGCTTAATAGGCCCGAGCCAACCCCCTGGATAAACCGGGCAATGTTCAACGAAGTGGCATTGGGCGCAAGCCCCGAGGCCACAGAGGCCGCCGTGAATACCACCATGCCAATGATGAAGATACCCCCACGCCCCATGATATCGCCCGCACGACCGGCCGCAATCAGCACGACACCGAAGGTAAGCGCATAGCCCGAAAGTACCCACTGCAGATCCGAGTGCGATGCGTCCAACCCTTCCTGAATGGCCGGCAGCGCCACGTTGACAATACTCACACTGATCAGCGACATGGAAATCGCCCCCAGCAGGACGATCAACACACGCCAACGTACTGGATCTCCGGCGTCATCCACGTTGCCTTTGTTCAAGTCAGTCTGTTTCTGCATGAATAACCGCCCCGTTCCCCGAAAAATTTGCCGGGTCTATACGCCACACAGCAAAAACGGAGAGGCGTATAAGCAATATCAACGCCCCTCCGTACCCTCAAGAAGCCTAACCCTGCGAAGCGCAGGCTGCAAAACCACCGATGGGAAGCACAACGACACAACCAGAAGCGGCAACGCCACCGTTCCTGTGCTACACCATTACAGGTACAGATAAAGTGCACACAGCGCCACCCTTGCCTCAATCGCGCTGGCGGCAACCAGAATCACAGGCTGACTCTCCCACGGAGGATTCCTCCTTGATCGGCGAACGCGATGTATTGGTCATTCATGACGAACGCATGCTGGCACACAGGCCAGACGCCCAGGCGCCTTTTCAGCCCGGCAAGCTGGATAGCCGGATACGAGCCATGCTCAGCGGGCTCTTCGATGGCGCCGCCACCAAATGGAGTTACCCTGAACATCCCGGACGCCTCCAGGCCATCAATGACCTGTTGACACTTGAGCCCATACCGGGAGTGCGCTACGACACCGCCGACGCGGCAACACAGGAACAGCTCGGGCGAGTGCACGCCACCTCTTACCTTGAAAATATTTATGCACTACGGGGTAAGCAGACCTGGTTGGACGTGGATACGACCGCGGTGTCTCCCGGCAGCATTGAAGCCGCCGAGGTTGCTGCAGGCTCGGCGATTGCCGCCGTTGATGCAGTCGTCTCCGGCCGCACCGGCAGTGCTTTTGCCCTGTGCCGGCCACCTGGCCATCATGCCGGTTCGGTCAGAGCCCGAGGATTCTGTCTGTTCAATAATGTCGCGGTGGCCGCGGCGCATGCACATACTGCACTGGGCTGCGAGCGCGTTCTAATCATTGACTGGGATGTTCATCACGGCAACGGCACCCAGGATATCTTCTGGACATCTCCCAACGTGCTGTTCTTCGATACCCATCGCGCCGCCCCCTTTTATCCGGGCACCGGTAACAGAGAAGAAACCGGTGAGGGGCTGGGCGAAGGTTTAACGGTTAACGCCCCACTGCCCGCCGGCTGCGGTGACCTTGCTTTGGTAAAGGCCTACCGTGAAATATTGGTGCCTGCAGTGGACTGGTTTCAGCCCGACGTGATTCTGGTCTCGGCAGGATTTGACATGCACCGGCTTGATCTGTGCATGAACCTAAGCTTCAACGGCTTTGGCATGCTGACCCGTATTGTCCAGCAGCTCGCAGATAAACATTGCAACGGCCGCCTTGCCCTGGTGCTTGAAGGCGGCTACCACCTTGAATCACTGTCACGCGGCGTGCATACCGTGCTTGAAGTGCTCGCCGGCGGCTCAGCGCAGGAAAGCGAAGAGCCCGGCATACGCGACGTACAGGAACTGATTGCCTTTCATAAGGAGGCCTTCAGGTAGGTTGCTGACTTTCAGCGCCTTTATGGTTAGCTGGATAAAAAACTCGCAAACACAAAAAAGCCCGCTCGAGGCGGGCTTTTTTTAAATCTGGCGGAGGAGGAGAGATTCGAACTCTCGAAGCCTTTCGGCTTACTCACTTTCCAGGCGAGCTCCTTCGACCACTCGGACACTCCTCCGCAAATTGCGGTTCTACACGGTTTTGGCTCAAACCTTTATCCGTGAGAACGGCGCGTATGTTAATCGCTAACCCGGGGAATGGCAAGGACTTTATGCCATTGGTGATTTCCGGACTCGTCCGCCAACGAAACCGTCTTGTGCAGCCATGCCTGAAATACTGTCGGAGCGTCTGCCCCTGCTGCCGGCAGGGGAAGTGGCGGACGCGTCGTACCTGGACGCAAGCTCATTGTCTTTGGCCCATCAATCAGTCCCAACGCTCGACGAAATCGGCTGTGGCGTGCGTTGCCACGGGCTTGTGCCGCCCATCCAGGGTTCCCAGATACAGAAAGCCAACCAGTTCATCGTCTTCCGCCAGCCCAAGCCCCTTGTGTACGACCGGATCAAACGCATATTTACCCGTCCGCCACATGGCGCCAAAGCCTTGCGCATGGGCAGCCAGCAGAATACCGTGTGCCGCGCAGCCGGCAGACAATACCTGCTCGAGCTTCGGCACACCCGACACGTCGGGGATGACTTTGGCAATCACGGCAATGAGCATCGGCGCGCGCAGAGGCTTTTTGCGAGCGCTGTTCAATACGCTGTCAGTGGCGTCAGGATCGGCCTGAAACTCGGCTTCGGCGTAGAGCTCCCCCAGACGCTCGCGCCCTTCGCCGCTGAACTCAATGAAACGCCACGGACGCAGCTCCTTGTGATCCGGGGCGCGCAGCGCAGCCTGGTAAATAGCTTCAAGCTGGTCGGCGTCAGGGGCCGGCGCGGCGAGTTTGCCCATTGAGCTGCGTTCGTGCAGAAGCGTCAGTGCATCCATCGGTTGCTCCGTTTCACATCATTGGTTGCGCTACTCTAGCGCGGGGTTTACTGCCTTGCCAGCCGTAGCGGGCGGGGCGGCTGCATCCCCGGCGTCGCCCGCCACGGACTGATATCCAGCCCGCCACGACGCACGTAGCGAGCCAGCACCAAAAGCTCGCTGGGTGCTGCCCTGCACATCAGGTCAACGAATATCTGCTCAACGCAATGTTCATGAAACCCCTGGTGCCGGCGAAAGCCGACGAGATAGCGCAACAAACCTTCACGGTCGAGCCGTGGGCCTTTGTAGCGCACCATAACGCTGCCCCAGTCGGGCTGACCGGTCACCGGGCAGTTGGATTTCAGCAGGTGTGAATGCAGGGTTTCTTCCACCACGTCAGTACCGGCACGCAGGTGCTCTGCGCTGGGAGTGTAATCGCTGATCTCGATATCCAGCGCGTCAATGCATTCGCCGGGAAGCGCGCGCGGCATAAGCTCGGGATCATCAACGTCCAGCAGGTCCACATGCACACGGCCACCGGTTATGTCGGACAAATCACGCTCAAGGGTGGCAGCCACCTCTTCACCACTGGCAAAACGGCTTTGGTTAAAACTGTTGAGGTACAGCTTGAACGACTTGGACTCGATCAGATTGGACGCATCGGCCGGCAGGCGAAAACGCCCTACCGCGACCACCGGCTTACCCCGAGCGTTGAGCCAGGACAGCTCGAAACCGTGCCACTCGTCTTCTCCGATGAACGGCAACGGATCGCTCGCTTCAAGACCCAGCGCGACACGATTTTCCGCACGCGACAGCGGAAAAAGCAGCGTGGCATCGTACTGCTCGGGATAGCTTGAGGCGCGCCCCAGCGGAGAATGCTCAAGGCCGACAGGCGTATCTTCCATGGTCATGTTTTCCTTTTATCAAGAGACTCGTGAACGTTTCATCATCTACGGGCATTTGGCCCACATGGCTCAGCTGCGGATACCCTTGCCGCGCTCAAGCATCACCAGCGCAATCGTATAAAGCACCACGATAAAGCCGAAGGACGCAGCCAGCGCCCAGATCGCAGGAATATCCGACACGCCCAGAATGCCGTAGCGGAACGCATTGACCATATACAGAATCGGGTTAAGCATCGATACGCCCTGCCAGAAATCCGGCAGCAGCGAAATCGAATAGAACACCCCGCCCAGATACGTCAGCGGCGTCAGGATAAACGTTGGCACGATGGAAACGTCGTCAAACTTGTTGGCCAGCAGCGCGTTGATAAAGCCACCGACGGAAAACAGCGCCGAAGTCAGCGTCACTACCAGCAACGTAAGCAACGGATGCGCCACGGTGAGCTGGGTAAAAAACAGCGATACCACCGTCACAATGGCACCCACGCCCAGCCCACGGGCCATGCCGCCCAACACAAAGCCGGACAGAATGATCCAGCTGGGCATTGGCGATACCATCATCTCTTCCACGCTGCGCTGGAATTTGTTGGAGAAAAAGCTCGACGCCACGTTGGAGTAGCTATTGGTGATCACCGCCATCATGATCAGGCCGGGCACGATGAAATCCATGTAGCTGAAGTTGTCCATGGTGCCGATGCGTGAGCCGATCAAGTTGCCAAAAATGATGAAGTACATGGCCATGGTGATCGACGGCGGCAGCAGGGTCTGAGGCC
The DNA here is from genome assembly GCF_030457605.1 of Halomonas sp. Classification (GTDB taxonomy): domain Bacteria; phylum Pseudomonadota; class Gammaproteobacteria; order Pseudomonadales; family Halomonadaceae; genus Vreelandella. The sequence continues at coordinate 25,416 of NZ_JAKDUR010000030.1, forward strand.
AGATACGGGTAAAGCGCTTGATTTCCTTGATGACCAGCGTCCACAGCGCGACCAGCGTTTGCGTGGCGTTCATGCACTTTCCTCCTGTTGATGATGCCCGCTTTGCTCGCGGTCGCGCTGGTCGTCATGCACCATGGAGACAAACATTTCTTCCAGCCGATTCGCGCGGTTGCGCATGGAAACCACCTGTATGCCCTTTTCACTCAGCGCTTCAAATACCGCATTCAAGCGCTGCCCGCGATGCACCACCAGCGCCAGCTGTGCAGGCTCGGTCTGATAGGCTTCAAAGCCTTCGATGTACGGCAGCTCATCCAGCGGGCGCGCCAGATCCAGCAAAAAGGTCTCGGTATCAAGCTCCGCCAGCAGGTCACGCACGCTGGTATTGCGGATGATATCGCCGTGATTGATGATGGCGATGTTGCGACACAGGCTCTCGGCTTCTTCCAGATAATGCGTGGTGAGAATGATCGTGGTGCCTTCATCACGGTTGATGCGGCGCATGTATTCCCACATGCTGCGGCGAAGTTCGATATCCACGCCGGCGGTAGGCTCATCCAGAATCAAGAGCTTGGGGCGATGCATCAGCGCACGGGCAATCATCAGCCGGCGCTTCATGCCGCCGGAAAGCATACGCGCACTGCCGTTGCGCTTGTCCCACAGGCCCAGGTCTTTCAGCAGCTGCTCGGCTCGGGGCAGCGCTTCCCGGCGGGGCATGCCGTAATAGCCCGCCTGAGCAATGACAATGTCGATCACCCGCTCGAACTGGTTGAAATTGAATTCCTGGGGAACCACGCCCAGCTGATACTTGGCACGGGCAAAATCCGTGTCGATATCGATACCGAACAATGAAACGCGCCCGGCGGTTTTTTGCACCAGCGAGCACACCACGCCCAGCGTGGTCGACTTCCCCGCGCCATTGGGACCCAACAGCGCAAAGAAATCGCCCTGTTCAACGTCCAGGTCAATCCCCTTCAATGCATGAAAGCCGTTGCCGTATACCTTGGTAAGGCCACGGATCGACAATGCCGGTTCGGCCATGAAAATGTCCTGTCAGCAGAAATGAGACGATTAGCGAATCGTATAATAACGAGTAAACATTAGGGCATTAGCGCGACTTTCAAGGCGCCGCCCTGCCAGGTGCCAGGTTGCCCGGGCGCCAAAGGCCATCGGCCAGACACACGAAAAACGACCGTTAGCAAAGCTAATGTCGGAAGAAAGGCAGATAAACAAATGGTTTGGAATGGAACGCTCGGGGCTGAACGTTTAAAACCGGCGATCTGATATCGACCGTTTGATGCGTCTGGAGCGGGAAAGGAGATTCGAACTCCCGACCCTCGCCTTGGCAAGGCGATGCT
>NZ_JAKDUR010000087.1 GCF_030457605.1 Halomonas sp.
CGCGCCAGCAGCACGCGGGGCTGTACCGGTTTGGGCATGTAGTCATCGGCGCCCATCTCAAGCCCCAGCACCTGATCCAGATCATCGGTACGTGCCGTCAGCATCATGATGGGGCCGGAGAAATGCGGGCGTACACGACGGCAGATGGAAAGGCCGTCCTCGCCGGGCAGCATCAGATCCAGAATCACCAGATCCGGCTGCAGGCTGTTGATGCGGTCCACGCCTTTGGCACCGTCTGCTTCCAGCGTCACTTTAAAACCGTTGGCTTCCAGATAGTCCCGGGTCAGCTCGGCCAACCGCTGGTCATCTTCGATAATCAACACGTGCTCACGATCGGCGTAATCGATTCCCGTGTCTTCCTGTGACCCAAGCGCTTGAAACTGTTTTTCCAATTGATCAACCATGTGTACTCTTGACTCCGCTCAGGTAGAACTCTTATTACCCGTGTTTTTCATTAACACTGTCTGTCACTATCCTCGGGGCACACTGTTTCCTGACTTCAGGTTTGACTTGTGCTGCTGCTCGGCCCGGAGGCGCTACAGCGGGATGACATCGCAGGCAGGATACCGCAAACTGACACAGGCGCCTGTGTACCATCTTGCATGCAGGCGCGCACTGTCGAACCGCTGACAGGAGGAAACGGCATGACGCATCACAAACCCAAAAGCGTGATCAAGCGTGTTTACGTCCCCACGCAGGTGCATGATTTACCCAACGGAGAACGGCTGACGATACCGGGGCATTACGTTCCGGATCATCCACGCGTGCCCTCATCAGATGATGCCGACAGCTAGTCTCGGCGCGTACCGCCAACAGGTGAAAGTCCGTTGGCGACGCCGTAAAGCGCTCACTGTATCAAATGCTTCCTGCATCCGGCGCCAGCGGAACTTTTTTATACCGAGACATGTTTATACCAGGACATGGTAAAAAGGCAGGCCTTCAAGCCTGCCTTTCATATCGCGACGCCGCTAACCCTTGGGTCCCAGCAACAGCCAGATAATCAGGCCGATCACCGGGAAGAACAGCAGCACCAGAATCCACAGCAGTTTGGCTAACCCCCCGGCCGGGCTTTTAGCCACTTTGACGATGGCCCAGATGAGAATAATCAGCCAGATCAGTCCTAACAGTCCACCTACTTCAATGCCCATAACAACTCCTTGGCTCGTTAACGCTAGTCAGTTCATTGATGCTGGTCATTCACCCGCATTCAGCTAAGCATAGACGTCGCTCACGTACAAGATATGCACAAACTCTGCTTTTTTGCCGCTGCTCCTACTCTTCAGGAAAAGAGTCGGGCAGTGACAACAGCATGGTTCCCTGCCGGATTTCGATGGCCAGGTGGCCCAAAAAGCTCATGCCCAGCAGCACCGTATCGTTTGGCATGTTGGGGCTGATCGAGCCCTGAACATCACGCATGCGAATGCCGCCCAGGCTGACTTCATCCAGCCCGGTAAGCGCGCCCTCAACCCGACCGTTGGCGGTGTTGAACCAGACCCTCCGGCCGCGCTCAAGGCCGATTTGATCCGCCAACCCCGCGGGCACCGCTACGTAGGTGGCTCCGGTATCCAGCAAAAACGTCACCGGCACGCCGTTGATCGCCCCTGGCGCCTTGAAGTGCCCGGCACGATCGCGCTTAAGCGTCAGTGGCATTTGCGACTCGGTGGCTTCGACAATATGCGCATTGGGATTTTGCAGCGCCTCAAGCCCGCCCCTGAGCCACCAGGTCCCCAACGCCATCAACAATACCCAGAACAGCAGCATCATGATAATGCCACCACGCTGCTCCGCCGCTTTCGGTTTGTCTGACATCCGACTTTCCTCCGGGCGCTATCCCGTTTGCCACTGCCGGGCCGCCGCCCGTCCTTGTGTCTCGTTGACGCGGGCACAAATCAGCATGGCAATCACAAACAGCAGCGCACACAGCAGAATGGACGCTTTCAGGCCCACCAGCACCTGCAACCCGCCCAGCAGCACGATACCCAGAACGCCGGCCAGTTTGTTGGCAAGCCCCCAGAAACCGAAAAACTCGGCCGCTTTATCCTGCGGCGAGAACAAGCCCACCAGCGTGCGGCTGGCCGACTGGCTGGATCCGAGGCTGGCACCAGCCAGGCACCCCACCACCAGAAACACATGCTGCGCCTGCCAGCCCCACCCAAAGTGGGCATTGATCCATCCGGTAAGGGTCGGCGTGGCCCAGATGGCAATAATCGCCACCACCCAAAGTGCCAGAGTCAGCTGGTAGGTCAGCTTGCCGCCCAGCCTGTCCTGCAATGCACCAAAGCCCACGGCGCCCGCCGCCGCAGTGACCTGTACCACAATGAACATGACATTGCGCACGTCGGTGTCCCAGCCAATCACCTGCCCGCCGTAGATAAACGCAAAGGCAATGATGATGTAGACCCCGGCCATGGAAAACAAAAGCGAAACAAGAAACAGGCTCAAGTCTTTAAAGTGGCGCAAATCCCTGAAAGTTGCCAGCATTCGCTTTCGGGCAATGCTCCCATACGAGACGTTGGCCGGCTGCGGCGTGCCGCGCTCTTTCAGCCAGACAAACGTCGGAATGGCGGCCACCAGAAAGAACAGCGCGGCAAACGGCCCAACCAGGCGGATGCGGGCAAAGTTATCCGCTGTGGCCTCGCCCAGCGCCAGCAGTGTAAAGCCGGCGGCAAACAGCCCGCCCATATAGCCCAGCGCCCAGCCAAAACCGGAAATCCGCCCCAGCGCCTCCGGCGGGCCCAGGCCGGGCAAAAACGCGGCGATAAACGACTCGCCCATGGAATAGGCATAGTTGGAGACGATAATCAGCACAAGCCCGAGCACCACGTAACCCGGCGCCACAAAATAGAGCATCGCGGTAGAAGCTACCGTTGCCAGATAGCTCAGAAACAGAAAGCGCTTTTTTTCCGCACGATGATCCATGACCGCCCCGCACAGCGGTGCGGTCACCACCACCATCAGATAGCTGATGGCAAGCGCCAGACTCCAGAGAAAATTGGCCAGTCGGTAACTGCCGTCTTGTTCACCCACAATGACGGTGGTAAAGAGTTCGCCAAAGACCACGGTAATGATCAGCAGCGTGTAGGCCTGATTGGCGAAATCAAACATCGCCCAGCCGAAGATCTCGCGGCGCGAGGCGTAGGGGGCAGGTTCAGGCACGGCAGCTCTCCCGGGAAATACGCGGTGGTAGGTAACAAGCGGCAGCGGTTGCAAGACGCCTGGACGTTTCAGAACGCGGCCTGCTACAGCAACCAGTGCGCCAGCACCGCCGCCGCTCCCACAACCAATGCGGTCGTCACCGAGACCGTGACCGCCACGTTGAGCCAGCGGTCAAGCCTGCCGCTGTCGGGCACACGGCGTGTTGCGCCGCGGCGGCTGCGTTTTGCCATCACGCGTCCTGCTCCATGAGTGATCTCTGTATGGTAGTGCGGCGGCCCCGCCGCCCGCGATGTTGCCTTTCCGATGCTGCGGTCAGTGATTGATACGCCGATTAACCACGTTGGGCGCCCGGCGCAAGCGCTCTTCTTCTCCCAGCTGGTCGGCCTCGAAGGCGTCTGCGCCCACCGGCGTTTCGCCGTGGCGGCGATACAGCTGAGTGAGCATGGCGCGGCGGTCGGCACGCAGCTCCCGGATCAGCACCACCACCATCATGTAAAGAATAAAGGTAAACGGCAACGCCGATAGCACCGCTGCCGACTGCAGGCCGCTCAGGCCGCCGGCCACAATCAGCGTCAGGCAGATCGCGGCAATCAGCACACCCCACAGCACGCGCTTGTACAGCGGCGGATTGATCGAGCCGTTGTCGGTCATCTGCGCCACGATGTAAGAGGCGGAATCCGCCGAGGTCACCAGAAAGACGAAAATCAGCATCATCGCCATCACCGACAGCACGCCGGAGAAGGGCATCAGATCGAACATGGCAAACAGCGCCACGGTAATATTGTCCTGGGTCGCCTGGGCCAGCCCCACATCAGCGCCGCCCTGCTCCATGTGCAGTGCGGCACCGCCAAATACGCCGATCCACATGCACGCCAGCAGCGGCGGCACCAACAGCACGCCGAACACGTATTCCTTGATCGTGCGCCCGCGCGATACCCGCGCCACAAAGGTGCCCACAAACGGCGACCAGGCAATCACCCAGGCCCAGTAGAAAATCGTCCAGTCGTTGCCCCAGTTGGTGTCGCTGTAAGGCGCGATACGCAGGCTCATGCCGATAAAGTTCTGCAGGTAGTCACCGATACCCAGGGTGATGGTTTCCAGAATGGCTACGGTCGGCCCGCTGATCAGCACGTAAAGCATCAGTCCGATGCACAGCAGCATGTTGAGGTTCGACAAGCGCTTGATGCCCTTGTCCAGCCCCGACCACGTCGAGGCCATGTAGGCGCAGAACATCACCAGCAGAATCACGAACTGCCACCAGCCGTTTTCCGGCAGGCCGAATACCGCGTTGAGCCCGCCGTTCATCTGCAAAACGCCAAGCCCCAACGAGGTGGCCACGCCCATCACGGTGGCCACTACGGCAAAGACATCCAGCCAGGAGGCGTAAGGGCGCACGTGCGGATATTTGGCAGTGACCGACGACAGCACCGAGGACACCAGCCCCGCCTGCCCCTTGCGGAACTGGAAGTAGGCGATGATCAGCCCCACCACGGAAAACGCCGCCCACTGGTGAATCCCCCAGTTGAAGTAGGTGTACTGAATGGCATAGCGCGCCGCCTCGACGCTTTCCGGCTCGACATCGCCATAGGGTGGTGTCATGTAGTGCGTCATCGGCTCGGCCATGCCGTAAAACACCAGCCCCACGCCAAAACCGGCCGCCAGCAGCATGCTGATCCAGGAAAAAAAGCTGTAGTTGGGCGTGCTGTCCTGCGGGCCCAGGCGTATTTTCCCGTATTTGGAAAGCGCCAGCCCCAGCAGAAACACCACGAAACCGAAAATGGAAAACAGATAAAACCAGCCAAACAGCTGCGTCACGGTATCAAGCGCTGCCTGGGCGGCATTGCCAAAACCTTCGGGGAATACCGCCCCGACAATCACCAGACCCAGAATGATTAACGCCGAAGCGATAAACACCGTTCTGTCACTCTGGTTTGCCATATCGTCACCTTACCGTTGCTGTCCATGTCTTGTGCCGGCGGCACCGCGCAGACTTTATCAGCTAAGCGTCATGAGTGCATAAACCCGCCGTTATACA
>NZ_JAKDUR010000088.1 GCF_030457605.1 Halomonas sp.
GGTCGGACGTGCGCGTAGGCGCACTGTGGGTGAGCTACCGGCTTCATGCCGTCAAGGATAATCACATTGGCGGCCGTCCGGACTTTAGCGCTGACTGGCGCGCCCTGTGGCCGGTCGCTACCGACAGCTATTTCAACAGCGGCTACGACCGCGGACACCTGGCGCCCAACTACGGCATTGCTGCAGTGCATGGCCGCGAGGCGCAGGTGGACACTTTCCTGATGAGCAACATGCTGCCACAAACACCAGAGCTGAATCGTCAGCTATGGCAGCGGCTGGAAGAGTCGGTGATGGATCATTTCGCACCGCGTTTCGAGCAGTTGCAGGTGATTAGCGGCCCGGTTTATCCCGAACATTTCATGGATAACGTGTTTAATCGCGTGGGGCTGGTGGAAGTGCCCAGTGCGTTTTACAAGATTATCGTGGCGCCGGATGCGCAAAATCCCGGAGCGCTGGCTTTCATCATGCCTCAGAAAGTGCAGGGCGACGAGCCGCTCGACGACTACGCGGTGAGTATTGACGAGGTGGAGGCGCGCACGGGGCTCAACTTTTTTTCCGACTTGTCAGCCGAGCTGGAGGCCAGGCTTGAAGGGCAGCTGAATACACAGGGTTGGGCGCTTGACGAGGTGGCGCGCAAGCCGGGCCGTTTTCAATGAGTGTTGGCAGCCTGTAACGGATATCCGGGCGCAGGAGTTGCGCGAGAAGTGCCCGGAGGCAAAAACAGAGATAAAAATAAACGGGAAGTAGAACAAGAGGGGTGTGGGGGAGTTATAAAGCAGCATGCGATGCGCGACGTTCACCATGAAATCCATCTTGTTCATCATGGTGCCCAGGAGAGGACTTGAACCTCCACGTCCATACGGACACTAGCACCTGAAGCTAGCGCGTCTACCAATTCCGCCACCTGGGCGAATACAACCTTGCTTGAAACACCAAACATTCGCTTCTAGCCGTTTTTTACCGCTATAAACCAATGAAATGGTGCCCAGAAGAGGACTTGAACCTCCACGTCCATACGGACACTAGCACCTGAAGCTAGCGCGTCTACCAATTCCGCCATCTGGGCAAGTGGCGCGTATAATACCGGGGCGCCGGTAAAATGCAAGTATTTTTCGTGCCGAGTGTTTGTATCCGTATGCAAGCAGGACTTGCAGGCAAGCCCTGAATGAGGCGCAGGATAGTAGTGAAAAGGGTTTGTGCACTGTCATGCAGCACTGCCATGCAACAACCGACGGTTGGGTGATTGCCCGCGCAACGCTATACTGCACTCATGATCAAACAAACACCCTATTTCGTCAGCGCCGCGTGCGCTGAACTTCGTTGCTCGCAGCGCTTCGCGTCTGCCAGGCTCCACCGCCTTCCATGCACGCCTTCAAGGATGCTTACCGCATGAAAGAATGGACGTTAAGTGATGACGCGCACGCCAGCCGTGAAGCGCACAAATACCCCAATCCGGCGCCCAGCCGCGAATACCTGCTGGCCGCGCTGGAAACCTACGGCAAGCCGATTACCCATGAAAGCATGAGCCGCATGTTGGGTCTTGATGACGAGGATTTGCAGGAAGCCGTGCGTCGTCGTCTGGCCGCCATGGAGCGCGATGGCCAGGTGCTGCGCAATCGTGGCGGTGCCTATGCGCTGATCAACAAGCTGGATTTGATCAAGGGCAAAGTGCTTGGTCACCGTGATGGCTTTGGCTTTTTGCTGCGCGATGATGGCGTTAAACCCGACCTTGTCCTGCCGCCACGGCAGATGCGCCGCGTGTTCCATGGTGACTACGTGCTGGTAAGAATCAGCGGCCGTGACCGGCGCGGGCGTGAAGAAGCCACTATCGTTGAAGTGTTGGCGCGCAACACGCCGACCATGGTGGGCGTGTATCGGCGCAACACGCCGGAGTTCGGCGTGATGATTCCGGAAAATCCGCGCATTACCCAGGAAATCATCGTGCCGCACAGCGTGTGCGCCGGCGCACAGGATGGCCAGGTTGTCTCGGTCAGGATCACCCAGCAGCCCGCCACCCGGGTACAGCCGGTGGGCGAGGTGATTGAAGTGCTGGGCGAGCGGATGGATCCGGGCATGGAAATCGATATTGCCATCAGAAGCTACGAGATTCCCGCCGAGTTCCCGCCCGAGGTGATCGACCAGATCGCAACGATCAACGCCGAGGTACTGGAAGAAGACAAGCAGAACCGTATTGACCTGCGCGACGTGCCGCTGGTGACCATTGACGACGAGAGCGCCAAGGACTTCGATGATGCCGTGTGCGCCTGGAAAACCGATGCGGGAGAATGGAAGCTGGTGGTGGCCATTGCCGATGTGTCGCACTATGTGCGTCCCGGCGCGCCGCTGGATGACGAAGGCCGCCGGCGGGGCAACTCGGTGTATTTCCCCGGCCAGGTAGTGCCCATGCTGCCGGAGCTTCTCTCCAACGGCCTGTGTTCGCTGAATCCGAAAGTGGACCGGCTGGTCATGGCCTGCGAGATGACTCTCTCGCCTGCCGGCGACATCAACGGCTATCGTTTTTATGAAGCGGTGATGAACTCCCACGCGCGGTTGACCTACAACAAGGTCGCGGCGATGCTTGACGAGGAAAGTGAAGACGGTCCGGCGTTGCGCGACGAATACCGCGCCCTGATGAAGCCGCTTGAGCAGTTGCACGAGCTGTATGGAGTACTGCGGGAGGCGCGCACCCGGCGCGGGGCCATCGAGTTTGATACCACCGAAACGGCCATTGTTTTCAACGATGAGCGCAAGATTGAAAAAATCGTGCCGCGCAGCCGTAACGACGCCCACAAGATGATCGAGGAATGCATGCTGGCGGCCAACGTGGCCACTGCGCGTTTTCTCGACCAGCATGACCTGCCGGCGCTTTATCGCATCCACGAAAAGCCCTCGGAAGAGCGGCTGGAGAAGCTGCGCCTTTTCCTGAACGAGCTGGGGCTGACCCTGCCCAACGGCGATGACCCGACGCCGCAGGACTACCAGGCACTGCGTGAAAGTGTGGCCGATCGTCCGGACGCCGACATCATCCAGACCGTTATGCTGCGCTCGATGAACCAGGCGGTTTATTCGCCGCAAAACGAAGGCCACTTCGGCCTTGCGTATCAGGCCTATGCCCACTTCACCTCGCCGATCCGCCGCTATCCGGACCTGCTGGTGCATCGTGCCATCCGTTCGGTCGTGCGCGGGCCGCGCAAGACCGATACCGTATTGCGTGCCGAAGGCGCGCCGGTGCAGCCGCCGAGCCAGTGGTGCCCCTATACCTTCGAGCAGATGCTGGAAATGGGTGAGCACTGTTCCATGACCGAGCGCCGCGCCGATGACGCCACCCGCGACGTGGAAAGCTGGCTCAAGTGCGAGTTCATGTCCGACAAGCTGGGTGAAACATTCGACGGCACCGTCGCGTCTGTCACCCAGTTTGGCCTGTTTGTGCGGCTGGATGCGTTCTTCGTCGAAGGGCTTTTGCATATCAGCTCGTTGCCCTCGGATTACTACCACTACGAAGCCGAGAAGCACCGGCTCAAGGGCGAGCGTACCGGCACCACGTACCGGCTGGGCGACAGTGTTAGTGTGCAGGTGGCGCGGGTCGATATGGACGATCGCAAGATTGACTTCAATCTGGCTGATGAAAGGCCGCCAAGCCCGAAGCCGAACCCCAATGCCCGTCGGCCGTCGCGCAAGCGCCGCGGCCCGAGGCGCTCGTCGGGCAAACCAGCGCCCACGGAGTCGTCATCGTGAGCGGTAAATCGACCTCGGCGCGGTGTGGGCCGCGCCCGCCGAAAGGGCTGGATCACGTCTTTGGTGTGCACGCGCTGGAAAGTCTGCTTGAGCGTGGCGAAGCGCCGCGGGTTCTATGGACCCAGCAGGGGGCGGGCAAGCGTCTTCAAGTATTGGTCAATCGGGCCAGAGCGTTGGGTGCCGGCGTGCAGGAGCAGCCGCGTGAAGCGCTCGATCAACTCACTCAGGGGGCGGCACACCAGGGCGTGGTGGCCTTTTGCCCGCCACTGGCGCCGGAAAGCGAAGCTTCGCTGATGCTCAAGCTGCGCGCCTGGCCGGCGGATACGCCGCCGCTTTTTCTGGTGCTTGACGGTGTGACCGACGTACACAATTTTGGTGCCTGCCTGCGTAGCGCCGATGCTGCGGGTGCCCATGGTGTCATTGTGGCGAAGGACAAGGCCGCGCCGCTGAATGCCACCGTGCGCAAAGTGGCCTGCGGTGCGGCAGAAAGCGTGCCGGTGTATCAGGTGACCAACCTGGCGCGCACGCTTGCCGCGTTAAAGGATGCCGGCGTGTGGATTACCGGCACTGCCGGTGAAGCCCGCGAAAGCGTTTACGATATCGACTTCACCGGCCCCGTGGCGCTGATTATGGGGGCGGAAGCCAAGGGCATGCGCCGGCTGACTCGGGAAGCCTGCGACTACCTGGCCAAGCTGCCCATGGCCGGGCAGGTGGCCAGTTTGAACGTCTCCGTTGCCACCGGTATTTGCCTGTTCGAGGCATTACGCCAGCGCCGGCTTGCAAGTCAAACGCCACTTCTCTAGAATGCCAGCGCCCGTTTGTTTCACAAGCGGGCGCTATTTGTTCTGCTTGGTGCCTTGCATGGCCGCGTCAATGTGGCTCGCCTGTGCATCCAGTTTAACTCCTTGCTTCCCTGTGCGTGCGCGCTCAACGGAAGCTGTCAAACCGCAAGGAGATTCCATGCGTCATTACGAAATCGTGTT
>NZ_JAKDUR010000089.1 GCF_030457605.1 Halomonas sp.
ACATCATGCCGCTGAATACGGCCAGCACTCACGAAATTGCCGAGCCGACACGCACGCGCAAGCTGCTGTTGCATCGCAAGGAAATCGCCAAGATTTTCTCCAAAACCCAGGATAAGGGGCACACCTGCGTACCGCTCAAACTGTACTGGAAGCACAACCTGGTGAAGTGCGAACTGGCACTGGTGACGGGTAAAAAGTTACACGACAAGCGCGCCACCGAGAAAGACCGCGACTGGCAGCGGCAAAAAGGACGCATCATGCGCGAAGCGAGCAAAGGATAGCTGGTCAATTAACGATGAGCGCGTTAGACTGGGAAAACGCTAAGGGGGCGACATGGTATCGACGCCGGTGACAACCCCTGCGGTGCATGCCGAGAGCGTGATGTATCTCGTAAATCCAACATCACGATAAATAGTCGCAAACGACGAAAACTACGCTCAGGGCGCGCTGGCAGCTTAATAGTTGTTAGCTTCTTGTCCGGCTCCAAAGCGATGTGCCTGTTCATGGCAGCGGAGATACGAGCTAAAAATGACAGGACCGCAGTCGGTGGCGCTTTCTCGCCGGCTGTTAAACTTACGAAGGCTCGCGTAGCTGGATCCTGATCGTCGGAGCCAGAGACGTTAAAGCAAAAGACGAAATCTAAGCATGTAGAGCCAATGGGCGAGTGCTGGCGGACGCGGGTTCAATTCCCGCCGCCTCCACCAAAACCAGGTTTCAGGAAGCACCACAACGTTCCAGAAACCGCATGAATAGGGGCCTCCTGGCCCCTTTCTTGTGTCTGAACATCCCAAATCATTCCTTGACATCCCACACGCTTGGGGGCATAAACGGGGGCATAACACCGAGATCAAAATCCTGATGCCCCTACATCGGAAAGAAAAAGCACATAGCCCACTAACGATGGGCTTCACATACTTGTGATACGTGCTGAAGCCTACTTTCACCTTGGGGGGCATAAGCCCAACGCCACACCGAGGTGCCCCCAATGAGTCGCCAGACCAACAAGCTAACGGTTACGGCCATCAAGGCAGCCAAGCCCCGGGACAAAATTTACAAAATGGCCGACGGTGGCGGTCTTTATCTAGAGGTAGCCAAGACCGGCAGCAAATACTGGCGGATGAAGTACCGTTATGGCGGCAAAGAAAAACGTCTAGCTATTGGTGTCTACCCGGCAGTGTCACTGGCCTTGGCACGAGAAGCCCGCGACGATGCAAAGCGCCAGATTGGCCAGAATATCGACCCCAGCACAGCCAAGCGCATTGCCCACAAACAGGGCGTCGAAGCGTCGGCTAATACTTTCGAGGCTATTGCATTGGAATGGCTGGAGCAGATACACCAGCATAAGGTTGTCCCGGCACACTATGTGCGTAACAAGCGACGGCTAGAGCGCGATGCTTTTCCGATTATTGGAAAACGCTCGCTTGATAAAATCACTCCCCCCGAATTGCTGGACTGCCTCCGCCGCATTGAAGCCCGCGGCCACATTGATACCGCTCACCGGGTCAAAACTTTGTGTGGTCAAGTATTTCAATATGGGATCGGAACTGGGCGTGCAGAACGTGACCTAACGTCCGACCTGCGTGGCGCCCTCAGACCAAGAAAAACTAAGCATCATGCTGCGATCACAGACCCAGAAGAAGTCGCCGGGCTACTCCGTGCCATCGAAGGCTATGGTGGCCAACCGGCGACGATTGCTGCTCTGAAGCTGGCACCGCTGGTATTCACACGCCCGGGCGAGTTGCGACAAGCCAAATGGGTTGAGGTTGACCTAGACAAAGCCACTTGGTCTTTCCATGTCAGCAAGACAGGCCAACCTCTTATCGTGCCACTACCGACACAGGCGGTAAAAATTCTGCGCGACTTGCAGGGCCTCACAGGGCGCTCTGAATTTGTTTTCCCCGGGGCACGTAGCCATCAGCGCCCAATGAGCAACGCCACACTGAAAGCCGCGTTGGACAGAATGGGGTTCAAAGGTGAGATGACCGCGCATGGCTTTCGCGCCATGGCTCGCACTATTCTGGCTGAGCAGCTGAACTACCCAGAACACATCATTGAGCATCAGCTGGCTCATACAGTGAAAGATGCCAACGGGCGCGCCTACAATCGCACGAAATATCTGGATCAGCGCAGGGAAATGCTACAGGCATGGGCTGATTATCTGGATGGTTTGGTAGCATAACTACTAATTTTCACTCGATAAACGGCTGAGTCACCATCACGCTTACAGAAATTATGCCTCTTTCTACCGCCGCGGCCCAACACGTCCAGCCCTGCTTTACTGCCGAGCGGCGGGTAAGCGAGCAGGTCGAGGCGGCCGCCACGGTCGAAGAGCTGGTGGCCATTGATCTTCAGGCCGCGTTTGCTGCCGAGCTGGAGGCGGTGAAGGCCGGAAACGAAACACCTGCGTAAACAGCAAAAGTCCGCTTATCAGCGGGCTTTTTTGCCTAGTCTTTCACAACCGTCCGTCGGTTTGACCCTTACCGCCCGCATACTATAGTGGCTATGCGGCACGCTCATTTGCCGCCCTTCTCGACGACAACATCAATAAGGGAGAGCCCCATGATACCCACAAGACATGCAGCCTTTGGCGGCCTGTGTTTGCTGGCCGCTTTCAGCTCACCCCCTGTGCTTGCACAGGCCAACAATGCTGACATACCACGCATGGAAAGCGCTTCCTGCCCCACCCAGGCACTGAAAGACCTGAGCGCCGAATGCTACACCTTTTACGGTCAGGAAAACTGGGATAACCCCAACGGCAACATCGTCGAACTGCCCGTGGGTGTCATCCCCCCGGAGTCTTCCGAAACCGCTGGCTCAGACGAAAGCTCCAGCAATAACGCACCCGTCGCTTTTTTCCCCGGTGGCCCCGGGCACAGCGCACTCGACAAGCAAGAGTACCTGGAGCAGCTGCGCAAAGACATCGGCAATCGTACCCTGGTGGTATTCGATCCTCGTGGCTTTAATCACGCCACTCCCACGCTGGAATGTCCCGACTATGCCGATGTTTCCCCCTATCACAACATCGTACATACGCCGGCGCTTACCGACTCGCTGGACCCCATGCAGCGGATGAAGCACATCACCGATGAAGTATCAGCCTGCTATCAAAAACTGGAAAGCGAAGGCGTGGAGGTAGCCCAATATACGGAAAGCGCTACATCCCGAGATCTGGAGGAAATTCGCCAGCTGCTGGATTACGAGGCCATCAATATTTACGGCGCGTCTACAGGCAGCGGCACGGCACTGTCCTACCTGCGTTATTATCCAGACAGCGTGAAGTCGGCCATTCTCGGCTGGCCCTGGTATACCGCCTTGCGTAACCGGGCTCCGCTTGACGAGTTTTATACCCTGAAAGGCAAATTTACCGATGTCCTCGCCATGTGCGCCGCGGATAGCGAAGCCTGCCGCGAACAGGTGCCAGCCCCCTTTCTGGCCATCGACCGCACGCGCCGCGCGCTGGATGACAAACCCTATACGGCCGAAGTGAGTACCGAATCAGGCAAGGAAAAAACCCTGTATTTCGATGGTGCCGCCTTTCTGGACACGCTGTACCTGATGCTGCCGCAGTATTACGCCATGCTGCCCCGCATCGTGAGCGAAGTACCCGAGGGCGACTACTCCTCATTGCACGAGTTCTTCATGATCGACCAGTATCAGCCCGACACCAAGCCCGGCGGCTATGCCATGGGGGCTTTTCTGGCACAGGCCTGTAACGATATGGGCACCAACCGCCCCACGCCTCAGGATTCCATGGCCGCTGTACAGCAAGAACCCGCCATCATCGGCTTTGAACCTATCTGGCTTTGCGCCTGGTGGGGAACCGATGGCGACGTACCGCCCGAGCATAGCGATCCGGTAGAATCGGACACGCCGGCTCTGGCCATACACGGCCAGATGGACCCCTGCTGCGGCACCCGCTGGAGCGACGAGCTCGCCAACACCATGCCCAACGTTCAGGCCATTGAGCTTCAGGGCCTGGGCCACAGCCCGGTATCCGAATGCCGCTCAACAGTGGTTAACGCTTTTCTGAACGACCCAAGTGCCAAAATAGACAAAAGCTGCCGAACCGAGGTGGCCCTCGACGACTGGGTTCTGGAATAAGCTCACACAGCGCCACTACCCTGCTAATTTACGGCATCTGGACAGCAAAAAGCCCGCCGAGAGGTGGGCCTTTTACTATGCAGAACTGAGCGAAGTACGCGTGACTACAGAGTTTTTCGATCTTGGTGAGGATCCTTGGGCAATGTAGTGACTACACTCCCCAGTGCCCATCGAGCTTTCCAATAGGATGGGCGCCACTTTGAATCACGAAAAGTGTAACCCTCAAAACGATGAACGGTAAAACACCATTTTCGACGATAGATATCCTGGTAACGCACCATCAATGACAAGGGCTCCATGAACTGAGCCATTCCATCTGTTCCACACCGTACGAGACCGTGCGACACTCGAAAGCGAGCGATTGTTCGCTCTTCATTTGTACCGAAAGCATGTCCTCGCTCCAAGGTGCTGACATGCTCAATTTGCTCTAGGTAATCACCAAACGAACCTTCAATTAAATTGCTCACCTTCTCGAACATCGGACCGCCAATCGGCTCTC
>NZ_JAKDUR010000031.1 GCF_030457605.1 Halomonas sp.
TTGCTGGCGCCTGCATCAGCTGAGTGATTTCGGTCGTGTCGTCACGCTGTATCAGGTAGTGGCCGGCATGGTGGAACCTGGTGGTAGGGCCAAGCAGGGCCAGATCCCCGGTTTTCAACGGCGCAAAGCGGGTATTGGGAGCCGGTGTGGCAAGAAATGCGTTGCCTTGCCAGGGCACGTCAAGCGATAGCGTGCCGGGGTCTGTCGGTGTTGCCTGGCGCTGTTCCCAGGGCAGCGGGCCGGTATGCCAAAGCGCGGCCAGCGGGGCGCTGCTGTCGCCCTCCAGCAGGGCGGTTAGCGGGCAGTTGAGTGCGTCAGCCAAGGCTACCAGCCGCTCGTGGCCGATTTGCTTGATTGTGCCGGATTCCCAGTAAGACACCGTAACGTCCGAGACACCCACGTGGCGGGCAAGAGCGGCTTTACTGAGCCTGGCCTTGAGCCTGAAGTGCTTGATGCGTGCGCCTAGCGATTCCATACGTTGTCCTGTTGATGAGCCTGGCGGCAGACTCCTTGAGTGGCGGCGTTCAGCTGCGAGATTGGCGGCGTGGTGTCGTTACCGGTGAAGTGGATGACCGAAACGCCATGGTAGGCGATTGTGCCATAACGCGCATCCTGATAAAGCTCATCTTACGTTATCTTTTATGTCAGTTTTTTGTGCTACGTGTCGCCGTGGCTCTACTGTCTGTTACGCCAAGGGTGCGTATAATGGCGTGACGTTTCCCTATAACATTTCCATTTTGTGACGCCCAACTCTTTGCGACATTAAGGACTTCACCATGACCGTACGTACTCGTATCGCCCCGTCTCCTACGGGCGATCCCCACGTTGGCACCGCCTATATTGCGCTGTTTAATCTTTGCTTTGCGCGTCAGCACGGCGGTGAGTTCATTTTGCGCATCGAGGATACCGACCGTGTGCGTTCAACGGCGGAGTCCGAGCAGATGATTCTCGACTCGCTGCGCTGGCTGGGGATCGAGTGGGACGAAGGCCCGGATGTGGGCGGCGCCTATGGCCCTTACCGGCAGAGCGAGCGCGGCGACATTTATGCCGACTACGCGCAGAAGCTGCTGGATGCTGGGCATGCATTCAAGTGCTACCGCACGGCGGAAGAGCTGGACGAACTGCGCGAAGCGCGCAAAGCGGCCGGCATGCAGCTGGCGTTGAAGCCCGAAGATCTGGCCCTTGAGCCTGATGAGCAGGCGCGCCGCGCTGCTGACGACTGGCCTTTCGTGGTGCGCATGAACGTGCCCACAGATGGCGTGTGCGTGGTGGACGACATGCTGCGCGGACGCATTGAGGTGGAGTGGGCGCAGGTCGACGCCCAGATTCTGCTGAAGTCCGACGGTATGCCCACTTACCATCTGGCCAACGTGGTCGATGACCATCTGATGGGCATTACCCACGTGCTGCGCGGGGAGGAGTGGATCAACTCGGCACCCAAGCACCAGTTGCTGTATGAGTACCTGGGTTGGGACATGCCGGTGCTTTGTCATATGCCGCTGTTGCGCAACCCGGATAAGTCCAAGCTTTCCAAGCGCAAAAATCCCACGTCGATCAACTATTATCGCCGCATGGGCTTCTTGCCCCAGGCGGTGACCAATTATCTGGGCCGCATGGGCTGGTCGATGCCCGACGAGCGTGAAAAGTTCAGCCTGGCGGAAATGATCGAATCGTTTGATATTCAACGGGTATCGCTTGGCGGGCCGGTGTTCGACCTGGAAAAGCTGACGTGGCTCAACGGCGTGTATATCCGGGAAGATCTGGATGACGCGGCGTTTTTGCAGGCGCTGCGCGAATGGGCATTCAATGAAGATTACGTGAAACAGATTCTGCCGCAGGTACGCCCAAGAGTGGAAACCCTGTCTCAGGTGGCGCCCCTTGCCGGCCACTTTTTCTCCGGCCTGCCGCCGATTGACGAAGCCTCGTTTGACGGCGTGAAGCTTGAGCGTGAGACGCTGGTCAAACTGCTGCAGTTTCTGGTCTGGCGCCTTGAAGTCGTACCGGCCTGGCACAAGGAAGCGCTGCTGGAAGAAGTGAAGGCGCTGGCGGCATATTTCGAGCTGAAGATGAAGGTGTTTCTGGCGCCGGTGTTCATTGCGGTGACCGGCTTAAGCGCCAGTACATCGGTAATGGATGCCATGGCGATTATCGGTTCGGATGTAACGCGTGCGCGCCTGCGCCACGCCATCAGCGCCCTGGGTGGTGTATCCAAGAAGCAGGCCAAGCGGCTGGAAAAGGAATATCGCGATATTCCCAACGACAAGGCCTGACGGCAGGAGCCCGACAGGCCTCGCCTGCTACTCGCAAGTACCCGCAAGGCGCCGCAAAAAAGCGGCGCTTTTTTTCTTGACCGGGGCCGCAGGCATGGGTAATATACGCTCCGTCTTAACGACATGTGGGGCCTTAGCTCAGCTGGGAGAGCGCAACACTGGCAGTGTTGAGGTCAGCGGTTCGATCCCGCTAGGCTCCACCATTTTCTGCTTTATCCTGCTTTTCGTCGTCGTGATTGACGTCGCTTACGTCCCATTCGTCTAGTGGTCCAGGACACCGCCCTTTCACGGCGGTAACAGGGGTTCGAACCCCCTATGGGACGCCACTCCTGCATGTGCTATGCCTCTCGTTTTCGACGCTTTTTCGTCGTATCGGCAGCGTGCCGTTCGTGTGTCTGATGATCTCTCCATGGGTTGTCGCGCTGGCGTTTTGCCCGAACAAAAAGCGTGTTGCCGCGTCGGTGAAAAACAACCGTTCCGCGTCAAAAAACGCTTTTCCGGGCCATTTGTCCTTGACTTGTCCACTTCCCTCGTTCTTCAGCATAGTGCTGTGCACAACTGCCTGTTATTGCCCCGAAAAACACTTGATATCTTTATTTTGTTTAAAAACAGTAAGTTACTGTAGGTCAAAAAATGAACAATTTAAGGAGAGGCCGCTGTGCATGCCGACTGGGGAGTGTTTTCTAACGGTTGTAAACAGGGTTATCCACAGTAAGTGTGGAAAACCCTTTTCGTGCTCATTTCAGATAAAAGTCAAGGGCTATTCGGTGGTATTCAGCCGCTTTAACAGAGCCGATGTGTCCAGTCGTCCACCGCCCTGGCGCTGTAGTTCGGCGTAAAACTGATCCACCAGTGCGGTTACCGGAAGTGCTGCATTCAGCCGGCGTGCCTGACCCAGGCAAATGTCGAGATCCTTGCGCATCCAATCCACGGCAAAACCGTGATCATAATCACCGGCCAGCATGGTCTGGTGGCGGTTTTCCATTTGCCATGAGCCGGCAGCCCCTTTGGACAGCACATCGATCACCCGGTGGGCATCAAGCCCTGCCTGCTGGGCGAAGTGCAGCCCTTCGGAAAGGCTTTGCACCAGCCCCGCTACGCAAATCTGGTTGACCATCTTGGTCAGCTGACCGCTGCCCATGGGCCCCATCAGCGTCAGCGCCCGGGAGTAGTGCGTCATGATCGGCTCAAAGTGGGCGAAGAGGGCTTCGTCACCGCCGCACATCACGGTCAGCGCACCGTTTTCGGCGCCTTGCTGCCCGCCCGAGACCGGGGCGTCCATAAAGCCGATATCCCGCTCGCGGCAGGCTGCACCCAGCTCTTCGGCCAGGTCCGCCGAGGCGGTGGTGTGGTCCACCAGAAAACTGCCGGCCGACATGCCCGCCAGCGCGCCGTGTTCGCCGGTAATTACCTCGCGTACGTCGTTATCGTTGCCTACGCAGCACAGCACGAGATCAGCCCCCCGGGCGGCGTTGGCCGGCGTATCGTGGGCGCTGCCGCCGTACTCCTCTACCCAGGCGTCAGCCTTGCGGTGCGTGCGGTTGTACACGCGCAGGGTGAATCCCTGTTGTGCCAGGTGCCCGGCCATGGGGCCGCCCATGACGCCAAGACCGATAAAAGCGACGGTAGATACGCTGCGCATATGCGCCTCCTGTTGCGTTGAGGTGTGCGGTCACGGGGCAGCTTAATCGGCCGCCCATGCAAAAGGCCACCCGAAGGTGGCCTTTGTGATACCGGTTATTGCCGAAAGCGGTTACGACTGCGGGTAGTCGCGCTTGTCATGGCCGGTGTAGAGCTGGCGTGGACGACTGATCTTGTAGCTGTCGCTGAGCATTTCGTGCCAGTGGGAAATCCAGCCGCTGGTGCGCGATACGGCAAAGATGACGGTGAACATGTTCAGAGGAATGCCCATCGCCTTGAGAATGATGCCCGAGTAGAAATCGACGTTGGGGTAGAGCTTACGCTCGATGAAGTAGTCGTCTTCCAGCGCGATCTGCTCCAGGCGCTTGGCGATCTTGAGCTGCGGGTCGTCGGCCATGCCCAGTTCTTCAAGCACCTCGTCGCAGGTCTCTTTCATGACCTTGGCGCGGGGGTCGAAGTTGCGATACACCCGGTGGCCAAAGCCCATGAGTTTGAACGGGTCGTTCTTGTCCTTGGCCTTGTCGATGAAGCGCTGGATGTTTTCTTCGGAGTCGTCGCCGATTTCGTCGAGCATCCGCAGCACGGCCTCGTTGGCCCCGCCGTGGGCCGGCCCCCAGAGTGCGGCAATGCCGGCGCTGATGCAGGCAAACGGGTTGGCGCCGGTGGAGCCGGCCATGCGCACGGTTGAGGTCGAGGCGTTCTGCTCGTGGTCGGCATGGAGCATGAAAATGCGGTCCATGGCATTGGCATACACCGGGTTGACCTTATATTCCTCGCTGGGCGTGGCGAACATCATGTAGAGGAAGTTTTCGGCGTAGCTCAGGTCGTTGCGCGGCGTGTTGAACGGCTGGCCGACGCTGTACTTGTGCGCCATGGCGGCAATGGTCGGCATCTTGGCGATCAGGCGCACGGCGCTGATGACGCGGTCTTCTTCCTTTTTGATGTTCATGTGGTCGTGATAGAAGGCGGCAAGCCCGCCGGTCACGCTGCACAGCATCGACATCGGGTGCGCATCGCGGCGAAAGCCCTTGAAGAAGTTGTTGATCTGATCGTGAACCATGGTGTGGTTACGAATGCGCGCCTGGAAGTCGGCGTATTCTTCATCATTGGGCAAGTCGCCAAACAGCAGGGTGTAGCAGACTTCGACAAAATTGGAATGCTTGGCCAGCTGGTCGATGGGGTAGCCGCGGTGCAGCAGCACGCCCTGGCCACCATCGATGTAGGTAATGGCAGATTGGCAGGAAGAAGTAGCCATGAAGCCCGGGTCATAGGTAAACAGGCCTTCGCCACCCAGGCCGCGAACGTCAATAACGTCAGGCCCCAGGGTGCCGGAATACACAGGTAGATCAATCACCTCGTCCAGGCCGTCTACCGTCAATGTTGCTTTCCTGTCAGCCATGCTGGCCTCCTTTCGAATTCGGGTTGGGACGTACATGATGGTGTTGCATGCCGCGCCGGCGAAAAGGCTCGCCCACTATAAAAGGGCGCGGAAGATTGTCAATTAGCCGAACTGCCAGGCCCTGCTGTACATGAAGTGTGATGTTGAATAGTTGTTGTCTATGCTTGAGATTATGCTATCAGCGTTGCGCACCGCGCGCGAGTGCAACGCCAGGGGCGCTACCGGACGGCCATCGCGGCTGATGCTGCGGTTCACGCAGGGATGCCCCGAGTCATGGATGTCTTGAACCATAGTCGCGTAGGGGCGGGTTTGGTTTGTCAGCCAGGTCCAAGGTTCATATAATTTACCTTGCATGCCGTTGGCCACAAGGCGGCATGTCTGACTTGGCAACGGCCGAGCCCTTCCAGCAACCACCGCCCGCTCGGGCCATGCCCGATCGCCGCAGAGCGGGCCAAGAGAGTGTGTATAGAGCCGTGAATAGCAAACGACCCGTAAACCTCGACCTTTCGACAATACACTTTCCTTTGCCGGCAATAACGTCGATCGTGCACCGCATCACCGGCGTCATCCTGTTTGTTGGCCTGATTTTCGCCTTTTGGGCGTTGAGCCAATCGCTGTCGTCGCCGGCCGGTTTTGACGCCGTCAGCGACGCGCTCGCAGGTAACTTCCTCGCCAAGCTGATTGCCTGGGGGCTGGTATCGGCCCTGGCGTTTCACTTCGTGGCGGGCATCAAGCACCTGTTCATGGATGCCGATTTCGGCGTCACCCGTGAAGGCGGCGTACAAAAGGCGCAAATTACCGTGATCGCAAGCGTTGTACTGATCATCCTGGCAGGAGTGTGGATATGGTAACCAGTATCACCAGCTTTAGCCGTAACGGCGTGTCCGACTGGCTCATGCAGCGTGTATCCGCTGTTATCCTCGCCGTGTACACGGTGTTTATGGTGGCCTATCTGCTGTTCCATCCTGACCTGGATTATTACACCTGGAGCGGGCTTTTCGAGCAAACCTGGATGCGGATTTTCTCGCTGCTGGCGTTTGTCTCGCTGGCGGCTCATGCCTGGGTCGGCCTGTGGACCGTGACCACCGATTACCTCAACGCTACCTATCAGCGCGTAGGTGTCCAGATGCTGATTATTCTGGCCATCTTTGTCTACCTGGTATGGGGCATCCAACTTCTGTGGGGAGCCTGATTCATGTCTAACCTGCGTAGCCTGACATTTGACGCCATTATTATCGGCGGTGGCGGCTCCGGCCTGCGAGCGGCACTGGAGCTTGCCAAGTCCGGCAAGCAAACCGCCGTGTTGTCCAAGGTATTTCCCACACGCTCGCATACCGTTTCTGCCCAGGGCGGCATTACCTGCGCCATTGGCGCGGCGGACCCTGAAGACGACTGGCGCTGGCACATGTATGACACCGTCAAGGGCAGCGATTACATTGCCGATCAGGACGCCGCGGAGTATCTGTGTTCGGAAGGCCCCAAGGCCGTCTTCGAGCTGGAGCACATGGGGCTTCCGTTTTCACGCTTTGATAACGGCCGTATCTATCAGCGCCCCTTCGGCGGCCAGTCGAAAAACTTCGGCGAAGGCGGTCAGGCAGCACGCACCTGCGCGGCGGCCGACCGTACCGGACATGCGCTGCTGCACACGCTCTACCAGAACAACATCAAGAACAATACGACCTTTCTCAACGAATGGTATGCGGTTGATCTGGTGAAAAACGCAAGCGGTGACGTGGTGGGCTGCATTGCCATGTGCATCGAAACCGGCGAAGTGGCGCATATCAAGTCCAAGGCCACGGTGTTGGCTACGGGCGGCGCCGGTCGCATTTACGCCTCTACCACCAATGCGCTGATCAATACCGGCGACGGCATCGGTATGGCGCTGCGTGCCGGCTTCCCGATGCAGGACATGGAAATGTGGCAGTTCCATCCCACCGGGATTTACGGCGCCGGTACACTGGTGACGGAAGGTTGCCGCGGTGAAGGTGGCTACCTGATCAACAAGGACGGCGAGCGCTTCATGGAGCGTTACGCGCCCAATGCCAAGGACCTTGCCAGCCGCGACGTGGTGGCACGTTCAATGGTCATGGAAATGCTCGATGGTCGCGGCGCCGGCGAAGATGGCGACCACGTCTTCCTCAAGCTCGACCATCTCGGTGAAGAAGTCCTCAACAAACGCCTGCCGGGTATTTGCGAACTTTCTCGCACGTTTGCCCATGTTGACCCGGTACACGAACCGATCCCGGTAGTGCCGACCTGCCACTACATGATGGGCGGAATTCCCACCAACGTGCATGGTCAGGCCATCATGCAGGATGACAAGGGCAATGATCAGGTCATCAACGGCTTGTTTGCCTGCGGTGAGGCGGCCTGTGTTTCGGTTCACGGTGCCAACCGCCTGGGCGGTAACTCGCTGCTGGATCTGGTGGTCTTTGGCCGTTCGGCCGGGCGCTTTATCGAAAGTGCGCTGAATGAAGGCATCGATTACCTGGACGCCACCGAGGCGGATATCCAGTCAGCGATGAAACGTCTGGAGCGCTGGAACGGCTCGGAAGAGGGGGAATCCGTTCCCGAGCTCAAGCGTGCGCTACAGGAAATCATGCAGACGGACTTCGGTGTCTTCCGCGAAGAGAAAAAGATGCAAGAGGGCGTCAAGCGCCTGGCCGACCTGCGCGAACGTATCAATAACGCCTATCTGCCGGATAAATCCAATGCCTTCAATACCGCCCGTGTAGAGGCGCTGGAGCTGGATAACCTGATGGAAGTGGCCGAAGCCACGGCGATTTCCGCGCTTGAGCGCAAGGAAAGCCGCGGTGCTCATTCGCGCTACGACTATCCTGACCGTGATGACGTCAACTGGCTGAAGCACTCGATTTACTTCCCCGCCGAAAAGCGGCTGGGCAAGCGCGACGTGAACTTCAAACCCAAAACCGTTGACACGTTCGAACCCAAGATTCGCACCTACTGATACGACGCAGACGAGAGGGAGTCACGATGTCCAATCTTCAGGTATCGATATATCGCTACAACCCTGAAACTGACGCTGCGCCGTACATGCAGGAGTTTCAGGTTGACACAAAAGACCGCGACGTCATGGTGCTGGACGTGTTGCACATGATGAAAGAGCAGGATTCAACGCTGGCGTTTCGCCGCAGCTGCCGCGAAGGCGTGTGCGGTTCTGACGGCATGAACATGAATGGCAGAAACGGACTTGGTTGTGTCACGCCGCTTTCCGACGTGGTGAAAAACGGCAAGCTGACGCTGCGCCCGCTACCGGGGCTACCGGTGATTCGCGATCTGGTTGTGGATATGGCGGTTTTCTACCAGCAATACGAGCGTATCCAGCCGTATCTGCAAAATAACGAGCCAGAGCCCGCCATCGAGCGGCTGCAGTCGCCGGAAGATCGCGAAAAACTCGACGGCCTTTACGAATGCATCCTGTGTGCCTGCTGCTCCACGGCGTGCCCGTCATTCTGGTGGAATCCGGACAAGTTTGTCGGTCCGGCGGGGCTTTTGCAGTCTTACCGCTTTCTGGCGGACTCTCGGGATACAGCAACCCGCGAGCGGTTGTCGGACCTGCAGGATCCGTTCTCGGTATTTCGTTGCCGCGGCATCATGAACTGCGTCGCGTTTTGCCCCAAAGGGCTTAACCCGACGCGGGCCATCGGCAAGATTCGTGAGATGCTGCTGGCCGATGCCACCTAGCCGCCGTGGTCTGATCCATGTTACTCAATCAGGTAAGCTGGCCGGTTTGATCATGTAGTGCCCGTTCATGCGACTTAAGTTGCGTGGTTTGACGCCACAAGTTGCATGTTTGCCACTTAAACCGTAGCGCCTGGCTTGTTATCATGGCGCTCACTGCGGTGCGACGTGAGGTCGCACCGCAGTGAGCAATAGCGATGTCGTCGCGCTTGTCGCGGCGATACCGATACCACCCCATCAGTGCAGGGTGACCGAGAGATGCAACAAGGCATAATGGAGTTGATGTGGCGTTCTTCTCACGTGAGTGGTGCCAATGCCCACTACGTGGAAGCGCTGTTTGAACAGTACCTCGACGACCCGGACGCTGTCCCCGACGAATGGCGCCGTTATTTTGACGAGCTGCCGCGTCCTGAAGGCAATGCCTCGGAAGACGTGCCGCTAAGCCCCGTGCGCGACCAGTTTTATCAGCTCGGTCAGGAATCCCGCCCGGGTGGCGCCGTTCCTGATAACGACGCTGGCAGGAAACAGGTCAAGGTGCTGCAGCTGATCAACGCGTACCGCTTTCGTGGGCACCAGAAGGCCAATATTGATCCGCTGGGATTGCGTGATCCCACCCCGGTGCCCGACCTTGACCTTTCCTTCCATCAGCTATCCAAAGACGACCTGGACACCGAGTTTCAGACCGGCTCGTTTTTTCTGGGTATCGATAAAGCCCCACTGCGCGACATCGTGGACGCGTTGGAGCGCACCTACTGCCGCTCCATTGGCTGCGAGATCATGCATATTGTCGACACCGAGGAAAAGCGCTGGCTTCAGCGGCGCTTTGAGTCGGTACGCAGCGCGCCCAGGTTCAGCGATGATGCGCGCCGGCACGTGCTGGAGCGTCTAACCGCGGCCGAAGGGCTGGAGAACTATCTGGCTGCCAAGTATCCCGGTACCAAACGCTTTGGTCTGGAAGGCGGCGAGACGTTTATCCCCATGATGGATGAACTGATCCAGCGTGCGGGCGGCTATGGTGCCAAGGAAATCGTCATTGGCATGGCGCACCGCGGGCGCCTTAATCTGCTGATCAACATCCTGGGCAAGAATCCCGCTGACCTGATCGATGAGTTTGACGGCAAAAAAGTCTTCGATCGCGGTTCCGGTGACGTCAAGTACCACCAGGGTTTCAGCTCCAACGTCATGTCGCCGGGCGGTGAAGTCCACCTGGCGCTTTCGTTCAACCCGTCACACCTTGAAATCGTTGCTCCGGTTGTTGTGGGCTCGGTGCGTGCCCGCCAGGACCGCCGCCAGGATCCGGGCGGCGAAAAAGTGCTGCCGATCAATATTCACGGTGACGCTTCCTTTGCCGGTCAGGGCGTGGTGATGGAGACATTCCAGATGTCCCAGACCCGCGCGTATCGCACCGGCGGCACCGTGCATATCGTGATCAATAACCAGATCGGGTTTACCACCTCACACCCGCTGGATGCCCGCTCTACCGAGTACTGCACCGATATTGCCAAAATGGTGCAGGCGCCGATTTTCCACGTTAACGGCGATGATCCCGATGCGGTCATACACGCCACTCAGGTGGCGCTCGACTATCGCCAGCAGTTCAAGAAAGACGTGGTCATCGACCTGGTGTGTTATCGCCGGCGCGGGCACAACGAGGCCGATGAGCCGTCCGGTACCCAGCCGATGATGTATGCCAAGATCAAGGATCATCTATCGGCGCGTGCGCTGTACGTTGAGCGGCTGATCAAGCAGGACGTGGTCAGCGAGGATGACACCAAAGCAATGGTGGACAAGTACCGTGAAGACCTGATGGCGGGTAATCACGTAGCCAACGCCCTGGTGCAAAAGCCCAACGAAGCACTGTTCGTCAACTGGCAACCCTATATTGGTCATGAGTGGACCGGCTATGCCGATACCTCGTTTGACATGCAGCGCCTGCAGCTGCTGGCCGAGCGCATGTGCGCGATTCCCGACGGTATCGAGGTGCAGCGTCAGGTCGAAAAGATCTACGCTGACCGGCGCAAGATGCAGGCCGGCGATCTGGCCATCAACTGGGGCTTTGGTGAAACGCTGGCTTATGCCACCTTGCTGGATCAGGGCCACCCGATCCGCATCACCGGGCAGGATGTCGCCCGGGGCACCTTCTCCCACCGCCATGCCGTAGTGCATAACCAGAGCGACGGTACTACCTATGTGCCGTTGCAGAACATCAGCGATGGTCAGCCGCGCTTCACCATCCATGACTCCTTCCTGTCGGAAGAAGCCGTTCTTGCCTTTGAGTATGGCTATGCCACCACGGCGCCCAACGACCTGGTGATCTGGGAGGCGCAGTTCGGTGATTTCTTCAACGGCGCTCAGGTCATGGTGGACCAGTTCATCTCCTCCGGTGAAACCAAGTGGGGACGTTTGTGCGGCCTGACCATGCTGTTACCTCACGGCTACGAAGGTCAGGGGCCGGAGCACTCCTCGGCGCGTCTCGAACGGTTTTTGCAGCTGTGTGCGGAAAACAACATGCAGGTGTGCGTGCCCACCACGCCGGCGCAGATTTATCACCTGCTGCGTCGTCAGGTCATCCGCCCGCTGCGCAAGCCGCTGGTGGTGATGACGCCCAAGTCACTTCTGCGCCACAAGGAAGCGATTTCAAGCCTTGATGATCTGGCCAACGGCAAATTCCACATGGTGATGCCCGATCAGGCGAATCTTGCGCCTGATGAAGTGACTCGCATCGTGCTGTGTGCCGGCAAGGTGTACTACGACCTGGCGGCATGGCGGACGGAAAACGAGCGCTACGATACGGCCATCATCCGTATGGAGCAGCTATATCCCTTCGCGCAGGATGCGTTGCTGGACGTCCTGAAAGCCTATACGAATGTGGAAGATATCATCTGGTGTCAGGAAGAGCCGCTGAATCAGGGGGCCTGGTACCCCAGTCAGCATCATATGCGTGCCGTGGCCGAGCGGCTGCGCGAAGGCCTTGGCGGCAAGCTGAAGTTTGCCGGTCGCCCGGCGTCTGCCGCACCGGCAGCGGGCTATATGTCCGTTCACACAGAACAGCAGCGCCGACTGGTGGAAGACGCCTTCAACCTGTAAGCGCCCATCCGGTTAAGCATGGTTTAGCAAATATACCGGTTTAGCGAACACATAAGGAAACGACATGGCTACCGAAATCAAAGCGCCAACCTTTCCAGAATCCGTGGCTGAAGGCTCGGTTGCCGCCTGGCACAAAAAGCCCGGTGACAGCGTCGAGCGTGACGAGCTGGTGGTTGAAATCGAAACCGACAAAGTGGTGCTTGAGGTCGTGGCACCGGAAGCCGGCACGTTAAGCGAAGTGCTGGCTGACGAGGGTGATACCGTCGAATCCGAGCAGGTGCTGGGCAGGATTGGTGAAGGCGACGCAGCTGCGTCGGAAGACAGTGATAAGAACGACAGTGCCGACGACAAGGATGACGACGGCAAGGATGAAAAAAAGGACGCTGAAGAAAAAGGCGCCGGCAGTGAAAAGCAGGGCAAATCCGCTGACTCGGGTGCCAAACCGTCGAAAAAGTCCGGCGGCGGCAAGCAGCATGAAGTCAAGGCGCCATCATTTCCCGAATCGGTACAGGAAGGCACGGTAGCCAGCTGGCACAAGAAGGTCGGTGAAGCGGTCAAGCGCGACGAAGTGCTGGCTGACATCGAAACCGACAAGGTGGTGCTTGAAGTCGTGGCACCGGCCGACGGGGCGCTTGCCGAAATCAAGGCGGAAGCCGACAGTCAGGTGGAATCCGAAGAAGTGCTGGCCCTGTTTACCGAAGGTGCGGGCGATTCGGATCAGGGCGATGCTGACGCATCCGGCGAAGACAGCGAAACCGATACCCACGGTGAAAGCGACGATAGCGCTGATGAAGAGCATGATGGCAAGATTCTCGCACCGGCTGCACGCAGGATAGTCGCCGAGAACGATCTTGACGTGGCACGCATTGAAGGCACCGGCAAGGGCGGTCGCATTCTCAAGGAAGACGTGCAGAAAGCCCTGAAAGACGGCAGTGCCGCGAAGGCCAAAGGCAAGGAAAGCGATAAACCGGCAAGCCGGAAGGCAGACAAAACGTCAGCGTCCGAGCCGGAAGCGGTTGAAGGTCAGCGTCCGGAAAAACGCGTACCCATGAGCCGGCTGCGCCAGACTATCGCCAAACGGCTGGTTCAGGCGCAGCAGACAGCCGCCATGCTCACGACGTATAACGAAGTGGACATGAGCGCGGTCATGGCGTTGCGCGCCGAGTATAAGGAATCTTTCCAGAAAGCCCACGACGTCAAGCTGGGCTTCATGAGCTTTTTCGTCAAGGCGGCTTCCGAAGCGCTCAAGCGCTTCCCCGACGTGAACGCCTCCATCGACGGAACCGACATCGTTTACCACGGTTATCAGGATATCAGCGTGGCTGTCTCCACCGACCGCGGCCTGGTGGTGCCGGTGCTGCGTGATACCGACAGCATGCAGTTTGCCGATGTGGAAAAAACCATTGTCGATTTTGGCAAACGTGCCCGTGACGGTAAGCTGGGCATCGACGAAATGCAGGGCGGTACCTTTACCATCACCAATGGCGGTATTTTCGGGTCGCTGTTATCGACACCGATCATCAACCCGCCGCAAACCGCGATACTCGGGATGCACAAGATCCAGGAGCGTCCGATGGCGGTCAACGGCCAGGTAGAAATACGACCCATGATGTATCTTGCGGTATCCTATGATCACCGCATGATCGACGGTAAAGACGCCGTGCAGTTCCTGGTCGTGATCAAGGAGCTGCTGGAAGATCCCGCACGCCTACTGCTCAACGTATAGCGCGGGTGACTGGGTCCTGATGACCCGGGCCTCGCCACTTTGCCGGGGCATGCGCGCAAGGGCCGTCCTTATGCGTCAGGAGAATTCATCTATACTGCCTCATCTCCGCGGTGGTGAGGCAGCCAGTACAGAGGAGCCACAATGGCTGACAAGTTTGATGTGATCGTTATTGGTGCCGGTCCCGGTGGTTACGTAGCTGCGATTCATGCTGCACAGCTGGGTCTGAAAACGGCCTGTGTAGAAAAGTGGCAGGACAAGCAGGGCAAGGTGGCACACGGCGGCACCTGCCTGAACGTGGGGTGCATTCCCTCCAAGGCACTGCTGGAAACCTCGCACAAGTTCGTGGAAGCCCGCGACGATTTTGGCGGCCTTGGTATTGGCACCGGCGACGTCACCATGGACGTCAAGAAAATGATGGCGCGCAAGGACAAGATCGTCAAAAACCTGACCGGTGGCATCTCCGGGCTGTTCAAGGCCAACGGCGTGACCGCCATTGACGGCACCGGCCAGGTAATCGGTGACAAACAGGTTGAAGTCACCGACTTTGACGGCAAAAAAGCTACCTACGAAGCTGACAGCATTGTCGTGGCTGCCGGTTCCGTGCCGGTGGAAATTCCGCCGACGCCGCTGACTGAAGGCCTGATCGTCGATTCCACCGGCGCACTGGAATTTCAGGAAACCCCCGAGCGTCTGGGCGTTATCGGTGCCGGTGTTATCGGCCTTGAGCTGGGCAGCGTGTGGAACCGTCTGGGGTCCGAAGTCACCGTGCTGGAAGCGATGGACAGCTTTTTGCCGATGGTTGACGGTGATATTGCCAAGGAAACCCAGAAACAGCTCAAAAAGCAGGGCATGGACATCAAGCTGGGTGCCAAGGTAAGCGGCTCCGAGGTCAAGGGCGAAGAAGTCGTCGTCAAGTATCAGGATGCCGACGGCGAACAGGAAATGACCTTTGACAAGCTGATCGTTTGTGTTGGCCGCCGCCCGTACACCAAGGGCGTGATTGCCGATGGCGTTGACGTGGAGCTTGATCAGCGCGGCTTCATCACCGTGGACGACCAGTGCCGCACCAACGTGCCGGGTGTATACGCCATTGGTGACTGCGTGCGCGGCCCGATGCTGGCGCACAAGGCGTCTGAAGAAGGCGTCATGGTGGCTGATATCATCGCCGGTCAGAAAGCCGAGATGAACTACGAAGCCATTCCCAGCGTGATCTACACGGCACCCGAAGTGGCGTTTGTCGGCATCACCGAGCAGGAAGCCAGGGAAAAAGGCATTGAAGTCAAGACCGGCTCCTTCCCGTTCGCGGCGAGCGGCCGTGCAATGGCCAATAACGCCACCGAAGGTAGCGCCAAGATCATTGCCGATGCCGAAACCGACCGGATTCTCGGCCTGCACATTGTGGGGCAACACGCCGGCGAAATGATTGCCCAGGGCGTGATCGCCATGGAATTCGGCTCCAGCGCCGAAGACTTGGCCTTGACCTGCTATGCCCACCCGACCATGTCCGAGGCGGTTCACGAAGCGGCACTCGCCGTTGACGGTCACGCCATCCACATAGCGAATCGTAAAAAACGTAAGTGATCCAACCCATATAATCAAGCGCCACCTCCGGGTGGCGTAACGCTTTCGGCGATGTATCGAAAGCGCGGGGATGGGGGCGAGCGTCGCCCATCATTCGAGTCACATGCAACCAATGGCATGAAGCGATGAACCTTCACGAGTATCAAGGCAAACAGCTGTTTGCCGACTATGGTCTGCCGGTGTCCAAGAACTTTGCCGTGGACACGCCGGAAGACGCCGTAGACGCTTGCAAAAAAATCGGCGGTGACATGTGGGTCGTCAAGGCCCAGGTGCATGCCGGTGGTCGGGGCAAGGCCGGCGGCGTCAAGCTGGTAAAAAGCACGGAAGAGGCCCGGGCCTTTGCCGAGCAGTGGCTGGGACAGAAGCTGGTCACGTACCAGACCGATGCTGACGGTCAGCCGGTTTCCCGGATTCTGGTGGAAAACTGCACGGATATCGCCACCGAGCTGTATCTGGGCGCGGTAGTAGACCGCACCACGCGCCGGGTGGTGTTCATGGCTTCGACCGAAGGCGGCGTAGAGATCGAGAAGGTCGCTGAAGAAACGCCGGAAAAAATCCTCAAGGCCGAGATTGATCCGCTGGTCGGCGCGCAGCCGTATCAGGCACGGGAGCTGGCGTTCGCCCTTGGGCTTGAAGGGGACCAGATCAAGCAGTTCACCAGGATTTTCCTGGGGCTTGCCAAGCTGTTCCACGACAAGGACCTGGCGCTTCTCGAGATCAATCCGCTGGTGATCACCGGTGAGGGCAATTTGCATTGCCTGGATGCCAAGATCAACCTGGATGGCAATGCCCTGTACCGCCACCCGGACCTGCAGGCCATGCGCGATCCGTCGCAGGAAGACGAACGTGAGGCTGATGCGGCCAAGTGGGAGCTCAACTACGTCGCGCTTGACGGCAACATCGGTTGCATGGTCAACGGGGCGGGGCTTGCCATGGGCACCATGGACATCGTCAACCTGAACGGCGGCAAGCCGGCGAACTTTCTTGACGTTGGCGGTGGCGCCACCAAGGAGCGCGTGGCCGAAGCGTTCAAGATTATCCTGTCTGATGACAACGTCAAGGCGGTGCTGGTCAACATCTTTGGCGGTATCGTGCGTTGCGACATGATCGCCGAAGGCATTATCGGTGCGGTTGAGCAGGTTGGCGTCAACGTGCCGGTGGTGGTGCGTCTGGAAGGCAATAACGCTGAACTTGGCACTGAAAAGCTGGCGGCAAGCGGGCTGAATATTATCGCGGCTACCAGCCTGACCGACGCGGCAGAGCAGGTCGTCAACGCGGCGGAGGGCAAATAATGAGCATCCTGATCGACAAGAACACCAAGGTCATCTGCCAGGGGTTTACCGGTGGCCAGGGCACGTTCCACTCCGAGCAGGCGATTGCCTATGGCACCCGGATGGTCGGCGGCGTAACGCCGGGCAAGGGCGGCCAGGAGCATTTGGGGCTGCCGGTGTTCAACACGGTGAAAGAAGCGGTACAAAAAACCGGTGCTGAAGCCAGCGTGATTTACGTCCCCGCGCCGTTCTGCAAGGACTCGATCATCGAAGCGGCCAACGCCGGCCTCAAGCTGATCGTGTGCATCACCGAAGGTATCCCGACGCTTGATATGCTGGATGCCAAGATGAAGTGCGACGAACTGGGCGTGCGCCTGATCGGCCCCAACTGCCCAGGCGTGATCACGCCCGGCGAATGCAAGATCGGCATCATGCCGGGTCACATTCACCAGCCGGGCAAGGTGGGCATCATCTCGCGGTCGGGCACGCTGACCTACGAGGCGGTCAAGCAGACCACCGACCACGGCTTTGGCCAGTCCACCTGCGTGGGTATTGGCGGTGATCCGATTCCGGGGTCGAGTTTTATCGACATGCTTGAACTGTTTGAAAACGACCCTGGCACCGAAGCCATCGTCATGATCGGTGAAATCGGCGGCACGGCGGAAGAAGAAGCGGCGGCCTACATCAAGGCCAACGTTTCCAAGCCGGTGGTATCCTACATTGCCGGCGTGACTGCCCCTCCGGGCAAGCGTATGGGCCATGCCGGGGCGATTATCGCCGGTGGCAAGGGCACGGCGGATGAGAAATTCGCGGCGCTGGAAGATGCCGGCGTTAAAACCGTGCGTTCGCTTGCTGAAATCGGCGACGCGCTGAAGGCCGTTACCGGCTGGTAAGCTCGACGATGTTCGATTAGCTGCCGTACGCGGCGCATAAAAAAACGCCCAGACCATGAAAATGGTCTGGGCGTTTTCGTGACGGGCGCAACCGTTAAGCGGTGGGGCGGGCGACTAGCGAGCGGGTTTCCTCGCGGGCTTCGACCAAATCAACGCGTACCGCATCGCCCAGCTTGAAGCGTTCTTCGCCTTCAATCTGGATGCGGCCTTCCTTGTCGTCAATCACTACCTGGCTGCGGTCACTGTGCATCAGCGGCGCAGGGACAAAGGCAGTGGCGCCGTTTTCGGACAAACGTACGCGCATGCCGCCGCGGTTGACGGCAATGATGTCGGCGTCAAAGGTCTGCTGACTTTCGGCTGCCGGGGTCAGGTAGCGCACGTACAGCCAGTCCTTGACGTCGCGCTCGGCCATGCGGTTCAGGCGGCGGCGTTCGGTCAGCTGCTCGGTCAGCGCTTCGCTGGCTTCGGCCGGGGCCTGCTCACCCTTGAGCACGTGCTTGATCAGGCGGTGGTTGACCATGTCGCCGTATTTACGGATGGGCGACGTCCAGGTGGCGTAGGCGGCAAGCCCCAGACCGAAGTGCGGGCCGGGCAGTGCCGACATGCGGGTAAAGCCCTGGAAGCGGCGCAGGCGTACATCCAGCCAGGCATCTTCACGGCCTTCCAGCTCGCGCTTGAGCTCCTTGTAGCGCGGCAGTTCGAGCAGCGCTTCCGTATCGACGTTGATATCCTGAGCGGCCAGAAACGCCTGGGCGTCTTCGGCTTTTTCCGGCTCGAAGGCGCGGTGAACGTTGAAGATACCGTGGCCGACGTGCGCCGCAAGAAAATCCGCACAGCAGGCGTTGGACGCAATCATCGATTCTTCGATCATGCGATTGGCAATGCGCCGCTCCTCGACCTCGATAGCCAGCACGTTGCCGGCCGGGTCGAGCTTGAAGACGAAGTCGGGGCTGCCGTTGAACACCAGCGCATGGGCTTCACGCCAGGCCGTGCGCGCCTCGGTCAGGTCACGCAGGGCGGTAAGCTGTGGCGCGATATCATCGGCCGGCGCCCAGTCGCCCTTGCCTTCGATCCAGTCGGACACCTTGTCGTAGGAAAGCCGTGCG
This sequence comes from Halomonas sp., assembly GCF_030457605.1. Classification (GTDB taxonomy): domain Bacteria; phylum Pseudomonadota; class Gammaproteobacteria; order Pseudomonadales; family Halomonadaceae; genus Vreelandella. The sequence continues at coordinate 18,677 of NZ_JAKDUR010000031.1, forward strand.
TGGGACACCGCTTCGGCGGCAAAGAAGCGATAATCGCCAAGGCTGCCGTCGGCGTTCACGTCCAGCGTGCAGGCCAGCACCGGGCGATTTTGTCCTTCCAGCAGCGAGCACAGGTCATCAGCCAGCTGCTCGGGCAGCATGGTCACGTTCTGCCCCGGCAAGTATACCGTAAAGGCGCGTACCCGCGCTTCCATGTCGGCGGCGTGGTTTTCATCAACGTAGGCAGTGGGATCGGCAATCGCGACGCTCATGCGCCAGCCGCCGTCTTCTCGCGCGGTGACGTGCAGGGCATCGTCCATGTCCCGGGTGGATTCGCTGTCGATGGTGAAGAAAGGCATCGCGGTGAGGTCTTCACGCTCAAGGCCTTCCTCATGCAGCGGCCAGTCATTGCCGGCATCGGGGCATTCCTGCTCCAGCGCATGGCGGGCCAGGGTTACGCGCCACGGCACGGCGGGGTTATCGGCTTTGGCTACCAGCTCGTCGATCTGGGCGTAAAAGCTGCGATCGTCTTTTTTCAGCGGATGGCGCACCAGCCGCGCGACGATCCAGTCGCCGTCGGCGATGCTGTTTTCGTCAAGGTTACGCTTGATGCGCGCCTTGATCACGTTGCGAATAGAGGGGTGATCGGGCACCACGGCCAGGCGGCCTTCGCGCTTTTGAACGCGCGCCACAAAACGGTCCAGCCCCTGCTCGATGAGTGTTTCCGGTTCGACGGACTGCTTGTCACCGTTCTGGTGAATGATGGCTTCTACTCGATCGCCGTGAATCACCTGCTTCATCGCGGGTGGCGGAATAAAGTAGGATTCGCCGTCGTCAGTTTCCAGAAACCCGAAGCCGCGATCGGTGCCTTTGACCAATCCTTCGGCGCGGGGTGTGGTGTCATGCATCTGCTGCTTGAGCTGGGCAAGCATGGAGTTGTTCTGCAACATGAGGCTCAATCGGTTGGCAAAAGGTAGGCCGCCACTATACGGGTTCGGGGCGACGCCGCCAATTGCGCCGTGCAAGATTGCCCTGGGGAGGCGGGCGTTTCGGGCTATCTGCCGTTATCTCCGGGTTTGGCGTCGAGCCGGCGCAGCTGTTGCCATAAATCCCGGCGCAGGTCGCCAAGAGTGGGTTGTTCCTCAGGCGCAAAGGCTAGCGGGCGGCACAGGCGCAACGCGCGCAGCCCCAGCCTTGCGCTTAAAAGCCCCACGGCGAGCCCCTGGCCGGCGCGGGCAGAAAGCCGGCCGGTCATGTCCAGCGAGAGCATGTCCATACCCGCGTCGGTGGCAAGTTCGCTGGCGCCGGCAAAGGCCATGTTGTGCAGCACGGTCTTGAACAGCCGCAGGCGGCTGGCATAGCCCAGCTCCAGCCCGTAAAGTCGGCAAAGGCGATCCACCATGGCCAGGTTGCGCCAGGCGACCAGCGCCATATCCACCAGTGTCAGCGGGCTGACGGCGACCATGACGGCGGTTTCACCGCACATGCGCGAGATAAGCCGCTGGGCCTCGCGATCCCGGGGGGCAAGCAGGTGGTGATCCAGCAGCGTCAGCGTATCCTGCCCGCTGTGATGCGGCTCGCTGGCGCGTTGAAACGCCGCCCAGTGCGGGTCGTCGTCGCTGAGTTTGAGCTGGGTTTGCAGCTGGTTGGCGAGAGCCTGTGCCTGTTTGGGCGAGCGCTGGGGCAACTCGGCAAGCCGCTGACGCAGCTTGTCGTGGCGCTTTAGCCGCTTCAGTCGCGCCAGCTCGCGGAGCATGGCAGCACCGCCAAGGCCGATCAGGGCGAGGCCAAACACCCGCCAGGCGGCGTCCAGCCAGTGGGCGCTGGCCAGGGCGTCGGGCAGGCCGGTGACAAACTCGGCGGCGCCCAGCGTGGCACTGCCGGCCAGCACAAACAAAAGCCCCCAGCGGCGTTTGCGCGGGGCGCCGAGGCTTTGCTTGGGCAGTGCCGAGCGGCTGGCGGTGTCGTCGGCGGGCGTGTCTTGCTGCGTGGTGGCGTCAAAGCGATGGGCGCTGCGCAGCATTGCGTCGTCCCCGCCGGCGAGCGGGTCGGCTATGGGATCGCCATTGAGTTGAAAGTGCCGGCGCGGCCTGGGCGAGGTCATGTCAGTTTATCTCCGATCAGCCAGTCGATGGCGGCGTCCATGCGGATGTGGGGCAGCGCGCCTGACGCCGCAGGCATCGGGCGAAAGCCCGGAAAATCAAAGCCCTGACGCTGCCAGAAGGCATGATCAGGTAGCGTGGCAGGCACGTCGCCAGGATACACCAGTACGTCTTCGCCAGCCAAAGTGGTGCCGCGTAGTGCCGGTAAGCGTTCCTTGCCCTGGCTGACTTCGCGCGACTGGGTGGCGCGAATGGCGGCCAGCGACAGTGCTTTCACCGGTACGTTGGCAAAGCGCAAATCCTTGAGCGGCTCTTTCAAGAGCGTGTTGAGCAGCGCGACGACGTTATCGTGCTGGTCGGGGGTGACGTGGTCGGCCTTGGTGGCGGCGATGGCCAGCCGGTCGATGCGCGGGGCAAACAGGCGGTTGAGCAGGCTACGGCTGCCGTAGCTGAAACTTTGCATCAACTCGCCCAGCGCCAGCGATAAATCCTCGAAGCGTTCGGGGCCGGCATTCAGCGCGCCCAGCACATCGACCAGTACAATCTGGCGATCAAAGCGGCGGAAGTGTTCGCGATAAAAAGGCTGTACCACCTGTTTCTGATAGTAGCGAAAACGCGCGGCCAGAGTGGCATAAATGCTGGTGTCGGGCAGCGCGCCAAGCTCTTCCTGGGTCTGGTTGAGGTTCGGCAGCGGAAAAAACTGCAGCACTGGCGCGCCGTCGAGTTCGCCGGGCAGCAGGAAACGCCCGGGCTGAAGGTGCGAAAATCCTAGCTGTTTGGCACGCTTGAGCCCTTGCGCGTAGGCCTCGGCAAGCTCGGCCAATATCGCCTCGTTGGCGTCTTCGGCGGGGTCAAGACGCTCGGCGGCGGCCAACCATTCGGCGAATATCTCTCGACGTTGCTCGCCCTGGGCGTAGGGACGGGTCTGGCACCAGCTGTAGTAATCGTGGCCAAGCAGGGGTAAATCCAGCAGCCATTCGCCGGGATAGTCAAACAGGTCAAGCGTCAGATGCGAGGTTTGCGCGCGAAACCAGCCACTGTGCGCCGGACGGTAGCGCAGCTCAATGCGCAATTCACTGATGCCGCGAGTGGGCGAGGGCCAGCGTGGCGGCGATTCTCCCAGCGCCTGCATGGCCGGGTCATAGGGAAAGCGTGGCACGCCCAGATCCGGTTGGTTCAGGCGTCGGGCGCCAAGCAGCCGGCCATCGCGGGCGGCGGGCAGCAGGTCGAGCCGGGCTTCCACGCCGGCATGGCGCAGCTGGTTGACCAGCGAGGTCAAAAACGCCGTTTTGCCGGCCTGGGAAAGGCCGGTCACGGCGAGGCGCAGCTGGCGGTCGCGGCCACGCTCAAGCAGGTTGCCAATTTCGCGGCCCAGGGTGTCGTTTATGGCAGCCATGGGCGCTATTCTGCTCCTGCCATGGAGGCAAGCAGCTGATACCAGAACGGTAGTGTGGCGATCACAAAGCCCAGCCCGGTGATGGTGTAACCCGGCCAGCGCCGCTGTGAGCGCTGGGCCAGCAGCAGTCCGCCTACGCCCATCACCATGCCGACAATATTGAACACCATGGAAAAGGCGTCGAACCACAGGGATGCGTTCATGCCGTGTCCTCCGCCGGCTGGCGGGTAATCGTGGTGCCGAGCAGGTGCTGGCCGCCGGGCACCAGCCATACCGGGTCCAGCCGCGTATTGGCGGCTTCCACGCAGAGAAAGCCGCGTGCGGCGTCTTCGTTGGCATCGTTCAGCGCTGCCGGGCCGGGATGCCAGACCACGGTGGAGTCACTTTGCTCCTTGGCGATCTGCAAACGGCGTTGGCCGTCATCCAGCATGACCGCATGGTTGCTGTGGTAGATGCGGTCTACTGCGCCGCGCACGGCCAGCGTGCCTTGCTGCTCGCTTTCGGCAAAGTCGTGACGTTTATCCAGATAGCGCGCGCCAGCCAGGCCTTCAAGGCGGCACTGGTAAGCGTCGCGGACGGCCAGATAGCTATGCAATGCCGCGCTGGTCTTGATGGGAGCCTCGCCGATGTTTTCGCTGATCAACTCCACGTGCAGGCGCCGGGCGTTGGCCTGCACCACCAGCCGGGCATTCAGCTGGCTGTGCAGCCGTTCTTCCGGGGAGAGATGCACCTCGATGCCTTCTTCGTGCTCATCCACGCCATCGAGCCGCCAGGGCGCCAGGCGCGCCGTGCCGTGAAAGGGGCCTTGACGATTGGGGCTTTCATCGGCGTAGCGCTCACCGCCAAACCACGGCCAGCACAGGGGGATACCGCCGCGCAGCGTTGCCGGTGGTTCGGCCGGCGTAGGCGTCAGCCAGAGCCAGTGCTGGTCGCCCGCCGGCTGAAAATGCACCACCTGGGCGCCGGTGAGCGCGATGGCAAGCTGCCCCCAGGGCTGATTGAACAGCACGATTTCGCGGCCCTCCCAGGTAATGGTCTGCTGACTGTCGGTCGTCTCAAGCCGTTGGCGAAGCGAATCGGGAATCATCAAGGCATCCTGGTCGATAAAGCGGGTGGGTAAAGTGTGTCAGTCACGAAAAGTGAAACAAAGATGGCAGGCGGCACCTTAGTGCCGTCTGCTATGGTAAAACAAGCGTGATACGTGTTCACCTGTCCCGTACACCCTTTCGTTAACAGCATATAGAGGTAAGCCC
>NZ_JAKDUR010000032.1 GCF_030457605.1 Halomonas sp.
TTGCGCCCCCCCCCCACGCCCCCACCCATAGCTTTCGGGCCGGGGTGCTCACCCAATGACACTCAGGCTAGGGCGGCCACTGTGGGGGGCGGGCGGGACACGGCCAGCCCCTTCAATAGAGCGCTGTCATCTACACGATGGGGCTTATTCGCTGGCCGGCGTCGGGCGTATCAGGATTTCGTTGACGTCCACATGGGCAGGCTGGTCGAGGGCATAAATCACCGCGTTGGCGATATCCCCATCTTTCATCGCATGGGCAGGGCGCTCGTCGAAGAAAGGCGTATCGACCATGCCGGGTTCGATCAGGGTGACGCGTATGCCCGTGCCACGCAGTTCCTCTCGCAGATTATAACCGATACCCGTGACTGCCCACTTGCTCGCGCTATACATCGAACCGGGAATAGTGGCGCGTCCGGCCGCCGAGCCGGTCAACAGCACATGCCCACTGCTTTGCCTGAGCGCGGGCAGCGTTGCCTGCAGGGTCAGGCCGACGCCGTAAACGTTGGTCAGCAGCATCTCCTTCCACTGCTCGTGATCCGCCTCGCTGAAGCCACCGGGTGAGCCGCCGCGCCCGGCATTGGCAAACACCGCATCCAGGCGGCCAAAACGTTCCAGCGCCTGCTCGACCATGGTCTGCTGATCCTTCATCGAGGTGACGTCGCAGCTTACGGTGACGACCCGATCCTTGCCGATCTCTTCGGCCAGCGCTTCGAGCTTCTCGTGGCGGCGTGCCGCCAATACCAGTTTGTAGCCTTTCTCAGCGGCAGCGCGAGCGGTAGCCGCACCGATACCGCTGGAAGCGCCGGTAATCAGCAATACACGATCATCCATACCAAACTCCTGTTGAGTGACGGGCCATCAAGGCCACGTTTCAGATTAACGCTGCTGGTTTCTTTCTCTCAAGGTTCTCCCAGGATCCTCTCGGAACAACACGTCCTGTCCGGTACGAAAACAAGGCGTACCCGGCCTCTTTTACCGCGGAAAACCGTCCTAGAGGCTTTTTTTTGCCTGTGGATATTATTTTTCACATTTTCCATTGTTCATCCCACGCGCGCCACCATGGCGGCGTTTGCTCGCGACCAGGCAATAGTTGCAATATTGTTCACAGGTGCGGTAACAACACGGGTATGTGCCGGTGGAAAAGGTGTCGTTTTTCACGGCTGTGGGTAACTGTCGCTTTTATGCACACCCCATCCAGTGGTTCTCCGCATTGGGCCCGCAGTTTTTGCGTGTACCTATCAACGCTTCAACAAGTTGATTTAAAAGGCAAGTGAAAGGTTTTCCACAGATTTGATCCACACTAATAGTTACAACAACAACAGAACTTCTTTTATTTTATATATATGTTGTAAATAAAAGCTTGTCGAATGAAAAACCCGGTGTGGAAAAACCTGACGGTTACCCACAGGAGGTTTATACTGCCCGGCTGAATCATCCGAGCGCTGCTGCGCTTCTCACATCGGTGCCGAACGCACAAGACGAGGTGTCTTTTGAATTACCCTGACCGCTTTGACGTGATTGTCATCGGCGGTGGCCATGCGGGAACCGAAGCCGCACTGGCCTCCGCTCGCATGGGCTGTCAAACCCTGTTGTTGACCCACAACATCGAAACCCTGGGGCAGATGTCGTGTAACCCCGCCATTGGCGGCATTGGCAAAAGCCATCTGGTCAAGGAAATCGATGCGCTGGGCGGCGCTATGGGGCTTGCTACAGACAAAGGCGGCATCCAGTTCCGCGTGCTCAATGCACGCAAAGGGCCTGCTGTTCGCGCTACCCGTGCCCAGGCTGACCGAGTACGCTACAAGGCCGCTATTCGCAACACGCTGGAAAACCAGCCGAATCTGACGATTTTTCAGCAGGCCGCCGGCGATCTGATCGTTGATGACAGCACCGTCCGCGGCGTGGTGACTGAAACCGGTCTTCACTTTCACAGTGAAACCGTCGTGCTCTGCACCGGCACATTTTTGGGCGGTGTTATCCACATCGGGTTGGACAAAAGCCTTGGCGGCCGCGCCGGAGATGCGCCCTCCAATGCGCTGGCCGATCGGCTACGCGCGCTGCCGTTTCGCGTTGACCGGCTGAAAACCGGCACGCCACCACGCATTGATGCCAAAACCGTGGATTTTTCAAAACTTGAAGAGCAGCCCGGTGATGCACCCACGCCGGTGATGTCATATCTGGGCAATCGCGATATGCATCCGCGTCAGATGAGCTGCCACATTGCGCATACCAACCCGCGGACCCATGACATTATTCGTGCCAATCTCGATCGTTCCCCCATGTATTCCGGGAGCATCGAGGGCGTTGGCCCGCGCTACTGCCCGTCGATCGAAGACAAGGTCGACCGGTTTGCGGATAAAAGCAGTCACCAGATTTTCATTGAGCCCGAAGGGCTCGATACCCACGAGCTGTACCCCAACGGTATTTCCACCTCACTGCCGTTTGACGTCCAGCTTGAGGTAGTGCGCTCAATCGAAGGGCTGGAAAACGCCCATATCACCCGGCCGGGTTACGCCATCGAATACGATTTCTTTGATCCACGCGATCTCAAGCACTCGCTGGAAACCCGATTTATCCACAACCTGTTTTTTGCCGGGCAGATCAACGGCACCACCGGCTACGAAGAAGCCGGTGCCCAGGGCCTGCTGGCCGGGCTGAACGCGGCACGCCGGGCAAAATCCCTTGAGGCCTGGTGGCCACGCCGGGATGAAGCCTATCTTGGCGTACTGGTGGATGATCTGATCAGCATGGGCACCAAAGAGCCGTACCGGATGTTCACCTCGCGCGCGGAATACCGCCTGCTGCTGCGTGAAGACAACGCCGATCTGCGCCTGACCGAAACCGGCCGCGAATTGGGTCTGGTTGATGACGCCCGCTGGGAGGCATTCAGCAAAAAACGCGACGCCATCGAGCAGGAAAACCGGCGTCTGGCCAGCACCTGGGTTCAACCCGGTACGCCGGCAGGAAGCCGTCTGGCCGATATTCTGGGTAAACCGCTGGCTCGGGAATTTACCCTTGCCGACTTGCTCAAGCGTCCGGAGCTTGGCTACGCCGATGTCGCCAACCTGCCAGGGGTCGAGGGCGAGCCGGTGAGCGATGACACCGTCGCCGAGCAGGTGCAAATTCAGGCCAAATACCAGGGCTACATCGACCGCCAGCAGGATGAGATCAACAAGCTCAAGCGCCACGAAGCCACGCCGCTGCCGGACAGTCTGGACTACCGGCAGATTGACGGGCTGTCCAACGAAATCCGCCAGAAACTCGCCGATGCACGCCCGGCAACGCTGGCTCAGGCGGCGCGTATTTCCGGTGTTACCCCGGCAGCGGTTTCGATTCTGCTGATCCATCTGAAAAAACATCGCCTGCTGAACACCGCAGAGGTGGCCAACGGATGAGCACTTCGATGCAATTGCCGGCAGCTGCGCTGATGGCCCCGTTGCCGGATGGCGTTGGCAAGCGGCTGGATGACGGCTTCGCGGCACTCGGAATTCATGTCGATGACGAGCAACGTCGTCGGCTTCTGGGGCTGATGGCCTTGTTGCACAAGTGGAACCGGGCTTATAACCTCACTGCGGTACGTGATCCGGAAGAAATGCTGTCTCGCCATGTGCTCGACAGCGCCGCGGTGGTGCCTTTTATTCGGCCGACGTCGCTGCTCGACGTGGGCGCCGGCCCCGGGTTTCCCGGGCTGGTGCTGGCGATTCTGGTACCCGGACTCAAGGTGACGCTGCTTGACAGCAACGGCAAGAAAGTCCGTTTTCAGCGCCAGGCCGTGATGGAGCTGGGGCTTGATAACGTGACCCCGGTGCAGGCGCGAGTCGAGCAGTTTGCCCCGGATGGTTTCGACCAGGTGATTTCCCGCGCGTTTGCCAGCCTGGCTGATTTTGTCACGCTGACGCGCCAACTGCCCGCAGCGGGTGGCTGCTGGCTGGCGATGAAAGGCCCCGGTGCTGACGATGAACTTGAGGCCTTGCCCGAAGGGGTGAGGCTCATGCATCGCCACCGCCTTGACGTGCCTTTCGCCACCGCCGAGCGGCAGCTTTTGATATTAACCCCGGAAGGAGGGGAGTAAGTGAGCCAGATTATTGCCCTGACCAACCAGAAAGGCGGCGTCGGCAAGACCACTTCCGCCGTCAATCTTGCGGCCAGTCTGGCGGCGCTTGAGCGTCGTGTATTGCTGGTGGATCTTGATCCTCAGGGCCATGCCAGCATGGGCAGCGGTATCGACAAACACGAACTGAACACCAGCGTACTTGACGTGTTGCTGGAAGATATCGCCGCTCAACAGGCCATCGTCCGGAATCTGCCGGCGGGGTATGACGTTCTGCCGGGGAACGGCGATCTGACCGCAGCCGAAGTCGAGCTGTTGCAGCTTGATGAACGCCAGAGCCGGCTATCCAGCGCGCTGAAAGCGCTCAGCGACGAGTACGACGTGATACTGATCGACTGCCCGCCCTCGCTTAACATGCTCACGGTCAATGCGCTGACCGCCGCTGACGGCGTGCTGATACCGCTACAGTGCGAATTTTATGCCCTGGAAGGGCTTTCGGCCCTGCTGGATACCATTGAGCAGATTCGGGAAAGCATCAATCCGGCGCTTGAGATTTCGGGCATTCTGCGCACCATGTACGATAAGCGCATGAGCCTGACCCGCGAGGTCGATAGCCAGCTGCGCGGCTATTTCGGCGACAAACTGCTCAAGGCGACTATCCCGCGTAACGTCAAGCTCGCCGAAGCGCCAAGCCACGGACTGCCGGTCAACCAGTACGCCCGGTTCTCACGCGGCAGCCAGGCCTACCGCGTACTCGCCAAGGAAATGCTCCAGCGGCTGGCGCTTTAGTGCAGCGTTTGTCGTACACCGGTTTTTGATCGAGGTACTTTAATCACGGTACGTTGATAACAGTGCCTTGATGAACGTTGGGTGAATGAACGTTTGATTGATGACGAGGAAAAGCGAATGACGCGTAAACGCGCGCTGGGGCGTGGCCTGGACGCCCTGATTGGCGCTGGTGCCCGCCACCGTGACGGTCTGGATCTCAGCGACGACGCCACAGGCTTCGCTATTGACAGCGAGGCAACGCTTGGCAGTGATGCTGACGCGGACATGGAACGCCTGGAGCGCCTGCCGCTCTGGCAGCTTGCTCGGGGCAAGTATCAGCCCCGGCGCGACTTTCATCCTGAAGCGCTTGAAGAGCTGGCCGATTCCATTCGCGCCCAGGGCATCATGCAGCCCATTGTGGTTCGTGCCGTGGGTGAGCAGCGCTACGAAATCATTGCCGGTGAACGACGTTTTCGCGCGGCTCAGCTCGCTGAGCTTGACGTCATTCCCGCCATCATTCGCGACGTGGGCGATGACGTTGCGCTGGCGCTTTCGCTGATTGAAAACATCCAGCGCGAAAACCTCAACGCCATGGAAGAAGCGCTGGCGCTCAAGCGTCTGAGCGATGAGTTCTCCCTCACTCAGCAGCAAATTGCCGATACCGTGGGTAAATCACGCACCCAGGTGGCCAACCTGCTGCGCCTTCTGAGCCTGGAAACCGACGTGCAAACCCTGCTTGAGCGCGGTGATCTGGACATGGGCCATGCTCGGGCATTGCTCGCGCTTGACGGTCAACAGCAGCGCCAAGTGGCTCATGATGTTGTCAATCAGGACCTGACCGTGCGTGCCACCGAAGCACTGGTGAAAAGTGTGATGGAACAGGCGCAGGTAGCGCCGCGAAAAGCCTCCCCCACGCCAGCTTCTCCCGATGTGGCGCGGCTGGAAACCCGACTCAGCGAGCAGCTGGGCGCTCCGGTCTCCATCAAGCAGGGGAAAAAAGGCAAGGGCGCACTTACCATTCGCTACTCAAGCCTTGAAGAGCTGGACGGTATTCTCGGGCATATTCGCTAGCATGCTTATTAAAGATAACGTATCCAATTACCCTGAAACCTTCCTCTTTGGACGCAAAATAGCGCGATAACGTCGAAAAAATGCGCTGCTCGGTTGAAGGTGAGATAGCGCTTCCCTATAATCGCGCATGATTTTGCAGGCTGTGATCACAAGAGCTTGCGCCTTTGGGACGCATGCCCTTGAAACCTGGCCTGAATGACTATGCAACGACATCGACTCGCACGCCGCCGGCATTATGTGTACCAGCTGGCCATGGCTCAGGCAGGCGTTACGCTTGCCTGTATGCTGCTGGGGGCTTTCCCGGCCGGCGTTGACGGAGCACTTTCCACGCTGAAAGGCGCGCTCGTTGCGGTCATTCCGTACGCATTTTTTGTGCTGCGGGCGGGTTTTCTTGACCCTCGTCGGGGTGCGTTACAGGGCGCCAGACGCCTGTTACGTGCCGAAATGGGTAAGTTTGGTTTGACGGTGGCGCTTTTCACCCTGCTGTTTGTCATAGCGCCCCCTTCAAACCCCGCTTTCTTCTTTAGTGCTTACGTAGCGGTTGTTCTCACGCACTGGCTGGGTCCCTGGCTTTTGCGGCGGCATCGCTCAACTTATCGAGGTAACTAGCGCCATGGCAGCAGGAAACGAAGTCGCCCCGGCTGAGTATATTCAGCATCACTTGCAGAACCTGACGTTCGGCCTCCACCCGGAGAACGGCTGGTCGTTTGCACATAATGCCCAGCAGGCAAGTGACATGGGCTTCTGGGCCATTCACCTGGATACCATGGGCTGGTCCATCGCCATGGGTTTTCTGTTTATCTGGCTGTTCCGCAAGGTAGGTAACGCTGCCACTACCGGCGTGCCGGGCATGATGCAGAACATTGTCGAAATGACCTTCGAGTTCATCGAGAACCTGACCCGCTCCACCTTCCATAACGTCAACCCGATTATCGGGCCGTTGGCGCTGACGCTGTTCGTCTGGATCCTGATGATGAACACGCTCAAGATCATTCCGGTCGACTACTTCCCCGGCGTGTTCTCCGCATTGGGCGTCAGCCACATGAAGATCGTGCCGACAACCGACTTGAACGCCACCTTCGGCATGGCGCTGGGCGTGTTTATCCTGGTGCTTTACTACAACTTCAAGATCAAGGGGGCAGCCGGCTTTGCCCGTGAACTCTCGCTCAAGCCGTTCAACCACTGGGCGCTGATTCCATTCAACCTGCTGCTTGAAATTGTGGCACTGCTGGTACAGCCGTTCAGCCTTGCCATGCGTCTGTTCGGCAACATGTTTGCCGGCGAAGTGATCTTCATCCTGATCGCCCTGCTGCCGTTCTGGGCCATCTGGCTGTTGGATGTGCCCTGGGCGATCTTCCATATCCTGATCGTCACTCTGCAGGCCTTCATCTTTACCGTGCTGTCCGTTGTGTACCTGAACGCTGCACACGAACGCCATTAACCAAGCAATACCTTCAACCCATAACCTGACCTAACCGCTAGGAGTACTACCATGGAACTCATCTACGTTGCCGCTTCCCTCATGATCGGCCTGGGCGCTTTGGGCACCGGCATTGGCTTCGCCATCCTGGGTGGCAAGCTGATCGAATCCACCGCGCGTCAGCCGGAAATGGGCGATGAGCTGCAGGTTAAAACCTTCCTGATGGCCGGTCTGCTTGATGCCGTGCCGATGATCGGCGTGGGTATCGCGATGTACCTCATCTTCGTTGTTGCCGGTTAAACAAATGATGCCGGGCGCTCGCCGCTCGGTTTTGTTTCACTCCGGTCGCCACGAACTTGTCAGAGGTACACCCCTGTGAATATCAACATGACGCTAATCGGGCAGACGATCGCCTTCGCGATCTTTGTCTGGTTTTGCATAAAGTATGTGTGGCCGCCGATCAGCAACGCGCTCCATGAGCGCCAGAAGAAAATTGCTGATGGTCTGGACGCGGCAAGCCGTGCATCTCGTGATCTGGAAGTTGCTCAGGAACAGGCAGAGCAGACGCTGCGCGAAAGCAAGGAGCAGGCGTCACAGCTTCTTGAACAGGCGAACAGCCGTTCCGCTCAGATTGTCGAAGACGCACGCGAACAGGCTCGCGCCGAAGGCGAACGCATGATCGCCGGTGCTCGCGCCGCAATCGATCAGGACATGCAGCGCGCTCGTGAAGAGCTGCGTGCGCAGGTCTCCCATCTTGCGGTACTTGGCGCCGAGCGCGTGCTGGAAGGCGCCGTCGACGAGAAAGCGCACCGCAAGCTGCTTGATGAGCTGGCTGCCGAACTGTAAGGAGGTGAATCATGGCGGAACAAATTACCGTCGCTCGTCCTTACGCCAAGGCAGCGTTTGACTATGCGCGCGATCACGATGCGCTCAAGACCTGGTCTGACGCACTGAATCTGCTGGGACAGGCCACGCTCGATGCAGACGCCAGCCGTCTGCTGAGCAGCCCCCGGCTGACAAGCGAGCAGAAAGTCGCGTTTCTGACCGGCCTGCTGGCCGACAGCAAGGTAGCCAGGGAAGCCGGCGACGCCCTGGAGCGTTTTCTGGCCAATCTGGCGGGGCAGCATCGCCTTGGCGCGCTTGGCGCCATTGCCGCTCATTTTGAGCAGCTGCGCGCAGACCACGAGCAGCGTATCGACGTAAACGTGACGTCAGCCTTTAAGCTCGATGAGAAGCAACAGACTACGTTGCTCAACGCGCTTAAAAAACGTCTGAATCGCGAAATCTCCATTACCACTCAGGTGGACAAGTCGCTGATTGGCGGCGCCATCCTGCGCGCCGGCGATACCGTTATTGACGGTTCGGTGCGCGGTCGATTGAACCGCCTTTCCGAAGCGCTGACCACTTGAGTTTGAGGGACATGGCATGCAGCAACTGAATCCTTCCGAGATCAGCGACATCATCAAGCAGCGTATCGAGAAGCTTGACGTCGCATCCGAAGCCCGTAATCAGGGCACCATCGTCAGCGTTTCCGACGGTATCGTGAAAATTCACGGCCTCGAAGACGCGATGTTTGGTGAAATGATTGAATTTCCCGGCAGCATTTTCGGCATGGTGCTCAACCTTGAGCGCGATTCCGTCGGCGCTGTGGTACTGGGTGACTACCTGCAACTTGAAGAAGGCATGGTCGCCGAATGTACCGGCCGCATTCTTGAAGTGCCGGTTGGCCCCGAACTGGTCGGCCGCGTGGTGGATGCCCTGGGCAACCCCATCGACGGCAAGGGCGACATCAACGCTAAAATGACCGACGCGGTCGAGAAAGTCGCCCCGGGCGTTATCACCCGTGAAGGCGTTGACCAGCCGATCCAGACCGGTTTCAAGGCGATCGACGCCATGGTGCCGATCGGCCGCGGCCAGCGTGAGCTGATCATCGGTGACCGTCAGATCGGTAAATCGGCCATCGCCGTTGATGCCATCATCAACCAGAAAGGCAAGGGTGTTACCTGCGTTTACGTGGCCATCGGCCAGAAGCAGTCCACCGTTGCCAACATGGTGCGCAAGCTCGAAGAGCACGGCGCGATGGAGCACACTATCATCGTGGCCGCCGGTGCTGCCGATCCGGCTCCGATGCAGTTCCTCGCCGCCTACTCCGGCTGCACCATGGGCGAGTACTTCCGCGACCGCGGTGAAGACGCCCTGATCGTCTACGATGATCTGTCCAAGCAGGCCGTGGCCTACCGTCAGGTATCGCTGTTGCTGCGTCGTCCGCCGGGCCGTGAAGCCTTCCCGGGCGACGTCTTCTATCTCCACTCGCGTCTGCTCGAACGGGCGGCACGGGTCAACGAAGACTACGTCGAGAAGTTCACCAATGGCGAAGTCAAGGGCAAGACCGGTTCACTGACCGCGCTGCCGATCATCGAGACCCAGGGTGGCGACGTTTCTGCGTTCGTTCCGACCAACGTGATCTCGATCACCGACGGCCAGATCTTTTTGCAGACTGATCTGTTCAACTCAGGGATCCGTCCGGCGATCAACGCCGGTCTCTCGGTATCCCGTGTAGGCGGCTCGGCCCAGACCAAGGTCATCAAGAAGCTGGGCGGCAGCATTCGTCTGGCGCTGGCGCAGTACCGCGAGCTGGCGGCGTTCTCGCAGTTTGCCTCGGATCTCGACGAAGCCACGCGTAAGCAGCTTGAGCACGGTCAGCGCGTCACCGAGCTGATGAAGCAAAAGCAGTACTCGCCGATGTCCGTGGCACAAATGGCGCTGTCGCTGTATGCCGCCAACGAAGGCCATCTGGATGAAGTGGAAGTCGCCAGGGTGCTGGATTTTGAAAGCGCCCTGCACGACTACGCCAAGGCCGAACATGCAGCGCTGCTGGATCAGATCAATCAGTCCGGCGACTACAACGACGAGATCAAGGACGGCCTGAAGTCGGTTCTCGAAAAGTTCAAGGCCACTCAGACCTGGTAAAGCGCCTGGCTCACCGCGACAGGTGGGCCTGCCTTCTTTTCTGAGAGCCACGAACGAAAGGTAGATCGCTATGGCAGCTGCAAAAGAGATACGCACCCAGATCGGGAGCATCAAGAATACGCAGAAGATCACCAGCGCCATGGAAATGGTGGCTGCATCGAAAATGCGTAAAGCACAAGATCTGATGAAGGCCAGCCAGCCTTACGCCCGGCAGATCCGCAACGTGGTCGCCCACATTGCCGATGCCAATCCCGAGTACCGGCACGACTATACAATTGCGCGTGACGAGGTAAAGCGCGTCGGTTATATCGTGGTGTCGTCGGATCGCGGCCTGTGTGGCGGGTTGAACAGCAACCTGTTCAAGGCCGTGGTGAAGGATGCCGCCGCCTGGCGCGACCAGGGCGCAGAGCTTGATTTCTGCGCGCTGGGCAGCAAGGCCGGCAACTTCTTCAATAAATATGGCGGCAAGCTGGTGGCAGCCAAAAGTGGCCTGGGTGAATCTCCCCGGGCCGAAGATCTGATTGGTAGTGTCAAGGTCATGCTCGAAGCGTATGACGAAGGCCACCTTGATCGCCTGTACGTGGTGAATAACGAGTTCGTTAACACCATGACCCAGCGACCGGTGGTGCGTCAGCTTCTTCCGCTGTCGCCCGATGTGGGCGACGACGAGCAGGATCAGGAAAATGCCCGTCCCCAAAGCTGGGACTACCTGTATGAACCGGATGCCAAGGCGTTGCTCGACAGCCTGCTGGTTCGCTTTATCGAATCGCAGGTATATCAGGCAGTTGTAGAGAACGGCGCCTGCGAGCAGGCGGCGCGCATGATTGCCATGAAGAGCGCCACCGACAATGCCGGCGACCTGGTCGACGACCTGGAAATGGTATACAACAAGGCCCGTCAGGCCGCCATCACCCAGGAAATTTCCGAAATCGTCGGCGGTGCCGCTGCCGTATAACGCCTCGGGAGGTGCTGCCTCCCGGCACACAGGTTTCATTTGCAGGTTTTAAAGAGGAACCAAGATGAGCGGACGTATCGTACAAATCATCGGCGCGGTGATTGACGTAGAGTTCCCGCGGGACTCGGTGCCCAAGGTCTACGACGCGCTGAACGTCTCCCAATCCGAGACAGTTCTTGAAGTCCAGCAGCAGCTGGGCGACGGCGTGGTGCGCACCATCGCCATGGGCACTACCGAAGGACTCAAGCGCGGCACCGATGTGGCCAACACCGGTGCGGCGATTTCCGTACCCGTGGGCAAGGCCACCCTTGGCCGGATCATGAACGTACTCGGCGAGCCCATCGATGAAGCGGGCGAGATCGGCGAAGAAAAACGCATGCCGATCCACCGCAAGGCACCGGGCTATGCCGACCAGGCAGCGTCGGAAGAGCTTTTGGAAACCGGCATCAAGGTCATCGACCTGGTATGCCCGTTTGCCAAGGGCGGTAAAGTCGGCCTGTTTGGCGGCGCCGGCGTGGGTAAAACCGTCAACATGATGGAGCTTATCCGCAACATTGCCACCGAGCACAGCGGTTACTCCGTGTTTGCCGGCGTGGGTGAGCGTACCCGTGAAGGTAACGACTTCTACCACGAGATGACCGATTCCAACGTTATCGACAAGGTATCGCTGGTTTACGGCCAGATGAACGAGCCGCCGGGCAACCGCCTGCGCGTAGCACTGACCGGCCTGACCATCGCCGAGAACTTCCGTGATGAAGGCCGCGACGTACTGCTGTTCGTGGATAACATCTACCGTTATACGCTGGCGGGCACCGAGGTGTCGGCGTTGCTGGGCCGGATGCCGTCTGCGGTGGGTTACCAGCCGACGCTGGCCGAGGAAATGGGCGTTCTGCAGGAACGCATCACCTCGACCAAGGATGGCTCGATCACTTCCGTACAGGCCGTTTACGTGCCCGCGGATGACCTGACCGACCCGTCGCCGGCCACCACCTTCTCGCACCTGGACGCCACCGTGGTACTCGCGCGTTCGATTGCCGAGCTGGGTATCTACCCCGCGATCGATCCGCTGGACTCCACTTCGCGCCAGCTGGATCCACAAGTGGTTGGCGATGAGCACTACGCCATTGCCCGCGGTGTACAGGGCGTGCTGCAGCGCTACAAGGAACTCAAGGACATCATCGCGATTCTGGGTATGGACGAGCTGTCTGACGAAGACAAGCTGTCCGTTGCCCGGGCGCGTAAAATCCAGCGCTTCCTGTCGCAGCCGTTCTTCGTCGCCGAGGTATTTACCGGTGCACCGGGCAAATACGTGTCGCTGAAAGACACCATCGCCGGTTTCCAGGGCATCCTGAACGGTGACTACGACGAGCTGCCGGAGCAGGCCTTCTACATGGTCGGCACCATCGACGAAGCCGTCGAGAAAGCCAACAAGATGCAGCAGTAATCCCGTTCACCAGGGGGATTCGCCATGGCGAATAGTTTTACGTGCAATATCGTCAGCGCCGAAGCATCCATCTACTCGGGCAGCGTTGAGCAGGTGATTGCTTCAGGCACGTCGGGTGATCTTGGCATTCTGCCGGGTCACGCTCCGTTGCTGACGTCGCTGAAGCCGGGGCCGGTACGCGTGAAGTTTGACGGTGACAAGGAAGAGAATTTCTTCGTTACCGGCGGCTTCATGGAAGTACAGCCGGATGTGGTCACGATCCTTGCGGATTCGGCCACCCGTGCCCGTGATCTCGACGAGGCCGCTGCCGAAGAAGCGCGTCGCGAGGCGCTCAAGGCCTTTAACGAAAAATCCGCCGAGCTTGATTATACCCGCGCATCCGCGGATCTTGCCGAGGCGGTGGCAAAGCTGCGGACGATTCAACAGCTACGCAGCAGAGGCCGCTAGCCGCAACACGGCAAGCCCGGCCAGACCCACGCCCCTTGAGTCCCCCGACGGACTCAAGGGGCGTTTTTTTGTCTGTTAAGATAGCCGGCAACGCTCGGTTGTGATCAAACTGGCATGGCAAACAACCTATTATTGTGATCGACCTACCGCTTGGAGGATAACAATGGCACTCAGTGACAATACCCTGGAAGCGGTAAAAAACGATCTGCTGGCGTGGCATGGCGGCTCAGCTCTGGCCGATGTCGAGGTCCCGGCTGATGCGCCGGGTCGCGAAGCGGTGGCCGAGCGGCTGAACGAAATCCGCTCGCCGGATATCGGTGAAATACTCGAAACCCTGATCGAGGAAGACGACGCGCTTCAGACCGTTATTGCCACACTCGACATACTGGCGCCCGAACGCGCAGCCAACGTGCTGGGCTATCTGCCCGGGGATCATCAGCTGCTGGTGGTTGGCGTGCTGGATGACGTTCAGGTGCTCAAGCTGCTTGAGGAAATGGGCTCGGATGAACGCGCCGACCTGTTCAATCTGCTGGACGATGACCGCCGAGAAGCGATGCTGCGGCGCATGGCACGCAAGGAGCGTGAAGAGCTGAAGCGTCTGGCAAGCTATGAGGAAGGCTGTGCCGGCGCCATCATGACCTCTGACTATGTCGCCATAGCCAGTGGCATGACGGTGTCCCAGGCCTTGATGCGGGTGCGCCAGACGGCACCGGACGCGGAGACGGTCTACCAGCTTTACATTCTGTCGGACGATGGCGGGCTGATCGGCACCATGTCGTTGCGTCAGCTGATGGTGGCGCGCCCCGGCGCGGTGGTGGACGACATCATGATCAAGGATGTCATCAGTGCCACGGTGGATGAGCTGCAGGAGGAAGTGGCGCGTATTGTGGCGCGTTACGACCTGATTGCCCTGCCGGTGATTGATGCCGAGAGTCGCATGGTCGGCATTGTGACCCACGATGACGCCATGGATGTGGCCGAGTCCGAGGCCACTGAAGATATCCACAAGGGGATGTCCATCGGCCAGCTGGAAAACGGTGTCAGCCGCGTGCCGCTGTGGACGCTATACCGCAAGCGGGTAATGTGGCTGGTGCTTTTGGTGTTTGCCAACCTGTTTTCCGGTGCCGGCATTGCCTACTTCGAGGACACCATTGCCGCCCAGGTGGCGCTGGTATTCTTTTTGCCGCTGCTGATCGGCAGCGGGGGCAACGCCGGGGCCCAGGCCGCCACGCTGATGGTGCGCGGCATGGCTACCGGCGATGTGGGCGTGAAGGACTGGGGCAAGCTGTTGGGGCGTGAGCTGCTGGTGGCCGGCTCGCTGGGCCTGACCATGGCCATTGCCGTCACGCCCATCGGTATCATGCGCGGTGGCAACGAGGTCGCATTCGTGGTGGCTACCAGCATGATTACCATCGTGCTGTTTGGCAGTCTTCTGGGTATGTGCCTGCCGTTCGTGTTGGAGCGTTTCAAGCTGGACCCTGCTACGGCGTCAGCGCCGCTGGTGACCACGCTGATCGACGCCTCGGGCGTGGTGATTTATTTCAGCATTGCTACCGCTGTGCTTTCCAACGTCGCCGGCTAGCCCGATCAGCCGGCAGCGCTGCTGGTGGCGCGGGTAATCAACAGAATCTCGACGTTGCCCAGCCAGTCCACGTCATCGGCCAGCGCCTTGAGCTGGCTGGCCAGGCACTGGGGCGGCAGATGGATATCATCGCCAATGATCAGCGATACCGACACTTTGCCGCCCAGGTAGTGCAGCTGCAGCTCGGCCCGGGTACGCCAGACAGGATTGGCGTACCAGCGTTCATCAAGTGTGGCCTCGACCTCCGGGCGCAGCGGCAGGCCGGGCAGACGGCTGGGATCGCCTTCGCCGGCATCGTCTTCGGGATCGATGTGAAAGGTCACGTCGGTTAGCGCAGGGAAGGCATGGCGCAGGCGTCGGCTGACTTCATTGCCGATTTCATGGGCTTCCGACACGCTCACCCGCTGGGCGACGACTACGTGCAAATCCACCATCACCCAGCCGGCCGACTGGCGGGTGCGCAGGTCGTGTACGCTCTCGACCCCCGGCACGCTCTGGGCGACTTCATGCATTTGCTGCTGGGTGTCATCGGGCAGTGCGGTATCCACCAGCTCCCGGGCGGATTCCCAGAGCAGATCCCAGCCGACCTTGCCCACCAGCAGGCCGACAATAATCGCCGCCACGGCGTCGACCCAGCCCCACCCGAACTGGGCGGCAATCATGGCGACCAATACCACCGCAGTCGACAGGGCATCGCTTCTTGAGTGCCAGGCATTGGCCTCCAGCAGCCGGGATTTGACCCGTTTGGCCACGCGCATGGTGTAACGGAAAATCCATTCCTTGGCCAATAGTGCCACCAGGGTCAGCAGAATCGCCCAGATTCCCGGCGCGCTGATGCCCTCGCCGCTGAACAGCCGCTCCAGACTTGACCAGGCAATGCCGCCGGCGACAAAGATGAGCACGCTGCCCAGCAGCAGCGTGGTCAGCGTTTCGATGCGCCCGTGGCCGTACTGATGGTCATGATCGGGGCCCTGGCGGCCGTAGTGAATGCCCGCCAGCACAAAGGCATCGGTAATCAGGTCGGAGAAGGAGTGGATACCGTCGGCGATCAGCGCCGCCGACCCGACCCAGAAACCGACGATGACCTTGGCTATGCTCAGCACGCCGTCAAGCCAGGCGCCCACGTAGGTGACGCGTTTGGCTTCGCGGCTCAGCTGTTCTTCTCGGGGATCGGCAGCAGTACTCATGATCAACCTTTGACAACGTGCAGCACGCCTCGTGGCGCGGCGCCCTATTGTAGCGCAATGCCCCGCCGTTGCGCAGTATCGGGGCGACGCACCGCCGGGGCGGACAATGCCGCGGCAGACAATGCCGCGGCAGACGTGTATTCTTGGGCGCCAGTGATTCACCGCCAGACGGCCGTTTTTACTCACTGTTTTTGGCTTGCCGGCTTTGCCTGACGGCGCTTCATGAGTCTTACGGGTTTTCTTTTTTACTGACTTTCGCAGGTTGACGGATGGATTGGTTACAGGTCGTCGTACTCGCCGTGGTGCAGGGGTTTACCGAGTTTTTGCCCGTTTCAAGCTCGGCCCACCTGATTCTGGTACCGGCACTGACGTCATGGAAAGATCAGGGACTGGCGTTTGATGTGGCTCTGCACATGGGCAGCCTGCTGGCAGTGGTGGTGTATTTTCGCCGCGAGATTGGCGCCATGCTGCAAAGCAGTTTGGCCGCACTACGCGGAAAGGCCGTGGATCGTGATGCCCGGCTGGCGCTGGGCGTGGTGCTGGCAACGCTGCCGGTCTGTGTTATTGGCCTTGCGCTGCACGACGTGGTGGAGCGCCATATGCGTTCCACGCTGATTATCGCCGCAGCTATGATCGGCTTTGGCCTGCTTCTGGGGTACGCCGACCGGGTCCGGCACGGCACGCGCGATGAATACCAGCTGCGCAGCCGGGACA
This sequence comes from Halomonas sp., assembly GCF_030457605.1. GTDB lineage: Bacteria > Pseudomonadota > Gammaproteobacteria > Pseudomonadales > Halomonadaceae > Vreelandella. The sequence continues at coordinate 16,610 of NZ_JAKDUR010000032.1, forward strand.
TCGCGCTGATCGGCCTGGCCCAGGCGCTGGCGCTGATTCCCGGCACGTCGCGTTCCGGCATTACCATCACAGCGGCACTGTTGCTGGGCATGGGACGAGAATCGGCGGCGCGATTTTCCTTTTTACTGTCGATCCCCGTGATCGTGCTGGCCGGCGGCATGGAAATTCTCAGCCTGAGTCGTCAGCCGGCGCTCATCGACTGGCCGACCCTGCTTTCCGGAACGGCACTGGCGGGTATCAGCGCGTATCTGTGTATTCATTTCTTTCTGGCCTTCATTACCCGGCTGGGCATGCAGCCCTTCGTGCTTTACCGCCTTGTACTGGGCGTGTGGCTGTTATGGCTGTTCTATGGCTAAACTCACACAACAAGGCAGGCAATCATCATGCGATACATGACTTTCAGGGTGCTGGCTGCGGGGCTGGGGATTATGGCACTGGCGTTGGTGGCCGGCTGCTCCCAGGGCGAACAGACGCTGGACGCTCCGGTACGCTTTGATGGCAGCATATTCGGCAGCTTCTATCAGGTGACCGTGGCAGAACCTCTGACTCAAAGCGAGGCCGACGCGCTGGAAAAGGGCTTTCTGGCCGAGCTTGAGAGCGTGGATGAAACCATGTCGACCTACCGCGACGACAGCGAGCTGGTCGCGTTCAATAATGCACCGCTGGATGAGTGGCAAACGCTGCCCAAGCCGCTGATCAAGGTGATGTCGATCAGCCAGCAGATTGCCCGGCAAAGCGACGGCGCCTTTGACGTGACCATCGGCGGGCTGGTCAACCTGTGGAGTTTCGGCCCCGAGGCCGAACCCAAGGCCATTCCCGACGATGCCGTACTTCAAAAGCGCCTTGCGCAGGTGGGATTTGATGCGCTGGAAGTTGATGCTGATGCCAACCGGGCACGGCGCACTCGTGACGTATTTGTCGATCTTTCTGCCGTGGCCAAGGGGTACGGCACCGACCGTGTGGCGCACTATCTTGACCAGCAGGGCATCGAGAACTATCTGGTGAATCTGGGGGGAGATCTGGTGACTCATGGCTATCGTGATACCGAGGAGAAAACCCCCTGGCATATCGGTATCGAAAAACCCCAGGCAAAACAGCGCAGCGCCCAGTACGTGATTCCTCTATCGGATATGTCGGTGGCCACCTCGGGCGATTACCGCAATTATTTCGAGCAGGACGGCCAGCGCTTCTCGCATACCATTGACCCGCGCACCGGCCGGCCGATTACCCATTCGCTGGCCTCGGTCACCGTGGCCAATCCGTCCAACGCCAGGGCCGATGCCTGGGCCACGGCGATGACCGTGCTGGGCGACAGGGAAGGTATGGCACTGGCGCGCGCCCAGCACCTCAAGGTGCTGATGCTGATCCGCGATGATGACAGCTGGAAAAGTCTGGCAAGCCCCGCCTTTGCCGAGTTTTTCGGCCGGAAGTTCATGACCGATCATCAGATCCAGGTAGCTGATGAACCTGTTGCAGAAACACAAGGATAAACTTATGCATGACGAGTTGGATATTGTTGTTCTCGCCGCCGGCAAGGGTACGCGCATGCGCTCCAATCTGCCCAAGGTACTGCACCCGCTTGCCGGCAAACCCATGGTTTGTCACGTGCTGGATACCGCCGCTGGCCTGTCGCCCCAGTGCACCCACGTGGTGATTGGCCACGGCGGTGATACGCTACGTGAGGCGCTTGCCGAGCTGCCGGTACGTTTCAGTGTTCAGGCTGAACAAAAAGGCACCGGCCACGCGGTGGCGCAAACCCTGGAGCATTTGGGCCACGGCAAGGTACTGGTGCTTTATGGTGATGTGCCGCTGATCCGCCGGGACACTCTTGCTGCGTTGCTCGAACGCGTTGACGAGCAGCATCTGGGGCTTTTAACCGTCACGCTGGATAATCCTGACGGTTACGGGCGCATCGTGCGTAATGCCGCCGGCAACGCGGTGGCCATCGTCGAGCAAAAGGACGCCAACGCCGAGCAGCTGACGTTGACCGAGTGCAATACCGGCATCATGGCGATGACCGCTGCCCAGCTGAAGCGCTGGATGCCGCAGTTGTCCGCCGACAATGCCCAGGGCGAGTATTACCTGACCGACGTGATCGCCATGGCCGCCAATGAAGGCATCAACGTGGCCACCGCCCAGCCGGCCACCCCGGTCGAGGTCGAAGGGGTGAACAATCGTGCCCAGATGGCGCACCTTGAACGCGCCTGGCAAGGCCGCTACGCCCGGCAACTGATGGCTCAGGGTGTGGCCCTTGCCGACCCCGCACGGCTTGACGTGCGCGGCACGCTGACCTGCGGCCACGATGTGTTTATCGACGTGGGCTGCGTGTTTGAAGGCGACGTCAGCCTGGGCGAAGGCGTGCACATCGGGCCTTATTGTGTGATCAAACATGCCACCATCGGTGCGGAAAGCGTGGTGGAAAGCCATAGCGTGCTGGAGCACTGCGTGGCGGCCGGGCGCAACCGGATTGGCCCCTACGCACGGCTGCGTCCGGGCACCCGGCTGGCAGTGGCCGCCAGGGTGGGTAACTTTGTTGAAACCAAAAACGCGGATGTTGGCGAAGGCAGCAAGATCAATCATTTGAGCTACGTGGGCGACGCCACCCTGGGGCGCGGAGTGAACATTGGCGCAGGGACGATCACCTGCAACTACGACGGCGCCAACAAGCATCGCACGCAAATCGGAGACGACGCCTTTATCGGCTCCAATACCGCCCTGGTGGCACCGGTCAACGTAGGCAAAGGTGCTACGGTCGGTGCCGGCTCGACCATTGCCCGGGACGTTGGCGATCATGCGCTGGGCATTACCCGCGCGCCCCAGCGCGAAAAGGCCGACTGGCCGCGCCCCGCCAAACGTGACTGATACTGTTTTTACCCATCGACAAGTACGGCTGATCAAGGAGAAACGCCATGTGTGGCATTGTCGCCGCCGTTGCCCAGCGCAACGTTCAAGGTATCTTGCTGGAAGGCCTCAAACGGCTGGAATATCGCGGCTATGACTCTGCCGGCATGACGGTGATGTATCGCGATACGCTGACCCGCCACCGCGCCGTGGGCAAGGTCGCAGCGCTTGAAGCCTGCCTGGACGCCACGCCGCTGCCGGGCACCGCCGGCATTGCCCACACCCGCTGGGCAACCCACGGCAAACCCACTGAAGCCAACGCCCATCCGCATCATAGCGACGATACCGTGGCGGTAGTACACAACGGCATTATCGAAAACTTCGAGGCCCTGAAGCGCGAACTCGAAGCCAATGGCTACACGTTTACCTCGGAAACCGATAGCGAAGTCATCGCCCACCTGCTGGCGGATATTCAGGCCGGCGGTGCCACGCTGTTTGAAGCGGTGCAGCAAACCGTGAATACCCTGGGCGGTGCCTACGCGTTGGGCGTGATGAGCCCGCAGGAGCCCGATGTTGTTGTCGGCGCCCGCCAGGGCAGCCCGCTGGTGGTGGGCGTGGGCATTGATGAAGCCTTTCTGGCCTCCGATCCGCTGGCGCTTTTGCAGGTCACCGACCGCTTCATTTATCTGGAAGAAGGGGATCTGGTTGAACTGGGCGACGGCGGCAGCGTGCGTATTGTTGATGGCGAGGGGAAGTCCGTCGAGCGCCCCATCCACGTCTTTGAATACGCCGACGGCGTGGCCAGCAAGGGCGACTACCGCCACTTCATGCTCAAGGAAATCTTCGAGCAGCCCCAGGTGATGAGCGCCGCCCTTGAAGGCCGGCTGGGCGAGCATAGCGTGCTGGCCGAAAGCTTTGGCCCTGATGCCCAGGCGTTGCTGGCCGACACCCGCCAGATCCACCTCATCGCCTGCGGCACCAGCTACCATGCCGGGCTGGTGGCACGCTACTGGCTGGAGCGCTACGCCGGGGTGCCGGTGCAGGTTGAAGTCGCCTCGGAGTTTCGCTACCGCCACCCGGTGGTGCCCCAGGGCACGCTGTTCGTCACGCTCTCCCAGTCCGGTGAAACCGCCGATACGCTAGCCGCGCTGCGCTTTGCCAAACAGCTGGGCTATATCGGCTCGCTTGCCATCTGCAACGTGCCGGGAAGCTCGCTGGTGCGCGAATCCGATCTGGCGTTGATGACCCGTGCCGGCCCTGAAATCGGCGTGGCCTCCACCAAGGCCTTCACCACCCAGCTGGTCGCGCTGATGCTGTTGACCCTGGCGCTCGACAAGGCGCTGAAGAAAACCGCGTCTGCCGAGACATCATCCGTACACGCCGAGATCGTCGCCGCGCTGAAAACGCTGCCCGCTATCTGCCGCCGGGTTCTCGCACTCGACGCCGAGATAGAAGAACTCTCCCAGGCCTTTGCCGAAAAGCACCATGCGCTGTTTCTCGGCCGCGGCGCGCACTTCCCCATTGCGCTGGAAGGCGCGCTCAAGCTCAAGGAAATCTCCTACATCCACGCCGAAGGCTACCCGGCAGGCGAGCTCAAGCACGGCCCGCTGGCGCTGGTCGACAGCGAAATGCCGGTCATTTCCGTCGCCCCCAACGACGACCTGCTGGAAAAACTCAAGTCCAACCTGCAGGAAGTCCACGCCCGGGGCGGCCAGCTGTTCGTGTTCGCCGATGAAAGCGTGGGTATCGACGACAGCGAAGATGACGTGACCGTGCTCCATCTGCCCCACGTCCACGAAGCCTTGGCACCGCTGCTTTACACCCTGCCGCTACAGCTTTTGAGCTACCACGTCGCCGTGCTCAAGGGCACCGATGTCGACCAACCGCGTAACCTGGCCAAAAGCGTGACGGTGGAGTAGAAAAACAGCAGGAGCAGGGGTGATTGTGGGATGAAAACAAAGCTTCATCCCTGGAAATAAAGATTCATCCCCACAAGCTCAGCACTGACCTGCTTGTGAATACTTTCAGGCCACACTCAGTGAGGGCACTGCGCTGACGTCTACTTCGCGTTCGGCATGCCAAGCGTCGTGAGCCGCCTGGAGACGCAGCCATAGGCTGGGGCCGTTGCCGAACAGTTTGCCAAGACGTGCAGCCATTTCTGGCGATACTGGCTTACGCGCGGCCAGGATGGCGTGCAACTGCTGGCGTGAGATGCCCAGCATCTTCGCGATGGCGCTCTTGCTGAAGTCCAAATCCTCCAGCATGTCTTCGATCACCTCTCCGGGGTGCGGCGGGCAACGGTTGGGGTTCTGCTTTGCGGTAATAGCCATAGTGGTTCCACCTCACTCAGTGGTATTGCTTCAGTGGTATTGTTCAAAATCAACCTGATAGGCGTTGCCTCCCTCGAATTCAATGGTGAGGCACCATGGGCCATTCACATGCACGGTGTAACGTTTGGGGTTGAAGCCCTGCAAGCCGTGGAAGTTATAGCCCGGTAAGTTGATGTCCTCAACGCTTGTGGCCTCGTTGATCACGGCCAACCGGATCAGGATGCGCCTATGCATACGCTTGTCGATCTTGGATTTACCGGTTTCCCACAGTGTCGCCAGGCCCTTGCTCTTGAAGGTCTTGATCATGGGGTTAGTGTAGCCTGATAGATTACACATATAAAGAGGTCGATTACAGTGTGGGCCTGATAGCGCCTCATATCGAACCTTGAAGGATGATACTTTATCTCTTGGAGTCCCCATGGGTTCACAATGAATCAAGGGGTTATGAGAGCCAAGAGGATGCGACTTTATTTTCCACCCACAGTGATATCAGACGCTGACGATGTGCGGGCGGCAGGCGGCTGTCTCGAGATTTGCGTCGGGGCCGGTAATCACCACGTCAAAATCGTCGAAGGTGGCGAAATAGGCCGGGCGAACTACCCCGGCCTTGGTAGCATCGGCCACCAGCAGGCGCTGTGTGGCGCAGGCAATGGCGGCCTGCTTGGGCGCCACTTCATGGAAATGAAAGCAGCTGACTCCCTTTTCGGCATGCATGCCTGCGGCGGAAATGAAGGCCTTGTTGATACCCAGACGGGCAAGGCTTGTCGCAATGTCGTTGCCGGCGAAGGTCTGCGACGAGTGATGATACATGCCGCCCAGCATGATCAGGCGCACGCCGGGCAGCTGGGAAATGGCGTTGGCGACGTTGAGGGCGTAGGTGATGACGGTCAGTGAACGCTCTTCGGAAAGGCCCGATGCCAAAGGCATGAGGGTGGTGCCGCAGTCGATAAACAGCGTATCGCCATCCTCGATGTAATCAGCCGCCGCCTGGCATAGCTGCTGCTTGGCCCGGGTCTGGCGGTCCTGCTGAGTGGGCAGGTCATACAGCGGGGTGAAATGCGGGTTGTCAGCGCGCACCAGACGGCCGCCAATCAACGCCAGACCACTGCCCGCGGCAGCCAGGTCACGACGAATGGTCATCTCTGAAACACCACAGAGCCGCGCAGCCTCGGGGCCGCGCCCCGCCCCCCCCCCCCCCCCCCAAAAAAACACAATTTGGCAACCCCCGGCCCACGCGGCTGGTGAGGGGGGGGTT
>NZ_JAKDUR010000090.1 GCF_030457605.1 Halomonas sp.
GTCTGCGCCTGATTCAGATACAGCGACTGGCTCACAACATTGCTTATGGAAACATCCATCGCAGACTCCTTGAATTAAACGGCTGATCGCCCTTTACTGCTGCCTGCAACCATAGCAAAGCTTTTCACGGCCCGCAAAATGGCGCTACAGCTCAAAACCGATCAGCACGAAACGGCGTCATGTCAATCGCGGTTTTATCACCTTCCATCATGTTCGCCAGCAACTCGCCGGTGGCCGGCCCCAGGGTAAACCCCTGATGGCCATGTCCAAACGCCAACCATAATCCCTGGTGACGATGTGCGGGGCCAATCACGGGCTTCATGTCCGGCAGGCATGGGCGCGCGCCCTTCCAGACGTCGGCGTCACGGCGCTCACCCAGCGGAAACAGCGTCCGCGCTACCTTCTCCGCCGAGGCAAGCTGCTCAACGTGTGCCGGCGAATCGAGGTCGTCCAGTTCAGCGCCGGTGGTCAGGCGCACGCCGGCGTTCATCGGCGCCAGCAGATAGCCCACCTCGGAATCCATCACCCAGTGGTTGAGCCGAGCGCCTTCCTTGCTGGCGTAATGCATATGATAGCCGCGCTTCACAAAGGTGGGAAAATGATAGCCCAGCGGCTTCAGCCAACGCCCCGCCCAGGGGCCAAGCGCCATGACCACATCGTCGGCTTCAAGGGTCTGGGTGGCAGTCGTCACGCGCCAGCCGCGCCCCACCTGCTCCACGTGGGTGATATCATCCTGAAGACATTGTCCTCCCTGCGCCTCAAAAGCACGCGCATAGGCGGCTACCAGCGCGCCGGGGTCAGCGACAGTCCAGGGGTCGAGCCAATGTATCGCACCGATGATTTCTTCACTCACGTCAGGCTCTTTGCTAGCCACCGCCTCACGGTCCAGCGCCTTGAAGCGCACATCAAAGCGCTTACGCCCTTCCTCAGCTTCCTTCAGCCGCTTATCCAGGCGTGCCTGGCTGCGAAACAGCTCCAGAAACCCGTTTTTCTGAATCAATGCTTCAGCCCCGGCTGCTTCAATCATCGGCGCATGGGTCTCAAGGCAACACTTAATCAGCGACGCGTACTCCGGCACAATGTGCTTATACGTCCTGGGGGCGGAGTTCAGCCAATAACGCAGCAGCGGTGTGGCGGCATGCAGCATGCCAAACGGCCGATAGCGGATATCCACGCGCTGGTTGGGCAGTACACCCAGCAGCGTTTTAACATCGCGCGGAAACGCGTAGGGGCGCACGGCCTCACGCTGAATAATGCCGGCATTACCGAAAGAGGTTTCACGCCCCGGCGCACGGCGGTCAATCATCACCACCTCGCGCCCGCGTTTGGCCAGATGCCAGGCAATACTGACACCCACCATTCCTGCCCCCAGCACCAGCGTTCGACGCGCCATGTCCGACTCCCCTTGATTCATGGAATAATTGCCGGCGACAGCAACCCGACCGCCAGCGGTAACATTAAGTCTTCCCGCACAGTCAACGATGCCATGCGAAGACAATAAAAAATAACACTGAATATAGCGCTTTCACATAGCCAAAAAATCTATTTTAGGGAGTTAATGCAGACCAAACGCCTATAAATATCATGTATTCAGAGGAATCACCCAGCCTTTTCAACAGTAAAACGCCAAGCGCAATACAGGCCAAGCGGACAACTCACACCGTACAGGCAACAGAAGAAAACAGGCAAACACGGAAAAACGGATGGAACGACAACGCTCGCATCATGACAGGATCAGAAAATCAAACAGGAAGGAAAAACAGCGAACCAACAGGAGGGGAATTCGGTTAATGGGGTGGATGATGGGGATCGAACCCACGACCACCGGAGCCACAATCCGGGGCTCTACCACTGAGCTACACCCACCACAACCGAATACTGCACGGGCAGTAAAAAATAGCATTGCTATCTTTCCTTGCACTGCTCGCTTACCGCTTTTGCTTTACTGGGGTGGATGATGGGGATCGAACCCACGACCACCGGAGCCACAATCCGGGGCTCTACCACTGAGCTACACCCACCACTAAAGCAATTTTCAACCGGGCTTTCACTGCACCACATAACCATGGCGCGCCCAGCAGGACTTGAACCCGCAACCTACGGCTTAGAAGGCCGTTGCTCTATCCGGTTGAGCTATGAGCGCACTGTATATCTGTTAACAAATATATTGCTAGAGAAAAACTTCGCTAGCGCTACCCTCAACAGAGTTTACGTAGAGCACTGAACCAAAGCTAACGCTTGGATAAGCAAGGCGCCAACTTCCACATCAGGCGTGGTCGGGATGGAGGGATTCGAACCCCCGACATCCTGCTCCCAAAGCAGGCGCGCTACCAGGCTGCGCTACATCCCGAACTCATTACCTATGACGTTACCGCACGGCTCGTCTCAAGCGAGGCACATACTACTGTTTTCACATTGAAAGTCAACCAACAAAAGCCATGAGTGTTGTCCGGCTTTGCCTTGCCGCCCCGGCATGCGAAAATTATCCCATTATTCTCATCTCATCCACGAGGGACTGCATTGATGACTGCCCAACTGATCGATGGCAAAGCCATCGCCGCCGATGTACGCCAGCAGGTTGCCGACAAAATCGGCGCGCGGTTTAGCGTCGGCGCTCGCGCGCCGGGGCTGGCCGTGGTGATTGTCGGCGGTGATCCGGCTTCCCAGATCTACGTCAAGCATAAGCACCGCGCCTGCGAGCAGGCCGGCATTATTTCCTTCCAGCACGAGTTGCCCGCCGACACCCCCCAACACACACTGGAAGCGCTGGTCGATACGCTCAACGACGACCCCCGGGTCGACGGCATTCTGGTACAGCTGCCCCTTCCCGAGCACTTGAACGCCCGCCCGATTCTTGAGCGCATTCTGCCGCACAAGGACGTCGACGGCTTCCATCCCTACAACCTTGGCCGTCTGGCTCAGCGTATTCCCGCGTTGCGCCCGTGTACGCCCAAAGGAATCATGACGCTGCTGGAAAAAAGCGGCCTGCCGGTACGCGGACTGGACGCCACGGTGATCGGCGCCTCCAACATTGTCGGCCGCCCGATGGCACTGGAACTGATGCTCGCCGGCTGCACCACTACGGTATGCCACCGCTTTACGCAAAATCTGGAAGAGCACGTGCGCCGCGCCGACGTGCTGGTTGTGGCCGTGGGCAAGCCCGGGCTGGTCAAGGGCGAATGGACCAAGCCCGGCGCCATCGTCATCGACGTGGGCATTAACCGTCAGGACGACGGCAAGCTGACCGGCGACATCGATTTTGATACCGCCGCCGAGCTGGCCGGCCACATCACGCCCGTTCCCGGTGGCGTCGGCCCGATGACGGTCGCTACGCTGCTGGAAAACACCCTTGAAGCGGCGGAGCTTCACGACCCCTCCAGCGCATATCACGAACCCGAGCCGGCATAGCCCAAACGAATAGCCCGAGCGAGCAGCGAAAGGAGAACGCCTTGCAGCGTATTGGAATCATTGGCGCGATGGCGCAGGAAGTCAGCATTCTGGCCAGCCAACTGGAAAACACCGAGCGCCACGAGCACGCCGGCGGCGTGTTTTATACCGGCCGCCGCCACGGCATTGACGTAGTGATACTGCAATCCGGTATCGGCAAGGTAAACGCCGCGGTCGGCACCGCCGTGCTGCTGGAACGCTACCGCCCTGAAGCCATCATCAACACCGGCTCCGCAGGCGGTTTTGCCAACGACATGCACATTGGCGATGTGGTTGTATCCGATGAAGTCCGCCATCACGACGTTGACGTCACGGCCTTCGGCTACGAACTCGGCCAGGTGCCGAACATGCCCGCCGCCTTTGCAGCCGATGCCGGCCTGCGCCAGCTGGCCCGGCAAGCCGTCAAGACGCTCGACGAAGTGGGTGTGCGCGAAGGGCTCATTGCCACCGGCGACAGCTTCATGGCCGACCCCGAGCGGGTCCGTGCCACCCGGGAACGCTTCCCGGCGATGCTTGCCGTGGACATGGAAGCCGCTGCCATTGCCCAGGCCTGCCACCTGTTTGGCTGCCCGTTCGTGGTTATTCGCGCGCTTTCCGACATTCCCGGCAGCGGCGACAACCACCTCTCGTTCGAGGAATTTCTCGATCTGGCCGCCCAGCGCTCCTCGCGCATGGTCGACCAGATCCTGCGCCAGCTGGCTGACTCATAAGACCTGAAGCGCCCGACCCGGCTTTTGGCCTGGCTTAGGTGTTTAGTCCCGGGGTGTAATGGTCCATGGTATGAACCATTGTCCGAGGAG
>NZ_JAKDUR010000091.1 GCF_030457605.1 Halomonas sp.
CGCGAGCCTTTGCATCATTGCCATGTTACCGGCATCCTCGGGCATCAGGAAATAATTTAGCCGCCTAACTTTTTTTCGAGGCCAGCATGTCCCTATTGAGTAACACGCCCCTTTCTGTGCTGGATCTGGCACCGATCCGTCACGGCGGCAGTGCCAGCGAAGCCTTCGACGATAGCGCAGCGCTTGCGCGCCGGGCCGACAGCCTTGGCTATCAGCGTTACTGGCTGGCCGAGCACCACAACATTGACGGCATTGCCAGTGCTGCCACTTCGGTCATGATCGGCCATATCGCCGGCCAGACCCGTCGTATCCGGGTGGGCAGCGGCGGCATCATGTTGCCCAACCATGCGCCGCTGGTGATTGCCGAGCAGTTCGGCACGCTGGAAACGCTCTACCCCGAGCGTATTGACCTGGGGTTGGGGCGGGCGCCGGGTGCCGATGGCGCCACCATGCGCGCGCTGCGCAGGGACCCGTTCGCCGACGTGGATGATTTCCCCGAGCGGCTTGAAGAGCTGCGTAGCTATCTGGGTGAGGCCGGGCCCGGGCAGCGTATTCGCGCCGTTCCCGGCCAGGGCACCCATGTGCCCGTCTGGCTGCTGGGTTCCAGCGGCTACAGCGCCCAGCTGGCGGCGCGGCTGGGGCTGCCGTTTGCCTTTGCCGCCCAGTTTGCGCCGGGCTACCTGCTCGAAGCGCTGCACCTTTACCGCAGCCAGTTCCGCCCCTCCGCAGTGCTCGATGAGCCCTACGCCATGGTCGGCATGCCGGTGATCGTGGCGGACAACGACGCCCACGCGCACTACCTGAATACCACCGCGCAGCAGAAGTTTCTCAACCTGCATCGCGGCAAAAGCACCAAAAGCCAGCCGCCGGTGGAGCAGCTTGACTGGACGCCCCGCGAGCGCGCCGCCGTCGGACAAAACCTGGGCGCCGCAGTGGTGGGCGGCCCCGATAGCGTGCGCGAAGGGCTCGAAGATTTTTTGCAGCAAACCGGCGCCAACGAGCTGATGGTGGTGACCGATGTGTACGACCGTGCCGACCGGCTGCGCTCCATCGAGCTATTGGATGCGCTGCGGCGCGATTAATCGTCCCGTATCGCTTAGGATGGTACCGACGACGCAATAGGTGAAACGTTAACCGGAGGCAGATCATGCGAATACTTGCTGCGCTGATTCTTGGCATTGCCGCCATCATTGCCGCATCGCTGGTGGGTAGTGGCTTGACTGACCTGGGTACTGGCGATCGCTACGTGACGGTAAAAGGGCTGGCCGAACGCGAAGTAACGGCAGATACCGCGCTGTGGCCGCTGCGTTTTGTAGCCTCGGGCGAGACGCTTGGCGAGGCTCAGGCCAGCGCCCGGGAGAGCCATGATGCGGTGCTTGCGTTTCTCCAGCATCAAGGCATCGAGTCCGACGCGGTAGAGCTGCAAAAGCTCAGCGTCAACGACACCGGTGCTGACCCCTACCAAAGCGGTGACGTTGAGCAGAAGTTCATCATCAACCAGACGCTGACCGTGCGCAGCCACGACGTCGAGCGAGTGCGCAAGGCAGCCCAGGCCGTCAGCGAACTGGTGGACGCCGGCGTGGTGCTCTCGTCTGACTACGGCGCGAGCGGCCCCAGCTATCTGTTCAGCCGGCTTAACGAGATCAAGCCCGAAATGATCGCCAGGGCCACTGCCGCTGCGCGCGAGTCCGCCGAGCAGTTTGCTCGGGATGCCAACGCCGAGGTGGGCAAGCTGCGCCGCGCCAACCAGGGTGTGTTCCAGATCCGCGCCCGGGATCAGGCCGCGGGGATGAGCCAGACCCGGCAGGCCGAGAAGACCGTGCGCGTGGTCACCACCATCGACTATTACCTTGAGTAATCGCCAGGAACGCCATCACCTTTACCTCATGGAGGCGGCCTGTGTTAATGCCTGACGCGACGTTACTCAGCGCTGTGGAGCGTATTGCCCGGGATGCCGGCGAGGCGATCATGGGCGTATACGCGCGGGGCTTCAGCGTGACCGAGAAAGCCGACCATAGCCCCCTGACCGAGGCTGATCTGGCTGCCCACCGGGTGATCGCGGCGGGGCTTGCCGCGCTGCCCGAGGTTATTCCGGTATTGTCTGAAGAAGATGCTGAAAGCTTTGCCGGACCCGATTCGCAGGCGCGCTACTGGCTGGTTGACCCGCTGGATGGCACAAAGGAGTTCATCAAGCGTAATGACGAGTTTACTGTCAATATCGCACTGATCGAGCGTGGCCGGCCGGTGCTCGGCGTGGTCGTGGTGCCGGTGACCGGCGTGGCCTATGTGGCGGCGAGGGAGCTGGGTGCGCACAAGGTGCATGCCGACGGCAAACGCGTGGTGATTGGCGTGGCGGGGCGTCCGATAAGCGGCGCTACGTGGCGGGTCATGGGCAGCCGTTCGCACCCGAGCGCTGAGCTTGCCGGCTGGCTGGAAACGCTGGGCGTCCATGAGGTAACGCCGGTAGGCAGCTCGCTCAAGACGTGCCTGATTGCCGAAGGCCGGGCGGATGTTTACCCGCGCCTGGGGCCCACCAGCCTGTGGGACACGGGAGCTGCCCAGGCGGTGCTGGAGCAGGCCGGCGGCCGCGTGGTGGATAGATACGGGCAGCCGCTTGGCTACGCGGACCCGGCGCACACGCTGAATCCGCACTTTGTCGCCTGGGGCTGTCAGGCTCCAGTGCCGCCTTGCTTTCAGGCGGGGTGACGGTTTTTCAAGGAGATGGTTGTGCGTTTTATCGTGACGTTGGTGGTGTTGGCAGGGCTTGGCTATAGTGGGCTTTATATGTATTACGATGCCAGCCTGTCGCGTGCCGTTGAGGCGCGACTGGATGGGGTCGGGCTGGGAGATGTGACGGTATCAGCGGTAGATTTCAGCCCGCTGGCGCCGCTTGTGACCGAGGCAGAGATAAGCGCCGAGGTGGCCTATGGCGGGCTTGATGCCAGCGTGCGCCTTCATGTTCAGGGACACCCGCTGTTTACCGATGAGCTTGCCCTTGACCTGAGCGGGCTGAAAGCACTGCGGTTGGGCATCGGCGGCGGCTCATAGACATGGGCGACAGGCGATCCGCCAATCTTCGCATTTGCTCCACATACAGCCTCCAACGGCTGGTGTCGGTCATGGTAGGGTAAGTATCACGCTAACGAGGAGAGGTGACTTATGAACACAACATCGATCAAAACGCTGAAAAAAGCCGGTTTGAGCGCTACCGTCGTGGCCCTGATGCTTGGGCTGAGCGCCTGTTCCAGCATGTCCGATCAGGATAAAAATACGGCGCTGGGCGCAGGCGCCGGGGCCGTGGGCGGCTCCGTGCTGACCGGTGGCAGCACCGCAGGCACCGTGGGTGGTGCTGTCGTTGGCGGGGTTGTCGGCCATGAAGTCGACGACGATTGATGTATCACTTTGACGGCAGGCCAGCTGCCTGCCGTATCTGCCTGATGCCGGCCAACCGGTGGTGACAGGCTGAATAGCAGGAAAATGCTGAGCGTCAGGCACCATAATGGAAGACATCAACGTTGCAGCGTTTTTGCTGATCAATCGGCATGCCGGGGAAAGCGCCTGGCTGGATGCGCTGGCGATTGTTGCCGCCGAAATCATGCCGTATCTGTTTATGCTGGTGTTGGTGGCGTTGTGGTCAAGCCCCGAGCCGGCACGTAAAAAAGCCAGCCTCAAGGCGGGCTGTGCGGTGCTGCTGGGGCTTGGCGCCAGCTATACGGTGTCGTTGTTTTATTTTCATCCGCGCCCTTTTATGCAGCACCTGGGCAACGGCCTGTTGTCCCATGCGCCGGATGCTTCCTTTCCGTCTGATCACACCACATTTTTGTTTTCCATCGCGTTTGTGCTGGCCCTTGAATGCCGCACTCGGGCGCTGGGTTGTGCGCTGTTGGGGCTTGGGCTGGCCGGTGGGCTGGCGCGGGTGTTTATCGGGGTGCACTTTCCGCTGGATATTTTCGGGGCGGCACTGGTGGGACTGCTGGCGGCCTGTGTCATGCAGGTATGCAACAACGCGGCAAGCCGGCCGGGCAGGGTACTCGATGCACTGGCAGGTATTCGTCTGCCGGGCATGCACCGATAGTACAACCGGTAGCTTCCTGCATCGGTAACTTCCTGCACTGGATAATACTCCGCACCCGATAACCTCCCGTACCCGAGAATAAAAAGGCGCCGCTTCTGCGGCGCCAGAGACGTCAG
>NZ_JAKDUR010000092.1 GCF_030457605.1 Halomonas sp.
TAGCCGTTTTTGGTATCGGTCCAGAACGGTACGAAGAGGATATCCATGTCCTGATCGGCCAGCAGGCGCGACAGCTCGGGAAACTCCACGTCATAGCAGATCAGAATGCCCACTCGGCCGGCGTCGGTGTCGAACACCTGAAGGTCATCACCGCCCTCAATCACCCAGTCGCGGCGCTCTTGCGGGGTAATATGCAGCTTGGCCTGACGCTCGACGCTGCCGTCACGGTGGAACAGGTAGGCGATGTTGTAAAGCCGGTCATCGTCGCCGATTTCGATCATCGAACCGCCGACAATATTGATGTTGTAGGCCACCGCCATGCGTGAGAGTTCGATCTTGAACGGTTCGGTAAAGCTGGCCAGAAAGCGGATGGCACCGATGGGATCCTGTTGGGCGGCGCGATCCTGAAGCCCGATCAGCGGGGCGTTGAACAGCTCAGGAAACACCGCGAAGTCGCTCTGATAGTCCGACAGGGCGTCAACGAAGTATTCGATCTGCTGCAGTGCGGCTTCCAGCGAGGGAAACTCGCGCATCTGCCATTGCACGGCCCCCACGCGCACCTGGGTGGGGCGGGTGTTGAGCACGCGGTCGGCGGGCTCGAACAGAATGTTGTTCCATTCCAGCAGCGTGGCGTAGCCCCGGGAGTTCTCGTCTTCAGGCAGATACTTGCGCAGCAGGCGCTTGACCTGAAAATCGTTGGCCAGCTGGAAGGAAAGAATCGGGTCGTACAGCTCCTTGCGCGCGACTTTTTCGATATAGGCGGTGGGGCTCAGGGCGTCGGCGTGCTGGTGATATTCGGGAATGCGCCCGCCGGCCAGAATCGCGCGCAGGTTCATCGAGCGGCACAGCTCCTTGCGCGCTTCATACAGCCGGCGCCCCAGGCGATAGCCGCGGTACTCGGGATGAATCAGCACGTCCAGCCCGTACATCGCATCGCCCTGAGCGTTGTTGAGAATGATCTCACGATGCCCGATCAGGTCATCGTAGCGGTGGGGGTTGGAAAACTCGTCGTAGTCCACCTGAACAGTGAGCGCCACGCCCACGAGCACGCTGTCGTCTTCAATCACGATCTGCCCGTCGGGAAAGGCCTGAATCAGCTTGTCGATGGTGAGGCTGGACCAGGCGCCGCCAATATCGTGATAAACGGCATCCATCAATGCCTTCAGCTGTGGGTAGTCGGCGGGTGTCAGATTGCGCAGATTCAGATGCAGGTCTTCAAGCGACATGGCAATACCCCGGTGGCAAAGGCAGTGGTAAAAACGGTTGTCAAAATAGTGGAAGAGAAACGCCGCATGGTAGCATGCCGCCGGGCCGCTGGAGTTCGCGCGGAATACCGACAATGAAAAAGCCCGGCGGATGGCCGGGCTTTGAGGTAATGCGTGTTGCGACGTGTTGGTTTACATGTCGTCTTCGTTCATGTCGTCCTGCGGTACGTTATTGGAATCAACACCGTGATCTTCATCAAGGCCATCATCTTCGGGCAGCATGCCTTCAGGGCTCATTTCGCTTGAAGTATCGTTGGCACTATCGGAGTTGTTTTCCTGCTTGTTGACGACGGGATCGTTGGGGTCAACGGTGCCATGCTGTTGAGTTTCCGGCTGTACATCAGCGGGATCGTTGGCTGAGTCTGTGCCGGTTTCCGGGTTAACAGCGTTTTCGTTGTGGTGGTCAGCGAACGCCATGCCGGAGAAAAGGCTGAATGCACCTGCGACTGCTACTGTCTTGAGACCCTGTTTCATGGAAATCTTCATAGACACCTCATTGTCGTGCGGTTGAAAGACTCGTCCGTCGATCATCATTTGCCTGGACGTGATATTCACCATAAATGATACGTCGTTTTGTTCAAGTACAAAGTTTGCAAAAAATAAGGCTTCGTTTTGTGACGTGAAGCTTCAGGCAACACCTTGGCACTCTTGCTGCTTTAGTCTGCGGTGCGAGCATTTTGTTCCAGGTTTTTTTGCTGTTCGGTGGCCTGCGGACGGCGTGTTGCCATGTGAGCGCAGCTTTTTCCGGAGTATCACGGGGCTATACGCGCTGCTCAGGATGTCATACGCTTGTTTGAAAACGGCGTAGGAGATCGTGATGACTGAATATCCCCAGCTTTTTCAGCCGCTCAGGCTTGGCCCGCTGAGCCTCGCCAATCGCGTGCTGATGGGCTCCATGCACACAAATCTGGAAGAAGTGCCCGGCGGCTTTGCGCGCCTGGCGGCGTTTTATGCCGAGCGCGCTCGCGCCGGCGTAGCGCTGATTGTGACCGGAGGCATTGCGCCCAATGCCGAGGGCGCGGTGTTTCAGGGGGCGCATGCGTTGACGAATGACGCTCAGCTGCCGGAGCATCGGCAGGTGGTCGAGGCAGTGCACGCTGAAGGCGGGCATCTATGCATGCAGATCCTGCATGCCGGGCGCTATGCCTACTCGCCGGAACTGGTCGCGCCATCGGCGATTCAGGCGCCCATCAACCCGTTTCCTCCGCGGGCGTTTGGCAGTGACGAAGTCGAGCAGCAGATCAGTGACTATGTGCGCTGCGCCACGCTGGCCCAAAAGGCCGGTTACGACGGTGTCGAGATCATGGGGTCGGAAGGCTACCTGATTAACCAGTTTATCTGCCGGCGTACCAACCAGCGTGACGACGACTGGGGCGGCAGCTTTGACAATCGCTGCCGCTTTGCCGTGGAAGTGGTGCGCCGTATTCGTGAAGCCACGGGGGATGATTTTGCACTGATTTTCCGGCTGTCGATGATTGACCTGGTGGAAGACGGCAGTACCTGGGAAGAAGTCGTGACTCTTGGTCGTGCCATCGAGGCTGCTGGGGCAGACGCCATCAACACCGGCATCGGTTGGCACGAAGCACGGGTGCCCACGATTGTTACCAGCGTGCCGCGGGCCGCCTTTACCGCGGTTACCCGGCGTATGAAAGCCGAGCTTTCGATACCGCTGATTGCCACCAACCGGATCAACATGCCTGACGTGGCCGAGCGCGTGCTGGCCGATGGCCATGCGGACATGGTCTCGATGGCACGGCCGTTTCTGGCTGATCCTGAATGGGTCGCCAAGGCCCGTGCCGGCCACGCCGATGAAATCAACACCTGTATTGCCTGCAATCAGGCCTGTCTGGATCACACCTTTGCCGGCAAGCTGACGTCGTGTCTGGTCAATCCGCGTGCCTGTCACGAAACCGAGTTGAGCGTGCAGCCGGCGCAGACGCCCAGGCGGGTGGCCGTGGTAGGCGGTGGGCCAGCAGGACTTGCGACCGCCGTTACCGCTGCAAGCCGGGGGCATTGCGTGGTGCTGTTTGAGCAGCAAAGCGAGCTGGGTGGGCAGTTCAACTATGCGCGCAGAATACCCGGCAAGGAAGAGTTCAACGAGACGCTGCGCTATTATCGCACCATGCTGGACAAGTACGCCGTCGAGATCCGCCTGAATACCGCCGCGGATGCCGACACTCTGGCCGGTTTTGATGACGTGGTGCTGGCCACCGGCGTGCGTCCGCGGGCGATTGAGTTGCCGGGTATCGCGGAAGGTATTGGCAAGGGCCGGGTGCTGTCCTATGCCGAGGCGATTGAATACCCCGAGCGAGTCGGGCGTAACGTGGCCATTATTGGCGCTGGTGGCATCGGCTTTGACGTGGCCGAACTGCTGGTGAATCAGGACGCCACCGCGCTGGACATTGACGCCTGGTGCCGTGAATGGGGCGTGGACCTGGACGTTCATGCCCCGGGCGGGCTGCAAGCCCCCGAGTCACCGTGCGTGCCCCGCAACGTGGTGATGCTGCAGCGTAAAACCACCAAGCCCGGCAAGGGGCTGGGTATTACCACCGGCTGGGTGCATCGCGCCACGCTGAAAAAACACGGGGTCACCATGCTGTCAGGCTGTGACTACGACAGCATTGATGCCTCGGGACTGCATTTCCAGCGCGACGGCAAGGCCGAGCATCTGGCGGTGGATACCATCGTGGTGTGTGCCGGTCAGGAATCGGTGCGCGAACTGGTGGCGCCGCTTGCCGCGCGCGGAGTACACATTATTGGCGGGGCGGATGAAGCCGCCGAGCTGGACGCCAAGCGCGCGATTGAGCAGGGCACCCGGCTGGCCGCCTCCCTGTAGGCTAG
>NZ_JAKDUR010000006.1 GCF_030457605.1 Halomonas sp.
CCTAGCCTGACTTACCATACCGATATTCCATCAAGTGCCTGGGCCAGTGCTAGCTATTCTCACACGCCAAACCATACACGACCGCCATGGTGCCCACGGCTGCATGGAAGCTCGGAAACTTCCCTGTTATACGGCTTTTCGTGCGCCATAAAAAACGCCGCCCGAAGGCGGCGTTTTTTCACAACAGTCAGTCAGACACGTACTTAGTCCTGCCCCATCTGCTGCTTGATCAGATCACCGATGGTAGTAGCACCACCCGCATCCTGATCCTGCTCGCGCAGTTTCTTCATGTTCTGACGAGTATCGTCCTGATCCTTGGCCTTGACCGAAAGGTTGATCTGACGGCTCTTGCGATCAACGCTGACGATGCGTGCTTCAACGCTGTCGCCTTCATTGAGCACGTTGCGCGCGTCTTCAACACGGTCAGCGCTGATTTCAGAGGCTTTCAGCAGGGCCACGACGTCTGTCGCCAGCTCAACCTGGGCTTCCTTGGCATCAACTTCAACCACACGACCGGTGACGATAGTCCCCTTGTCGTTGACCGACAGGTACTCGGCTACCGGATCGGTATCCATCTGCTTGATACCGAGAGAGATGCGCTCACGCTCGGGATCAATCGAGAGGATAACGGCTTCGGCTTCGTCGCCTTTCTTGAAGCCACGTACCGCTTCTTCGCCGGTGTCAGTCCAGGAAATGTCGGACAGGTGTACCAGGCCGTCGATGCCACCAGCCAGACCGATGAAGATACCGAAGTCGGTGATCGACTTGATGGTACCGGAAACGCGATCGCCCTTGTTGAACTCGGCGTTGAAGGTTTCCCACGGGTTGGCGGTGCACTGCTTGATACCCAGAGAGATACGACGACGCTCTTCGTCGATATCCAGCACCATGACGTCAACATCGTCACCCACCTGTACAACCTTGGATGGGTGGATGTTCTTGTTGGTCCAGTCCATTTCGGAAACGTGAACCAGACCTTCGACGCCCTCTTCCAACTCGGCAAAGCAGCCGTAGTCGGTCAGGTTGGTCACGGTGGCGTGAACCTTGGTGCCTTCCGGGTAGCGGCCCTTGATGTTGACCCACGGATCTTCGCCCAGCTGCTTGAGACCCAGCGATACGCGGTTACGCTCGCGGTCAAATTTGAGCACCTTGACGTTGATCTCGTCGCCAACGGCAACGATTTCGGACGGGTGCTTGATGCGCTTCCAGGCCATGTCGGTGATGTGCAGCAGGCCGTCAACGCCACCCAGATCAACAAAGGCGCCGTAGTCAGTCAGGTTCTTGACGATACCCTTGATCTGCTGGCCTTCCTGCAGCGTGGCGAGCAGTGCTTCGCGCTCGGCGCTGTTTTCGGCTTCAAGCACGGCACGACGCGAAACCACGACGTTGTTGCGCTTAGGATCGAGCTTGATGACCTTGAAGTCCAGCTCTTTGTGCTCGAGGTGCGTAGTGTCGCGCACAGGACGCACGTCGACCAACGAACCCGGCAGGAAGGCACGGATGGAATCAACGTCAACGGTGAAGCCACCCTTGACCTTGCCGTTGATCACGCCCTTGACGATTTCGTCTTTCTCGAAGGCGGCTTCCAGCACTTTCCACGCTTCGGCACGCTTGGCTTTTTCGCGGGACAGGCGGGTTTCGCCGAAACCGTCTTCCACGGCCTCGAGCGCTACGTGCACATCATCACCGATGGCAATGGCGAGTTCGCCATTTTCGTCGAGGAATTGCGAGGCAGGGATCTGGCCTTCGGATTTCAGACCGGCGTTAACGGTAACCCAGTCACCGTCAATGTCGACAACCTGAGCCGCAACAATCGCGCCCGGCTCCATATTGATGTCGTTAAGAGACTGTTCAAACAGTTCAGCAAAGCTTTCGCTCATGGTGTTCCTACGTGATCAACGTTGTTTGAGGCATCGCTGCCTTCTCCGTACCACCAGCGAGTACGGGCCTAATGTCACTCTGCTTTCGGGGGCGTTAACGCTGGTTAGACCTGGTCGGGCTCATCGTGTGTGAGTTAACTGCCCGGCCACGCCGTGACGCCGCATCAAAAGCGCCGCAAGGGAGAATCAAGCGCCGGACGCCATGCCCCGCAGGGAAAGCCATTCGGTCAGCTGTTCAACCACTTCCGGTATACTCAGGCGCGTGGTATCAAGCGTAATGGCATCGTCTGCCGGCTTGAGCGGTGCCACGCTGCGCTGCGTGTCGCGTGCATCGCGTGCCTGAATCTCCTTCAAAAGACTCGAAAGATTAGCATCCACGCCGGCTTGCTGCAACTGCGCGTGGCGACGACGGGCACGCTCTTCGGCACTGGCAGTGAGAAACACCTTGAGCCCCGCGCCGGGAAACACCACCGTGCCCATGTCCCGGCCGTCAGCCACCAGGCCCGGCGATTGCTCAAAGTCGCGCTGGCGTTTGAGTAGCGCGTCACGTACCGCCGGCAACGCAGCTACTTTTGAGGCACGCTCACCGGCCTGCTCGGTACGAATGGCGCGGCTGACATCTTCACCTTCCAGCAGCGTTTGCACCGCGCCATCGGCCACCGGAAATGCCACGTCGAGATTTGCAGCAACGTGCGCAAGCCCGGCTTCGTCGTCAAGCACGACATCGTGCTTACCGGCAGCATAGGCCGTCAGCCGGTACAGCGCGCCGCTGTCCAGCAGATGCCAGCCCAGCCGCTCGGCAAGCAGCCCACTGATGGTGCCCTTGCCCGCCCCGCCGGGGCCGTCAATGGTCAGCACCGGCGTAACGGTATCGCTAGCGCTCATGCGCATCCTCCGCATTCAGGGTCATGCCAATGCGCGTGGCAAGCGCAATAAAACCGGGAAACGAGGTGGCCACGTTGGCGCAGTTATCGATCACGATTTCATCAGCAGCGCGCAGTGCCGCAACGGCGAACGCCATGGCGATACGATGATCACCCAGGCTGTCGATACGCCCACCGCCATAGCTGACCACGCTCTCATCGCCGTTGCCGACGATGTCGATGCCGTCCTCACACAGGGTGTGCTCCACGCCAATCGCGGCCAGACCGTCGGCCATGGCCTGAAGGCGGTCGGACTCCTTGACCCGCAGCTCGGCGGCGCCGCGCAGCCGGGTGGTGCCCGACGCGTTGGCGGCGGCAATAAACAGCGCGGGGAATTCATCAATGGCGAGCGGCACCTGGTCCACGGGAATATCAATGCCCGTCAGCGAAGCGTAACGCACGCAAATATCCGCCACCGGCTCGCCGCCTATTTCACGCTCGTTGATCAGCTCAAGATTCGCCCCCATCAACGTGAGGATGTTGATCACCCCAATGCGCGTGGGGTTGATGCCCACGTGCTCAAGGGTGAGATCCGCCCCCGGCGTAATAGCGGCAGCAACCATGAAAAACGTCGCCGAGGAAATATCCGCGGGTACGTCAATCGCGCCTGCGGTGAGCGTACCACCGCCGTTGAGCCAGCAGGTATCACCTTCGCGCTCGACCTGATAACCAAAGCCGCTCAGCATGCGCTCGGTATGATCACGGGTGGGAGCCGGCTCGCGCACGCGGGTTTCGCCCTCGGCGTAAAGGCCGGCCAGCAACAGGCAGGACTTCACCTGGGCACTGGCCATCGGCATGTCGTAATACATGCCGGCAAGCGGCGCACCGCCCTGAATATCAAGCGGCGGGCGCCCGCCCTCGGCGGTATCGATGACCGCGCCCATCGCACGCAGCGGCTCGGCTACACGGTTCATCGGCCGTTTGGTCAGCGACTCATCGCCGGTGAGTTCGCTTGAAAAAGCCTGGCCGGCCAACAACCCGGCAAACAGACGCATGGCGGTACCGGAATTGCCCACGTAAATGGGCCCTGACGGCGCTTGCAATCCGTGCATGCCTACGCCGTGAATGACCACACGGCCCTGGTGCGGCCCTTCAATGGCCACGCCCATTTCACGAAACGCCTGCAGCGTGGCGAGGCTGTCTTCGCCTTCGAGAAAGCCGGTCACCGTGGTGACGCCCTCGGCAAGCGCACCGAGCATGATCGAACGGTGTGAAATCGACTTGTCGCCGGGAACGCGCACGCTGCCCTGAGCGCTGCCGCCCGGACGCACCCGGTAAGTCACCTGACCCTGTGATTGCATAGCATATTCCGTCTGATAACTGGTTTTGTTCAGCAGTGATTCAAAATAGTGGCGCGCGTGACTGGCGCGATCAAAGGTGGCCAGCATGGCGTCGCCGTCGCCGTTTTCGACCGCCGTGCGTAGCCGGGCAAGCCCGGCCTCGAAGTCGTCAAGCGAGGCGAGCACCGCTTCGCGGTTGGCGGTGAAGATATCCCGCCACATGACCGGGTCGCTGCCGGCGATGCGGGTGAAATCACGAAAACCACCCGCCGCGTAGCGGAAAATATCCAGCCGCGCGTCCTGGCGAGCCAGCGTATCCACCAGCGAAAACGCCAGCAGATGTGGCAAATGGCTGGTTTGTGCCAGCACGTCATCGTGGCGCGCCACGTCCATTTCCAGCACCCGGGCACCGCATGCCTGCCAAAGCGTGCGCACGCGTGCCAGAGCATCCGCGTCGGTTTCCGGCATCGGCGTCAAAATCACGTTGTGAGCTGCGTAGAGCCCGGGGTTCGCTGCCGCGACGCCGCTTTTCTCCGAGCCGGCAATCGGGTGGCCCAGCACCAGCGTCGGCGGCATGTGGCCAAAGACCTTGAGGGCCGCATCGCGAATCGCGGCCTTGGTGCTGCCCACGTCAGTGACCACCTGTCCGGCAAGCGCCGGATTGAGCGTGGCAAGCTCGCCCATGACGCTTTCCATCGCCAGCACCGGTACCGAGAGCACGATCATGCTCGCCCCGGGCGCCTGATCGGCCAATCGCGTGCTGCCGCCGTCAATCAGCCCCATCTCAACGCCGCGCGCAATTTCCCGGGCGTCCGGATCGCAGGCCATGATCTCGCCCTGAAAACCGGCCTTGCGCAGTGCGGCAGCCAATGAGCCGCCGATCAGCCCCAGCCCGACAATCAGCAGGCGCGACTCATTAAACAACGGCGCTGGGCTCACAGCACACCCAGCGGGTAAGACCCGAGAACCTTGAGGTCGGCGGCACGCAGGCGCACTTCATCCAGCATAGCGGCTACGTGGGGCTGACCCTGGTGGCCGACAAAATCGATAAAGAACACGTAGTTCCATACGCCGCTACGCGATGGACGCGTTTCCAGCCGCGTCATGTCGATCTGATGGCGGTGGAATGGCTCCAGCAGGTCATGCAGCGCGCCGGGCTGGTTGCGCATGGCCACTACCAGCGAGGTCTTGTCGTTGCCTGAAAGCGGCGCATCCTGGCTGCCGATAATCAAAAACCGCGTGGAGTTATCCGGACGGTCTTCGATTTTATCGGCAATCACTTCAAGGTCATAAAGCTTGGCGGCCATGTCGCCGGCAATGGCAGCGCTGTGCCACTCGGTCTTGACCAGCCGCGCGGCTTCCGCATTGGAGGCCACAGCCACACGTTCAGCATGAGGATAATGGGCATCCAGCCACTTGCGGCACTGAGCAAACGACTGGGGATGGGAATACACCCGGGACACCTTGTCGCGCCGGGTATTTTCACCCACCAGCAGATGATGATGAATACGCAGCACCACTTCGCCGCAGATATGGATCGACGACTCCAGAAAGGTATCCAGCGTATGGTTGACCACGCCCTCGGTGGAATTCTCCACCGGCACCACGCCATAGTTCACTGCCCCGGCTTCCACTTCGCGGAAGACTTCGTCGATCGCTGCCATCGGCAGGCTCACCGCGCTTTCGCCAAAGTGCTTGAGCGCCGCCTGCTGGGTAAAGGTGCCTTCCGGCCCCAGGTAGGCCACCTTGACCGGCTGCTCAAGCGCCAGGCAGGCCGACATGACCTCGCGGAACAGGCGCGCCATTTCCTCGTCGGAAAGCGGCCCCTTGTTCGCCGCCATTATCCGGCGCAGCACCTGGGCTTCGCGCTCGGGGCGATAAAACAGCGTGGACGGATCTTCGGCAAGCTTGACCGCAGCGACATCCTTGGCGCACTGGGCGCGCTCGCTGATCAGATGAAGAATATCGCTGTCCAGCTGGTCGATGCGCTCTCGCAGCGCGTCCAGCTTGGCTGACGCATCAGACATGGTGGTTAGCCTTTTCGTTGTTCAAAATCAGCCATGAACGCGGTCAGCGCGTCCACGGCGGCTTCGGGCACGGCGTTATAGAGGCTGGCACGCATGCCGCCCACGCTGCGGTGGCCTTTCAAGTTCAAAAGCCCGGCAGCGTCAGCCTCGCGCAGGAACTCACCGTCCAACCGCGCATCAGCCAGAGTAAAGGGCACGTTCATCCGCGAGCGGTTCAGCGACGTAATCGGGTTGCTATAAAAGTCGCTTTGATCAATCGCCGCATACAGCTTGTCGGCCTTGCGCTGGTTGATTGCATCCATCGCCTCAAGTCCGCCAACGTCGTTTTTGAGCCAGTCGAATACCAGCCCGGCCAGATACCAGGCGTAAGTCGGCGGTGTGTTGATCATCGAGCCGGCCTTGGCCATGGCGCTGTAGCTGAACAGCGTCGGCATCACTGCCTGCGCCTGATCCAGCAGGTCGTCGCGAACAAGCACCAGCGTCAGCCCGGCCGGGCCGATGTTTTTCTGCGCGCCGGCGTAGATCACGCCGAACTGCGAGACATCGATCGGACCGGAGAGAATACTCGACGACATGTCGCAGACCAGCGGCACTTCAGCACCGTCCGGGCGGCGCGCCCGGGGCGTATAGTCAAACGCCAGCCCGCCGATGGTTTCGTTGGCGGCGTAGTGCAAATAGGCCGCATCGTCGCTCAGATCAAGCTCCTGCTGACGCGGTACGGCAATATTGCCGCTGGTCTCGGTGCTGGCGGCCACGTGGCCGCCCAACCCCAGATTCTGCACTTCTGCCAGCGCCTTTTTACTCCAGATGCCGGTTTGCACAAAGTTGGCACGCCCGCCACGGCCCAGCAGATTCATCGGCAGCATGGAAAACTGCAGCGACGCACCGCCCTGGAAAAACAACACCTTGTAGTTGTCCGGCACGCCCAGAAGCGCGCGCAAATCGGCCTCGGCACGCTCGGCAATGGCGACAAACTCGGCGCTGCGGTGGCTCATTTCCATGGTCGAAAGGCCGTACCCGCGATAGTCGAGCATTTCCGCCTGAGCGCGTTCCAATACTGCGGTGGGCAGCGCTGCGGGGCCCGCACAAAAGTTATACTGACGGGTCATCGCTGCCGCGCTCCTGTTCGCCAGATCGTTCTTGAGACAGCTCTTGAGCCCCTTCTTCAGGCTGTTCCTCTGTCGGCTGGTCTTCATCCTCGCTTGGCGCATCCTCCACCGGCTCGTCGACGCGCACGGTTTTGACCAGGTGCTCTTCCTTGCCCAGACGGATCAGCATCACGCCCTGGGTATTACGCGAAGTGGTCGAAACTTCGTCAACCCGGGTGCGTACCAGGGTGCCGCGGTCAGTGATCAGCATCATTTCGTCGCTGTCGTAGACCTGCATCCCGGCCACCAGCGCGCCGTTGCGCTCGCTTGTCTGCATGGCGATAACGCCCTGCCCGCCACGGCCGCGCAGCGGGAACTCGCCGAGCAGCGTACGCTTGCCGTAGCCGTTTTCGCTGGCGGTCAGAATGTAGATCGGCGACGGCGCGGCGCCTTCGCGTCCCCCGGCGTCTGGCGTGCCGTCTTCGGCATCGATCTGCTGATGCTGGGGAATGATCAGGCTGATCACTTCGGCGTCGTCAGCCAGGCGCATGCCGCGCACACCGCGAGCGGTACGCCCCATGGCACGCACGTTGCCTTCTTCAAAGCGGATCGCCTTGCCGTTGGACGACAGCAGCATGGCATGATCGCTGCCCGAGGTAATCGCAGCACCCACCAGGCGGTCGTCATCGTCGATATCAATGGCGATCAACCCAACGCTGCGCGGCCGCGAGAACTGTTCAAGACTGGTGCGCTTGACCGTGCCCTTGGCCGTGGCGAAGAAAATGTAGTGATCCGGGTCGTAGTCACGCACCGGCATGATGGCGTTGATCGCCTCGCCTTCCGCCAGCGGCAGCATGTTGACCAGCGGTTTGCCCCGAGAACCGCGGCTGGCATTGGGCATCTCGTAAACCTTGAGCCAGTAGACCTTGCCGCGGTTGGAAAACAGCAGCACGGTGTCGTGGGTCGAGGCCACCAGCAGGTGCTCGATAACGTCTTCGTCCTTCATCGCCGTGGCCGACTTGCCGCGACCACCGCGGTGCTGCGCCTGATAGTCGGAAAGCGGCTGGGTCTTGGCATAGCCCGAGCGCGACACCGTCACTACCATGTCTTCTTCGGCGATCAGATCCTCGATGGAAAGGTCCAGGTGACTTGCCTGAATTTCGGTACGGCGCGGATCGCCGTACTGATCGCGAACGGCCACCAGCTCCTCACGGATCACTTCCATCAGCCGATCGGGCGAGGCCAGAATTTCGGTCAGCTCGGCGATTTTCTCAAGAATCGTCAGGTATTCGTTAAGCAGCTTCTCGGTTTCAAGGCCGGTCAAACGGTGCAGCCGCAGTTCCAGAATCGCCTGCGCCTGAGCCGGTGACAGCTGGTAAGCCGTGGCAGCCGGGTTGAGGCCGAAAGCGTCATCCAGTTCTTCGGGCTTGCACGAGGTCGCGCCGGCGCGCTCGAGCATGTCGGTCACCTGGCCTGGCTGCCAGGTGGTCGCCAGCAGCTTTTCCTTCGCCTCGGCCGGGTTGGGTGCAGCCTTGATCAGCTCGATGACGTCATCAATGTTGGAGATGGCGACGGTCAGGCCTTCCAACAGGTGGCCACGCTCCCGGGCTTTTTTCAGCTCGAACAGCGTGCGCCGGGTTACCACTTCGCGGCGGTGGCGCACGAAAGCTTCCAGCAGCTCTTTCAGATTGAGCGTGTGGGGCTGGCCGTTTTCCAGCGCCACCATGTTGATACCGAATACGTTCTGTAGCTGGGTCTGGGCAAACAGGTTGTTGACCACCACCTCGCCGGACTCGCCACGCTTGACCTCGATCACCACGCGCAGGCCGTCCTTGTCCGACTCGTCGCGCAGCTCGGCGATGCCTTCGATGCGCTTTTCCTTGACCAGCTCGGCGATTTTTTCGATCAGCCGGGCCTTGTTCACCTGATACGGCAGCTCGGTGACAATGATGTGGTCACGGCCGCTTTTGTCGTCGTGCTCGATGGTGTGGCAGGCGCGGATGTAAATACGCCCGCGGCCGGTACGGTAGGCTTCAAGAATGCCGGCACGCCCGTTGATGATGCCGCCGGTGGGGAAATCCGGCCCCGGCACATAGTCCATCAGGTCATCAATGGAAAGCGTGTAATCGTCGATCAATGCCAGGCAGGCGTCGATGACCTCGTTCA
The DNA here is from genome assembly GCF_030457605.1 of Halomonas sp. GTDB lineage: Bacteria > Pseudomonadota > Gammaproteobacteria > Pseudomonadales > Halomonadaceae > Vreelandella. Next base: position 9,365 of record NZ_JAKDUR010000006.1, read on the forward strand.
TGTTGTGGGGCGGGATATTGGTCGCCATGCCCACGGCAATGCCCGAGGATCCATTGATCAAAAGGTTGGGCACCCGGGTCGGCAGCACGTCAGGGATACGCTCGGTGCCGTCGTAGTTATCGACCCAGTCAACGGTGTCTTTATCCAGATCCGCCAGCAGCTCGTGGGAAAGCCGCGCCATGCGCACTTCCGTATAACGCATGGCGGCGGCGTTATCACCGTCTATCGAACCGAAGTTGCCCTGACCGTCAACCAGCACATGACGCATCGAAAAGTGCTGCGCCATGCGTACGATCGTATCGTACACGGCGCTATCCCCGTGGGGGTGGTACTTACCGATAACATCGCCGACCACACGCGCCGATTTCTTGTACGGTTTGTTCCAGTCATTACTCAGCTCGTTCATGGCGAACAGAACCCGTCGATGCACGGGCTTGAGGCCGTCGCGCACGTCGGGGAGCGCACGGCCGATAATGACGCTCATCGCATAGTCGAGATACGACTGCTTAAGCTCGTCTTCAATGTTAACGGGCAGAATTTCTCTGGCGATGTCACCCATGGAAGTCAGATCCTTTGCACTGCATTGGCACTGCGAGAGTGGAAAGCGCGAACACCGGACAACGGCGCGCAAATATCCCCACATCATACCACTGCAGACGCGCCAAGGGCAGCCGCTGGCACGTTTGTCCCTGGCACACTACCCCGCTAGGCGGTAAAAGCTTCCCGAGTTGTCGTCAGCGCGTTGAGCGCCTGACGCACCTCACCTTCGATAAAAGCGGCCTGATTGGCCTTCAATTCCAGCAGCACAAAGGTCAGGTCCGCCTGCGCCACCAGCGCACTGTCCCGGCGGCGGATAATCTGGTGATGGCATACCGCGCTGCGTTCGCCCACGCTGACAATACCCGTGAGCACCACCAGGTCATCGCCCAGCACGGCGGCACTGCGGTAATCAATATTCAGGTTGACCACGACAAACGCCCGACCGGCCTGATGCAGCCCGGCAATCAACTGCGGGTGCTCGTCGAAAAACGCCCAGCGACCCTCTTCCATGAACTCCAGATAGCGGGCGTTATTAACATGGCCGTAGCCATCCAGCTGGTAACCGCGCACCCGCAGTGCCGTGCGTGAAAGCAAATCGCTCATGATGTTGGCTCCCTGAGATTTTATTGTTGACGGCTGGATCGCCGGCGGTTCGGATTAACGTTTTACCCCAACGATTTAATTCAATGCGTTAACCTGGCCTTACCGGCAGGCATTGAGCGCCGCCCACCCAATCAAACATAAGTTTGAAACACCTGCAATAAACGCACGCATCAATATCAGCGGCCGGGTACATGCGGCCAGCACAATCCTCAAGGGCAACTTTCAGGCACGGCCTTTCCAGACAACCGCCGGAAACCTCCGGGAAGGAAACCCGGGATATGCTGGCAGGGAAGCAATGCTTTCGCCATAATGTGGCCCTTTCTCAGCACCGATCTCAAGAACAGCTCTCAAGGACAGGCGACATGTGGTTTAAAAACCTGCTGCTTTACCGCCTACACGGCGCCCCCGAGCTTGACTGCGCCACGCTTGAAGACGCACTGGCCGAACACGCCGCCGCCCCGCTGGGCAACGCCGATGCCCGCCGGCTGGGCTTTACCGCGCCGGCCGGGCGCGCCGGCCCGGGCCAGCACGTACACGAAATTCAGGGCCACCGCCTGCTCTCGGTCCTGCGTCAGGAGCGCCTGCTGCCGGCCTCCGTGGTGAAAGAAGACGTTGACGAACGCGTTGCTGACATCGAACAGGCCGAAGGCCGCAAGGTCACGCGCAAGGAAAAAACCGCGCTCAAGGAAGAAGTTACCGAAGCCCTGTTGCCCCGCGCCTTCGTGCGCCGGCAGAAAACCGACCTCTGGTGGGATACGCGCCGAGGGCTAATCGGCATCAACGTGGGCTCCCGTACCCGCGCCGAGGAAATCCTCGACCTGCTGCGCGAGACGCTGGGCAGCCTGAAAGTCACCCCGCTGGCGGCACAGACGCTGCCCATTCGCGCGATGACCACCTGGCTTGCCGACCCTGCCAACCGCCCCGCCGACATGACCCTTGGCGATCAGGTCGAACTGAAAGCCAAAGGCGACGACGGCGTGCTGCGCGCCCGCCAGGTCGACCTGGACGGCGATGATATTCAGCAGCTGCTGGAAGGCGGCCGCCAGGCAAGCAAGCTCGCGCTGGGCGTGGAAGGCCGGCTGAGCTTTGTGCTGACGGATGATCTGACGCTTAAATCCCTGCGCTTTGGCGACGCACTGATTGAAGAAGCCGACCATGCCGACGACGGCGACGACGCGCTGGCGCGCCTTGAAACCGATTTCATCCTCATGGCTCAGGCGCTTTCCGAAGACGCGGTGCGCCTGCTCGAATGGCTCGGCGGAGAAGCGCAGAGCGGCAACGCCAACGAGCACGGGCACTTTTCGGATACCCCCTAACGACTCGACGGATCGCATGACTGACCAGACTACTGCTACCCGCACCGCTCCCACCGAGACGGACCCCTGGGCCGACATTCGCCCCTACACCGACGCCGAAGTCGAAGACGTACTTGAGCGTCTGGCGCGCGACAACGAACTGCTGAACGCGCTGACGCGCTTTCGCCTGCCGCGCCTTGCCCGAGTGGCGCCGCCGCTGGCACGCATGCTCGCCAGCCGGGCAGTACGCCGCGAAGTCAAGGACGTGTCCAGCGTGCGCGCTTTCCAGCAGCGCATTGCCAGCTACATGGACCGCATGATCCGCACCAGTACGGATGCCTTCGAGGTCAGCGGCCTTGACCGGCTCGACGCCAATACCGCGTACCTGTTCATCGGCAACCATCGCGATATCTCGCTGGATCCGGCGTTTGTCAACTACGCGCTATACCAGTCCGGGCGCGATACGGTGCGCATTGCCATCGGCGACAACCTGCTGAAAAAGCCTTACGTCACCGATCTGATGCGGCTCAACAAAAGCTTTATCGTACCCCGCAGCGCCCGGGGCAAACGTGCCATGCTCGCCGCCTATCAGAACCTTTCGGCCTACATTCGCCACTCGATTACCGCCGACAACCACCCGCTCTGGATGGCCCAGCGCGAAGGCCGCGCCAAAACCGGCATTGACCGCACGGACTCCGCCATCATCAAAATGCTTACCATGGCGCGGCGTATGGCCGACAAACAGGCCACCTTTGGCGAAGCAGCTGCCGAGCTGCGTCTGGTACCGGTCTCCATCAGCTACGAGCTTGACCCCTGCGACGTGCAGAAAGCCCAGGAGCTTTACGACATGGACACCCGGGGCGGCTACGACAAAAGCGAGTTTGAAGATATCCAGTCGATCGTTGCCGGCATCACCGGCGACAAGGGCCGCGTACAGCTCCACTTTGGCCACCCGATCGGCGCCGACATGGGCACGCCCGACGAAGTTGCCGCCGAAATCGATCGCCAGGTGATCGGCGGCTATCGGTTGTTTCCCACACACTATCTGGCCCTTGAAGCACTGGGCGATGCCCCCGAGCTGGTGCCCCGCAAAGCCATTACCCGGCAGGACCGCGACCGCTTTGACAAACGCCTCGCCGCGGTGCCTGAAGCACTGCGCCCCTACTGGCTGGCCCAGTATGCCAATCCGGTCAAACACAAGGCCGGCCGGTTGGCGCTTTAACCCCGGCGCCAGCGCACAAGGGGCAACCACGAAGGCGAAGGAAAGCAGCGTTCAGGCACTGCGCCGGGCGGCAAAAAATGCTATGGTCAGACGGTTACAGCCCGGGATTTCACCAACGATTTTCATCGACGTTGCCCAAACCGGGCCAGCCGCGTGCCAAGGCGTATCCAGGCGTACTCAGGAGAGTCTCAATGTCCGCTTCAGAAATTCAAAAAACGCGCGTCATCAACGAGCTGCAAAGCTTTATCCGCAAACTGCTGCAAGATCCCAAAATCCTTGAACAGTCGCTGGCCGTTGCCCGCCAGCAGCTGGACAACGGCGGCAGCGCCGACAGCATGGCGCGGGTTGCCAACGAAATCTCCGACACCACCAGCGTTCACATCCCGGAAGACCCGGCCGAACACTCGGAAGCCGACAGGATGTTTCTGGCACTGCTGCGTGAAGTGGTGCTCGAAGAGCAGGCACTTTACTAAACCGCCCCGGTAATGCCTTGCGCGGCGGGCCCCGGGCTTCGCCGCCTTTTTTACGCTGCCTTAATACACCGCCTGACGTTAACGGAAGTATCATCCGCCATGCCTAACACTGCCACGCGCAAGATTCTGGTAACCAGCGCGCTCCCCTATGCCAACGGCGCCATTCATCTGGGCCATCTGCTCGAATACATTCAGACCGATATCTGGGTGCGTTTCCAGAAAAGTCGTGGCCAGCAATGCCACTATGTCTGCGCCGACGATGCCCACGGCACCGCCATCATGCTGCGCGCCGAGCAGGAAGGCATTACCCCCGAAACGCTGATCGAACGCGTCTCCCGGGATCATCAGGCAGATTTTTCGCGTTTCGGCGTGGCCTTTGACAACTACCATTCCACTCATTCGGAAGAAAATCGCTACTTCAGCGAATTGATCTACACCCGCCTGCGCGATGCCGGTCATATTGCCACCCGGGATATCGAGCAGATGTACGACCCGCAAAAGGGGCTGTTTCTCGCCGACCGCTTCATCAAGGGCACCTGCCCCAAATGCCGGGCCGACGACCAGTACGGCGACAACTGCGAAGCCTGCGGCGCGACCTACACCCCGGCCGAGCTGATTGATCCGGTGTCGGCGATTTCCGGCGCCACCCCCGAAGTCAGAAGCTCGACCCACTACTTCTTCAAACTGCCCGATTTCGCCGACTTCATGCAGCGCTGGATCAACGACGGCCACGTGCAGCCGCAAATCCGCAACAAGCTGATGGAATGGTTCGAAGCGGGGTTCAACGAGTGGGACATTTCCCGGGATGCGCCCTATTTCGGCTTCGAGATTCCCGACGCGCCGGGCAAGTATTTCTACGTCTGGCTCGACGCGCCCATCGGCTATCTGGCCAGTTTCAAGAATCTGTGCGAACGCGAAGGGCTGGACTTTGACAGCTACTGGCGACCCGGCTCCGACGCCGAGGTATATCACTTCATCGGCAAGGATATCGTCTACTTCCACGCGCTGTTCTGGCCGGCGATGCTGCACGGCGCAAACCTGCGCACGCCCACTGCGGTCAACTGCCACGGTTTTGTCACCGTGGACGGCGCCAAGATGTCCAAGTCTCGGGGCACTTTTATCAAGGCCGCCACCTACGCCGACTATTTGAATCCCGAATACCTGCGTTACTACTTTGCCGCCAAGCTGACCTCCAAGGTCGACGACCTGGATTTGAATCTTGAAGATTTTGCCGCACGGGTCAACGCCGATCTGGTCGGCAAGGTCGTCAACATTGCCAGCCGCTGCGCCGGCTTTGTGCAAAAACTCGGCGGCGGCACGCTGTCCGAGCATTGCGCCGAGCCGGCAATGGTGGCGCGCTTTATCGCCGCCGGCGACGACATCGCCAACGACTTTGAAGCCCGGGAATTTTCCCGCGCCATGCGCCGCGTGATGGAGCTGGCCGACGAAGCCAACACCTACATTGCCGACGGCGAGCCCTGGGTACTCGCCAAACAGGAAGGCCGCGAGCAGGAAGTGCTCGACATCTGCTCGGTGGGCATCAACCTGTTCCGCCAGCTGATGGTCTACCTCGCGCCCGTGGTGCCGGCCATGGCCGAACAGGCGCGCGTCTTCCTCAATCTGGAGACGCTTAACTGGGCGAGCCGCCACGCGGTGCTATCGCACCACGCGATCAACAAGTTCAAGCCGCTGATGACACGCATTGAACGCGATAAAATCGACGCCATGATCGAAGCCTCAAAAGAAGACCTGGCCGAGGAGAAAAAGCTGAAAGAGACGCCCAAAGGGCCGCTGGCCGACAATCCGATTGCCGCAGAAGTCAGCTTTGACGACTTCAGCAAGGTCGATCTGCGCATTGCCCGCATTGCCAAGGCGCAATACGTCAAGGGCGCCGACAAGCTGCTGCAACTTACGCTGGACCTTGGCGGCGAAACCCGCAACGTGTTCTCCGGCATCCGCTCGGCCTACGCCCCTGAAGCGCTTGAGGGCCGGCTGACCGTGATGGTGGCCAACCTTGCCCCGCGCAAGATGCGTTTTGGCGTATCGGAAGGCATGGTACTGGCTTCCGCTAACGACGACGGCATCTACCTGCTGTCGCCGGACGACGGCGCCGAGCCCGGTCAGCGCGTCACCTGATGGAGCGCGCGCACCTGATAGACGCCGTCGATGCCTTACTGCCACAAACCCAGTGCGGCAAGTGTGGCTTTGACGGCTGTTTGCCCTACGCCGAGGCCATCGCCGACGGCGAGCCGATCAACCGCTGCCCGCCGGGCGGCGAGGCCACGCTTGTCCAGCTGGTTGAGCTTACCGGCCAATCGGCGCAAACGCTTGCCGAGCCGCCCCAGCCGCCGCTTGCCGCCGTCATTCGTGAAGACGAATGCATCGGCTGCACCAAGTGCATTCAAGCCTGCCCGGTGGACGCCATTCTGGGGGCGGCCAAACGCATGCATACGGTCATCACCGATGAATGCACCGGCTGCGAGCTGTGCGTTGCCCCCTGCCCGGTAGACTGCATCGACATGGTGTCGCACCCTGCCTGGCAGGCGGCAAAAAGCCGTGAAGAACAGGATGCCTACCTTACTCGCCGCGCCGAACTCGGCCGCCAGCGCCACCGTGCCCGCCAACAGCGCTTAACCCGCGAAGCCCGGGAAAAGCGCCTTGAGCGCCGCAAACGGCGGATGCAAAAGCGCCGCCCCGAAAGCGCCACCCCAGGCAACAGCCCCGCCGGCGCAATAGCGCTACGCCAGAAAAAACTCGCGGCGCGGGCTGCCGAACAGGCGCTCAAACGCGTACAGCAACAGCTGGAAAGCGCACGGCGGCGCGGTGACGCCACAGCAGAAGCCACCGCCATCGAGCAGCTTCCCGAAGCCGAAAGCCTGCTTGCCGAGGCACAACAGGCGCTTGCGACCGCCATGAGCGAGACAGAGCACACCCCATGAATGCCCGCAAACGCCATGAGATTTTTGCCCGGTTGCGGGCAGAAAACCCGCACCCGACCACCGAGCTTGTGTGGTCAACGCCGTTCGAACTGCTTACCGCAGTGCTGCTTTCCGCCCAGGCGACGGACGTCGGCGTCAACAAGGCCACTGCGCGCCTGTTCCCGGTGGCCAATACGCCCCGGGCAATCATCACGCTGGGGATTGACGGGCTGAAAGAACACATCAGGACCATCGGCCTTTACAACACCAAGGCCGTCAACCTGATGAAAACCTGTCAGCTGCTGGTCGATCAGCACGACGGCCAGGTCCCCCGCACCCGCAAGGCACTGGAAGCGCTGCCCGGCGTCGGGCGCAAAACCGCCAACGTAATCCTCAATACCGCCTTTGGCCAGCCCACCATCGCCGTGGATACGCATATTTTCCGCGTTTCCAACCGCACCGGGCTGGCGCCGGGCAAAAACGTGGTCGAGGTCGAGCAAAAACTGATCCGCCACGTTCCCCGCGAGTTCAAACAGGACGCCCACCACTGGCTGATTCTGCACGGCCGCTATACCTGTATTGCGCGCAAACCGCGCTGCGGCAGCTGCGTCATCGAAGACCTGTGCGACTATTCCGATAAAACCGAACTCTGACAAAACCGCGCAGCATTCTCTCTTCCCTCTTCGGCCAAGGTCGCCTTGGCCGAAGTCTTCTGCTTGCATAGACTCCAACCATCACCACAATAAAGCCTAACATCGCAGGAGAACGCCATGGCTCAGGTACCGGCGCACGTACTGGTGGTCGATGACGAGCCCAATATCTTGCTCTCGCTTGAGTTTCTGATGCAGCAGGCAGGGTTTGACGTCACCACCGCCGAAGACGGAGAAAGCGCTCTAGCGCATATTGATGCCAACCGGCCCGATTTGCTGCTGCTCGATATCAGCCTGCCCGGCATCAGCGGCTTTGACGTGCTCGGGCAGCTTCGCGCTACACCTGCGACTCGCCATCTGAAGATCATCATGCTTACTGCCCACGGCCGCGAAATCGAACGCGAGAAAGGCATGGCGCTGGGCGCGGATGACTACATCACCAAGCCGTTTTCCACCCGTGCGCTGGTCGAAATGGTCAAGGCACTGCTGACCGAGGCCAACCATGACGCGCCATAACCGCCGCCAGGGGTTGCCCAAACGCCAGCGCCTGATCGGCCTGTGGCTGTTGCTCAGCGGTGTCAGCCTGCTGGGTGGGGCGATTTTTGCCGCCTGGCTGGATGCCCGCCTGGGCGTGGGCGGCTGGGAACGCACGGCGCTATGGCTGGGCAGTTTTTCCGGCGGTGCGACCATTCTGCTGGTGGGGCTGGCGCTGGAGCGCATGCTGTTTATGCCCCTGCGCCACTTGCAGGCGCAGCTGGCACGCCTGGTGGCAAGCCCCGATACCCGGGACGAACACCCGCCCGAAGGCTGGCTGACAGGGCTGGGGCCGGACCTTGCCCGAGTACGGGAAAGCTGGCGCGCCGACCGTGGCCGGCTGACACAGGCCCATGCCGAAGGGGCGCGCGACGCCGCCCAAACCCGTCAGCGGCTTGAAGCACTGCTACAGGTATTGCAAACGCCGCTGCTGCTCTGCGACCGCCACCGCCGGCTTTTGCTGCTGAACGCCGCGGCAGAAAGCTTTTTTGCCGGCCATACCGGGCTGGGCCTGGGCAAACGCATCGACGCATTACTGCCCGCCGCCAGCCTGCAGAACGCGCTGGCCCAGCTGCCCGATGACGGCACGCCGCGCGAGCTTCTGCTCCCCTGCCATGAGTGCTGGCTGAAAGTCACACTGCGCCGGTTGCCGAAAAGCAGCGGCGACAGCCTTGTGACTTTCACTGACGCCACTCTCGCCTGGAGCACCGAAATGGGCGTACGCGCCGAGCTTGGCTCCCGGCTGACCGAGCTACGCCGTCAGGCGGCAAGCGTCACCAGCGCTGCCGACGTATTGAAAACGCTAAGCCCGTCCAGTGCAGACGCCCACGCGCTACGCGAGCGGCTGGAAAACGTCATTGATGAAGACGGCCTGGCGCTTGGCCACAGCATTACCCACATGGGCCAACTGATTGACGACATGCAGCGCCAGGGCGAGCAGCTGACGCCCATCTGGTCCAACGATTTCTGGCAGGCGCTGGACGAACGGCTTGACCCGTCCCGCCGGCTGATTACGCCCATCGGCATGCCCGCCTGGTTCAAGGGCGACGCGCCGGCGCTGATCGCGCTGCTCGATTCACTCCTGCAGCATCTTGAAACCTACCTGCCCGCCGGCATCATTGAAAGCGGCCGTTTTGAGGGTGAAATGGGGCTGGGCAACAAACGCGTGTATCTGGACATGATCTGGCACGGCGCACCGCTGCCCGAAGGTGAGCTGGCCCGCTGGCAGCGCCAACCGCTGACGACGCTGCCACACTCGCCTAGCGCCGCCGAGGTGCTGCGCCAGCATGCCAGCGATATCTGGAGCCTGGCCGATGCCGACGGCAAGCGCGCACGCCTCCGCCTGCCGCTACCCGCCGCCGAGCGGGTCGGTGCACCGCCGCGCGTCGTGGCCCCGCGCCCCGAGTTCCACGACTTCGGCATTGCCAACCTGCCCTCGCCCGATGAACGGCTCGCCGACCTGTCGCTGCGCAGCCTGGAGGTCGTCGCTTTTGATACCGAAACCACCGGGCTGGCGCTACGCCGCGGCGATACAGTCGTCAGCCTGGGCGCCTGCCGCATCGTCAATGCCAGAGTGCTTGCCAGCGAAACATTCGCGCAATTCGTTGATCCTGAGCGCTCCATTCCCGCTGAGAGCACAACTATCCACGGCCTTGCCGATGCTGACGTAGCCGGCGCGCCGCCCCTTGCCATTGCGCTTGAGCATTTTCGCCACTACGTGGGCGATGCCGTGCTGCTTGCCCACAACGCCTCCTTCGACATGCTCGCCATCAGCCAGCAGGGCGTTGAATTTTCCATGCCGGTACTGGACACCCTGCTGATCTCCCGCGCACTGGATGAAGCGTTGGACGGGCACGATCTGGACAGCCTCGCCGCACGCTACGACATCGCCTTCCCGCCCGGCACGCGCCACACCGCACTGGGCGATGCCCGGGTCACCGCTGCACTGTGGCTGGCCCTGCTGCCGCGCCTGGAAGCCCGGGGCGTTGATACGCTGGAGTCGCTACTGGCGCTGCAGGCCAACGCCATCGACGTGGAGGATGCCAGCCTGTGAACACATCTTCGCGCTCACCATCGCGCCCCCGTTCTTACGCCCATTCGCGCAGAACAGAACGTCTGGTCGCGCTTATCGTCACCGCCGTGGTGTTATTCAGCCCGCCACTGCTGCTGATCGTTGATCGGCTGCCGTCGGTCACCGGCGTATGGCTGAGCGCGTATCTGTTTGGTGCCTGGGCGAGCGTTATCAGCCTGGCCGCCTGGCTGCTGGAAAGGCGCAACTCCACGGATCACGGCGCATCGCACGACGATGCCTCCGGCGATGGCGGTGGCCATGCGTAGCGATCTCGTGGTGCTCGCGGCCGCTTTCGGCTATCTGGCACTGCTGTTCGTGGTGGCCGCCTGGGGTGACCGGCGCGCCGAAGCCGGACGCTCGGCCATCGGTTCGCCCACGGTGTATGCGCTATCGATTGCGGTATACTGCACCGCATGGACGTTTTACGGCAGCGTCGGGCGCGCCTCCTCCCAGGGGCCGCACTTTCTGCTGATTTATCTCGGTCCTACGCTTGCCATGCTCAGCGCACCTTTTGTCATCCGCAAGATGGTACGCATCGCCGCCCGCCAGCGCATCACCTCGATTGCCGACTTCATCAGCGCGCGCTACGGCAAAAGTGCGGGGCTGGGCGCCATGGTGGCATTCATGGCACTGATCAGCAGTACGCCGTATATCGCCCTGCAGCTCAAGGCGATTACCGTCAGCCACGCCGTGCTGGTGAACTACCCCCGCCCTGCGGATATGGCGCTCGAACAGGCTCATTTCTGGATTGATAAATCCTTCTGGGTCGCGATGGTGCTGGCGGTGTTCATCATTCTGTTCGGCACTCGCCACCTGGACGCCAGCGAGCGCCACGAAGGCATGGTGGCCGCCATTGCGCTGGAATCACTGGTCAAGCTGGTGGCGTTTCTCGCCGTGGGCATCTTTGTGGTGTTCGTGATGTTCAACGGCCCCGGTGATCTGCTGGGGCAGGTCGCTCGCACGCCCGAGCTTTCCCGGGTACTCAGTCTGGAGCAGGTGCCCGGCGGTGCGACCGGCTGGGTGGGCGTGCTGATCCTCGCCGTGCTGGCCTTTCTTACCCTGCCACGGCAATTTCAGGTGCTGGTGGTCGAAAACGTCGATGAAACCCACATCGACCGCGCCAGCTGGCTGTTCCCGCTCTACCTGTTGCTGATCAACCTGTTTGTCATTCCCATTGCGTTGGCGGGGCTGCTGCTGGGCGGCGCCAGCGCCGATCCGGACAGTTTCGTCCTCACTCTGCCGCTGTCTGCGGGGGCACAAGCGCTGCCGTTATTCGTGTTTATTGGCGGGCTTTCCGCCGCGACCGGCATGATGATCGTCGAAACCATTGCGCTTTCCACCATGGTCAGCAACCAGCTGGTGATGCCCTTGTTGCTACGCCTTGACCTTTTGCACCTGAGCGGCAAAGGCGAGCTTGCCGCCTGGCTGCTGGGCATTCGCCGCATTGCCATTGTGCTGATTTTGCTGCTGGGCTACGGCTATCATGCGCTCATCGGCGACGCTTACAGTCTGGTCACCATCGGGCTGGTGTCTTTCGTCGGGGCAGCGCAGTTTGCTCCCGCCATGCTAATCGGCCTTTATTGGCGCGGCGCGACACGCACGGGTGCGCTGCTGGGGCTTGGCGCCGGCTTTGGTATCTGGGCCTACACCCTGCTGATTCCCGGCTTTGCCCAGTCGGGCTGGCTTGATATCTCGCTGATCGAACAGGGCCCCTGGGGCATTGGCTGGCTCAATCCTTACGCGCTGTTTGGCCTTGAAGGCTGGGATATTTATACCCATGCACTGCTGTGGAGCCTGATGGCCAATGTCGGCCTGCTGGTGGGCGTGTCACTCTTTGCCCGCCAGTCTGCGCTGGAGCAGACCCAGGCGGCGCTGTTTACCGAAGCGCTGCACCCTAATCTGCCCAGCGCTTCGCTGTGGCACGGCCAAACCACCCAGGGCGAACTGGGCGAGCTGTTGAACCGCTATCTGGGCGTGGCAGCGACCCGGCGGGTATTTGCCCTGCCATCGGGAAAGCTGCCAGGCAGCGCTTTTACGCAGCCATCAGAACGTACGTTTGCCGCGGACCGGCCGGCGTCGCACCAGCTGATCACCCGTGCAGAGCAGGCGCTGGCGGGGTCGCTGGGCAACGCCTCGGCCAGGGTCTTGATCAACTCGGTGGTGCGCGGCGAAGCGCTGGACCTGGAGTCCATCCTCAGCATTCTGGATACCACCTCCCAGGCGCTTGAATATAACCGCCGGCTGGAACAGAAATCTGCCGAACTCGAGCGCGCCAGTGAAGCGCTACGCCGAGCCAACGAACGTCTGCGCGAGCTTGACCGGCTCAAGGACGAATTCATTGCCATGGTCAGCCACGAGCTGCGCACGCCGCTCACCTCCATCCGCGCTTTTGCGGAAATCCTGCACGCGGAGGACTCTCTGGAAGCCGATAAACGCCGCCACTTTCTGAACGTCATCGTCCACGAGAGCCAACGGCTTTCGCGCCTGATCGAAGAAATTCTTGACCTTGCCAAGCTGGAAAGCGGACGCCTCACACTGAACCCCGAACGGCTGGATCTTGCCGCGCTTGCCCGGCGCAGTGTGGATGCCGTCGCCCGGCTACAGCATGATCGTGGCGTAAGCCTTGACGTCGAGCTGCCTGACGCGCCTGCCATGATCGTCGGTGATGCAGACCGTCTTGAGCAGGTCATCATCAACCTGCTGGACAACGCGGGAAAATTTTCCGATCACACGACGCCGCACGTGTTGTTGCGCCTTGGCCGCCACAAGGATCATTTCCGCCTGAGCGTCGAGGACAACGGCCCGGGCATCAGTGCGGCCGAGCGCGAGCGGGTGTTTGAGAAATTTCATCAGCTGCAGCAACAGGAACACACCCAAGGCCGCCCCCGGGGCAGCGGGCTGGGGCTTGCCATCAGTCGCGGCATCATTGCCCACCTTGGCGGTCGGCTATGGGTCGAAAACGGCAAGCAGCTGGCGGGCGCCTGCCTGACCCTGGAGCTACCCGAAGCCCCCCCGACGATGCCACGGCAGGCCGGTCATCACGATCTCAATGCCTGAGGATCAGCAGTATCGTGGCCATGTATCGTGGCTATGTATCGTGGTTATCGCGCTGGCGCGGGTCAGGGGCAAACATGGTCTCGCCAACCTCGTCGATAAAGCGCTGCGCCTTGCTGACCATCATCGCATCGCAGGCTTCCCGTCCGGGCAATATATCCGAGCGCTCAAAGCGATGTTCGCGCACCTCGCCACCGTCAAGCGGTTGGCGAATAATGCCGCTGACCCGAAACTGCCCCCCTTCCCCATCAGGGCAGGAAATAATCAGATAGCCCTTGTACTCAACCGGCTCGGCCGAGGTGGTGCCGTGCCCCGTTTTCGCGCTTTCAGCGCGGCCAAACAGGCCGGAAAGCAATTTTTTCCACATTGTTATTCTCCCCGCTGATGCTTCTTGCCCATGCATGGCTGCCATATTCTTCTACATAGCACATTTACATAGCACAAAACGGCAAAAGCCTGCTGACTTTTGCCGTTTTGGTCGTGTTGCCCATGTCCCACAGCGCGCTATCACGCGGCAATTCGGGCGTTCGCGTCAGGGCCGTTTTTCAGCCCCGTTCTTCAAGACTGCTTGCGGCCCTTGCCAGCGGCAATGCGCAGGCGCAGCGCATTGAGCTTGATAAAGCCTTCGGCGTCTTTCTGATCGTAGGCACCGGCATCGTCTTCAAACGTCGCAATCGACTCGTCGAACAGCGAGTCATCGGACTTGCGGCCCACCACGGTGGCGCTGCCCTTGTAGAGCTTCATGCGCACCACGCCGGAAACGTTTTTCTGGGTCTCGTCGATGGCGGCCTGCAGCATGCGGCGCTCCGGGCTCCACCAGTAGCCGTTGTACACCACTTCGGCGTACTTGGGCATCAGCTGGTCTTTCATGTGGGCTTCTTCGCGGTCAAGCGTCAGCGACTCGATGGCGCGGTGGGCGCTTAACATGATGGTACCCCCCGGCGTTTCGTAGCAGCCGCGGGACTTCATGCCCACATAGCGGTTTTCGACGATGTCGAGCCGGCCGATGCCGTTGTCGCCGCCCAGCTTGTTGAGCTTTTCCAGCACCTCATGGGGGCGCAGGGTTTCACCGTCCAGCGCGACGATGTCACCGTTTTCATAGGAAATCTCAACGTAGGTGGGCGTGTCCGGCGCGGCTTCCGGCGCCACGCTCCAGCGCCACATGTCTTCTTCGGCCTCGGCCCAGGGGTCTTCCAGAATGCCGCCCTCGTAGGAGATGTGCAGCAGGTTGGCGTCCATGGAATACGGAGACTTTTTCTTCTTGCCGGAGAAATCCACCGGAATCTGATGCTCTTCGCAGTAGGCCATGAGCTTTTCGCGGGAGGTCAGGTCCCACTCGCGCCACGGCGCAATCACCTTTACGCCCGGCTTGAGCGCATAGCCGCCAAGCTCAAAGCGCACCTGATCGTTGCCCTTGCCGGTGGCGCCGTGGGAAATGGCGTCGGCGCCGGTGTCGTTGGCAATGTCGATCAGACGCTTGGCGATCAGCGGACGGGCAATCGAGGTGCCCAGCAGGTATTCGCCTTCATAGACGGTGTTGGCCCGGAACATCGGGAAGACGTAGTCGCGCACGAATTCTTCGCGCAGGTCCTCGATGTAGATTTCCTTGACGCCCAGCGCCTCGGCCTTGGCACGGGCCGGCTCGACTTCTTCGCCCTGGCCGATGTCAGCGGTAAAGGTGACCACCTCGCAGCCGTAGGTTTCCTGTAACCACTTGACGATAACGGACGTGTCCAGGCCGCCGGAATAGGCCAGCACCACCTTTTTGACATCGGACATCTTGCACTCCTTTGTTAATAGCAACTTTGTCGAGAAAACCCGCGGCAGAAAACCCCACGAGTGTAAATAACGGGATAAAAACAGCCAAGAAAGCAAACCCCAAGTATAGCGCCCCGGGCTGCCAACGAATACCGCAAGCGACGCTTTGCCTGTAAAGCTGCTAGAATCCGGCTGTCTGGTCACCTTGAAAGCGGTGTCTTTGCCCGTGAGGGTGTGTATTTTCCTCCCCTCCATATTTTCTACCCAAACTCGCTATCCCTACTACTTGCTAAAGGAGAGCAGCATGAGCGAGGCAATTGCCCGCGATTTAATGGCCCAGCGTTTTCGCAGCTACCTACCGGTCGTGATTGACCTGGAAACCGGCGGCTTTGACGCCAATGGCGATGCGCTGCTGGAAATCGCGGCCGTGACGCTGACCATGGATCCGGACGGCAACCTGTTGCCCGATGCGACCTACGCCTATCATGTTCGCCCCTTCGAAGGCGCCAATGTTGAACAGGCGGCTCTGGATTTCACCGGCATCAATCTGGATGACCCGCTGCGCCAGCAGGTCGCACTGGACGAAGCCGAGGTGCTGGGCGAGATTTTCCGTCCCGTGCGCAAGGCAATCAAGGCTCACGGCTGCACCCGCGCCATTCTGGTTGGCCATAACGCCGCCTTTGATCACGGCTTTTTGAACGCCGCCGCCAACCGCTGCGACATCAAGCGCAACCCGTTTCACCCGTTTTCAAGCTTTGATACCGCCACGCTTGCCGGGCTGGTTTACGGCCAGACGGTACTCGCTCGCGCCTGCCGCGCTGCCGGCATCGAGTTCGACAACAAGGCCGCCCACTCCGCGCGTTATGATACCGAACGCACCGCCGAACTGTTCTGCGCCATGGTCAATCGCTACAAGGATCTGGGCGGCTGGCGGCTGGCCCAGCGTGAACAGGACATGGACAGCGCCGGCTAGACAGATGCAGGCATCCGCGCTTTGCGCTAGAATCCGCCACCGTTAATGTAATCACACCCGAGGGGGCCTGCCGCCCTCGGTGTTTCGTTACGTCCCGCTTTTCAGGAGTCACACCGTTTCCATGGCCCAGCACAACGCTTTTTACGCTCAGTCCGGAGGCGTCACCGCCGTCATCAACGCCAGCGCCTGCGGCGTAATCGAAGCCTGCCGTGAAGCGCCGGAGCATATCGGCAAGGTTTACGCCGGCCATAACGGCATTATCGGAGCGCTTACCGAAGACTTGATCGACGCCAGCCATGAAAGCGACGAAACCGTTGCCGCGCTGCGCCACACGCCGGGCGGCGCGTTTGGCTCCTGCCGCTACAAGCTCAAGGATATCGACACTCACCGCGCCCAGTACGAGCGCCTGATCGAAGTCTTCAAGGCGCACGACATCCGCTACTTCTTCTACAATGGCGGCGGCGACAGCGCTGACACCTGCCTGAAAGTCTCCCAGCTGTCCGAGAAACTCGGCTATCCGCTGACCGCCATCCACGTGCCCAAAACCGTGGATAACGACCTGCCGATTACCGACTGCTCCCCGGGCTTTGGCAGCGTGGCCAAGTACATCGCCACGTCAACCCGTGAAGCGTCGCTGGACATTGCCTCCATGTGCGCCACCTCCACCAAGGTGTTTGTGCTTGAGGTGATGGGCCGTCACGCCGGCTGGATCGCGGCTGCCGGCGGCCTTGCCGGCGAAGGTGAAGGCGAGCCGCCACACCTGATCATCTTCCCCGAAATTGCCTTTGATCGCGAAGCGGTCATGGCGAAGGTGGAATACAGCGTCAAGCACTACGGCTACTGCGTAATTGTGGTATCGGAAGGCGCACGCTACGACGACGGCACCTTTCTTGCCGACGCCGGCAATACCGATGCCTTTGGCCACCGCCAGCTGGGCGGGGTGGCCCCGACACTTGCGGGCATGGTCAAGCAGGATCTGGGCTACAAATACCACTGGGCCGTGGCCGACTACCTGCAGCGTGCGGCGCGTCACCTGGCGTCCAAAACCGACGTCGAGCAGGCCTACGCCGTGGGCCGCGAAGCGGTAGCGCTGGCACTCGCCGGCAAGAACTCGATGATGCCGGCGATTCGCCGCACGGCGCAGGCGCCCTACCAGTGGGACGTGATTTCCGCGCCGCTTTCCGAGATTGCCAATCAGGAAAAATTCATGCCGCGGGACTTCATCAGCGAGGACGGCTTTGGCATTACCCAGGCCTGCCGGGACTACCTCTCCCCGCTGATTCAGGGCGAAGATTTTCCGCCGTTTGAAAACGGCCTGCCCAAAGTCGCCAAACTGAAGCTGGTCAAGGTGGAAAAGCGTCTGCCCGTGTTTACGCTTTAACGCAGCACCCAGGAAAGCACCAGCAGCAGTAGCAAAATCCCTGCCACGCCTTGCCAGAAGCGCCGTGCGTCGGCGCGCTGGGCAGCGTCCGGCGGCGAGATAGCCTGACGCTTGCGCAAGCCGTGCAAGAGCTCTGACATACGCCGAAAGCGCAGCGCACGCTGAGGGTCCAGCGCCCGGCGCAGGATATCATCCAGTACCGGTGTAATTTCCGGGTTGGCGCTACGGGCGCTACGATAGCTCAGCGCCTCAAGATCGGTGTGGTTGCGCAGTTGATCCGGCGTCAGCTGATAAGGCAACTGCCCGGTCAGCAACCAGTAAACGGTGGAAGCAAACCCGTACTGGTCGCTGCGTTGACCGACACTGTCACCCAGAGCGTACTCCGGCGCCGTATGTGGGGTAAAACCTATGGGTCGCAGTATCTCCCCGGACTGGCGATGACCGTCGGTATCACGCAGATGGCAGGCACTGAAATCAATCAGCACCAGCTTGCCATGCTCGTCCACCAGGATGTTGTCCGGGTTGATCTGCTGATGCAGCACTTCGTGATGATGCAGCGCCTGTACCGCCTTGCCCAGCTGGCTGGCCATTTCCAGGCGTTGGCCAAGAGTGGCCTGAGGGTGGCGCGCTGCCCACTCGCGCAAGGTTTCACCGCGTACACTTTCCAGCAGGTAATAAAGGTAGTGGCGCGGGCGCGAGGGTTCGACCACCCGCACGACAAATGGCGATGTCACCCGCTCCACGACCCACTGTTGCAGCAGAAAGTGTTCCAGATAGGCATTGCGCAAAGAAAGCTCGGGGCTGGGTGCTTTCATCACGATTTCTGCTCGGGTATGCACATCACGTACGCGATACACCCGCGACTGCGCGGTGCGTGACAGCACATCAATCACTTCCAGCCCGTCCAGCCGATCCCCAGGCGAGAGCTCCGGTGGAATCGGCAGATCACCGTACAGCTGGCTGGGCTCATCGCTTTGGACTTCGGGAAGCTCATCAATACGCACCAGCTGAAAGCAGAACTGATCCACGGCGTAGCCGCGCTGCTGGGCGCGAGTGGTGGCCTCGGCAGCCAGCCGGTCACAGGCAGCATGCAGGTCGCTGGCGTCCTGGCGAATCAGGCGCACATAGTCCGACGGCAGGAGCGTTCCGCGCACCGCCTGGGTGGTGAACAGGAAAATATCCCCCTGCTTGAGCGGTATTTTGGCGTAGTCGATATCCACGCGGTTATCCAGCCCCAGCGCCCGGGAAGGGTAACGATATCCGCCCAGGTCAGTGACGTGATCGCAGCTGAGCTGTTCGAACTCGGCACCGCGCAGGCGGAACACCAGCGTATCGCCCATATGAAACAGGTGCGCGCTTTGGCGGCGGAATATCATCGCCGACATCGAGGCGACAAAACTGCCGGCATCCAGCTGGCGGCTCTGTCCGTAGCACCAGTCATTCAACGCGCTCAGCACCCGCGTGGCAGAGGCTTTCACGTTCCAGTGATCGGGCGTGGAAAAATAGTCGGCCAGAAACGCGCGTACGCTCAAATCTCCCGCCTGCTTGGCCATTTCATTGCGCGAAATGGAATCGCTGATGACCGCACACCCTCCCTTGGCATGAATCAACGGCGACTCAGGCAGCTGCACTGCCATGGAGCTGCGCTGCTGGCGCCGGTTGGGCGCTACAAACGCCTGACCGTAACTGATAAGCAACTGTGCGTGCGCCACGCCTTCCTCCCAACCTCGCCGGGCGGACCGAGGTTCTTCCGGTATTCATGAACAGGCAAGAATCATACACGCCCCTGGCTGTATACCACTATGCGACTTATTGCATACAAAGAAGACTTGCCAAATGCACTCGATACCGGTTGTTTTTTGCCTGTGCCGCTTTTACCCACAGCGGTCGCCCTGTTTCATGCCACATTGGCAATCCTTGCGCCTTGTTCGTATAATTTGGCGCCATTACGTTTGGCACCGATCAGCGCTATCATGCACTGACGCGTTGCAACACGCACAAGCCCCCAAGGATCCAACGATGAACTTTGCTAACATCCCCGCCGGTAAAGACCTGCCCAACGATATTTATGTGGCCATCGAGATTCCGGCAAATCACGCGCCGATCAAGTACGAAATCGACAAGGATATGGACGCGCTGATGGTGGATCGCTTCATGGCCACGCCGATGTTCTATCCGGCCAACTATGGTTTTATCCCGCACACCCTGGCCGATGACGGCGATGCTCTTGATGCACTGGTCGTCACACCATACCCGGTTACGCCCGGCAGCATCATCCGTGCTCGTCCGGTTGGCATCCTCAACATGACCGATGAAGCCGGCGAAGACGCCAAGCTGGTATGCGTTCCCCACGCCAAACTGTCTGCGCTTTATGATGACGTCGAAGAAGTCACCGATCTGCCCGAGCTGCTGCGTCAGCAAATTGCCCATTTCTTTGAAAATTACAAGGATCTGGAAAAAGGCAAGTGGGTAAAGGTAGAGTCCTGGGAAGGAGCCGACGCCGCACGCAAGGCGATTGAAAAATCCGTGGCGGCTTACCAGAAGGCCTGATGCCATCAGCCGCATGACCGCGCAGCGGTCAATGCAACTGTACATGCCGTTATGACACAACCAGCGGGCTGCCTTCGGGCAGCCCGCTGGCGTTTCCGGCAAGGATTAACCCGGCATGAAGGTACCTGGCCCCGGCATGGGCGTGACAGATAGGCGCACCTGACAAGCAGAATCTATCTCGCGCACCGTGGTCCATATAGCGTCTTCCTGTTCCGGCAATGTGTTTTGCCCCCAAGGCTTTTCAGCAAGAAGGATATTTCGTGTTTTCCCATGCTCGCTTGTCCCCTCGAATAATTGAACGCTCACGTGGCTGCCTTCTATGGCTGCTGGCCGTGATGCTGCTGGCCATTCCGTTCAGCAACGCCCAGGCGCAGTGGTTCTCTGATGAGCAGAGTGACTTCCTCCCCGTCCGCGAGGCGTTTCAGCCCAGCGCCTGGCATGATGGCGACACGCTGTATATCGGCGTCAAGGCAGCCGAGGGGTACTACCTTTACCGCCACCAGTTTGCCGTCAAAAGCCAGACGCCGGACGTTACCCTGGGCGCGCCGGACATACCGCCGGGCACCTTCACCACCGATGAATTTCTTGGTGATGTGTATACGTTCCGCGACCGCGTAGTATTCCGTGTCCCGCTGAACGCCCCCCACTCCGGCCCGTTTTCGCTGGAGCTGACGTTTCAGGGCTGCGCCGATGCGGGGCTATGCTATCCGCCCGAGCACATGACGCTTGAAGCCAGCGAGACCGAAGCTCCTGCTGCTTTTGCCAGCGCACAAAACGCGTCTGCCACGGCCGGCAATACCACGCCTGAAACGGCTTTCTCTGAACCAGACAGCGCTGAGCCGGACCGTTCTGGAGCGAGCCCCTCCAAAGCGGGCCATCCTGAACAAGACGGCACAGCGCAGAACACCACCAACAACGGCCCGGCTGGTAGCGACTTCAGCGGCCCCCAGAGCGAAGACCACCGTTTTGCCAGCCTGCTGAGCGAGGCCAGCCTGCCGCTGGCGCTGGGGCTTTTCTTCATCGCCGGGCTGGGATTGACGTTCACCCCCTGCGTGCTGCCGATGCTGCCGATCATGTCGTCGATTATCGTGGGCCAGAATCCCACGCGCCCCCGGGCCTTTGTGCTCTCGACGAGCTACGTGCTGGGCATGGCGCTGACCTACGCGCTGGTCGGCGTGCTGATGGGGCTTTTTGGCGCCGGGCTCAACCTGCAGGCGCACCTACAGTCAGCACCGGTGCTGATTACCTTTGCCGTGCTGTTCACGCTGTTCGCGCTGGCCATGTTCGGCGCCTTCGAGATGCGCCTCTCGCCGCGTATCTCAACAAAAGTGGACGCCTGGCAAAACCGCGCTCAACAAAGTGGCCCGCTGGGGCTGGCCGTGGCCGGTGCGCTGTCGGTGCTGGTGGTATCTCCCTGTGTAACGGCTCCGCTGGCCGGTGCCATGGTGTTCATTTCCTCCACCGGAGATGGCGTTATTGGCGGCTCGGTACTCTTCGCATTGGGGCTGGGCATGGGCGTGCCGCTGCTGCTGGTGGGCACCTTCGGCACCACGCTGCTGCCGCGTTCCGGCGCGTGGATGAACGGCGTCAAGATCGCTTTTGGCCTGCTGCTGTTGGGCGTGGCCATCTGGATGATCGAGCGGCTGGTCGCCGCCCCGATCGCCATGATGCTGTGGGCAGCGCTTGCCGTCGGCGCTGCACTCACGCTTGGGGCGCTGCAGTTCAATCAGCCCCAGGGTTGGGGCCGGACGCGTCAGGCACTGGGTATTCTGCTGCTGACCTGGGGCATTGCGCTGTTGCTGGGTGCGGCCCAGGGTAACGGCAACCCGCTTCGCCCGCTGCAGAACATCCAGCACGCTGCCAACGGCAGCACGGCGACGCCCGCCACTCCCGAGTTCACTCGAGTCGATACGCTGGCAGGACTTGAAACCGAGCTTGAGCGCGCCAGCGCGCAGGGCAAACCGGCCTTTGTCGACTTTACCGCCGAATGGTGCATTTCCTGCAAAATAATGGAGCGCGAAGTATATCCGGACCCCCGGGTAGCTCAGGCACTGAACGATTATGCGCTGATTCAGGCCGACGTGACCGAGACCGACAACGACACCCGGGAATTGCTGCAGGCCTACGGCCTTTTCGGCCCCCCGAGCCTGCTGTTTTTTGCCCAGGGCGAGGAAATCAGCCAGGCTCGCATTCAGGGCGAGGTGGATGCTCAACAGTTCAGCGCGCACCTGGAACGGTTGAAACAATGGCTGAATGGCGCCAGAACCGGTTAATCTGCCTCGCTTGCCGACAAGGCCGCTGACTCACGGCCTTGTCGGCCTTTTGCCGGACTTGTGACGCCAACGTCGGCAAACGTTCGTTTACAGCGGACATACCAGGCCATACCCTCGCTTTTCTGGACATCGCGTTTTTTTTTCGGCAAACTTCGCCTCCATGCCAGTCGCAATACACAGTACAGAGCAGTGATAAAGCTGTAACGTTCACTAACGTGCCGCGTTCTCTTTTGTTTTCATTCTGGTTTACTGCGCCCGTGAGCGACATGGCCACAGGCACGGAAAGAGGAGTTGTTCAGGCGTTGTGTAGCAGGAGCAGGCAAGGCACCACTTAGACGTGCTGCACCGTTTAAGCGCTGCTGCCGGTCACATTTTCCGGCATAAGGCCGCTACTTAAACGCTGCCGCTACGTTGACGCGCTCGGTGCGATGCTCGCATTTTTATATGTCCGGACAAGGATCCGGGCCATCAGGGCATCACTTTCAGCGTGTTTATTTCTGCTGTTTTTTCATTTTCATTGAGGATGGGTTTCGCTCATGGATATTCGCAAAGTCAAAAAATTGATCGAGCTGTTGGAAGAATCCAACATCAGCGAGATCGAGATTCAGGAAGGTGAAGAATCGGTGCGCATCAGCCGCCATCCGAACGGCACCGCTTATGCGCCGCAACCGATGCCCCAGTATGCACCGCCCCAGCAACAGGCACCCGATCCCGCTGCGCCCGGCCATACAAACCCCGCGCAGGAAGTTCCGGCAGCGCCTGCTTACCGCGGCGAAGCGGTTAACTCCCCCATGGTCGGCACCTTTTACCGCAGCCCGGCGCCGGGCGCCAAACCGTTTGCCGAGGTCGGCGATACGGTGAAGAAAGGCGACACCGTGTGCATCGTTGAGGCCATGAAGATGATGAACCAGATCGAAGCCGACCGCGACGGCGTGGTGGAAGCCATTCTGGTGGAAGACGGTGAGCCGGTGGAATTCGATCAGCCAATGATCGCCATCGCCTGATCTTTCATTTTTGACACGGGTGGACTCTCCCATGCTGGACAAGGTTCTGATCGCCAATCGCGGCGAAATTGCCCTGCGCATTTTGCGCGCATGCAAAGAGCTGGGCATCAAGACGGTCGCGGTACACTCCAAGGCCGACCGCGAGCTGATGCACGTGCGCCTCGCCGACGAAGCCGTGTGCATTGGCCCGGCGTCATCGGCACAATCGTATCTGCATATTCCTGCGCTGATCAGCGCAGCCGAAGTCACCGATGCAAGCGCTATTCATCCCGGCTACGGCTTTCTTTCGGAAAACGCCGATTTTGCCGAACAGGTGGAACGCTCTGGCTTCAAATTTATCGGCCCCCGTGCTGATACCATCCGCCTGATGGGCGACAAGGTCAGCGCCATCAGGGCCATGAAGGAAGCCGGCGTACCTACCGTCCCCGGCTCCAACGGACCGCTGGGCGATGACGGCGAAGCCAACCTGGCCACAGCCCGGCGTATCGGCTATCCGGTGATCATCAAGGCCGCATCAGGCGGCGGCGGGCGCGGCATGCGCGTGGTGCACAGCGAAGGCTCGCTGCTTTCGGCCATCAGCATTACCCGCACCGAAGCCAGCGCGGCATTTGGCGACGGCACGGTATACATGGAAAAATTCTTGGAAAAGCCGCGCCACGTCGAAGTTCAGGTGCTGGCCGACGGCCAGGGCAACGCCATTCACCTGTTTGACCGTGACTGCTCGTTGCAGCGCCGCCACCAGAAAGTGCTTGAAGAAGCCCCCGCACCAGGCATTGACCCTGACGCGCGCGAAAAAGTGCTCAACGCCTGCCGCGACGCCTGCATCGATATCAACTACCGCGGTGCCGGTACGTTTGAGTTTCTGTACGAAAACGGCGAGTTCTTCTTTATCGAGATGAATACCCGCGTACAGGTCGAGCATCCGGTCACGGAAATGGTCACCGGCGTGGATATCGTCAAGGAACAGCTGCGCATTGCGGCGGGTATGCCCCTTTCGATTACCCAGGATGATGTCAAACTCAGCGGCCACGCCTTCGAGTGTCGTATCAACGCCGAAGACGCACGCACCTTCATGCCCTCACCGGGCAAGGTCACGCTGTTTCACGCGCCCGGTGGCCTCGGCGTACGCATGGATTCGCATCTCTACACCGGCTACAGCGTACCGCCCCACTACGACTCGCTGATCGGCAAGCTGATCACCTGGGGCGAAGACCGAGAAATTGCCCTGACGCGCATGCGCAACGCGCTGGACGAGCTTTTGGTGGAAGGCATCAAGACCAATATTGATCTGCAAAAGGATCTGGTTCGCGATAGCTACTTCCGCCAGGGCGGCGTCACTATCCATTATCTGGAAAAAAAGCTGGAATCCTGAATCCCGGCGGCGCTTTTGGCGCCCGTCACAGGATCTCAATGCGGGGTGGCCATCATATGCCACCCCGCCTTCTTTTCTCGCGCGGAGCCCCACCATGCCCTGGCTACAGCTTAAAGCCCACGTTGCCCCCGAGC
Organism: Halomonas sp.; assembly: GCF_030457605.1. GTDB lineage: Bacteria > Pseudomonadota > Gammaproteobacteria > Pseudomonadales > Halomonadaceae > Vreelandella. The sequence continues at coordinate 34,170 of NZ_JAKDUR010000006.1, forward strand.
AGGCCGAACAGCTCGAAGAACTGCTGCTCGATGAAGACGCCACTGCGATTGGCCTACAGGACGCCGAAGATGACCCCGTGTTCGAACCCGAACGCGGCACCACGCCTCTGTGGCAGGATACCGTGCTGACCGGCCTCTACGATGACCTGGAAGGCGTGGAAGCCATGCTGGAGCGGATTCATGCGGCCTGGGCCGAGCAGTTCCCCGGCGAGCCCTGCCCCGAGGTCGAATACGAACTCCTGGCCGATCGTGACTGGGAGCGCGAATGGATGGACGGCTTTGAGCCACTGCAAATGGGCGAGCGGCTATGGATCGTTCCCAGCTGGCATGAGCCACCCGCCCCCGAGGCGGTCAACCTGATACTCGATCCGGGCCTTGCCTTCGGCACCGGCACTCACCCCACCACCGCGCTGTGTCTTGCCTGGCTTGATGCACTGGCGGTAAATGGCGAGCTGGCCGACACCACCGTGCTCGACGTAGGCTGTGGCTCGGGCATTCTGGCCATCGCCGCCCTAAAACTCGGCGCGAGCAACGCCGTCGGCACCGACATCGACCCCCAGGCACTACAGGCCAGCCGTGACAACGCCGAGCGTAATGCCGTGGCAGAAGCCGATCTGGCACTGTTCTACCCTGAACAGCTCGCCGCCCGGCTGCCCGACCAGCGCTATCCGGTGGTCACCGCCAACATTCTGGCCGGCCCACTGGTCGAACTGGCGACCACCATTGCCGGCCACGTGGCGCCGGGCGGGCGCATTGCGCTATCGGGCATCCTTGCCAATCAGGCCAACGAAGTCCTCGACGCCTACCTTGCCTGCGGCCTGGTCATGGACGAGCCGGAAATTCGCGAAGGCTGGGTACGCCTGACCGGCATGCGTCCGGCCGCCTGACGGCGGCGCATCCGGGACAATACCGGCCGCGCCGACACGGCATTACGCCTTCACCCGGCGCGGCGCTCAGCGTATGATAGCTCTCCCTTGCACGCGCGGGCTGAATGCCCGTTGAATTCGCGCCCTGTTTACGCTCGCAATCTGACGTTCGCCACCCGTGACTCACGCTATGACACCAGCTACGCCCGCCGTTTCCATTGGCCCCTATACGCTGCCCAATCGCGTCATACTCGCGCCCATGGCCGGCGTGACCGACCGCCCTTTTCGCCAGCTGTGCCGGCGGCTGGGCGCTGGCTGGGTGGTGGGCGAAATGGTCACCTCAGACCCGTCGCTTTGGCACACGCGCAAATCCCGCCAGCGCATGGACCATACCGGCGAGCCCGCGCCCCGGGTGGTGCAGATCGCCGGTGGCGACGCCGAGATGCTTGCCGAGGCCGCGCGGCTCAACGCGGAACTCGGGGCCGAAGTCATTGATATCAACATGGGCTGCCCGGCGAAAAAGGTCTGCAACAAGGCCGCCGGCTCGGCGCTGATGCGTGACGAACGGCTGGTCGATGAGATTCTCAACGCCGTTGTCGCCGCCGTTGACGTACCGGTCACGCTCAAGATACGCACCGGCTGGTGTGCCGACAGCAACAACGCCGTTCGCATCGCCGAGCTTGCCGAAGACGCCGGCATCCAGGCGCTGGCCGTGCACGGCCGCCATCGCCAGCAGCGCTACGCCGGCGAAGCCGAATACGACACCATTGCCGAGGTGAAATCCCGGGTATCGCTGCCGGTATTTGCCAACGGCGATATTGAAAGCCCCGAAAAAGCCGCCCACGTTCTGGCCTATACTCAGGCGGACGCGCTGATGATCGGCCGTGGCGCCCAGGGCAATCCGTGGATTTTTGACCAGATCAGCCATTATCTGGATCACGGCACCCGCATGGCCCCACCGACCCTTGCCGAACGTCACCAGGTATTGGACGAACACCTGGCCGCACTACACGCGTTTTACGGCGAAGTCATGGGTGTACGCATCGCGCGCAAGCACGTGGGCTGGTATCTCGCCGGCGACACACGTTTTGACGCCGTTCAACGGCGCACCCTGAAGCAACAGTTCAACGCGCTGGACTCCCCGGCGGCGCAGTTTGACTGGATGAACAATGCCATGCTGCCGGACGCCCTCCAACGCCTGTCAGCCAAAGGAAGCCACGCCGCATGACTGATCGCGAACTGATGCCACACAATGCTCACGAAAGCCACGGCCTGGCACACCCCCTGCCCCGTGCGGCCATGCCGGACACGCCCCCCCAGCCACTGCGAGAGGCCGTGGAGGCCTCGATGCGGCGCTACTTTGAACACCTTGACGGCGGCGAAACCAGTGACCTCTACGCCATGGTCATGGCCGAGGTAGAAACCCCGCTGCTGGCCGCGGTGATGGAATATACCGACGGCAACCAGACCCGCGCCGCCCGGGTGCTGGGGCTGAACCGCGGCACCTTGCGCAAAAAACTGAAGTTTTATGGATTGATCGATAACGACGCGCCCTGAGGGGCGCTCGCTGTTTTACCCCTGGACTCACTGCAGACGAGCATATTGATGGCTAATACCGCGACTCCCGTTCGCCGCGCTTTGCTAAGCGTTTCCGATAAATCCGGCATTGTTGACTTTGCCCGCGGCCTGAGCGCCCACGGCGTTGAGCTGTTGTCCACCGGCGGCACCTTTCGGCTGCTGCAGGACAATCAGGTACCGGTCAAGGAAGTCTCCGAGCATACCGGTTTCCCGGAAATCATGGACGGCCGGGTCAAGACCCTGCATCCCAAGATCCACGGCGGTATTCTGGCCCGCCGCGGGCAGGATGATGCGGTCATGGCGGAAAACGACATCACGCCGATCGATATGGTCGTGGTTAATCTCTACCCCTTCGCCGACACCGTGGCCAAACCCGACTGCAGCCTGACTGACGCCATCGAGAACATCGATATCGGCGGCCCCACCATGGTGCGTGCCTGCGCCAAGAACCACGCCCACACCACCATCGTGGTCAACGCCTCTGACTATGACCGGGTACTCCAGGAGCTTGACGCACAGCAGGGCGAAGTCAGCGAGGCCACACGCTTTGATCTGGCAGTCAAGGCCTTTGAGCATACCGCCGGCTACGACGGCGCCATCGCCGACTATCTGGGCCGCCAGCTCAATGCCGAAGACGCCCGTTTTCCGCGCACCTTCAACCTGCAGCTGGCCAAAAAGCAGGACATGCGTTACGGCGAAAACCCGCACCAGAACGCCGCCTTTTACGTGGATCCTGATGCCGACGAGTCGGGCGTGGCCACCGCGCAGACGCGTCAGGGCAAGCCGCTGTCGTTCAACAACATCGCCGATACCGACGCGGCCTTTGAATGCGTCAAGGCATTTGACGAAACCGCCTGTGTAATCGTCAAACACGCCAACCCTTGCGGCGTGGCCGTCGGCAAAAGCGCCGCAGATGCCTACGACCTGGCCTTCAAGACCGACCCGACCAGCGCCTTTGGCGGCATTATCGCCTTCAACGTCGCGCTGGACGCCGACACCGCTCGCATGATCATCGACCGCCAGTTTGTCGAGGTCATCATCGCCCCCGGAATCGACGCCGCTGCCGCCGCCATTGTCGCGGAAAAGCCCAACGTGCGCCTGCTCGACGCCAGCGCCGGCTGGCCAATCGACGTCGTCGCCCCCGCGCTGGACTACAAGCGCGTCAACGGCGGGCTTTTGGTGCAGGAACGCGACCACGGCATGGTCAACCAGAGCGAGCTGAAGGTGGTCAGCGAGCGCGCGCCATCAGCGCAGGAACTTGAAGACCTGACCTTTGCCTGGCGAGTAGCCAAGTTCGTCAAGTCCAACGCTATCGTCTACGCCAAAAACGGCCAGACCATTGGCGTGGGCGCCGGGCAGATGAGCCGCGTGTATTCAGCGAAAATAGCCGGCATCAAGGCCGCTGATGAAAATCTCGAGGTGCCGGGCTCGGTTATGGCATCAGACGCTTTCTTTCCTTTCCGTGACGGCATCGACGCCGCTGCGGCAGCGGGTATTACCGCGGTGATTCAGCCGGGCGGCTCCATGCGCGACCAGGAAGTTATTGATGCGGCCAACGAAGCCGGCATTGCCATGGTCTTTACCGGCATGCGTCACTTCCGTCACTAATCCTGGCGGTCGCCACTAACGGTCGTCGCTAACGGATGCACCGCTTAAGCACAAAAAACCAGCGGCCAGCCGCTGGTTTTTTGTGCTACATCGTCAACGACGGTTTCGTTTGAAAAGTCGACGAGCGATTCGGACGAAACCTAGCTGATATCCATGCACAGATACTTGGTTTCCAGGTATTCATCCAGCCCCTGGTGGCCGCCTTCGCGCCCCAGCCCCGAGGCTTTCACGCCACCAAACGGCGCCGCCGCGTTGGAGATCGCACCGGTATTGATACCCACCATGCCGTACTCCAGCGCATCGGCCACGCGCCATACCCGCGCCAGATCCTGCGAATAAAAGTACGACGCCAGCCCGTAGCGAGTGTCATTAGCCATTTCGATGGCGCTTTCTTCGTCGTCAAACGGGAATACCGCGGCAAGCGGGCCAAAGGTTTCTTCCTGGGCCACCAACATATCCGGGGTCGCACCGTTGATCAGCGTCGGCGAGAAGAAATTGCCGCCCAGCGGATGCGGATGACCACCCAGCATTAGTTCAGCGCCTTTATCAACCGCATCCTTGACGTGCTCGGTGACTTTCCTGACCCCGTCTTCGTCAATCAGTGGGCCGATATTGATATTGGCCTTTTCGCCATCACCCACGTTGAGTTCGCTATGCATGGCCACGGCAAGCTTTTCACAGAAGGCGTTGACCACGCTTGACTGCACCAGAAAACGGTTGGTGCAGATGCAGGTTTGCCCGGCGTTACGAAACTTGGCCGCCATCGCGCCTTCCACGGCGGCGTCCAGGTCAGCATCTTCGAACACGATAAAAGGCGCATTGCCGCCCAGTTCCAGCGAGATTTTCTGCACGTTCTCGGCAGCCTGAGCCATCAGCTGGCTGCCCACCTCGGTAGAACCGGTAAAGGTAATCTTGCGCACCTTCGGCGACTCCGTGAGCGCTTTGGCAATATCCTTGGCGCTGCCGGGAACCACGTTGAACACGCCCCGCGGAATACCCGCGCGCTCGGCCAGCATGGCCAGCGCCGTGGCTGAAAACGGCGTCTGGCTGGCAGGCTTGACCACAATGGTGCAGCCTGCCGCCAGCGCCGCGCCGGCTTTGCGCGTGATCATTGCGGCGGGGAAATTCCACGGCGTGATCGCGCCCACCACGCCCACCGGCTGTTTGGTGATGACGATACGCTGGTTGGCTTTGGCGGCAGGAATGGTTTCCCCGTAAGCGCGACGCCCTTCTTCGGCAAACCAGCGCAAAAAGCTCGCTGCGTAGGCAATCTCGCCCTCGGCTTCCTTGAGTGGCTTGCCCTGCTCGTGGGTCATCAGCATGGCCAGATCCTGCTGATGCTCAAGCATCAGTTCGTACCATTTGAGCAACAAGTCGCCACGCTGCTCCGCCGTCATGGCACGCCAGGCCGGTTGAGCTGCATCGGCAGCATCAATCGCACGCAGGGTCTCGGCTTCACCAAGACGTGGCACGTTACCGACCACTTCGTTGGTGGCAGGGTTATAGACGCTGATTTGTTCACCGCTGTCAGCGGCGACCCAGCTGCCGTCGATATACGCAAACGGACAGTACAGCTGAGTTTCTTTTAGCGATTCCATGACGGACTCCAAACCAGATGGTGGCATTGAGGCATAAATAACCGTTGCCTTCATGCTAAGACGAAATACCGCGCCGAACCAAGGACGACAGCACAATTAACCCCCGGCAGCGCAGTTATTCACCACGCCAGGTACAAAGGTAAAACAAGGATAAAGGAGCGGCCGTCAGCTGATAAGCGTCAAAAACTCCTGGCGCGTGGGCTGGTTGTTACGGAACGCGCCGAGCATGACCGACGACGACATGCTGGAGTTCTGTTTTTCCACCCCGCGCATCATCATGCACAGGTGCTGCGCCTCGATCACCACCGCTACTCCACGGGCATCGGTCACTTCCTGAACGGCCTCGGCAATCTGCAGCGTCAGGTTTTCCTGGATCTGCAGGCGGCGAGCGAACATGTCGGTAATCCGGGCAAACTTGGATAGCCCCAGCACCTTGCCCCGGGGCAGGTATGCCACGTGGCACTTGCCGATAAAGGGCAGCAGATGGTGCTCGCAGATGGAGTACAGCTCGATATCCTTGACCAGCACCATTTCGTCGGTTTGTGATTCAAACACGGCACCGTTGACGATATCTTCCAGCTTCTGGTGGTACCCGGCGGTCAAAAACTGCATGGCCTTGGCCGCGCGTTTGGGCGTGTCCTGCAACCCTTCGCGGTCAGGATCTTCGCCCAGATGCTGCATGATCTGGCGGTAGTGCTGAGCAATGTCATCGGTCATGTGAAGCCTCGTTGGTCCTTGTATTCATCAACGCTTGAAAAACCCGCCCGGAACCCCGGTACTGCCGGGTTGGCGAGACGCAAAAACATGCGGTAGCCCGCCTGGCACTCCATTTCCTTTCCGCCACCGTGAGCCGGAACAACCCGGCCGGCTGCGGCAGAGTGCCGCGACGCGCCATCGGCAAAATCTCATAATGTGATATAATAGAGGGATTACTTTAGCCTTTCAGCAGTCACCAACCGCGAGAGACCGCTATGCCTTTCAGCAAGTCAGCTTTTTTCACCTCGTCCCTGCTCTCGGCCCGCTCAGGGTTGGGTATCGCGCTGGCGGCATTGCTCGCCGCCCCGTTGTCAGCATCCGCCGCCACACTGTCTTTGCCAGGCGATGCCACCGTCGGCGTTGAGCTGGTCGATGCCCTCAGCTTTGCCGATGGCGAAAATCGCCGGGAGGGCATTTTATTAAGGCCGGCTGATATTAGCCAGGCCTCACACACCCTGCCCGAATACTGCGTGATTGTGGGTGATGCCCAGCGCGACGATGATCGCGTGCGCATCACTACCCACGACGTTACCTGCATCGAAACCGACGACGCTGACAGCTCGATCTTTTCCGGCGAGCTGGACGCTTCCGTATACGGCGAGGACGGCCAGTACGGCCTGAGCTGCAACGGCAATGCCTGCGAGCTGGCCTCGGGGCATGCCTTTACGCTTACGCTCAGCGAGCCGCTCGACATCACCGAGCAGGATAATCCCTCGGCCCGGATCAACGAAAAGCGCCGCCAGGCAAACGGCGAAGGCGTTGCCAACCCCATTCCTTCCGAACGCCCCGACCCTGAAGCGGGCAACGAATAAGCCGATACATTCAGGCCAGCCAGCGCGGCGTTTCAAGCTGCAACCGCTGCTGCTCGAGCTGGCGGATATGCCCGTCCCAATACCCGCTTTCACCCAGCCAGGGAAACGCCTGAGGGAAAGCGGGGTCATCCCAGCGCGCGGCAAGCCAGGCGCTATGACGCACCAACCGATAGCTGCGCAGCGGCTCAATCAGCTCAAGCTCGGCATGGGGAAATGGCCGCTCTTCTTCATAACCTTCACTGATTTCACTCAGCTGGGCACGCCAGGCTGCGGGTTCGTCAATGGCGAGCAGCATCCAGATATCCTGAATCGCCGGCGCCATCAGGCAGTCGTCAAAATCCACCAGCGTAAATGCTTCGTCACGCCCGAGAATATTACCCAAATGGCAGTCACCGTGACAGCGGATCATGTTCGCCGGCATCGTGGCAAAGCCTTCAAGCGCCTCTGCCAGGCGTGATGTGACCGTTTCATAAGCACGCCGCTGGTGCTTTGTCAGCCAACCGCTTCTCAATACATTGGCACTCGCCTCGGCCACATCTGACCCCAGCGCCAACTGCCGCCGATGGGTAAACGCCTGCCGGTCGGCCACCGTATGCAGCCGGCCAAGGACACCGCCCAGCGCAAACAGATGCGCCGGGTTATCCAGCTCCGGCGCCTGCCCTGCCTGCTGCGGAAACAGCGCAAAATCAAAACCGCCAAAATGGTGCAGCGTTTGCCCGCCAGCCAGGCGTAACGGGGCGACCACGCTAACGCCCGCCTGCAAAAGCTCGTGAAGGTAGTCGTGCTCTTCCTGAATGGCCGCCGTTGTCCAGCGCGCCGGACGGTAAAACTTGACGATCCAGCCACGGCGCTCGTCATCGCGGAACAGCAGTACGCGGTTCTCGTAGCTGTTTAACGCAAAAGGCTCACCGGCCGGATAAATCCCGATGGATTCAATAGCCGCAACGATGGTGGCCGGCGATAGCGCGCTAAACGCATGACTCATGTCCGCCTCCGCTTTCAGGTAAAAGCGTTATCTTATCAAGGCGACCCCAGCGATGTACGCGCCAGCGCATAAATAGTTACTTCCCGGGCACCGGCGTTGCGTGCCGCCAGTGATAGCGCATTGACCGTTGCCCCCGTGGTGACCACATCATCAATAATCGCAATGCGTGCCGGCAACCTCTGCGGCAACGTAAATGCGTCGGTCAGGTTGTCAAACCGCGCACGACGTGAAAGCGAGCGCTGGCTGGGTGTATCCACCTCGCGCGTCGCCGTCAGGACCGGCAACCCCAGGCGTGCGCCCAGTTGCTCGGCCAGCCACTGGGACTGATTGAAACCGCGCTCACGGGCTCGTGCGGAATGCAAAGGCACCGGCAACAGCGCCTGCGCCTGCGCCTGACAGCCGCTCAACGCCGAAAGAAACAGCTCGATGAGCAGCACGCCGGCTCTGGGCGATGCGTGAAACTTGAAGTCCTGCACCAGCTGGCGCACGGCCCCTTCATACCTCAGCGGCACATAAGCCGCCGCGAAATCCGGCGGGCTTTCCCGGCAATGGTGGCAATGCCCTCGCATATGGCCCAGCGGCTCGCCACATATGCGGCAGCTACGCACGTTCCAGGCAAGCTCCCGGTAACAGGGCATACACCAGCTCAACCCAGGCTCAGGTGTGCCCAGGCAAAAAGCGCAATACCCCGGCAGCACGCGATGCAGGGCTTTTTCCAGCGCAGCAAAACCGCGCGCAATGCTTGCGTTCATGAGCATACCTGCCTCCGCCCGCTTATCTGACACATTACCGGCTTATATCTTCCGTTGACTTTAGCCAAATAATGGGTAGTATGTGCCTCGATTCTGCGGATGTGGTGGAATTGGTAGACACGCTAGATTTAGGTTCTAGTGCCGTAAGGCGTGGGAGTTCAAGTCTCCCCATCCGCACCAATTCGATTTTTCAGCGTCATCTTACGCCCTCCAGGGCCTTATTTTTCTTTATTTCCCCGCCACCTACTGTCTTGACGCAACCAACACGGCAAACACACGCGCCCATATCCTGTATGCCAGCATGTCTGCCTGTTTTAACGCGCCTCTTCTCTGCACAACCCGCATCTTTTACCCTATTCACTTCAGGCTTGCCACTTCGCACCCGGCCTCGTGCACTCCCCTGTCCGCTGCTCTGTTGCTTCGCCGCATGACTGCCTACAATTCAGTTGCGAATTCTCCCTCTTGGGGAAAACTCCACAGGAAAAGGAAACAACCATGGAATGGCTAAGCGAAAACGGCCAGGCCATATCGGCCATTACCAGCGTGTGTACGCTGTTCGTCTGGGTGTTTTATGCCCAGCTGCTTTACGACGGCTATGTACGCCAACGGCGGCCGCGGATCATCGTTAATCGTGGTAAAGGCATCGGCATGGAGGCATTGTGCCTGATCAGCAATATGAGCAACGAAGCCATTTACGTCCAGCACCTGATCGCCGTGCTGCACACCCGGGAGCGCAGCTACTCGCTGGATGTAGTCGAGTACCAGCAGGAAGGCGATGAGCAGGAAGAGGGCTGTTACCGCACCCACCAGGGCCCGCTTGGCTCCGGTGATTATCTGCACGTGCAGTCATTCAACTCGATCCTGAAACAGATCATGAACTATTGGGAAATCGACGCTGCCGTCCTCGAACAGGAAGGCTTGACCCTGGGCATTCGCGTTATCGCCATCTATGGCTCCGAGGACATGCCCACCGGCGCCTGGCGCACTTTTGAGCTGGACTTGTCGGCACCGTCCACGCGCCAGCTGCGGCCAACCACCATCGACACCCACCGCATGAACAGCAAACGCGAGCGCAAGCGCGTGTTGCAGTGGGCAGAAGACATTGAAATACACAAGGCCTACTAAAAAGCCAGCGAATACCTGAACAATAACGACAACCCGGGCCACAGCCAGAATCACGCGCATCGCTTGTTTTACGCTCATTGCGTCACCATATCCCTGCGCAGCCCCGTGTTGGAAAGAGCTGAAAAAGCTGGAGCCACCCATGCCGGTACTGATTTTTATTTCCCTGTTTACTCTGCTTGATTTTGTCGTGCTGTTCAGCGTCGGCGGTCAAATCGGGCTTTTGGCGACGCTGCTGCTGGTACTGCTTACCGGCATCGGCGGGTTGCACCTGATCCGCCGCGAAGGGGCCAACACGTTTGCCCGGGCGCGCGAACGCCTCAACGCCGGTGAACTGCCGTCCAGCGAATTGCTGACCGGCGCCGCCCTCATTTTTGGCGGCGCGCTATTGATGGCACCGGGCTTTTTATCCGACGCCATGGGGCTTGCCTGCCTGCTGCCCGAGGCGCGGCGCCTGCTGTTCAAGCTGCTTGCCTGGCTCGGCTTCAAGGCAAGTGTCAGCGGTGCCCACACCCGGGGTAGCGCTCATGATGCCAACGACTGGAACACGCACCGGTCGCGCCAGCAGAAAAAGAGCGAAAACGGACCGCTCGAAGGCGATTTCATCGCCCGGGATGAGCCATTTCATCGGCGCTAGCCGGCCGCGCTGCAACAGAATGAAAAAAGCCGATTTTTTTCATTTGCGCCCCTTGAAAGGTTGCCACCAGCCCCCATTTTTTAGCCAGTACACAAGTACCATCATCTATCAAACCCCAGGAGAACGTGAATGAATATCCGTCCCTTGCACGATCGCGTTGTTATCCGTCGCGTTGAAGAAGAGCAGACTACCGCTGGCGGCATCGTGCTTCCGGGTAACGCCCAGGAAAAGCCCACACGCGGCACGGTTCTGGCAGTGGGTAACGGTCGCATTCTGGATAACGGCGACGTCCGCGCGCTGGATGTCAAGGTTAACGATACCGTGATCTTCAAGGACGGCTTTGGCGTCGAAAAGGAAAAAATCGACGGCGAAGAAGTCCTGATCATGAGCGAAGCCGACATTCTGGCCGTGGTCGAAGACTAAGCACCTGACACGTTACGTTTCACGTTGACCCTTTAACCGTTTAGGAATTATTCAACATGGCAGCTAAGCAAGTTAAGTTCTCTGATGATGCACGCAAGCGCATGACACGCGGCGTTGACGTACTCGCGAACGCCGTAAAGGCAACGCTTGGCCCGAAAGGCCGTAACGTTGTGCTGGACAAATCCTTCGGCGCCCCAACCGTGACCAAGGACGGCGTTTCCGTGGCCAAGGAAATCGAGCTGAAAGACAAGTTCGAGAACATGGGCGCGCAAATGGTCAAGGAAGTCGCGTCACAAACCTCTGACGCCGCCGGTGACGGCACCACTACGGCCACCGTACTGGCGCAGGCCATCGTGGCTGAAGGCCTGAAAGGCGTGACCGCCGGCATGAACCCGATGGACCTCAAGCGCGGCATTGATCAGGCCGTTGCTGCTGCGGTCAAGGAAATTCAGACACTGTCCGTTCCCTGCACCGACACCAAATCCATCGCCCAGGTCGGCACCATTTCTGCCAACGGTGACAAGAACATCGGTGAAATCATCGCTGATGCCATGCAGAAAGTCGGCAAGGAAGGCGTCATCACCGTGGATGAAGGCCGCGGCTTTGACAACGAACTGGAAGTGGTCGAAGGCATGCAGTTCGATCGCGGCTACCTCTCGCCCTATTTCGTGACCAACCAGGAAACCATGACGGTTGAGCTGGAAGACCCCTTCCTCCTGCTGGTCGACAAGAAAGTCTCCAACATCCGCGAACTGCTGCCGACCCTTGAAGCCGTCGCCAAGGCCGGCAAGCCGCTTGCCATCATCGCCGAAGACATCGAAGGCGAAGCGCTGGCCACGCTGGTGGTCAACAACATGCGTGGCATCGTCAAGGTTGCTGCGGCCAAGGCGCCCGGCTTTGGTGATCGCCGCAAGTCCATGCTGCAGGATATCGCCATCCTGACCAACGGCACGGTGATCTCCGAAGAAGTCGGCCTGACACTCGAACAGGCCACATTGGATCACCTGGGCACCGCCAAGCGCATCACCATGTCCAAGGAAAACACCACGATCATCGATGGTGCCGGCGCCGAAGCCGACATCGAAGCACGCGTTAGCCAGATTCGTGCCCAGATCGAGGAAACCTCTTCCGATTACGACAAGGAAAAACTCCAGGAGCGCGTGGCCAAGCTGGCCGGCGGCGTTGCCGTCATCCGCGTGGGTGCGGCTTCCGAAGTCGAAATGAAAGAGAAGAAGGCCCGCGTCGAAGATGCCCTGCACTCTACCCGCGCCGCGGTAGAAGAAGGCGTTGTGCCCGGCGGCGGCACCGCGCTGGTACGCGCGCTGTCCAAAGTTCAAGGTCTGACCGGCGACAACGAAGATCAGAACCACGGCATCAACATGGCACTTCGCGCCATGGAAGCGCCGCTGCGTCAGATCGTGACCAACGCCGGTGACGAGCCCGCTCTCATCATCAGCCGCATCAAGGATGGCGAAGGCAACTTTGGCTACAACGCACAAACCAGCGAATTTGGCGACCTGTTCGAAATGGGCGTGCTTGACCCGGCCAAGGTCACCCGCACCGCGCTGCAGTCAGCCGGTTCGGTTGCCGGCCTGATGATCACCACCGAGTGCATGATCGCCGACGACCCGGACGAGAAAGACGCCGCGCCGGATATGGGCGGCATGGGCGGCATGGGTGGAATGGGCGGCATGATGTAAGCCTTTCACCACACTGTTGCTCGCTAAAAAAACCCCGCTTCGGCGGGGTTTTTCGTTCGCGGCTCACTGATTCCTGCAAGAGGTTTTATCGTGCTTTCCAACATCCGCATTGTGCTGGTACAAACATTTCATCCCGGCAATATCGGCGCCGCTGCACGCGCCATGAAAACCATGGGCCTGGGTGAGCTTGTGCTGGTCAACCCCCGAGCGTTTCCCGACGACGAAGCCACCCGGCTGGCCGCCGGCGCGACCGACGTGCTGGCCAACGCCCGCGTGGCAGGTTCGCTAAACGAGGCGGTTGACGACTGCGTGCAGGTGATTGGCGCCAGCGCTCGGCTACGCAGCCTGCCGTTACCCCATTTTGACGAACCCGACGCCATGGCCCAAAGCGCGCTGGGCAATGCCCAAAGCGCACCGGTGGCGCTGGTATTCGGCCGCGAACGCTCGGGGCTGACCAATGAGGAAATCCGCTGCTGTACCCATCAGGTCAGCATTCCGGCCAATCCGGAGTACGGCATTCTGAATCTATCCCAGGCAGTACAGATACTCGCCTACGAACTACACCGGGGCTGGCGCACCCGACCGGAAAGCGACTTTGCCTATCAGTCGCCTGCCGAGGCCACACCGCCAACCCGGGAGCAGTTTGATCATTTCCAGCGCCACCTGCATGACGTGATGCAGCAAAGCGGCTTTTTAACCCAGCCCCACGCGCGCACCGAAGAGCAGCTGCAGGCGCTGTTTGCCCGGGCCGAGCCCAGCCGCAAGGAGCTTTCGCTGTTGCGCGGGCTGTTAAGCGCCCTTGAGCCCCGCGGCGGCGACTGACGACGTCAGAGCAGCATTGCGGCTGTCCAGCCAAAGGCGATCATCGGCAGGTTGTAGTGCAGGAAGGTCGGCACCACGCTGCCCATGATGTGATCGTGCTGGCCGTCGACGTTGAGCCCCGAGGTTGGCCCGAGGGTCGAATCCGACGCCGGCGAGCCGGCATCGCCAAGCGCCGCCGCCGTGCCTACCAGCACGGTGGTTGCCAGCGGCGAAAAGCCGAACTGCACCGCCAGCGGCACAAAAATGGCGGCGATGATCGGGATGGTGGAAAACGACGAGCCAATCCCCAGCGTAATGAACAGCCCCACCAGCAGCATGGCAATGGCAGCCAGCCCGCGATTATCGCCGAACAGGGCAAAGGCACCTTCCACCAGGGTGTCGATCTCGCCGGTGGCTTTCATCACCTCGGCAAAGCCCGCCGCCGAGATCATGATAAAGCCGATCAGCGCCATCATGCGCATGCCGCTGGTAAACAGGTCATCGGCCTCGCGCCATTTGAAAATCCCGCTCAGCGACAGGATCGCAATCCCGACCAGGCCGCCAAGAATCATCGAGCCGCTGTAAAGCTGCAGGCCCAGTGCGGCAAGAATCGCCACACCCGACATGGCAAGCCCCAGCGCACTTGGCTCGGGTGCCGAATGGCCGCTGCCGGCGGTGGCGCTTGCCACTTCCCGGGTTTCGTAGTCGCGCGGGCGGCGGTAGCTTAAAAATACCGCCACCAGCATGCCCACGGCCATGCCACCCACGGGCACCGCCATGGCCAGCGGCAGCATGCCCCGGGTAATCTCAAGCCCTAAAGCAGCACCGGCATCGTTGATATTGGCCAGCAGAATATCGTTGAGGAAAATCGCCCCGAAGCCCACCGGCAGCAGCATATAAGGGGCGGTCAGGCCGAAGGTGAGCACGCAGGCGATGGCCCGGCGGTCGAGCCTGAGCTGATTCATCACCTTCAACAGCGGCGGAATCAGAATCGGGATAAAGGCAATGTGTACGGGAATCAGGTTCTGCGAGGAGATCGACACCAGCAGCACCGCGATCAACAGCAGGTACTTCACCCGTGCCTGGCGGGCGGCGTCGGCCTCCTGGCCGAGCATGCTGATCAGCCGGCGGGCCAGCATGTCCGGCAGCCCAGAGCGGGATACCGCCACGGCAAAGGCACCGAGCGTGGCGTAGGCCAGCGCCACCTGGGCACCGCCGCCCACGCCTTCGTTGAAAGCGGCAAGGGTCTGCTCCAGGTCAAGCCCGCCGGCAAGCCCCCCCACCAGCGCCCCCAGAATCAGGGCAAACACCACGGAAACCCGCGCCAGCGCCAGCGCGACCATGACCAATACGGCAAGAATGACTGCGTTCATCGGCTATATCCAGAAACGTCATGAGTAGAAGAAAAACGCGCCCGATTCTAGCAGATAAAACGCCCGCCGCCGCTGGTGTTGAAGCGAAGACCGCGTAAAATGCCGAATGCCGGCCGTATACGCCGCTTCAAGGTCATGAAGACCACGCTTCGTTCAAGACACGCCTGTTTTCAAGGCGTGTTTTTCAAGGAGAGAGACGCCGCCATGCTCAACGCCTGCTTGCCCGCCCGCCGCGCTATTATCACCCACGGCATCGCCAACGACTGCAAGCCCGTGTCCCATGCTTGAAGTCGTCACGCTTTCATTTGCCTTCGTCTTCGGCATTCTGGTGCGCCAGATCGGCCTGCCACCGCTGGTGGGCTTTCTTGCCGCCGGCTTTGCCCTGAACGCCTTCGGCCCTGCCGTGGGCCTGCCAAGCGATGCCGGGCCGATTCTTGAGCACACCGCACACCTTGGCGTGCTTTTGCTGCTGTTTACCATCGGGCTCAAGATCAACCTCAAGAACCTGTTTGAGCCGGTGGTGCTGGGCAGCGCGTTTATCCACCTGTTGATCAGCGGGACGGTATTTACCGCGGGTTTTGTGTGGATCGCCGGGCTGGCGCTTGAAACCGCTATTCTGCTTTCCATCGCGCTGTCTTTTTCCAGCACGGTGCTGGCCGCCAAGGTGCTCGAGGGCAAGGGCGAGCTGCGCGCTTTTCACGGGCGCATCGCCATCGGCATCCTTGTCATGCAGGACCTGGTCGCGCTTGGCGTATTAAGCGTCTACAGCGGACAGACGCCGTCCATCTGGGCGCTTTGGGTACTGGCCCTGCCGCTGTTGCGCCCGCTGTTCTACTGGCTGATGCGTGTCGCCGCGCACGATGAGCTGTTGGTGCTGATGGGCGTGGTGCTGGCCGTGGCCGCCGGCGGCATGGGCTTTCAGGCGGTGGGGTTAAGCTCCGAGGTGGGGGCGCTGGCCATGGGGCTTGTGCTGTCTCAGCATCCGCGTGCCCAGGAGCTTTCCCAGGCGCTGTGGGGCATCAAGGAAGTGCTTTTGATCAGCTTTTTTCTGCAGATCGGCATGTCCGGGCTGCCCGACGCCCGGGCGCTGGCATTTGCCGGGGTATTCGCCCTGCTGCTGCCGCTCAAGGGCATCCTTTTTGCCGCGCTGATGATCGTGTTTCGGGTGCGAGTACGCAACGCCTTTCTTGGCGGCTTGAGCCTGGCCGCCTACAGCGAGTTCGGGCTGATTGTGGCCGCCAATATCATGCCCGAATGGCTGGTACCGCTGGCCGTCACCGTGGCGCTGTCGTTTGTGATTGCCGCCCCGGTCAATCATTTTGCCCACGCGCTGTTCGACCGCTTCGAGCACTATCTGATGCGTTTCGAGACCGATACCCAGCACCCCGACGAGCAGCCCGTGGAGCTTGGCGACGCCAACGTTCTGGTATTGGGCATGGGCCGCATCGGCAGCGCGGCCTACGATTATTTCATCGAGCAGGGCATCCGCGTCACCGGGCTTGATTCCGATCCCAACAAGACGACCCGAGACAGCCGCCGGGTACGCTACGCCGACGTCGAAGACAGCGGTCTCTGGGAGCACCTGGATATCTCACGGCTAAAAGCGGTGACGCTTGCCACGCCCAATACCGAAAGCAAGCTGATCGCCGCGCGCCATCTGCGCAAGGCCGGCTTTAGCGGCAGTATTGTTGCCGGCCTGCACTTCCAGGATGAAGACGAAGAGGCCGCTCTTAGAGGTGCCGGCGTGGATCATACGTATTTGCTGATGTCCGGCGCGGGCATCGGCATTGCTGAAAAAACCTGCGAGTGTCTGAACGCCGCACGCCCTTCATAAAAACCCTTCATAAAACCTGACATGACAACCTGACATAAAAAAGCCCCGGCACACGGCCGGGGCTCGGGACTGCTGATGCGCACAGGCGTCAGCGCATCAGGCTGCCACCGCTGTCATCGCCAAGGGTCACGCCCTCCACGCCGATTTCCGCTTCAAGCGCCAGCAGGTAGTGGCGCAGGCCGCGCCTTGTGGCCTGCTCGTGCAGGCTCAGGCGCACCTGGTCTGTCACTGCCTCATAGGGCAGCAGGCGGCTTTCTTCACGCTGATCCACCATGATCAGGTGCCAGCCGTAGCGCGACGCCAGCGGCCTTGAGTGCAGCCCCTCCGGCAGGTGCTTGAGCACCCGATCAAGCTCGTCGACGGTCTGGCCCGGCGACAGCCGACCAAGCGAGCCGCCGTCATCCTTCGACGGGCAGTCCGAGTGGCGCTGGGCAAGCTCGGTCATACGCTCGGGATGCTCGTCAAGCTCGGCCAGCAGCTTGACGCCCAGGTGATACTGAGCGTCCCGGGCCTCGGCGTCGTCCGGCGGTGCAGCCAGCAGAATGTGGCGCACGTCAAGCTGCACCGGCTGGCTGAAACGCTCCGGGTGCATGGTGTAAAACCGCTCGCAGTCCTCTTCCGAGGGCTCCGGCACGGCAAGCTCGGTCTCCAGCAGCTCGGCAATGGCATCGTCCGCCGCCTGAGCGCTGCTGTCTTCCACGGTCAGCCCAATCATTTGCGCGCGCTGGCGCAGCAGCTCGCGCACCACCAGCGCCCGTGCGGCCTTGAGCTGGGCGCTGCCGGCGCTGTCGGCCGGGTGGTACTGCATCTCGGCGGCAATATCCGCCTCGCTGATTTCACGGCTGCCGACTACCACCGGCGGCGGCGTTTGCGTCCCCGGCAGTTCTTCAATATCGATCATCTGTACGGACATGGGTTACCCCTTTTGCCTAAATACGGTCATCTGGGCGATGCACGCCGCCTAGCCGCGCTTGCGCACCAGCTGGTAGCGTCGCGTGACGTAGCCAAACGGTACGCTCCAGACGTGGACCAGACGGGTAAACGGAAACAGCAGGATGATCGTCAGGCCGAGGAACACGTGCAGCTTGTAGATCCAGCCCACGTCGGCCATGAAATCTGCCGAGCCGCCGCTGAAGAACACGATGGACTGCGCCCAGCCCGCAAGCGTCAGCATCATCTGGCCGTCCAGGTGACCCAGCGAGAAGAACACGGAAATCACGCCCAGCCCCGCCTGAAACACCAGCAGGCCCAGAATCAGGTTGTCCATGGTGCTGGAAGAGGCCTTGACCCGGGGGTTGGTAAAGCGGCGATACAGCAGCATCGCCCCGCCGATCAGGCACATCACGCCGGCAATGCCGCCGATGACGATGGCGATGATCTGCTTGGCCCCGGCCGACAGAAACGGCGCGTAGACCCAGTGCGGCGTGAGCATGCCGAACAGATGACCAAAGAAGATCACGATGATCCCGATATGAAACAGGTTGCTCGCCAGGCGCATATTTTTTGACGACAGCATCTGGCTGGAGCCGGTCTTCCAGGTGTACTGCCCCTGGTCAAAGCGAATCAGGCTGCCGACCAGAAACACCGTACCGGCCAGATACGGGTAGTAGCCATAGATCAGATGTTGCAGGTATTCGATAAACATGGCGTGTCTCCTTTAGCCCGCCGACGGGCCGGACGGCATGATTTTCACGGGGTCGGTTGGGGTGTCGCGTTTGCGCTCGGCAAGCCGTCGGCCCTCCGCCGACTGCAGCGCGCAGTCCTGGTCGGAGTCGGCGGTAAAGCTCACCGCCTCTTCTTCCCAGACCGCGTCCAGCGCTTCGGGGGTGTCGTCGGGCTCTTCATTGCGGGCCGCCTCGCGGTGGGCCTCAACGTCGCCCTCGGCACCGATCAGCGCCAGAAGCCCCAGCGGTACCAGCGCATGGTCGGCGTTACGCTCCTCCAACCGCGCCACCAGCAGCGCCAAAATATGGCGTATCTCGCCCAGCCAGCGGCCAATGTCGCCCTCACCGCGAGTGGAGAGATACTCCAAAAACAGCGGCAGGTAGTCCGGAAGCTCGCGCGCGTCCAGCTCAAAGCCGGCGTTCTCGTACTCGTTCATCAGGTCGACCATGGCCTGGCCGCGATCCCGGGACTCGCCGTGCACGTGCTCAAACAGCAGCAGCGAGGTAGCCTTGCCCTTGTCGAAAAGCTCCACGTATTCGGCCTGAAGCTCCAGCAGGTCGGCATCGGCGATGCGCTGACACCAGTCCATCAGGCTGCGCCGGCGCGCGGCCGGCCAGCGGCGCTCGGCATTGATGATCTCGATCATCTCGCCGGCGGCGTCCTGCAGCTCAACGGTCGGGTAGTCCAAAAGCCTTGCCAGCACCCGTAGACTGAGCATGCCGGCCGGTGCCTCCTCGGCACCGGTGGCAGCCGCGCCCGGGGTATAAACCTCAGCGGCGTTAGTCATGGGTTACCTCCTGGTTGGTCTCTGCCGGCGCATTTTCGCTCGGATCAAAGACGTCCACCGGCTTGACCAGCGTTGCGGTGGTCGAGCTTCCGTTGAACAGGCTCGGTTCGCTTTCGCCGTGGCAGCCGTCGCCGAAGCTGAAGCCGCAGCCGCCGCGCTCGGGGAAGGCGTCGGTGGCCATTTCCCGATGGCTTGTCGGAATCACGAAGCGGTCTTCGTAGTCGGCAATCGCCAGGTAGCGATACATGTCCTCGACCTGGGCTTCGGTCAGGTCAACGTCCTTGAGAACTTCCACGTTGGGGTTGCCCTCGACGTGCTTGCCGCGCATGTAAAGGCGCATCGCCATCAGCCGCTTGAGCGCCAGCACCACGGGCGCTTCTTCGCCGGCGGTAAGCATGTTGGCCAGGTACTTCACCGGAATGCGCAGCGACTCGATTTTGGGCATGATGCCGTCGAACTCGACGTCGCCGGCCTCGGCCGCGGACTGGATCGGCGACAGCGGCGGCACGTACCACACCATGGGCAGAGTGCGGTATTCCGGGTGCAGCGGCAGCGCCAGGCCCCAGTCCATGGCCAGCTTGTACACCGGCGATTCCTGGGCGGCCTTGATCACGTTGTCCTTGATGCCGTCCTTTTTCGCCTGGGCGATGATCTCGGGATCGTGCGGGTCGAGGAAAATATCCCGCTGACGATGGTAAAGATCGCGCTCGTCCGGGGTGCTGGCCACTTCCTCGATGCGGTCGGCGTCGTAAAGCATCACGCCCAGGTAGCGGATGCGGCCCACGCAGGTTTCGGAACACACCGTGGGCTGGCCGGCTTCGATACGTGGGTAGCAGAAGATGCACTTCTCGGACTTGCCGGACTTCCAGTTGTAGTAGATCTTCTTGTACGGACAGCCGGAGATGCACATCCGCCAGCCGCGGCACTTGTCCTGGTCGATCAGCACGATGCCGTCTTCCTCGCGCTTGTAGATCGCGCCGCTGGGGCACGCCGCTACGCACGTGGGGTTGAGGCAGTGCTCGCAGAGCCTGGGCAGATACATCATGAAGGTGTTTTCAAACTGGCCGTAGATGTCGGCCTGGACCTTCTCGAAGTTCATGTCCTTGCGGCGCTTTTCAAACTCGGTGCCGAGGATTTCCTCCCAGTTGGGACCCCACTCGATCTTTTTCATGCGCTTGCCGGAAATCAGCGAGCGCGGGCGCGCGGTGGGCTGGTGCTCGCCCTGCTTGGCGTTGTGCAGGTGCTGATAGTCAAAGGTGAACGGCTCGTAGTAGTCGTCGATTTCGGGCAGATCGGGGTTGGCGAAAATATTCGCCAGCACCCGCCATTTGCCGCCAATGCGCGGCTTGATCTTGCCGTTCTTGCCGCGGATCCAGCCGCCGTTCCACTTGGCCTGGTTTTCCCACTCCTTGGGGTAGCCAATGCCGGGCTTGGTTTCGACGTTGTTGAACCAGGCGTATTCCACGCCTTCGCGGCTGGTCCAGACGTTTTTGCACGTCACCGAGCAGGTATGACAGCCGATGCACTTGTCGAGGTTCAAGACCATGCCGACCTGGGAGCGAATCTTCATTTAACGGCCTCCTGAACGTAGTCGTTATTCTCGCCGTCGAGCCAGTCGATGTTGTGCATCTTGCGTACCAGCACAAACTCATCGCGGTTGGAGCCCACGGTGCCGTAGTAGTTGAAGCTGTAGGCCAGGTGCGCGTAGCCGCCGATCATGTGGGTTGGCTTGGGGCACACCCGCGTCACAGAGTTGTGGATGCCGCCCCGGGTGCCGGTAATCTCGGAGCCGGGGATGTTCACGATCCGCTCCTGGGCGTGATACATCATCGCCATGCCGTTCTTGACCCGCTGGCTGACCACCACCCGGGCGGCAATCGCGCCGTTGGCGTTGTAGGCCTCGATCCAGTCGTTGTCTTCCACGCCGATGGATTTGGCGTCGTCTTCGGACATCCAGATGATCGGCCCGCCCCGGGACAGCGTCTGCATCAGCAGGTTGTCCGAGTAGGTGGAGTGAATCCCCCACTTCTGGTGCGGCGTAAGGAAGTTGAGCGCAATTTCCGGGTTGCCGTTGTCCTGGGGCACCGAGACGCTGGCCGCGGCCTTGGTGTCGATGGGCGGACGATACACCAGCAGGCTTTCGCCAAAGGCACGCATCCAGGGGTGATCCTGATACAGCTGCTGGCGGCCGCTCACCGTGCGCCATGGGATCAGCTCGTGAACGTTGGTGTAGCCGGCGTTGTAGGACACGTGCTCATCTTCCAGGCCCGACCAGGTGGGGCTTGAGATGATCTTGCGCGGCTGGGCTACCACGTCGCGGAAGCGGATTTTCTCGTCTTCCTTGGGCCTGGCCAGGTGGGTGTGGTCGCGGCCGGTGATTTTCGACAGCGCGCCCCAGGCTTTTACTGCTACGGCACCGTTGGTTTCCGGCGCCAGCGTGAGAATCATCTCGGCGGCGTCGATGGCGCTTTCCAAAAGCGGCTGCCCCTTGGCCGGGCCGTCCAGCTTGCGGTGGTTGAGATTGCCCAGCAGCTCGACTTCCGACTCGGTCTTCCAGTCGATGCCCTTGCCGCCGTTGCCGATGTTTTCCAGCAGCGGGCCTACCGAGGTAAAGCGCTCGTAGGTTTCCGGGTAGTTGCGCTTGACCTCGATGAGGCTGGGCATGGTTTTGCCCGGAATCGGCTCGCACTCGCCCTTTTTCCAGTCAAGCACGGCGGTTTGCGCAAGCTCCGCCGGGGAGTCGTGCTGCATGGGCAGCGTGACCAGATCGGTCTCTTCGCCCAGGTGCCCCACGCTCGCCTCGGAAAACGCCTTGGCAATGCCCTTGTAGATTTCCCAGTCGCTGCGCGACTCCCACGCCGGGTCGGTGGCCGCGGTCAGCGGGTGGATGAAGGGGTGCATGTCCGAGGTGTTGAGGTCGTTTTTCTCATACCAGGTGGCCGTGGGCAGCACGATGTCCGAGTACAGGCAGGTGGTAGACATGCGGAAGTCCAGCGTTACCAGCAGATCAACCTTGCCTTCCGGCGCATCGTCGTGCCACTTGACCTCTTCGGGCTTGTGCGCGCCGGCCTCACCCAGGTTCTTGCCCTGAATGCCGTGGCGGGTGCCCAGCAGGTACTTGAGCATGTACTCGTGGCCCTTGCCCGAGCTGCCCAGCAGATTGGAGCGCCAGATGAACATGTTGCGCGGGAAGTTCTGCGGGTTGTCCGGATCTTCCGAGGCAAAGCTGAGCTTGCCGCTCTTGAGCTGGTCAACCACGTAGGCCGACGTTTCCATGCCGGCCTTTTTGGCTTCGCCGGCCAGGTGCAGCGGGTTGGTGTTGAGCTGGGGCGCGGACGGCAGCCAGCCCATGCGCTCGGCGCGCACGTTGTAGTCGATCAGGTTGCCGGAATAGTCCTTGGCCTGGGCCAGCGGCGAGAGCAGCTCCTTGATCTCGAGCTTCTCGTAGCGCCACTGGCTTGAGTGGTTGTAGAAAAACGAGGTGCCGTTCATGTGGCGCGGCGGGCGCTGCCAGTCAAGGCCAAAGGCCAGCGGCGTCCAGCCGGTTTGCGGGCGCAGTTTTTCCTGCCCCACGTAGTGGGACCAGCCGCCGCCGGTTTGCCCCACGCTGCCGCACATGACCAGCATGTTGATCAGGCCGCGGTAGTTCATGTCCATGTGGTACCAGTGGTTCATCCCGGCACCCACGATAATCATGGAGCGGCCGCTGGTTTTATGGGCGTTGTCGGCAAACTCCCGGGCAATGCGGATGGCCTGTTCGGCCGGCACGCCGGTGATCTTTTCCTGCCACGCCGGGGTATACGGACGAATCTGGCCGTAGTCGGTGGCACCGTCGTCTTCGCCTTCAGCGCCAAAGCCGCGGTCGATGCCGTAGTTGGCGCACATCAGGTCAAACACGGTGACCATCAGCACGTCGGTGCCGTCGGCCTTTTTGACCCGCTTGACCGGCAGGCTGTGGTAGAGAATCTCGTCGTGTACGCCTTCGTTCTTGACGCTCTCGAAGTGCTTGTGCTCGATGCCGCCAAAGTACGGGAAGGCCACCCGCGCGATGTCGTCATGGCGCTTGTCGAGGCTCAGCAGCGGAGCGATGTCAGCGCCGTCGGCGTCAAGCGACTCAAGGTTCCACTTGCCGCGGTTGGCCTCGTCTTCGCCCCAGCGGAAGCCGATGGAGCCCCTCGGCACCACCAGCTGGTCCCGGGCGTCATCCCAGGCCACGGTTTTCCACTCGGGGTTGTTGCCCTGGCCAAGACTTGCCTCGAAGTCGCTGGCGCGCATCTGGCGGCCGGGAACGTAGCTTCCGTCTTCGCGCGGCTCAAGCTCTACCAGGCACGGCATGTCGGTGTAGCGGCGCACGTAGTCGGTGAAGTAGGCGCTGGGATTATCAAGGTGGAATTCCTTGAGAATCACGTGGCCCATGGCCAGCGACAGCGCGGCGTCGGTGCCCTGCTTGGCCGAGAGCCACTCGTCGGTCAGCTTGGAAACTTCGGAATAGTCGGGGCAGACGGAGACCGTCTTGGTGCCCTTGTAGCGCACTTCGGTGAAGAAGTGGGCGTCCGGCGTGCGCGTTTGCGGCACGTTGGAGCCCCAGGCAATGATGTAGCCGGAGTTGTACCAGTCGGCGGATTCCGGCACGTCGGTCTGCTCGCCCCAGGTCTGGGGGCTGGCCGGCGGCAGGTCGCAGTACCAGTCGTAGAACGACAGGCACACGCCGCCGATCAGCGACAGGTAGCGCGCGCCGGAGGCGTAGGAAATCATCGACATCGCCGGGATCGGCGAGAAGCCGATGATGCGGTCCGGGCCGTACTGCTTGGCGGTATAGACGTTCGAGGCGGCGATGATCTGGTTGAGCTCGTCCCAGTCGGCGCGGACAAACCCGCCCATGCCCCGGGCACGCTTGTACTGCTTGGTGTTGGCCGGGTCTTCAACAATCGCGGCCCAGGCGTCTACCGGGTCTTTCTTGTCCGCCAGCACCTTGCGCCACAGCGCCAGCAGCGGCTTTCTGATCAGCGGATACTTGAGCCGGTTGGCGCTGTACATGTACCAGGAGTAGCTGGCACCGCGCGGGCAGCCGCGGGGTTCATGGTTGGGCAGGTCGGGACGGGTACGCGGATAGTCGGTCTGCTGGGTTTCCCAGGTGACCAGGCCATTCTTGACGTAGATTTTCCAGCTGCACGAGCCGGTGCAGTTCACACCGTGGGTGGAGCGCACGATCTTGTCGTGCTGCCAGCGGCGGCGGTAGCTGTCTTCCCACTCGCGCGACTCCTGGCGCAGTTCGCCGTGCTCGTTGGCAAACGGCTCGCGAGCCTTGCGGAAAAAATTCAGCCGGTCAATGAAATGACTCATGGTCGATCTCCCTGGCTTTAATAAAAGCAATTGCCTGCTGGCAGGCACCTTGAGATCGATATTGAAGGATTGGCACGCTGATTTCTGCCCGGTTACCTCCATATAATCACCCCCTACCACTTAGGGGATAGGGGGTGGGAAGATCGGCTGAAAAGCTGACAGCGGCAGCGTTTCCTACGCGGCGGACAGCGACTGAGCCGGGCCGAAATACTCGTAATGGCGATGGCTTTCGGGTACGCCCAGCCGCTCAAGCCCCTGGTTCACTGCGGCCATAAAGCCGTGCGGGCCAACAAAGTAGCAGCGCGCCTGCGGCGTGACGTAAGTGGCCAGCAGCGCATCGTTGATCCGCCCCTGATGGTCGGCCGCGTCGCCCGTCTCATACACGGTGACGTTTTTCAGCGTTTGCGGATACGCTCGGGTCAGGCTTTTCAGCGCGTCACCAAAGGCATGGTGCTCGGCATCAAGCGCGGCGTGTACGTAGGTCACCTGGCGGCCTTCTTCAAGCGCCTGGCGCGCCATGGGCAAAAGCGGCGTCTGGCCGACGCCACCACTGATCAGCAGCAGCGGCTCCTCGCCCCGGGCAAGGGTCAGCTCACCGGCCGGTGGCAGCAGGTCCAGCGTATCGCCCACGTCCATTCGGTCGTGGAAATAGCGGCTGGCAAGACCTTCCGGCTCGCGCTTGATCGACAGCCGGTAGCTCTTCCCGTTGGGCACGTCAGACAGGCTGTAATGGCGATATACCGGCGTGCCGTCGATAGTGAGCCTGACGCCGATAAACTGCCCCGGCGAATGGGTCGCCACGGGGCCGCCGTCGACCGGCTCAAGCACGAACGAGCGGATCACACGGCTTTCCTGATGGGTGGCCGCAATACGGAAACGCCGGGTACCGCGCCAGCCACCTTCCTGCTGTTCGAATTGCTGATAGCGCTGTTCTTCAAGCTCGATCAAAAGTCCGGCCAGCTCATTGTAAAGTGCCGTCCAGGCGTCGGCCACTTCAGGCGTTACGGCATCGCCCAGCACTTCGCCAATCGCCGCCATCAGGCACTCGCCGACGATGGGATACTGATCCGGCTGAATATCCAGCGAGACGTGCTTGTTGACCACGATTTCAAGGGTCGCCCGCGCTGTTTCGGGCGTCTGGCGCAGCTGCACATAGGCCAGAATGGCACCGGCCAGCGCGCGGGGCTGCCCGCCATCCTGCTGGTGCGCCTGGTTGAACAGCGACGCCACTTCCGGGTAACGGGTAAACATCAATGGATAAAAACGCTGGGTAATTGCGTCAAGGTGTTCGGCTACCACGGGAGCGGTGGCGTCGATGATCTGTTCCTGTGCCTGTGTCAGCATGGCTACCTCTTTTATCAGCCGCCTACATAAGATGCATTAATAATGCATGTTTAAATTATCAAGCTTTCCCGGCCTCTGCAATCCACCGCGACAATTCACCGCTACAATTCACCGCGACAACGGATACCTGATCACCAACCAGCGAACACGGCAGTTCAGCACTACATTGGGAATAAAGGTGCGGTAACAAAGCAAAACATGAGTAAACATCGTACAATGGCGAAAAGCTTTTTTGAGGCGGTCTCTTATGCATTTGACGCGCTTTACCGACTATTCGATCCGGGTGTTGCTTTATCTGGCCACCAAGGGCGAAGAGCGTTCGACGATCAGTGAGATCGCCGAGACGTTCAACATTTCACGTAACCATCTGATGAAGATCGTTCAGGAGCTGAATCAAAAAGGCTACCTGAAGGCGATTCGTGGCAAGCACGGCGGGCTGTTGCTCAACCGTTCACCGGCAAGCATCAGCCTGGGTGCACTCATCCGCGATACCGAACAGGAAATGGCGCTGGTGGAATGCTTTCGTGACGACAACGCCTGCGTGATTACGCCCCACTGCCGGCTTCAGCCTATCCTCGCCGAGGCTCTCAGTGCGTTTTTGCACGTGCTTGACGCCTATACTCTGGCAGATCTTCTTGACGGTCGCAGCGCCGAACTCGCTCGGCTGATGCAAATCCCCACCGTCAGCGTGTAGAGGCTCTACCAAAAGAGGTAGCGCCACCACTTCTTATACCTCCAAAGACGTAATACACTGCCTGAGCCATTAGGTGTGCATTAACGCGCATCGCTAGTACGTGCGCAGGTGTACTATCCAGAGCGTTCTCCGGCACGCTTCAGTGCCTTTTATCGGGAGTCGTATGAAGGCTTTACGGCATTCGCTTGTCGCACGCATCGTCGTCTTTCTGGTGCTGATCAGCAGCCTGGCCATGGCGAGCATCGGCCTGACCGTGGTGATGGCCAAAAGCACCCAGGGGGACGCCGCAGCGATCAATGAAGCCGGCGCGTTACGTTTGGCCAGCGCACGCATCATCAACGTACTGGAACATCCGGATATTACGCCTTCGCCCCTTCTCGCGACGCTGAAAACGCAACTGGAAAGCTCCACGCTGGAAACCCAGCCACATTACGGGTTGCTCAACCGGATGGCTTCGGCGCGCGCCAATGCAGCGCTTGAGCAGCTACGCCAGACCCTTAACGACAACATCATCCCCGCGGTTCTGACAGCACACGGCGAAGATGCCCAGCACATTGCCGGCACAGTAGCTCGGCTCAACGGCTTTATTCAGCAAATCGACAACTTTGTCTCTCTGCGCGAGCACGCCACCGAAACCAGAATCAGCCTGATGGGCAGGATACAGGCGCTGTTTCTCGGCCTGATTACGCTGCTGCTGATTACCGCGCTCATCGACACGCGCCGCAACCTGGCCCGGCCACTACGCCGGCTGATGCGGCTTAGCCGCGCGTTCAGCCAGCGCCGTTTTGACCACCGCAGCGATTTTTCAGGCCCGGATGAACTGGGCAGGCTGGGGCGCACCCTTGATCATATGGCCGCCGAGCTGGATGCCAGCTACCAGGCACTGGAAGCGCGGGTTACGCACAAAACCGCCGAACTTGAGCGCCACAACCACGCCCTGCAAATCATTCACAACAGCAGCCGCAGCCTGTACGGCGGCGGCAACGACCTGTGCGCCAGCGCCGCCCCGCTACTGCGCCGGCTTGAAGAAGTGCTCGACATTGGCCCCATCGTGTTGTCCCTGCACAACGAGCATGACGGCAGCGACATGGAAATACTCGCCACCCATTCCCACGAGCGTCCGCTCTACTGCCGGGATCTTGAGTGTTTTGCCTGCCTGGGCACAGACGAAGCTCATTCTGATGAACAACATATTCCGCTTGTTGATGAGCGCGCCCGGGTGCTGGTATTGCCCGTTGTCGCCGGTCACCTGACCCTTGGCTATCTGACGGTGGGCTACCTTGAAGCACCCGACTCATCGACGCGCCAGCTGCTCAATACGCTGGCCGACCAGCTGGCCACGGCCATCTACCTGGAACATCGTATTGAAGAACAGCAGCAGCTCTCCCTGATCCAGGAGCGCACCATCATTGCCCGGGAGCTTCATGACTCCCTCGCCCAGTCGCTGTCATACCTCAAAATGCAGGTCGCACGGCTGGAACGTATGCAGGCCCGGGATTTTCCTGCCGAACGCCAGGCCGACGTTATCGGGGATTTGCGCGAAGGGCTCAACAGCGCCTATCGTCAGCTCCGTGAGTTGTTGACCACCTTCCGGCTATCGCTGGACAAATCCGGCCTGCAGCCTGCCCTTGAACAGACCATTCGTGAGTTTAGCCAGCGGCTGGGGTTCGACATCGAATTCAGCCATCAGGTGCCGCCGTACCTGCTGAGCGCCAATGAAGAAATCCACCTGTTACAGATCACCCGGGAAGCGCTGGCCAACACCGTCAAACACGCCCATGCCCACTGGGCGCGGGTCAGCCTGACGTTTCAGCAGGCAAAGCTGCACCTGGCCATTGAAGATGACGGTATCGGTTTTGAGAGCGAAGACTCACCCCCGATGCACTACGGCCTTGTCATCATGCGCGATCGCGCGCGGCACATGGGTGCCCGGCTGACGCTCGACAACCGCCCCGAAGGCGGCACCGGAGTACACCTTTACATGACCCCCCAGGCAGACCGATTGATCAAGGAAGGGAGTTCACACGTATGACAAGCGCTGTCACTGACTCAGCTGCGACGATCATGATCGTCGACGACCATCCTTTACTCCGCCGTGGCGTACGCCAGCTACTGGAAATCGAAGACGACCTGACGCTGATATTTGATACCGGCTCGCCCCTTGAAGGCATCGAGCAGGCCGCCGCGCAGGAGCCGGACATGCTGCTACTCGACCTTAACATGCCCGGGATCGACGGGCTCGAAACCCTCAAGCGTCTGCGCAGCGCCGGTTACGCCGGGCGCGTCATCATGTACACCGTATCCGACCAGGAAGACGACGTGGTTGACGCCTTGCGCAACGGCGCCGACGGCTATTTGCTCAAGGACATGGAGCCGGAGGACCTTGTGCACCAGTTACGCCAGGCGGCCAAAGGGCGCATGGCCATCAGCGAAAACCTGACCGCCCTGCTGGCCCAGGCATTACGTAACCAGCGCCACACCGAAAGCGCTCCCACGCTTGACGTGCTGACCCAGCGCGAGCGGGAAATCCTGCGCGAACTGGCCGCCGGCATGTCCAACAAGCTGATCGCCCGCAAGCTCGACATCACCGAAGGCACGGTCAAGGTTCACGTCAAGCACCTGCTGAAAAAACTCAGGCTGCGCTCCCGGGTCGAGGCCGCCGTCTGGGCGGTGCAGAAAGGACTTGCGTCAGATCATTAAAACGCTCGTTCCCTATGGTTACCTCTAAAGACTCAGGTGGTAGCATGCCACCTGATCCCGCCTACCTCCTTATCTCAAAAACCTTAAAAAAACATCACGTTAAATAATTAAAACATTACCTCTATCGAGGTAGCGACAAAACCCGCGCCTGATTTAGCCCGTTTCTTCCTGCCCCGGCAATGCGTATCTTTTCTTGTAGTACTGCTTTCGCGCTACCTGCGTTCAGAGGGATACGCCATGACCAGAAAAAACGCCGAGATTGCCCAGTGGGATATTGAACATCCCGACTTCTGGGAAACACACGGCCAGGCCACTGCCAACCGCAACCTGTGGATCTCGATTCCCAGCCTGTTGCTCGGGTTTGCGGTATGGATGATGTGGGGCATGATCGCCACCCAGATGCAGAACCTGGGCTTTGACTTCTCCGTGGATCAGCTGTTCTCACTAACCGCGATTGCCGGGCTTGCCGGTGCCACGTTGCGTATTCCCGCCTCGTTCATGATTCGCATTGCCGGCGGGCGCAACACCATTTTTCTCACCACCGCGCTGTTGATGATACCCGCCACAGGTACCGGTATTGCGCTGATGACCCCGCATACGCCGTTCTGGGTATTTCAGGCACTGGCACTGTTATCAGGCATCGGTGGCGGCAACTTCGCCTGTTCGATGAGCAACATTTCCAGCTTTTTCCCCAAAAAACAGCAGGGCTACGCGCTGGGCATGAACGCCGGGCTTGGCAACTTCGGCGTGACCACCATGCAAATACTCGTGCCGCTGGTCATGACCGTGGGGATTTTTGGCCCGCTGGCCGGCGGCCCGCTGGTGCTTGAAAGCGCCAGCGGTACGCTGATTGGCCGCATCGAGGCGGGTACCGACACCTGGATTCAAAACGCCAGCCTTGTCTGGATGCTGCTGCTGATTCCGCTGGCCTTTGCCGGCTGGTTCGGCATGAACAATATCAAAACCATCTCTCCCCAGACCGGCAACCCGGCCTCGGCTTTTGGCAGGATTCTGGGGCTTTATGCGCTCGGATTTCTCGCCACGCTGGCCGGCGTGCTGGCGCTTACCTGGCTCAACATGTGGCTGGCGCTGCCGCTGACCATTTTGCTAACGCTGGGGCTTTTACTGCTGCTGCCCGGCGCGATCAAAACCAGCATCAAAAACCAGTACCGGATATTTCGCAACACCCATACCTGGGCGATGACCATCATTTATACCGCCACGTTCGGCTCTTTTATCGGCTTTTCCGCCGCGCTGCCCCTCTCCATCAATATCATCTTCGGCAACATGATGGACGTGGCCGCCGACGGCACCATTACCCGCATTGCCAACCCCGATGCCCCGAGTGCCCTGACCTGGTCGTGGATCGGCGCCTTCGTCGGCGCGCTGATTCGCCCCGTGGGCGGCTGGATCGCCGACAAATACGGCGGTGCCATCGTGACCCAGGTGATCTCGGTGGTTATGGTCATCGCCTCGGCGGCTACCGGCTACGTGATGATGCTGGCGTACAACGCCACCGACCCCAACCAGTACTTCTGGGAGTTTCTGGCGCTGTTCATCGTACTGTTTGCCGCCAGCGGTATTGGCAACGGCTCCACCTTCCGCAGCATCGGGGTGATTTTCGACGCTCAGCAAAAAGGTCCGGTGCTCGGCTGGACGTCCGCCATTGCCGCCTACGGCGCCTTTATTGCCCCGCAGGTCATCGGCGATCAGATCAAGGCCGGCACACCGGAATTCGCCATGTATGGCTTTGCAGTGTTTTATGCCTGCTGCCTGGGGGTCAACTGGTGGTTTTATCTGCGTAAAAACGCCTACGTCAAAAATCCATAACGTCGCCTGTTTCCATTTCGCGCCGTGGCAATCGACCATGGCACTTGCTCAAACGGGGGGGCGCATGGCGTCTCTACGCTTCAAGCAAACGGCGGTCCTAGTTGCCCACACCTTCGCTTTCACCATGTCCTTCATGGTGTGGACAATGTTCGGCGAAATCGGCGTTCTCAATGCCAAAG
This sequence comes from Halomonas sp., assembly GCF_030457605.1. Lineage (GTDB taxonomy): Bacteria > Pseudomonadota > Gammaproteobacteria > Pseudomonadales > Halomonadaceae > Vreelandella. Next base: position 65,557 of record NZ_JAKDUR010000006.1, read on the forward strand.
AGCTGAGCCTGAACGGCACGCAGTTCGGTAATCATCCGGAAACGGGCACGGCAAACGCGGCCGCCAGGCAGTAGTCAGCCGGTCTCCAGCCGTTCAATCGCGCGCTCCACGGCACAGCGATAACCGCCGCCAAACAGCAGCAGATGGTTGAGCAGCGGGTAAAGCTGGAAAAGCGCCTCACGGCGTGGCCAGTCGTCCGGCGCGGCGCCGTTCCAGTAGGCTTCGAAAAAAGCGTCGCCAGGGGCGCCGAACAGCGTAAGCATCGCCACATCCACCTCAGCGTAATGGCGGTACACCGCCGGGTCGATTACCGCCGGACCCTCGGACGTGAACACCACATTTCCAGACCAGAGATCCCCGTGCAGCAGGCTTGCCGGCGCGTCGGGCAACCAGTTTTCCAGATCACCGGCCAGAGTTTCGATGCGCCCGCGCAGCGCAGCGCTCAACAGCGCCTTGTCATGACAGGCCCGGGCAAGAGGCAACAGACGGCGTTCGCGCTGAAAGGCACGCCCGTCATCCAGCACCGCGTTGGGCTGAGGCGTCAGGCCGCAGGCGTTATCCCGATGCCAGCCGTGTACATTGGCGGTATGGGAATGCAGTTCACGCAGCCCCTCACCCAGGGTTTCCTCCTCGCGGGCACTGCGGCCACTCTGAAGCTTCTCCATGATCAGCCAGCCGTGGCCTTCGCCCAGCACCTCGGGCACTGTCAGCCGAGTGCCCGGCTCGCGTAGCGCGCGCAGCCCTTCTGCCTCGCCGGCCAGCCGCCGGGCATCGTCCTGCTTGACGACAATGCCGCCCTGAACCGTATCAAGCTGATACACCCCGGCGATACTCCCGCCGCTCAAGGGCTCGAGCGTGCCCCGCGGCGTTATCCCGGCAGAGGCCAACAGCGCATCCAGAATCTGGCGTGTACATTCCTTCTCCATGCTCATCTCCTGCGTCATTACCCGTTTTACGTCGTTATCAGTTTTACGTAACTACCTGGCTCTGCGTCACAGTAACGCCTGCCGAATCGAGGGTCGCCGTGCACGGCAGCGCTGTCAAAATCGGCACGATACGGAGCGGGGCATGGTTTCCCGGTGCTGCGCTTATAGCTACACTCAAGCCATGTCCTATCGTCTGGAGGTGGCAACATGGCAGGCGGCTGGGCGCGTGATGGCGCCGTACAAGAGCAGATTGACGCAAGCGTTGCAGATGCCGTGGGCCGCGCCAGGAGCGAACTTCACACTGGCGACTCGGCAGAATACTGTGAAGAATGCGGCGCTCCCATCCCCGAGGCGCGACGCCGGGCCATTCCCGGCGTGCAGCTGTGCATTCACTGTCAGGCCGATGCGGAGAAACAGCACACCGCCTCTGGCGGCATCAACCGGCGGGCCAGTAAAGACAGCCAGCTGCGCTGAGCCGCAATACGTCCGCCAGGATACTGCATCATCGTCACTGATCCACACCGGTCGGGCCGAGATGCTCCGCCAGCCAGTCCCAGAATATTGCCGCTTCCGGCCGGGGCTGGTGGCGCGTCGGCCTTGCCACCCAAAACCCTTCGTCCGTATTCACCGGTAGCTCAAGCGCGACTGCCAGATCCCGACGATATTCCACCAGCCGCCGATGAGTCAGGGCAATGCCCTCGCCCATTGCCGCGAGCGTGAGCGTCATCGTTTGTGTATCGCAGATCAGGGGCATACAACGCGATGCCAGCGCCGGCATACCCACAGCATCCAGCCAGGTTGGCCATCCCACCGCAAATCCCACCGCGTGCAGCAGCGTATGCCCTGCCAAATCTTCCGGCCCGGTAATGCGCTCGGCCAGCGCCGGGGCGCATACCGGCAGCATTTCCTCCCGACCCAGCGATATCGTTTCCATACCGGGCCATGTACCCTGGCCATAGCGGATTTCAAGATCGGCTCCCTCGGGGCCGAAATCATCCGGCCAGATAGCGCTAACCAGCCGCAGTGCCACCTCGGGGTGTTGTTGACGAAAGGCAGGCAAACGCGGTGCCAGCCAGTTCTGCTGCATTACCGGGGTCGTTCGCAGGGTTATCGGGGCGTCACCGGCCTCACCGAAAACTTCGCGTGTGCCTTCGGTTAGCCGCGTGAAGCCGTCCTGCAGACTGGGCAGCCACGACTGCCCTGCCGGCGTCAGGCTCAAGCTACGCGGATGACGCACAAACAGTCTTTGCCCGAGACGATCCTCCAGCAGGCGTACCCGCTGGCTAATGGCCGCCTGGGTGACTCCCAGCTCCTGGCCGGCGGCGGTGAAACTCAGAGTGCGAGCGGCAGACTCAAAGGCCTGCAGCCAGGTCAACGGTGGTAGCACGCTCATGAAAAAGCCTTGCATAAGTTAAATAGGGTCATAGCGGCCAGATTAATCGTTTGTGGCCGCGCCGGGCAACCGCCACCCTTGTGCCCCAGCCATCAAGGAGACCCGCATGATAACGACAGCCGAGCATCGCCCCCGCCTGCCCATGGGAGAGCTGAGCGACTATTCCACGGCACCGAGCCTGATGCGTGTCGAAAACGCTAGCGACCGCCTTACCTTGACCTGGGAAAGCGGCGAGCAGTCAGGCTTCTCACTGACGTGGATGCGCGACCATTGCGCCTGCGCTGAATGCCGGCACGCCAAAACCCGTGAACGTTTGCACATCCCCCTTGAGCATCCCGGCAACGTGTCTGATGCCCACCTGACCGACGGCAACCTTGAGCTGACCTGGGTCGATGGCCATCAGAGCCGTTTCGATGCCGGCTGGCTTCATCAGCGTCGTCCCGGTCAAAAGAGCATCGGTGTGATTCCTCCCCGCCGCCCCTGGGGCGAAGCCTTCCGGCCGGTCAGCGTTGCCCACGCTGACTTTATCGCCGGCGCTGATGGCGAACGTGCCTGGCTCACTGCCCTGCTGCGCGATGGCCTGGTTCTGCTTGATGACGGCCCGCTGGCCGACGAAGAGGTCAGCCGCCTGGCCGAGCGCATTGGCCCGTTGCGCGCTACCAACTTCGGCACGCGCTTTGATGTACGCTCCAAACCCAACCCCAACAATGCTGCCTATACGGCCATCGGGCTGGCGCCACACACCGACCTGCCCAACTGGCGCCAGCCGCCGGATATTCAGCTGCTGTACTGTCTGGAAAATGGCGCCAACGGCGGCGAATCCACCTTCAGCGACGGCTTTGCCGCTGCTAAAACGCTGCGCGAGCGTTCCCCGGCAGCCTTTCGCTTACTGAGCGAAACGCCCATCGATTTCCGCTTTCAGGATGAGCACCATGACATCAGCTGGCGCGCGCCCATCCTGACACTGGACGCCACAGGCGAGCTTCTTGAGGTACGCTTCAATAACTGGATACGTGACACGCTGCACCTGCCCCCTGAGCAGGCCGATGCCTGGTACAGCGCTTACCGTGAGCTTTGGCATCTGATTCACGAACCGAGTCAACGGCTTGAGTTTTCGCTGAAGCCAGGCCAAATGGTCGCTTTTGATAACCGGCGCATGCTCCACGGGCGCAATGCCTTTGATCCCAATAGCGGCCGGCGCCATCTTCAAGGCACTTATCTGGATCTCGACATGCTGGAATCACGTCTTAAGGTGCTGGCTCGCCCAGCGTAAAACACGCCGCTACATTTCCATAAAAACGTGCCGACAGCGACTGACTTTAACAACTGCTCACAAGGTATTTTAATGCGCATTTCCCTGACTTCCGCCCTGTTTACCCTGCCGTTGGCTCTGGGGCTGACGAGCCCGGCCCAGAGCGACGACGCCACGCTGAACCTCGGCGTACCAGCCTGGCCGGGCATTACCGTCAAGACCGAAATAGCCAGCCAGCTGCTGGCACCACTGGGCTATGACATCCACACCCGGGAAGTTGGCCTTCAGGTCATCTACGAAGGGCTCAAGAGCGGAGATCTGGACGCTTTTTTGGGCGCTTGGCTACCTGCCCAAAACCATCTGTACACACCGCTCGAAAAGAACGGCACTATTACTTCAATCGCCAATAACGTTGACGGGGCCCAAATGACCCTGGCCGTTCCCGCCTATCTCCATGAGCAGGGCATCCGCAGTTTTGCCGACCTGGATGACAACCGCGAACGCTTCGACGGCAAGATTCACAGCTTCGGTGCCGGCTCGGCGGCCAGCCAGATTCTGGACAAGGCGATCGACAATGATTCCTGGGGGCTTGGCGACTGGCAATTGGTCGACACCAGCGTGGTCGCCATGCTCAGCGCAGCCCGCAATGCCATTTCTCGTGAGGCCCCCATCGTCTGGGTAGGCTGGAAACCCCACTGGATGAACCTGGCACTGGATATGCGCTACCTCGATGATCCAGAAAACCTGTTCGGCAAAAACAATGGCGAAAGCCAGGTCTTGACGTTAATGCGTACCCCTTATGCTGAAAACCATCCGAACCTGGTCAACTTCTTCGAGGAGTTCACCTTCTCTGCCGAAGAACAAAGCTGGATGATCAACGAATTCGGCCAGAAGGAACGCGCCCCGGAAGCCGTGGCCCAGGCATGGTTACAAGCACACCCCGAGCGCATCGAGGCCATGCTGGAAGACGTGACAACCCAAAGCGGAGAACCCGCGTGGCCGGTGGTCAAAGCCGATTTCTAGCCTCCTTCACTTTGCCTTACCCCGGCCATGTGCCGGGGTAACTCCCCCACGACGTTGCCGTGGTGACGAAAACCGCGCACTTTCCTTCCCTCGTGCTACTCGCCTCCGGCTTCTACACTATTGGTGAAGCCATAGTTGGTGAAACCATCATCCCGGCAGCGGTCAGCCAACGTAGACCGCACTCACTGCGGCGTTGCAATCGCCTGGTCAGGCTTTTAAAATTAGATAGCAAGCTAATTTTATAGCTGAGACGATTCCCCAACGTCGCTGACTACAAGGCGGTAAAGACCATGTTTCCTGACACAGCGTCCTCGAAGACCACGTTACTTTCGCCTGCGCGACGGCTCTCGCGACGCCAGTTGCTCGGTGGCTTGCTCGGTTTATCTGCCGCATCGCTCATGCCCTGGGCGACGTGGGCCTGGGCCAGTGAAACCCACCAGGTCAGCGAAAAGGAAGTTGCCAATTTTCTCGCGCTTTCCGAACGCCTGACCGGACGCGAGTCGCTGGATGCCAAAATTGCCGGGCGGGCCTATCGCGTTCTCATGGAGGCCGGCGAGGATTTCCCCGCCCGGCAGCGCCAGCTTGCGCAGGCCATGGAGCAGGCAGGCCTCACTGACATGCGCAAGTTCAAGGCGTTCGCCGCAGCACAAGACCAGACGGTGGTGGATACCGCCATGGCCATTATCAGCGCCTGGTATCTGGGTTATACCGGCACGCCCCAGGGGCACAGCGCCACCGATGATACCCGCTTTGTGACCTATACCGGCGCGCTGATGTTCGAGCCGACGATTGATGCCACAGTGATCCCCACCTATTCCCGAGGCCGTACCAACTACTGGCACACGCCTCCCGACACGCTGGCCACCGACTAGCCGCCCACGCTTTTCAGCACGGGCTTTTTTTATTTACCGCTTCAGGGACACACAGGTCATGGCCACACAATACGACGCAGATGTCATCATCATCGGCTCGGGCGCGCTGGGCAGCAACGCCGCCTTTGAACTCGCCCGGAAAGGCAAATCGGTCATCATCCTGGAATCCGGGGAGCGCATCCCCCGCTGGAAGATCCTCGAAAATTTCCGCACCTCATCGCGGAAATCGAACTACAACGATCCCTACCCCAACGCCCCCTGGGCACCGACCTCGTTTGACGAAAACTACATCACCAACACCGGTGACTTCGAGTTTCTTCCCGGCATGTTGCGGCTGGTCGGCGGTACCACCTGGCACTGGGCGGCCGCCACCTGGCGCTATACCCCGAACGACATGAAGCTTAAGAGCACTTACGGCGTCGGGCGCGACTGGCCCATCGATTACGACGAGCTCGAGCCTTACTATCAGCGTGCCGAATACGCGCTGGGCGTGGCCGGAAGCGATACCGATGACCAGAACGGGCAAGGTGGCGACCCTTGGCCGCCGCGCTCCGAGCCCTACCCGGTGCCGCCGGAAGCGCCGTCGTATTACTATCAGCGCTTGAAAGAACGGATCGGTGCAGAGGGCTATCACTTCATCCATGAGCCCAACGCCCGGACCAACCAGCCCTGGGATGGTCGCCCGGCCTGTAGCGGTAACAACAACTGCATGCCCGTCTGCCCCATCGGTGCCATGTACAGCGGCGACGTTCACGCCAGCCACGCCGAAGCGGCGGGGGCGCGCCTGCTCACCGACGCGACCGCCTACAAGTTGGAAAAAGGCGATGGTGGTAAAATTGCCGCCGTGCACTGCCGCAGCTCCAACGGCGATGACACACGCCTGACCGCCAAATATTTTATCGTCGCCGCCAACGGGCTGGAGACCCCCAAGCTGCTGCTGATCTCCGACGTGGCGAACTCGTCCGATCAGGTCGGCCGTAACCTGATGGACCACACCGGCATGGGCCTGCAGTTTCTCGCCGATGAGCCGCTGTGGCCGGGCCGTGGCCAGATCCAGGAAGGCGGCATTTTTGACTGGCGCGACGGCGATTTCCGGCGCCAGCATGCCGCCATCAAACACGCCCTGACCAACAAGGTGCCCAACGAAGCCGTGACCCGGCGCCTACTGGATGACCTGATCGTCGGGCCGACCCTGGACGAACGCATCCGCCACGACGCCGCCCGCTGGGTCGATATTTCCACCACCTTTGAAATGTTGCCCCATCAAAGCAATACCATACGCCCCAGCAGCACGTATAAGGATGCCCTCGGCATTCCCACGATGACCGTGAACTACAGTGTGGATAACTACGTGAAAAGGGCCGGCGAGGTGGCCAAAAAAGACTTCGCCAACTTTGTCCGCATCATGAACGGCGAGGTGGTCGAGGACGATACCGGCTGGCAAAACCGCGATCACATCATGGGAACCGTGATAATGGGCGATACAGCGGAAAACTCCGTGGTCGACGGCGACTGCCGCACGTGGGACCACGCCAACCTGTTTCTCTCCACCACCGGCGTCATTCCCGCATCCGGCGTCATCAACCCGACGCTGACCGGCGTCGCGCTCAGCATACGCGTGGCCGACACCATCGCGAAGGAGGTTTAGCATGACATTCTCTCGATGCTTGCTGGCCCTGACGCTTACCGCCAGCGTACCGCTGCTCGCCCATGCCGAAGACACCGGCAGCAAGCCCGACACACAGCAATCCGGCGAATACCTTGCCAAGGCCGCCGACTGTGCCGCCTGCCACCGGGCGCCGGACGCGTCCGGTGAGTCCTATTCGGGCGGCTATGCGATCAATTCGCCCATGGGCGACATCATCGCCAGCAATATCACGCCCTCAAAAGAGCACGGTATCGGCAATTACACCGAGCTCCAGTTCAAGCGCGCCATGCAGGACGGTATCCGCGCCGACGGCGAATACCTCTACCCGGCGATGCCGTATACGTCGTATCGTGGCCTTACCGACGACGATATTCACGCGCTGTACGTGTATTTCATGGAGGACGTTGAACCGGTCGACAACGCGGTTCCCGACACGGAGCTGAGCTTTCCCTACAATCTGCGGATGCTCATGGGCCCCTGGAATCTCCTGTTCCTGAAGGATCACGATGCTCAAGCGTCAAAGCAGAGTGACGCCATTAGCCGCGGGCGCTACCTGGTCGATACTTTGGGGCACTGCGGTTCCTGCCATACGCCGCGTAATGCCCTGATGGCAGAAAAAGACGACCAGTACCTGGCCGGCGCCATCGTCGATGGTTGGCATGCACCCAATATCACCTCCGACCCCAGCGGTATCGGTCATTGGAGCCAGGATGAGCTGGTGCAGTATTTGCGTACCGGTCACGTCGCCAACAAGGCCCAGGCGGCCGGCGGTATGGCGGAGGCCGTCGAATACAGCCTGCGCTACCTGAAGGATGCCGACCTGCAAAGCATCGCCGCTTATCTGCAGCAAGTGCCGCCGATCAGGAACGGACAGGCACTTGACGTCAGCAGCGCCACCAAAACCACGCCGCAAGCAAGTGCGACAGCCTTCGAGCCGGTGCGCGACAACTCGCCCGAAGCGTTGACCCAGAGCGATTCGACCGACGGCCAGCGCCTCTATACGGCGGCCTGCGCCAGCTGTCACCAATTGCACGGCCAGGGCACTCAGGATCACTTCTACCCCTCGCTGATCAAGAATGTGTCCACTCAGGGTGACAACGTCAATAACCTGGTCATGTCCATTCTTCGAGGCGTGAATCGCCAGATCGACGACTACACCGTAGCCATGCCCGCCTTCGATGACCAGCTCAACGATCAGCAAATCGCCGCCGTCAGCAACTATGTGCTGACGCAGTTTGGCAATGCCGAGCAGTCTGTCGATGCGGCACAGGTGGCCGAGCTGCGCAACGGTGCTCCCGCCCCCTGGCTGATACGGGCCACGCCGTGGCTGCTGGGCCTTGCCGTCATCGTCATTCTGCTTGGGATTGTACTGCTGGCAAGGGTGTTACAGCGCCGCCGCAAGTAGCGTAAACGTTCACATTCCCTTTTGGGGAAACCTGCCTGCCACGCATGGAAATCGCATCCCGTATCCTGCAGGATACGGGATGGATGCCATCACGACAGGAGATTCCTGATGTCCGACAAGCACCTGGATCAACAACGTCTTGAACGCTATAACGCGCAAACCTGCGACTATACCCTAGCCATCATCACGGACGAAGATCATGCCTCCCAGGTAGAACTTGAAGACGGGCAAACCGCCTGGCAGTCCACACTGCGCTACGACAAACTCTACCGTGACGTGGATCCGGCCACCGGCAACGCTTGCTACCGCATGGAAGAAATCCCCCGGGAGGAAGGCGGAGAGCACCAGCTGATTAGCCTGATCGCGGAGGGTGGCCGCGGCGCCGAATTTTCCGAACTGGTATTGTTCGGCAAACGTCTGATTACCTTTGATGATCGTACCGGCCTGGTGTGCGAAATACGCAATAACAACCAGCTGGTCCCTCGGCATATCCTCATGACCGGCAGCGGCGACGAAGCATTCAAGGGTTTCAAAAGCGAATGGGCTACCCTGAAAGGCGATCAGATGATTGTCGGCAGCCATGGCAAGAACACGCAGGAAGAATGGATCAAGGTGCTGGATCGAAAATACACCCTGGACAGCGCCAACTGGCACCAGAATTATCAGCGCATCCGCGAAGCCCTGAACGTGGGTGAACAGGGATATGTGACGCATGAAGCCGCAGAATGGCACCCTTACCGTAATTGCTGGATTTTCTTTCCTCGCAAAATTTCCACAGCGCCGTTCGATGAACCCGTGGACGAGCGCGAGCGCGGCGGCAATACGCTGATCATGGCCAGTGCAGATTTCAGCGAGATTGAAACGCTTGAGGTGGGCGAGCGCGTGCCCGAACGCGGCGTGTCATCCTTCAAGCTGATCCCCGGACGGACCAACGAATGTATCGGACTGAAAAGCGTGGAAATCGACGACCGCACCGAGACCTGGCTGTTCTGCTTTGATCTTGATGGGAACGTACTCCAGGAAGACACTTTCATCGGCCACTACAAGTGCGAAGGCGTGGAGATTCTTTAGGCAAGGCTGGAGAATCTCTGCTTTTCACTGTCATCCATTTCAAGCTGGAGTATTCAATGTATAAATTCATACCCACTGGCCTTTTCGGCTGCGTTCTTCTCGCAGCATCTGCGGCCTCGGCCCAAGGCACCATTCCAACGGTTGACCCACGGGATGGA
>NZ_JAKDUR010000093.1 GCF_030457605.1 Halomonas sp.
AGCTTGAGCGCGATAAACTTAAAGGCCGTAACGTGCGCGCACGCCGCGTTAACGGTTAGGCCAGAGGAGCCAACGCAAGTATCTATGAAAATCCCCAAACGACTACAGCCGCTGATCGACGACGGCCTGATCAACGCGGTCGAGCAGCAGCTGATGAGCGGCAAGGAAGCCCAGGTGTACGTGGTGCGCTGCGGCGATGAGCGGCGCTGTGCCAAGGTCTTCAAGGAAGCCAAAAAGCGCAGCTTCAAGCAGGCGGTGCAGTATCAGGAAGGCCGCCGCGAGCGCAACAGCCGCCGCGCCCGGGCCATGGCCAAAAAGACCCGCTACGGCCAGCAGCAGCAGGAGCAGGCCTGGCTGACCGCCGAGGTCGATGCGCTGTACCGGCTGGCCGGTGCCGGCGTGCGCGTGCCGCGCCCCCACGGCTTTGTCGACGGCGTGCTGCTGATGGACATGATCGTTGATGCAGAGGGCAACGTGGCCCCAAGGCTCGATGACGTGGTGCTTGACGCCGAGACCGCCCGGGCCTACTACCAGAGCCTGCTGCGCGACGTGGTGAAGATGCTCTGCGCCGGGCTGATCCACGGTGACCTGTCCGAGTTCAACGTGCTCGAAGACGCCCACGGCCCGGTGATTATCGACCTGCCCCAGGCGGTAGACGCCGCCGGCAACAACAGCGCCGAGGCGATGTTCAAGCGCGACGTCAACAACATGCGCGGCTACTTTGCCCGAGTGGCCCCGGAGCTTGCCGAGACCTACTACGCCGAGGAAATCTGGGCGCTGTATGAGTCAGGCGAGCTGCACCCGGACGCAACGCTCACCGGCGAGTTTACCTTTGCCACCCACCTGGCCGACGTCGACGAGGTGCTGGACGTGATCGACGACGCCAAGGAGGAAGAGGCCGAGCGCCTGGCGCGTATTCAGGACGCCGAGGACGACGGCACCTATTGAACAATCCCCTGCACGGACGCCGTTATTCAACCTTAAAGCAGGAGCGTGCATGTTGAAGCGTGTGTTAGCGCCGCTGTTTCGCTATTTTGAAACGCGGATCAACCCCTACCCTGAGGGCAGCGTGAGCACTCCGCCCCGAGGGCTTTTGCCGTTTTTGTGGCATTTTTCCCGGCCGCTGCTGCCGATGCTTTTGTGGATGTCGCTGGCAACGGCGCTGGTCTCGGCGTCCGAAGTGGTATTTTTCCACTACATGGGCGAGCTGGTGGACTGGCTTTCCGGCGTTTCGCGCGAGGGCTTCTGGCAGGCCCACGGGCTCACGCTTGCGGGCGTCGGGCTGCTGGTGCTGATCGGGCTGCCGCTTCTGGTGCTGGCCCAGTCGCTGGTGACCAATCAGAGCATTTTCGGCAACTACCCGATGATTGGCCGCTGGATCTCCCACCGCCACATGCTCAGCCAGAGCCTGGCGTTCTATCAGGACGAGTTTGCCGGGCGGGTGTCGCAAAAGGTGATGCAGACCGCTTTGGCCATGCGTGAAACCGTGACCAAGGTGATGGACCTGCTGGTCTACGCCATCGTCTACTTTACCGGCGCGGCGGTGCTGTTGTTTCAGGCCGACGCCTGGCTTGCCGTGCCGCTGCTGGTATGGCTCGTTGGCTATCTGGGCATCATGTGGTTTTTTGTCCCGCGCCTGCGCCGGGTCTCCATGGCTCAGGCCAACGCCCGGGCGGTGATGACCGGCCGGGTGGTCGACAGCTACAGCAATATTCAGACCATCAAGCTGTTTGCCGACGCCCGCCACGAGCAGAGCTACGCCCGCCAGGCCATGGAAGGCTTCATGACCACGGTCCACAACCAGATGCGCTTGGTCACGCTGTTAAGCGTCTGCCTGACGCTGCTCAACACCCTGCTGCTGGTGGGCATGGCGGCCACGGTGCTGGTGGCCTGGTACACCGAAATCATTTCGCTCGGGGTGCTGGCGATCGCCATCGCGCTGGTGATGCGGGTGCGCTTCATGTCCGACTGGATTCTGCACGAGGTGGCGCGACTGTTCGAAAACATCGGCACCGTGCAGGACGGCATGAACACCATCGCCAACGCGCCCCAGGTGCAGGACGCGCCGGATGCCCGAGAGCTTGCCGTGACCGAGGGCGAAATCCGCTTTGACCAGCTGCGTTTTGGCTATGTGGAAGCCGCCGGCGACTACAAGTCGGTGTTCGACGGGCTCGATTTGACCATCGCCCCGGGCGAGAAGGTCGGGCTGATCGGCCGCTCCGGTGCGGGCAAGTCGACCCTTGCCAACCTGCTGCTGCGCTTTTTCGACCTGCAGGGCGGGGAGATCCGCATCGACGGGCAGAACATTGCCGAGGTCACCCAGACCTCGCTGCGCTACCAGATCGGCATGGTCACCCAGGATACCTCGCTTCTGCACCGCTCGCTGCGCGACAACATCCGCTACGGCACGCCCGATGCCAGCGAAGAGGCCGTCTGGGCCGCGGTGCGCCAGGCCCACGCCGACGAGTTCATCGACGACCTGGTCGACCCGGAAGGGCGGCGCGGGCTGGATGCCCACGTCGGCGAGCGCGGGGTCAAGCTTTCCGGCGGCCAGCGCCAGCGCATCGCCATTGCCCGGGTGCTGTTGAAAAACGCGCCGCTGCTGGTGCTGGACGAAGCCACCTCGGCGCTGGACTCCGAGGTCGAGGCGGCAATTCAGGAACAGCTTGAGCACCTGATGCAGGGCAAGACGGTCATCGCCATCGCCCACCGGCTTTCCACCATCGCCATGCTTGACCGGCTGCTGGTGGTGGACGAGGGCCGCATTGTCGAGGCCGGCAGCCACTCGGAGCTTTTGCAACAGGGCGGCATCTACGCGCGGCTGTGGCAGCGCCAGTCCGGCGGGTTTATCGGCCTTGAGGAAGACGAAGAGGGTAACGCGACATAAAAGCGTGCCTGAACCGGAAAGAATGCGTGCTATGTTGCCTGCATGGCCGATTAACGAGGGGCAGCTGAATGGCAGGACGCACGGCGCAGAACGCCCGAACGCCGCAAACGCGACCTTGGCTGCGGCGTTTTCCCTTGCGGCCTTTTCCCCTTTCTCCCTTATCCCGTTCGTAGCCAAAAGGTGCTTCACCAGTAGCGTCCTATCTCCTATAGTGGGTACTGAGTAGTAGTGCGACTCAACACAGGAGGCTAGAAATGTACAAAAAAGAGGTCATGCGGTATGCAAAAGCATCGGCAGCGTTCGCGTCGGCCTTGCTGTTCGGGACGGAGAACAGTAGCGGTCTGATCAAAACGCTGGCCAGCAGTTCAGGGGAGGCCTTGGGCAACATGGCACGCAGCACGTTGCAGTCAAATGCAGCAGCTGAAAGCAGCTATCGCGATCCAATGATGCCGTTTTATGCGGATGACAAACATCCTTTCCACAACCCTACAATAGGCGAATACTATGATTCGGCAGGTCAAAAAATAGATTTGTGGAATGAAGGCGCCGACTAGCCCGCAAGGCATGGTTCTTGCGGGGATCACTACTGCTCGCTGCTACTAAGTATTGAGATTATTTATTCTCATCAACCTACTTTGACCCCATGGCTTTATCCTGCATAGCTTTACCCCCGGCTTCCCCTGTTTGTTGAGACTTGCTTGTAGCTTGGGTAATGCCAGAGCTCACTGCGCCACCCACTTTTACACCTGACCAGGACAGAAGCCCAAAAAAGACGGTTGGCAGCACCAGGAACATGATCCCTTCGACAAACTGCAGCACCATCATGTCGAATCCGTTGTCAGCTGACGCAAGAAAACGGTTGAGAAAGCTCTCAACATCAGTGGGGCTGCCACCAGAGCTGCCATAGACGAGCTCCACCAGGTTGGAATCCAGCCACCGTGCCAGCTCCCACCAGAACGTCAGGAACCACAAGCCAAACAGCCCAAATGTCGCGACGCCGGCCGCTCCTGAAGGACTACGTCAGCAGCCTGATCGCCGGGGTAGTATCGGCAGTCGAGCTGCCGTATCGCCCGGGCGACTGGGTCGAGA
>NZ_JAKDUR010000094.1 GCF_030457605.1 Halomonas sp.
TGAACGTCGCTATTTCCAGAGCCTGACGGGTGTCTAGAATACTCGGGGCGATTCACTTTTTCATTGGGTCTCCAGAGTACAAAGCGCGGGGGTGTGGCGCTCAATAGCGGCTATCAGGGCTCATTCTTTTTCATCTGCTGCTCCAGCGCTTCAAGCTCGCGCAAGTCTTCGGCATCCGCATCCAGCGCTTCATCATGCCGCCGGTAGGCATCAAACTGCTCAAAGCGCTCGTAGGCTACTTGCCTGGCACGTTCCGCGCTAACCGCCCCTAAACCTTCGAGAATGGGCTTTTCGTTGAACGCGAGCAGCCGGTCCACGTTACCCCGCCAGTAGTCCAGCGTTAGCTCCTTGCGCTCTTTGGCGCGCAGCGCGGCCTGCTCCAGAAAGATCACCACCAGACGGTTCAGGGTATCCACCTCATCGACGGTTAGATAATTTTTGGCGATGGCCACATCCTGCTTACGCACTCGCGAGCCCTTCCAGCTGGTGAGTGCCATATTTGGCTCGTCCGGGTCGGCGCGATGAACCACGATCTCGGCGGCGGTGTGGCGAGTGACGGCAAACAGCAGCTTGTTCTGCACCTCGGCAAAGAACAGCTGGGCATCGCGGTCGTCGGAGCGGTAGTCGCTGGACAGCGCAAACAGCTCCCGCACCTTGTGATAGAAGCGTTTTTCCGAGGCGCGAATGTCACGGATGCGTTCGAGCAGCTCATCGAAATAGTCCCAGCCGCCGGGCTCCTTGAGGCGCTCATCGTCCATCACAAAGCCCTTGACCAGGTACTCTTCCAGATGCGCCGTGGCCCACTGGCGAAACTGCGTGCCCCGGGGGGAGCGCACCCGGTAGCCCACGGCCAGAATCATGGGCAGGCTGTACGTCTTGAGCCTGCGCTGCACACGACGCTGCCCTTCCTTGCGAACTTGTAAGGATTCCTTACAAGTTGCCTCCACGCTCAGCTCGCCCTCTGCATAAATGGCACGAATATGCTGGGTCATGGCCTGGGGCGTGGTATCAAACAACTCCGCCATTTCGGCTTGAGTCAGCCAGACGGTATCGCCCTCGGCCCGCAGGTGAACTTCCGCCCGCCCGTCGTCACTGCGGTAAAAAATCAGCTCGCCGGCACTCATGGGGTCATCCTTTTCAGTATGTTGCTCGATCCTTTTGCAGCCCGTGGGCAACCACGCCTATGCCGGCGTCAAACACCATAGCGAGGTCACTTCCGCGCTGCGTGCGGCATGAAGCGGGTCGGTGCTGTCCTGGCTGCGGCCGTGTTTGGGCTGGGTGTCGAGCCGGTATTTCACCTCCAGCTTTGCCTCAGCAAACCACGCCAGCAGCTGTTCGCGGGTGCGTAGCTGCAGGTGCTCCGCCAGGTCGGACAGAATCAGCCACACCTCCCCGTGCGGTGCCAGGTGTGCGCGGACGCCCTGCAAGAAGCCGCGCAGCATCCGGCTTTTGGGGTCGTACACGGCGAGCTCCAGCGCCGAGCTGGGCTTCGCCGGCAGCCAGGGCGGGTTGCACACGATCAGGTCGGCCAGCGGCTGCCCCGCCGGGAACAGGTCAACCTCCTGCAGCTGCACTGCCGAAAGCTCGGCACGCTCAAGGTTATCTGCCGCGCAGGCCAGCGCCCGCGGGTTGGAGTCCGTGGCGACGACCTGCCCCACCCCGCGCTTCGACAGAATGATTGCCAGCAGCCCCGTGCCGGTGCCGATATCAAAGGCCACCTCGTGCCTGGCCGGCAGCGATGCGTCCTGCAGCAGTGGCACATACTCATGCCGCGTGGGCGCAAACACCCCGTAATGCGGGAAGATCGGTTGATCCAGTCCCGCAATGGGCACGCCCTTCTCGCGCCACTGGGCGGCCCCCAGCGCGCCCTGCAGGTCACGTAACGATATCAAACAAGGCTCATCCAGCGCGCCAAACGCGGCTTCGCAGGCGGCGCTCAAGTCAGGCGCGCGGCGCAGGCGGCAAACGTAGCCGGCATCCAGCTCCAGCAGCAGCCGCCCAAGCGTTCTCGCCCGCTGGGCCTGAGCCTGACGCTGCTGGTGGAAGGCGCTGGCCGCTGTGTTTTCGGCAGCAGGCTGCTTGGCAGACTTGGCGGCTTTGCTGTGCTTGCGCTGCTCGGCACGGCTGATGCGCCGATTCATGGCCTGCATGAGCTGCAGGGCATTATGAAAATCCCCGCGCCACAGCAGGTAGTTGCCCTCGCACGCCAGGCGGTAAGTGTGATCGGCCGTCGTCTGGTCATCCACGGGTACGATATGCGTCGGTGCCGCGTAACCACTCTCGGAAAGCCAAAGCGCCTTGCGAGGTGTTTGGCCATCCTGCCACTGCACGTACGGTTTTTCTGCCTGGGACACGTTCATACCTTTATCTTGTGGATTCGTGGGATAAGCGCAGGGCTTCGTTTCGACCGCCGGCCAAGCGCCCGATAGCAGGTTCGCGCCTGCGGCTGACGCCGCTTGGTCACCCTCTGTCAGCGCCTGAATGTAATGACCCCCTGGTTTCTGCACACCCTACGCCGCTAATGCTGGGTGTGCTCGGGGTGCCACATAGTCCAGAGACTGATGTGGTCGCTCTTCGTTGTAGTACCGGATCCAGCGCTCAATCACGACCCTGGCTTGGCCCAGCGACTCGAAGCGATGGAGCCAGATGCACTCTTCCTTCAAGGAACGGAAGAATCGCTCGACGAGGCCGTTCTGCTCCGGGGTATACGGCGTCGTGAACTCTTGGGTAAGGCCATAGGCCTTTACCGTGCCGGTGTAGTGGCGACTGCTGAAAACGAGCCCGTTATCGGAGCGAAGGGCCAACGGCTGCTGAACGCGCCCCAGCGCCCCGAGCCGATAGATCAGCGCTTCCTCCAACGCCGCCTCCGCGGTCTTGCTGCTGCCATTGCCCGATAACCGCCAACCGAGAATCTCCCGTGTGCAGCAGTCGATGATCACCGCCAGGCTGGCTCGCCGATCCTTGCCACACCACACGTGAGTGAGATCGGTCGCCCATCGCTCATCAGGCCTCAAGGCGACGGACGGCAGACTTCTGGCACGCGGTCGGAAGCCTTTTGGCCGCTTGCGTACCTGCCAGCCTTTGAGCTGCAGAATGCGCTGGATCGGTTTGCGGTTCTCACCCAGGACACATGCCAGGCGGCGATAGCCATAGGTAGGGAACCGTTCCAAGGCCAGCTTCACCCGCGCTGCCAGATCGGTATTGATGGCGCGCTGCCGCGGCTTGGGCCGGTAATACAGACTTCGCCGGGGGAGCCCCAGCCAGCGGCAGAGCTTAACGAGCGATACCACATGGCCTTCCTCGGCCAGTTGCGCCTGCAGCGACCTTACGAGTTCTCGTCCTCGTCGAGCAGGCGCTTGAATTTTTTTAGCGCATAGATCTGCAGATGGGCCTCGCCCAGTGCCTCCTTGGTCTCCCGGAGCTCGGATTCGTACTGCTCACGGATGTCCTTGGGGCGGGCCTTGAACCCGTTCTCCATGCTGCGCTGGGCTTCATCGACCCAGCCCTCGATCTCAGAGACGGTGAGATCGTACTGGCGAGCTACCTCAGCGGCCGTGGTCTTGCCCTTGAAGATGTCCATGACCACAGCGGCCTTGCGCTTGGCGGTCCATCGCTTGATGGGGTTGTCGTCGCTCATCCTGTCCTCCTGATGGCTGCACTATACCCTGTGCAGCTATGGAGGGGGTCACTTCATGAATGCGCTGGTGCAAGGGGTGGAAAATAGCTCGCGAATTCTGCACCGGTCCGCATGTGAGTGACACGCCCAAAAACAGCTGCACGGATGCGGCTAAAAGCACTGTACCTCCCGGGCAACAAACCTTCGGCTGCTTGTAGATTTAGCTGTCTTCCGTTTCACGCCAGCCATAACCCCGGCTTATTCATGAGGCCGGCCCGAAAACGAAGATAGCGGATGGTATTCT
>NZ_JAKDUR010000033.1 GCF_030457605.1 Halomonas sp.
AAGTGGGAAGCCCCGTCCGTGGCGCATTAGCGCGTAGGGCGGGGAGCAGTCACTGTAAAGGGCTGTTGAACGGCTCACTGCCGGGCGGCAGCAGTGGCGGTGTTAAAAATGATCGGCATGCGCCAGCTGCCAGGCATCAGCGTATTCCACCGGCACGTCGTCGCGCAAAAATGCGCCGGAGTCCACCTGTGGGTGAAGGAACGTACACGGGCGCGAGGGGCCTTTTTGCGAGCGGCGAAAAATATGCTGGGGCCCCAGTGCATCGGGGCTTTCCAGTCCCAGCGTACCGACAATATCCATGAACGAGGCGATGGTGGCCTTGTGATAATTGTGTACTCGGTCGGCCTTGGTGTCGACGTCCAGCGAGCGGCTGCGCGCGGGGTCCTGAGTGGCGACGCCGGTGGGGCAGGTGTTGGTATGGCAGCGCAGCGCCTGTATGCAGCCCACCGAGAACATGAACGGACGAGCGGCGTTGCACATGTCGGCGCCAAGGGCGATCTTTTCCACCATATCAAAGCCCATCGCCACCTTGCCGCTGGCAATGACGGTGATGTCGTCACGCTTGCCGATACCCCGCAGGCAGTTATGCACAAAGGGCAGGGCCTCGTTGATGTAGGTGCCGATAAAATCGGAAAATTCCGTGGGGGCTGCACCGGTACCGCCTTCGGCGCCGTCGACGGTGATAAAGTCGGGCACGATGCCGGTGTCGAGCATGGCTTTGCACACCGCCATGAACTCGTGGCGCCGACCCACACACAGCTTGAAGCCTACCGGCTTGCCGCCGCTGAGATCGCGCAATCGCTGGAGGAACCGCAGCATACCGGCCGGCGAGTCGAATTCAGGATGGGTGCCCGGCGAGGCACAGTCCTTGCCTATCGGTATCTCTCGGGTGCTGGCAATTTCGCGGTTGACCTTGGTGCCGGGTAGCAGGCCGCCGTGGCCGGGTTTGGCGCCCTGGGATAACTTCAGCTCGATCATCTTGACCTGATCCCGCCGGGCTTTGTGTTCAAAGCGTTCGGCGTTGAACGAGCCGTCGTCGTTGCGGCAGCCAAAGTAGGCGCTGGCAATTTCCCAAATCAGGTCGCCACCGTGGGCTTCGTGGTAGGGGCTGATGGCACCTTCGCCGGTATCCTGGGCAAAACCGCCCAGTTTTGCGCCCTTGTTCATCGCCGCCACGGCGTTGCCCGAAAGCGCGCCAAAGCTCATGGCTGAGATGTTCAGCCGCGAGGAATCGTAAGGCTGAGAACACTGGGCGTTGCCGATGGTCAGGCGCGCATGGCGGATATGTACGGTCCTGGGCGCCATGGAGTGCTGCACGAAGTGAAAGCCGGTGTCTTCCATGTCGCGCCGGGTACCAAACGGCGACGTGGAGCCCTGCCCCCGTGCCCGGGAGTTGACGATGTCGCGCTGGGAACGGTTGAACGGCCGGCCGCTGACATCAGACTCGAAAAAGTACTGGCGCATCTCGGGGCGGATGAATTCAAACAGGTAGCGCAAATGACCAATAATCGGATAGTTGCGCAGCACGTTGCTGGTGGAGTTGAGATCCCAGGCACCCACGGCGGCCAGCACGGGCAACACACACCAGAGCCATAGCCACTGTGGTGCCAAAAAAGCGACCGCCATCCCCAGAATGACGGTCAGCCCCAGAAAAATGTAAAAAATCAGACGTGGCTTGCCGAACATAGCGCCTCTCGATGGATATGTTGAGTGGGATGAGTGACGGGCAGGCCCGCCGAACTTCGTTAATGGGCTAATATAGTGCGCTTCTCGCATCAGAGGTTCAATTCGCTGCCGGTCGGCCAAAAAAAGCGGCCGCAAGAGCCGCTGGGTCATTGGGGAGAGACAGATAGATTAGCCCATAAGCAGCTGACTTGCCGTGCCGCCGCCGACAATCAGCAGGGCAAACAGGATCAGTCCCAGAATGAACGGGCGCACGCCCAGTGCTTTCAGCTTTTCAATACGGGTTTCAAAGCCAAGTGCTGCCATGGCCATGGTCATGCCGATCTGGCCGGCCAGTACTAGCCCACCCTGTAGCGCCTGGGGCAGCGTCACCACGCTGTTGAGGCCGACCATGGCCATAAAGCCGAAGGCAAACCAGGGGATGGTAAGCCTGGCCGCTTCGCCGGTGGCACCTTCTGTTTGGCTCGCGTTCTTGCGCAGCCACCACTGGCCGACAATCAGCAGAAAGGGCACCAGCAGCATGACCCGCACCAGCTTCACCACGATGGCGTTGGTCAGGGCGTCGGGGCCCACCGCATCGCCGGCCGCGACCACTTGCGCTACTTCGTGAACGGTAGCGCCGATGTAGACCCCGTAAAGCCCCTCGGACATGTGCGTCAGCGGATAAAGCAGCGGATGCACGAGCATGGCCAAAGAACCGAACAGCACCACGGTAGCCACCGCCATGGAGGCTGCCGCCGGGCGCGAGCGAATGGTGGACTCCGTTGCCAGCACCGCTGCCGCGCCGCAAATCGCGCTGCCGGCGCTGGTCAAAAGCGTGGTTTCACGGTCCATGCCCAGAAGTCGGGTACCGATGAAATACCCCACCGTTAGCACGCTGGTGATGACCAGCGCGTCCAGCAGGATGATTTTTGGGCCCAGTATGAAAATCTGCTGAACGGTCAGCGAAAAGCCGAACAGCACAATACCGCCACGCAACAGCCGGCGCGTGGCGAAGCCAAGCCCGGGTTTGGCAGAAGTGGCCAGACCGCGGGCAATGGGCAGGTTGCCCAACACCAGCCCCAGTAGCAGCGAGAAAACCAGCGGGCTCACACCGCTATCGCTGATGCCGGGCAGCAGTGAAATACCGAAACCCGCAAGGGTGAGAGCGGTACAGAGAATAAGGCCTTGCCACATGACGGTGCTCCTTGGGTGTGCGTCTGCGGCATATTCTATGCGGCTGGTTGTTATATGGTTATCATGAAATAACTATATAACTGTTCGGTAAAACCGATAAGCGATTTTTTTATGAACGATTTTTTATGAACCATGCCGTTACGTTTCGCCAGCTGCAGGTATTTGTCGCCGTGGCCCGGGAGGGCACCGTGGTGGCCGCGGCGCGCTATTTGAGCCTGTCGCAGTCGGCGACCAGCCAGGCGTTGGGGGAGCTGGAGCGCCAGCTGGGCGTAGGCCTTTTCGAGCGTTTGGGGCGCAAGCTGCGCCTGAACGGCATGGGTCGCCACTTGCTGCCCCGCGCCGAGCGCCTGCTTGACGGCATGGCTGACTTTGTTGCCGCCGCTGAAGAGCCCGACGGGCGACTGCGTGGCACGCTCAATGTATCGGCCAGCGCGACCGTGGGTACCTACCTGTTGCCGACCCTGGCGGGGCGCTTCAGCGAAGCCCATCAGGGCGTGGACTTACGCCTGCGCCTGCGCAATACCGGCGAGGTGATCAACGACTTGCTGCGTTTTGACGCCGATATCGGCCTGATTGAAGGGCTCTGCCACGAGCCGCGGCTGCAAAGCGAAGCCTGGAGCGAAGACCGGCTGGTGATCATCGCTGCGCCCGGTCACCCGCTGGCGCAGCAGCGGCTAAGCGACGCCGACCTTGCCAAAGCCGAGTGGATTCTGCGGGAAACCGGCTCGGGCACTCGGGAAATTTTCGAGGCGGCGGCGCTCCATCACGTCAAGCGGCTTTGCGTACGCATGGAGCTAAGCCAGCACGAGGCGATCAAGCAGGCGGTCATGGCCGGTTTCGGTCTTGGCTGCCTGTCGCATTTAAGCGTGGCCGGCGAGCTTGAACGTGGCGAACTGGTTGCGCTGGAGAGCGGGCTTTCGCTGTCGCGGACATTTTCGCTGGTGTGGCACCCCGAGCGCTATCGCAGCCCGTTGTGGCAGGCATTCAAGGTATTTTTGGCCGAACAGTGAGTCGCCGAGTCGTGAATGGCTGAACAACATGCGCCGGCGTCACGCGCTTGAGTCGTGGTTCATGGGTCATGGTTTATGACTCAATGCTCAAGGCACGGTAGCCGCCCCACAGCCGGGTGGCGGTGGTGATCAGGCAGGCCAGCGCAAACAGCGTGGCAAGCCACGCAAACAGGCCGGGAAACACGCAAAAAAGCACCAGTGCGGCCACGGTCTCGGTGCCCTCGGTCAGCCCTTCCATATAGTAGAAGGCCTTTTGCGGGAAACGCGGGCGCTCGATGCCGCGTTGGCCGGCGGCGATGGCAAAGGCCAGAAACGACGTTGCCGTCCCCATAAAGCTGAACAGCAGAAATGCGGCGGCCAGCGCATTGGCCGCCGGCTCGGCCAGCGCAAAGCCGAGCACCACGGCCGCATAGAAGACAAAATCCAGCCCGATATCCAGAAAGCCGCCGGCATCGCTTGCCTCGCCGGAAAGCCTTGCCAGAGCGCCATCCAGCCCGTCGCCCAGGCGGTTGAGTACAATGGCCAAAAGCGCCCAGCCATAGTGCTCAAAGGCCAGCAGTGGCAGCGCGACCATACCGATCATAAAAGCACCGAGCGTGACCTGGTCCGGCGTTAGCCGCCCGTGTAACAGGCGGGCGAGGCGCTCCAGCGGGCGGTGGGTCAGCGGCATGGTGAAACGGTCGAGCATGCAAACCTTCCTTGTCGAACATGGGGTGCGTGGTACGCAGGCGTAGCGTATACCAGAGCTGCCAGCGGCGCTAAACTGGCGCCACACGATACATAACTCACGGGGGCCGGGATGCGCCTATTGCACACCGCCGACTGGCATTTGGGCCGGTTGTTGCACAACCTTTCGCTGCTGGATGATCAACGCGTGGTGCTTGATCAGCTGCTGGCCATTGTTGACCGTGAGCAGGTTGACGCCGTGCTGATCGCCGGCGATATCTACGATCGCTCGGTGCCGCCGGCCACTGCGGTGGCGCTGCTGGACGCAGTGCTTTACGCGCTGTGTGAAGTGCGCGACGTGGCAGTGGTGATGATTTCCGGTAACCACGACGGCGCCCGCCGGCTGGGTTTTGGTGCCCGCCAGCTACGTCAGGCGGGGCTGCATATCATCGCGGAGCTTGATGCCATCTTTACCCCGGTGACGCTTGTTGTCGGCGACGTTGAGGTGGACGTATACGGCATTCCCTACGCCGATCCCGAATACGTGCGCAGCCATTTTGGCGCTGATGTGCGCGATTTTGACGCTGCCCACCGCTACCTGCTTGAGCGGATTGACGAGCAGCGCGACCCCGAGCGCCGCGCCGTGCTGATGAGCCACTGCTTTGTGGCCGGCGGTAGTGCCTCGGACTCCGAGCGGCCTTTGAGCCTGGGCGGCGCCGAAAGCGTGGCCTGGGAGCCCATGCGCGATTTTGACTATGTCGCGCTTGGCCACCTGCACGGTCCGCAATATCGCGGTGAAGCCCACATTCGCTACAGCGGCTCGCTGCTGAAATACAGCTTCTCCGAGGCCAGCCATAACAAGGGTGCCACGCTGGTGGACATTGACGCCGCCGGCGTGACGAACATCGCCCACGTCGCCCTCACACCGGAGCGTGATGTACGTGTGCTCGAAGGCGAACTGGAAACGCTTATCGCGGCGGCCGCGGACGACCCTGCCCCGGACGACTATCTGATGGTACGCCTGACCGATCGCCATGCGATTCTCGATCCCATGGGCAAGCTGCGCGCGGCCTACCCCAACGTGTTGCATCTGGAGAAGCCCGGCATGTTGGGCACACAGGGTAGCGCGCAGCTGGATCGCGAGCGCCTCGGCTTTGATGCGCTGGCCATGTTTGGCGACTTCTTCGCGCAGGTAAAAGGCGAGGCCATGGACGCGGCACAAAAAGCCGCTGTGGCCGAGCTGATCGACACGCTTCACCGCGACGAGGAGGCCGACCAATGACGCCACTATGGCTAACCATGCAGGCCTTTGGCCCCTTCGCCGACGCCCAGACGCTGGACTTTACCGAGCTTGGCCAAGGCCCGCTGTTCCTGATCAACGGGCCCACCGGCGCGGGCAAAAGCTCGATTCTTGACGCGCTGTGTTTTGCCCTTTACGGCCAGACCACGGGCAACGAGCGCGAGCCTGCGCAGATGCGCTGTGACCAGGCTGCCGCTGACCGGCTGACGGAAGTCACGCTGGATTTTCGCCTGCGTGGCACCGGCTATCGCATCCGGCGCGTGCCCCTGCAGGAGCGCCCCAAGGCCCGCGGTGAGGGCACCACCACCCAACAGCCCGAGGCCCAGCTATGGCGGCTCAACGACGATGGCGAAACCGACGAATGCCTGGTAGCGCGCAAGGTAAGCGATGCCACGGCCGAGGTGCAGGCGCTGCTGGGACTGGACGCGGCGCAGTTTCGTCAGGTCATGGTGCTGCCCCAGGGCCAGTTCCGCGAGCTTTTGCTGGCCGGTTCTGCCGACCGCGAACAGATTTTTGCCCAGCTGTTTCAAACCCGGTTGTTCTCACGCATTGAAGAGCGGCTGCGCGAACGCGCCAACCGCATTACCCGGGAAGTGGGCGACCACCGCCAGCGCATGCAGGGGATTCTTGAAGCCAGCGAGGTGGAAAGCGAAGCCATGCTGGATGAGACGGTGACGCAGCTTGTGCCGCAAATTGACGCAGCAAAGGTGGCGTTGGCAGATGCCCGCACCGCCCGCCAGCGCGCGGAACATGCCGAACACACTGGCCATGACCATCAGACCCTGTTTGATCAGCAGCAACACCTGGAGGCGGCTTATGCCGCCCACATACAAGACGCGGCGCGGATCGAAAACGCCCGGGCGCAGCTCCAGGCCCATGAGCAAACCCGGACGCTCGCTGCGCCGTATGATGCCTGGCAGCAGGCACAGCAAGGGGCTGAAAGCACCGTGCAAACGCTTGAGCGTGAAGCCGCCGCGGTTAACCTGCGTGGCGAGGAAAATACCCGGGCGCAGCATATTCTTGGCGCCGTCCGAGAGCGTCACGCCGGGTTGGCTGAGCTGCGCGAGCAACAACATTCGTTGAACCGTGCGCTTGAGCAGCGTCAGGCGTTGACCCAGCGTGAAGCCGAAACACAACAGGCCGAACAACAATGGCAGCAGCTTGAACACCAGCACGCTGACGCAACCACCCGGCGTGACGACATACGTCGGCAAGGGGAGGCATTAAGCGCAGCGGCCGAGCAAGCGCAACAAGAGCAACAACGTCTGGCTGGCAGCGCCGAGGCGTTACGCCACCTGAACGCCCTGCATCGCCAGCGTGAGCAGCTTGCCGAGCACGATGCCCAGCGTCCTGTGTTGAAGGTGTCGCTGGATACGGCGCAGGCAAACGCCGAACAGCGTGCCGACGAGGCCGTTCGGGCCAGTGTTTTTGCCAACGAGCAGGCCATGCGCTGGCACCAGGGGCAGGCTGCGCTGCTGGCGCGTACGCTTGAAGCAGACTTGCCGTGCCCGGTGTGTGGCAGCCGGGAGCATCCTGAACCGGCGGTGGCGGATGGCGAAACGGTCACCAAGAAAGCCGTTGATCAGGCTCGTCGCGACCATGAAGCCGCCTTGAATGCCGAGCACGCTGCCACGCACCAGGTGCAGCTGCTGCGCCAGCGGGTGGAACAGCACGACACGCAACGCAATGACTACGTTACCGCGCTTGGCGACTGGGCCGGTCAGCCGCCCGAAGCGCTGGGTCGGGCGTGTTCTGATAAACAGCGCGACGCCGAACGCCACGCGGCACTGGCCGAGCAGGTTGCCGGGCAGCACGAAGCGCTTGCCGCGCTGCGCAAGGACTGGAGCGCCAGGGATACGGCGCTTCAACAGCTGGTGCCGGCGCGACAGGCGGCGCAGGACAAATACCAGCGGCTGGAAGGCCAGTGTGAACAGCTGCGCCGTGCCCTGCCTGACGGCCAGCCCACGCTTGAGGCGTTGGGCGAACAGCGGGATAACGTCATCCGGGATATCAGCCAGCGCGAAAACGCCTGGCAGGAAGCGCAGGATAACGCGCAGCAGGCCGTGACGGCCTTGGCCCGCGCCGAGGCCGCGCAGGAGAGCGCGCAACAGCAGGTGCAGCAGACCCGGGAGGCGCTTGAAAAAGCGCAGGCCGGCTGGCAGAAAGCGCTTGTCGACAGCGTCTTCGACGATGCCGCCGGCTTTTTATGCGCACGGCTTGGAGAGGCAGAAAGCGCACGGCTAAGCGCCGAGATTGAGCATTACCGGCACGAGCTGGCCAGGCTCGACGGCCAGCGTGAGGCTAATCGGGCGCGCCTGGCAGGGATTGTCCCACCGGATATTGAGGCCCTCAAGGCAAGCGCTGACCGGGCCCGCACCGAGGAAGCCCGGGCACATGATGTCTGTCAGAAACTCGAGGCCCGGCTTGCCCAGCTGGAGCATACCCGCAAGCGTCTGGCTGAGGCGCACGATGAACAGCAGGCGCTTGAAGCCGAATACCGCGTGTGGGGCACCTTGAGCGACGTGGCCAATGGGCGCACCGGGCAGCGCATCAGCCTGCAGCGGTTCGTGCTTGGTGTATTGCTCGACGACGTGTTAATACAGGCATCAGCGCGCCTGGTGCGCATGAGCCGCGGGCGCTATCAGCTGGTGCGCCGGGATGAGCCGGGCAAGGGCAACCGCGCATCAGGGCTGGAGCTTGACGTGGCTGATACCTATACCGGTAAAAATCGTCCGGTAGCCACGCTTTCCGGCGGTGAATCGTTCATGGCGGCGCTGTCGCTGGCGCTGGGGCTTTCCGATGTGGTGCAGGCCTGGGCCGGCGGTATCCAGCTGGACACATTGTTCATCGACGAAGGCTTTGGCAGCCTTGATCAGGACGCGCTGGATCAGGCTATCGCCACGCTCAGCGAGCTGCAGATGGGCGGGCGCATGATCGGGATTATTTCCCACGTCAGCGAACTGAAAGAACAGATGCCGCTGCGGGTGGATGTCAGTGCCGGCCGCCGGGGCAGTACGGTGGCCATTCACGGCGTTTAACCGGCGGGAATGTATGGCCGACATCGATGTGAGCAAACCGTTATCCGACAAATCCGTGTGATCAAAGGAGTGGTTGAATGAACGCAAGCAAGATTTTACAGCAGCTGATGCAACAGGCCGGTGGTCAGAGCGGCAGTCAGGGTAACAGCAGCTCGAAGGGCAGCGGCTCTGACGTCAAAAGCGTGCTGAGCGGCCTGTCTCAGCAGCTGGGCAAAAGCGGCGGCTCTTCGTCGTCTGGTGGTGTGGATATGAAAAGCCTGCTGGGCGGCGGTGCGCTCGGAGCGTTGATGGGCTCCAAAGGCGGTCGCAAAATGGGCGGCAAGGCGTTGAAGTACGGCGCTATTGCCGGCGTGGGCGCGCTTGCCTGGAAAGCGTGGAAAAGCTCGCAGCAATCATCAACAGACGAAAGTCAGTCAGCCGCGGAAGGCGAGCGTGTGGATGCGCTAAGCGGTGATATTCAGGAGCGCCGCAGCCTTGAGCTGCTGCAGGCGATGATCATGGCCGCGCGCGCGGATGGTCATATCGATGAGCAGGAACAGGCACTGATTTCCGGCCAGATCGAAGAAATGGGCGCCGACGACGAGCTTAAGCGCTGGGTAGAGCAGACCCTGCAAGCGCCGCTGGATGCCGAGGCGCTGGCACAGGAGGCCGACTCGCCCCAGGCCGCGCGGGAAATGTACCTGGTCAGCGTGGCGGTGGTGGATGAGCAAAACCCCATGGAGCGCGCCTGGCTCGACCAGCTGGGCAAGGCGCTTGCGTTGAGCGGTGACGTTACCGCCGATCTTGAGCGCGAAGCGCAGCAGGCCGGCTAATTGGAAACGCTGAATTTGTGGCTGGCAACGGGCCTCGGGGTCGGGTTTATTCCGTTTGCCCCGGGGACGTTTGGCTCACTGTGGGGCGTGGTGCTGGCGTGGTGGCTGGGGGATAAAACGCCAGGGCGCCAGGGCGCCATTATTGCCGTGCTGGCGTTGTTGGCCGTGCCGGTGTGTCATCTTGCTTCTGCCGAGTATTTTGCCCGCGGCGATGCGGGCAGCATCGTGCTGGATGAAATCATCGCGTTTCCGCTGGCGCTGCTGGGGCTTGTGTACAGACGCGGCGCCACTGCCCTGGGGCAGTGGCCGTGGCTGATGGTGGCGTTTGCGCTTTATCGCGGCCTTGATGCCCTCAAGCCGCCGCCGGTCAGCTGGGCAGAAGCAATGCCCGGCGGGTTGGGCATCGTCGCCGATGATCTGGTCGCCGCCGCGCTTGCCTGGCTGTGCATGAGCGTGTTGCTGGGTGCGTGGCGGCGTTATCGACATGCCTGACCCACCAGGCACTCAATCAAACACGGGGCCACCGGCCTCGTCGCCCCATACTTCTTCCAGGCGGTCATCGCGTCCGCAGCTGAAACGGTAGAACTTGTAGCGCAGTGGGTTTTTTTCGTAATAGTTCTGGTGGTAGTCCTCCGCGTCCCAGAAGGCCCCGGCGGGGACAACCTGCGTGGCAATGTCCCGGTCAAAGCGTTCCTGCATCTCGGCTTTGGAAGCTTCGGCCAGTTTGCGCTGGCGGTCATTGGCGTAAAAAATCGCCGAACGATACTGGCTGCCGCTATCGCAGAACTGGCGATCCCTGGCAAAGGGGTCAATGTTGCGCCAGAAAATCTCCAGTAGCTGGGCGTAGCTGATTTTATCGGCGTCATAGGTCACCTGAACCGCCTCGGCGTGGCCGCTACCGCCGCGTGACACTTCTTCATAGCTGGGGTTCTCAAGCTCGCCGCCGATATAGCCCGACGTCGTGTCGGTGACGCCGGCCTGATGATCAAAGGGCGGCTCCATGCACCAGAAACAACCGCCGGCAAAAACGGCCGTGCTGGCACCGTCGGTGGCGTTTGTGGTCTCGGCGGCGTGGCTCGTCGAGACAGCCATGCCGGCAGCAAATGCCGCAGCAAGCGGCAACAGGCGAAAGTGAGTAGATAGCATCATGGATGCTCCTGTGAGTTGGTGAGCCAAAGCCATCACGTACAAGGTATTGGATGTGCGCGTCGTATACGAGTTCCGATTTTTGTATCGTTAATGTACATGATTGAATCCCACAACATTATTTTACGGATTGTGTTGACGTGCGCTCGGGGAAAGGCCATGATGCTTCGCAGTTGGTTAGCAAGTCGAACGTTGTCAGCAGCATCGAAGCGCCTCACGCGTTGAGTCTGGTGAAAGTTTCTTGTTCTACCCACTGCAATTCGGGTATTTCCCGGCTCCATATTTCGCTACATCGAGGATTTTCGATAATGGCAACTGGTACCGTTAAGTGGTTTAACGACACTAAAGGCTTCGGCTTCATTTCTCCGGACGACAATGGCGACGACCTGTTCGCGCACTTCTCCGAAATTCAAGCTGACGGCTTCAAAACTCTGCAAGACGGCCAGAAGGTTTCCTTCGACGTCACACAGGGCAAAAAAGGCCTTCAGGCTTCCAACATCAAAGCAGAAGACTAAGTCACAAACGACTTGATCTTTATGATGTTGGCTACCGGCTAAAAGTCGGAAGCTGAAAAACCCCGCTACGGCGGGGTTTTTTATTGCCTTTAATTTGCATATGTAATAATGGAATTAATGTGGTCCTAAAAATAACTTTTTAGAATATTGAGGCGGCGTCACAATGGCCTGACGGATAACCAAAGGGCGTTTGTAATGTCGCTGGATGCTTGGATTGCCATTGGCGTGGTGCTGACGATTTTTCCGCTGATGGCGCTGTCGCGCCTGGGCTCGGATGTCATTTTGCTGGGCGCGGTCATGCTGCTGCTGGTGCTGGGTGTGCTCAGCCCGGAAGAAGCGCTGGGCGGCTTTTCCCACAGCGGGCTGTTTACCGTGGCGTGCATGTATGTGTTGGTGGCGGGTATTCGGGAAACCGGCGGCATCGATCTGCTGGTGCGCCATGTGTTGGGCCGCCCCCGCAGTGAGCGCCGGGCGCTTTTCCGGCTGCTGGTGCCGGTGGCCTCACTGAGTGGCCTGTTGAACAATACCCCGATTGTGGCGGCTTACCTGCCGGCGGTGCTGAGCTGGAGTCGCCGGCTGGGATTTTCGGCCCAACGGTTTTTGCTGCCGTTAAGCTTTGCTTCCATTCTGGGCGGTACTATCACGCTGTTTGGCACCAGTACCAATCTGGTCGTCTATGGCCTGTTGCGAGAGCGCTACCCGGCGCTGAACATGGGGCTTTTTGATTTGGCCTGGGTGGGTATTCCCGTTGCGCTTGCCGGGCTGGTTTATTTGCTGACCGTGGCACCGGTGCTGTTACCGCGGCGCGAGGGCGCGTCCCGGGCATTTGCCAATCCCCGGGAGTTCACCATCGAGATGGAAGTGGATGCCGGTGGGCCGCTGGCCGAGCGCACGGTGGAAGAAGCCGGCCTGCGCCACCTGCGCGAGCTATTTCTGGTGGAGATCGAACGTGCCGGCAACATCGTAAGTGTCGTGGGCCCGGGCGAGGTGCTCAAGGGCGGCGACCGGCTGGTGTTTGCCGGCACACGCTCGGCGGCGGTGGAGCTGCAGCAGATCCGCGGGCTGCTGCCGTCCCGGGATACCCATTCCAATCTGGAAACCACGTTCAAGGAGCGTCGGCTGGTCGAGGTAGTGGTGTCGCGCCAGTGCCAGTTTATTGGCCAGCGGATACGCGACGGACGCTTTCGTACGCTTTACGGAGCAGTGGTACTGGCCATTTGCCGGGGTGGCGAGCGGGTGACCGGCAACCTGGGGCACGTGCGGTTACAGCCGGCAGACGTGCTGCTGCTGGAAGTACGCCCGCCGTTTTTGGCGCGCCATCGTCAGTCCCGGGAGTTTTTGCTGGTCAGCGAGCTGAACGGTGCAGCGCGACCGGCTCATGAAAAGGCGCCGCTTGCCTGGGGGATTCTGTTCAGTGTGGCCAGCCTTGCTGCCCTTGGCGTGACCAGCCTGCTGAATGCTGCTGTCATGGGGGCGGCGGCGGTACTGTTAACCGGCTGTTGTTCGGTGGGTAGCGCCAAGCGCAGTCTGGATGTTCAGGTATTGTTGACCATTGCCGCCTCGTTCGGGGTGGGAGCGGCGTTGACCGGCTCGGGAGCGGCCAATACGCTTGCTGATGCGGTAATATCGTTATCTTCGGGAAGCCCCTGGCTGCTGTTGGTGTGTGTTTACATCGTGGTGGCGCTGTTGACCGAGGTGGTGACCAATAACGCCGCGGCGGTCATCATGTTTCCCGTGGCCATGTCGGCGGCGGAAAGCCTGGGCGTTAGCCCCATGCCTTTTGTGGTGGCGCTTATGTTTGCGGCATCGACCAGTTTTTTAACGCCGCTGGGCTACCAGACCAATTTGATGGTGTATGGCCCCGGCGGTTATCAGCTGCGCGACTTTTTGCGTGTGGGCGGCGGCCTTAACCTGTTGACGGCAGCGATTGCGCTGTCGTTGATACCGCTGATCTGGCCTTTTTAAGAAGGTCGTCGCCTTGCCCGGCGCTTTGTGTCAGGGTAGCGCCCGGTTTACAAAATGTTTTACAGAACGTGTTGCCGCGGGTTTTTACCCAGCGCTTTCATCGACCGTTTTATTGCAAGGAACACTCATCATGACGTCACCCAGCGAGCTGATCATCGAGCCATCGTCCGGCCGACCGGCTAACGCCTGCGTATTTATTCTTCACGGGCTGGGCGCTGACGGCCATGATTTCGCGCCGCTGGTGCCCCAGCTTGATCTGCCGGCCGATGCGGACGTGCGTTTTATCATGCCCCATGCGCCGCGGTTGGCGGTCACCGTCAATAATGGGATGACGATGCCGGCCTGGTACGACATTTTATCCGTGGATCTGGGCCGCAAGGTGGATGCAACGCAGCTGACGCGCTCGGCCGAGCGGATCCAGCAGCTGATACAGGCGCAAATGGATCAGGGCATTGATAGCCGCCGCATTATCGTCGCCGGGTTTTCCCAGGGCGGGGCGGTGGCCTATCAGGCAGCGCTGACGTTTGATCAGCCGCTTGCCGGCCTGCTGGCCATGTCGACATATCTGGCCAACCCCGATGAGCTGGCACTTGCTGAGGCCAATCGTCCCTTGCCCATAGAAGTCCACCACGGTACCGCCGACCCTATCGTTCCGGAAAACCTGGGACGCGAGGGCGTTGAAGCGTTGCGTGCCCAGGGCTATACGGTGGAGTTCCGGCGTTATGAGATGGCGCATTCGCTATGCCCCGCGCAGATTGAAGATATCAGCCGCTTTTTGAGTGCGCGGCTGGCCTGACCTGTGAGCGATGCACAGCGAGGGCGAAACGCCCGGCACCCCGAGCAGATCCCACGTCGCGGCTGGCGCGATATTGCCTGGCGCGTGCTGCATGAAGCCGAACGGGACCGCATCACCATGCTGGCCGCAGGCGTGGCCTTTTATGCGTTGCTGGCGCTGTTTCCGGCCATTGCCGCGGTGGTATCCATCGGCGGGCTGGTATTTGACCCCTACGAAGCCAGCCAACAGCTGCGTGAGCTGAGCCATTTCATGCCGCCGGATGCAGCCGAACTGATTGCCAAACAAACCCGGAAAGTCGCGGAAAGCGCAGAAAAACGCAGCGGCACGGCCGCGCTGATCAGTTCGCTGATTGCCATGTTTGTGGCCTCGAAAGGCGTGCGAGGGCTGATTACCGGGCTTAATGTGGTATACGGCGAGCCCGATCAGCGTGGCCGGATGCAGCGAGGCGCCATGGTGATGGCGCTGACCCTCGGGCTGATCGTAATGACGCTGTTGACGCTGGGCTTTATTGCCATTGTGCCGTTTGGCGTTGAGGCCATGCCGCTGTCGTCTTTGCTGGAGCAGCTGCTTTACTGGCTACGCTGGCCGATACTGCTGGTGGTCATGAGCCTGATCATTGCATTGCTCTACCGCTTTGCCCCGTACCGCCGGGCGCCGCGCTGGCAGTGGCTGAGCGTGGGGACGTTGCTGGCCACCATGCTGTGGCTTTTTGGCTCGGGCGGGCTATCGCTTTATGTGCGTTATTTTGCCAGCTTCAGCGAGCTGTACGGCTCGCTGGGGGCCGTGGTGGTGTTGATGCTGTGGTTCTGGTTGTCGGCGTTTGTGGTTTTGCTGGGGGCGGAAATCAACGCCCAGATGGAGCGCCAGACGCGCAGGGATACCACTGTGGGGCGCGAGCGCCCCATGGGCAGCCGGCGTGCCCACGCGGCCGATACGCTGGGCGCGGAGCACCCCTGGCACGCGGATGCGAGCCATGACGGAATGAACCATGAGGACAGCGACAAGAGCCGGGAAAAAGCCGATGGCGAAAAACAGGGAGCGAAGCAGCCGCCACAAGCCTGACCGCGCGTGGCGCGGTCAGGAAGTCGCAAGCAGGGCTGGCTACAACAGTTCTTCGGCGGCCAGCGCCAGGCGCGAACGCTCCACGCTTTTCAGCGTGATGTGGCCGGCGTGGGGCCAGTCGCGAAAGCGCTCGACCACGGCGGCCATGCCGCAGGTATTGGCGGTGAGGTAGGGCGTGTCAATCTGGCCGACGTTGCCCAGGCAGACGATCTTGGTGTTTTTCCCCGCACGGCTGATGAGCCCCTTGAGCTGCTTGGGGGTGAAGTTCTGCGCCTCGTCGATAATCAGCAGCGTATCGTTGAGCGTGCGCCCGCGCATGAAAGTGGGCGAGCGGATTTGCACGCGCGAGCCGATCAGCTGGCGGGTGGCGCTGTCGTCCCAGCTGGACTCGCCTTCTTCGCTGCGCAGCAGATTATCCATGTTGTCGTGGAAGGCGCCCATCCACGGTGACATTTTCTCTTCTTCGGTGCCGGGCAGAAAGCCGATGTCTTCCCCCATGGCAATGGGCGCGCGAGTAAACACGATGCGCTCGAAGTCACGATGATCCAGTGTCTGCTGGAATGCCGCGGCGAGTGTCATGAATGTCTTGCCGGTACCCGCGTTGCCGGCGATGGTAACCAGGTCAATGTCTTTGTCCATCAGCAGGTTGAGGGTAAAGTTCTGCCGGCTGTCATGGGCGTGAACGCCCCATACGCCGCCGTGATGACGGTAGTTGGTGAGCAGTTCAAGACGCGCGGTGGAGGGAGATATATCGCGCACGATGGCTTCGAATTCGGCGCCGTTTTCGCTGTCCGATACCAGCATGCCCGAATGCCATTCCTTGGGGATGTCGCCTTTCAGCTGGTAAAAGGTGCGCTGTTCCACGCGCTCGACGTTGACCTGCACATCCAGCGTCTCCCACAGCGGGGCAGCGTGTGGGTCGCGGCTGTAAACCGCCGCGCCTTCAATCATGCTGTCGCTGTCGTCGAAGGCGCGGTCGCTCAGGTAGTCTTCTACCGGAACGTTCAGGGCCGCTGCCTTGATGCGCAGGTTGATGTCTTTCGATACCAGAATTACCGAGGCATCGGGACGCTCATCCCGCAACCGGCAGGTTTCCGCCAGCAGGCGGTTGTCGGCGCTGGAGAACAGGCGATCAAGAGGCTTCAGGTCGTCGTAGCATAAAAAGCGCAGCCGGCCGGGTTCGCCGGTGGCGCGGGGGAGAGGGATGCCGCGTTCAATATCGGCAAAGCTGGCTCGGTGAGTCAGGTCGGAAAGGGTGCGGCTGACCTGACGGGCAGTGCGGGCAATATCACGGATGCCGTTTTTGTGCTTGTCCAGCTCTTCAAGCACTGTCATGGGGATCACCACGTCGTGCTCGTCGAAGTGGTAAAGCGCCATGGGGTCGTGGATCAGTACGTTCGTGTCGAGCACATAAAGCCGTGTGGCTTTCTTTTCGAGTCGGACCATCGTTGGAAGCACTCCTGCGTTGATAGCAACATCGACACGGGCGAGGCCGTTGGCATGACCGTGTCGTTCCCTGGCGTGTTCCGGTGGCTCCTTCTTCTGTGGGTTCTGTGGGGCCTGGTGTCACAGGCCGGCGCCTGTGAAGCACATGGAGGCGGTTGACTCAGTTCTAGTGTCGGTCAGCGCCAACGCTTTTACCATACCGCGGCAGACGAAAGGCTTAAATGCAATGTGTTCACGGCGAGTGGTCGGCCGAATAATGTTCCCTGATATCGTCGGATCAGCGATAATAGTGCGGCAATGATGCATTTTTTTCAGGAGATATTACGGTGAGTGCCGTAACGATTGAGCGTCGCGCCCTACGGTTTTCCGCTATTTCTGCCGCGGCGTTTGCTTTTTCCGGGCTGGCACTGGGTGTGGCCAGCGGTTCCATGACCATTCTGTTTGACAGCGGCTATTCGCTGATGAGCCTGGCACTGGTGGTCTTGTCGCTCTGGGCGCACCGCTGTGTGCAACGGCCTGCCTGCGGGCGCTACCCCTTTGGCCGCCTGACAGTGGAGCCGCTGACGGTACTGCTCAAGGGCGTGATGATCGGACTGGTGTGTCTGGCATCGCTGGGAGCCGCCCTGTGGAGCCTGGCGCACGGCGGGCGCACCGTCAGCCTTGATCTGGCGCTGGCGTTTGGCGTGCTCAACGTGGTGGGCTGCGCGCTGAGCTGGGGATACCTCCAGCGCTGTGCGGTGCGAGTCAACGCACCGTTGCTGGCGGCTGAAGTCCGCCAGTGGCAAATGGATACATGGCTGAGTGCGGCGGTGCTGGTCGGCTTTGCGGTGACTTTTGTCCTTGGTCTGACGCCCTGGGCGGCATGGGCGCGTTTTGCCGATCCGGTCATGGTGCTGCTGATCGTGGGCTATTTCCTGCGAATCCCCTGGCGCATGACTCGCGACGCGCTGCGTGAGGTGATGCTGGCAACGCCCGGTGATGCCCTGCGTCAGGCGCTGATAACGCAGGATACACTGGCGGTAGCGCCCGAGAACATTCGGCTGGCGCAGGTAGGCAGTTTCATGCTGCTGGATATCAAACTCGCCAGGGATGAGCTCAAGGATGCCGATAGCATCGTCGCCACGCTGGAGCAGCGCTGCCGCCAGCTGGAGCTGCGGCCGGTCACCTCGATTACCCTGACTTGAATGCATGGAGGTTAGCCATGACACCAGCCATTGACGCCGCCAAAAAAGCCCACGTTGCCTTTGCGACTCACACCTACACCCACGATGAAAGCGCGGCCTCTTACGGCCTCGAAGCGGCGGAGAAGTTGGGCGTGACACCCGAGTGCATCTTCAAAACGCTGGTGGTATTGCTGGACGGCAAGCGCCTGGCGGTAGGCATCGTGCCGGTCGAAAGCCAGCTTGGCTTAAAACAGCTCGCCCGGGTGGCAGGCGCGAAAAAAGCCGCCATGGCGCCACCTGCCGAGGTCGAGCGTGCCACCGGCTACGTGCTTGGCGGAGTGAGTCCGCTGGGGCAGAAAAAGCGCCTGCCCACGTTTATTGATACGTCGGCCGAGGCGCTTGATGAGGTCTATGTAAGTGCCGGCAAACGAGGGCTGGAAATCACTCTGGCCCCAGCGGATCTGGCCGCGCTGACTGCCGCCACTTTTGTGCCTATCGCGGCGGCAGGGTAGTCGGCATCAGCGGTTAGAAGCTTACGCTAATACCTGCATTGAAGCGGCGGCCGTCCAGCTCGCGGCCGTAGTCGTCCTCGTTCACGTTCTTGTCGAGCAGATTATAAATCCCGCCGTAGACGTCCACCGCTGGCGTGAGGGCGTGGCGCAGCCCTGCATCCACCAGCGTATAGCTGGGGTAGGCCTTGCTCAATCCGCGGCGTCCGGCTACCTGCTGTGCCTCGCCCTTGTAGCGTGCCTGGCTCCAGAGCTGAGTGGCTTCGCTTGCCTGCCAATCGAGTCCCAACGTTGCCCGGTGACGCGGCTGGTCATTGAGCGGCATGCCGGCATTGTCGCCACTTTTTTGCTCGCTGTCGGTAAAGGTGTACGACGAACGTAGGTCCAGCTGTTCGGTTAGCGGTGTTTCAAAGGTTAGCTCGGCACCGTTAACCGTTGCCTTGTCTACATTGATGTACTGGTAAACGGCGGTGTAGGACTGGCCCTGGAAAAAGCAGCTGGCGTCACCGTCGCGAGTATCGCAGAGAATCGGCTTCTCGATCTTGTCCTTGTACTGTGTGTGGTACAGCGTCAGGCCAGCCTCCATGCCGCCGTCTCCCTGCCATAGCGTAGCCAGCTCATAGGTGGTGCTTTTTTCCGGCTCCAGCGCCGAGTTGCCCATGTCTCGGCAGCCCGCGCAGTTGGGGCCGCCGCCGCCCTCGATCCAGTTCGAGTCGCCCTGCTTGAGATCCGGCGTACGATAGCCGGCGCTAACGCCCCCTTTGAGTGTGAAGGCCGGTGTAGCACTGAACACACCGTACAGGCGGGGAGTGATTTCAGTGCCGTAATTTTCATCCTTGACCCAGCGTGCGCCGGTAGTCAATGAGAAACGTTCGGTCAAAAACCACTCATCTTCGGCAAAGATGGCACTATCCCAGCGTTCCAGGTTGGCATCGCCAAAGCCGCGATCAGGATTTTCCGTGCGCTGCTCGCGATACTGTGCGCCGAGGGTCAAAAGGTGGTCAGCCAGCGGCAGAATGGTGGCGGTATTGGCGGTAATACGCTCGTAAATCGAATGGTAGGAAGTGTCGTCCTGGGTGACTTCCTCGCGCTGTACATAGCTGCGTGTGGTCAACCCGTCGCCCCATTTCAGCGTATGGCGAAGCGTCTGGTGACGACGCTGGTTTTGCAGATCAGTCTCGCTGCCGGTGTTGGCGGGCTCGCCCTGGGTGCGTTGCTTGCCATACCCGGCCTCGAAGCTCAGGCGATTGGCAGCGTCGGGCGTCCAGTCGAGTTTGGCGTTCAGGTTGCGTCGGTCAAAATCGCGGTAGCCACCGGCTTTTTCGTCTTCATCCCGAGTCAGGGTGGCACCGGTGATGGTGGCCGCAAGGGTATCTTCGATCAACGGCCCACTGAGGCGGAACTGCGCCTTGTGGCGATCACCGCTGTCGGAATCCTGTTGGATCATGGTGTCGAGGTTGACGGTGCCGTGCCATTCGTCCGGTGTGTCCTTGGTGATGACGTTGATGACCCCGCCCAGAGCATCCGAGCCGTAAAGCGTCGACATCGGCCCACGAATGACCTCAATACGCTCAATGGCGGACATCGGCGGCAGCCAGCCAAATTCCGCCCCTGAGCCGTTACCGTTGTAGTAGGCCTGATTTGAGCCCTGGGGAATGCCGTCCACCAATATCAACGTGTATTTGGCGTCCATGCCGCGGATGGAAATTTCACCGGTACCACCTTTTCCCGAAGAACCGTCATCCACATAGACGCCCGGTACGCTCTGTAGTGCCTGGGAAATGTCCCGGTAGGATTTGCCCTCGAGATCTTCCCGGGTAATGACGGAAATACTGGCCGGTGCGTGAACAGGGTCGACGGCATAGCCCGATGCAGAAGCCGACGTGACGGTCATGGTATCCAGCTCGGTCGTACCTTGAGCAAAAGTGGTGGCGCTCAACAGGCAGGAAATCGAGGCACAACCGGCCAGAAATGGGCGGCGGGGGAGTGCTGTGCATAGGGGCAACATCATGTGGTAACTCGTAATTATAGTGAAACCCTGCGCCAGAGGCGTAATGCCAGTCAGTTAACGCTGACTGGCATTTTTCTTAGTGGGGTATTTCTGT
>NZ_JAKDUR010000034.1 GCF_030457605.1 Halomonas sp.
GGCACCTTGACCGACACAATCGCCGTCAGCCCTTCCCGGGCGTCATCACCGGCGGTGCTGACCTTGGCTTTTTTGAGCAGGCCTTCGGCTTCAATGTAGTGATTGAGCGTGCGCGTCAATGATGCGCGAAAACCGGCCAAGTGGGCACCGCCGTCGCGCTGGGGGATATTGTTGGTATAGCAGAAGATGCTTTCCGTATAGGTATCGCACCACTGCATGGCCACTTCCACTTCGATGCCGTCTTCGCGCTCGGCGGTGAAGTGGAACACCGGGTTCAGCGTCGTTTTATTGGTGTTGATGTACTCAACGAAAGCCTTCAAGCCACCTTCATAGTGGAACAGCTCTTCTTTACCACTGCGCTCATCCATCAGCCGGATGGCCACACCCGAATTGAGGAACGACAGCTCGCGTAGGCGTTTGGCCAGAATATCGTAGTGGAACTCGATGTTGGTAAACGTGTCTACCGACGGCTGAAAATGTACCTGGGTGCCGCTTTTTTCAGTCGTGCCGACCTGGCCAAGGGGCGCTCTGGGAACACCATCGTTATAGATCTGCTCAAACATCTCGCCCTGACGCCAGATGGTCAGGCGCAGCTCTTCCGATAGCGCGTTAACCACGGAAACCCCGACGCCGTGCAGACCGCCGGACACCTTGTAGGAGTTATCGTCGAACTTGCCGCCGGCGTGCAGCACGGTCATGATGACCTCAGCAGCAGAAACCCCCTCTTCTTCATGAATCTCGGTGGGTATGCCGCGACCGTTATCGCTGACGGTAATGGACTCGTCCGGGTGAATGACGACACGGATTTCGCTGCAGTGTCCGGCAAGGGCTTCATCGATGGAGTTATCCACCAGCTCGAAAACCATATGGTGCAGCCCGGTGCCGTCGTCGGTGTCACCGATATACATGCCTGGACGCTTGCGCACCGCGTCCAGTCCCTTGAGCACCTTGATGCTTGATGAATCGTAAGCCTGATCGCTCATTGACCACTCCGTCGTGAAGTCTGTCTCGTTCCGTGCCGTCTACCCTTCCACCAGCTGACTTAATGCCGGCTGAGCCGGTGCTTCCTGCCTACCCTGTTTCACGTGAAACATTTTGATGGCTGTTTCAGGAAGCCAGCGATTGTGTAAGGCGTTCGGTTCAACGCTGGTAATAAATGCCTGGCACTGCATCGCTTCAAGCAGCTCGCAGAAACGCTGTTGATGATAGTTATCCAACTCTGCAGGCAAATCATCGATGAGATACACGCAGTGCCGCCCTGAAGTGCCGCCAAGCCTTGAAGTGCTTTCCAGAAGCCGGCCCTGAGCAAGCTTGAGCGCGCTGACTACCAGCTTCTGCTGGCCTCTGGAAAGAACCTCGATTGCCGGCTTTTTATTGATCCGGATACGCAAATCAGCGCGCTGTGGCCCTTGCTGGGTAAACCCCATGTGCTCATCGGTTGCCCGAGCGGCCCTCAGCACGTCGCTCAGCGAACGTTTTTTATCCCATCCCCGGGCGTAGTGAAGGCTCAGCCCGTCAAGGGGCATAAGCGCCTCAAGCGTCTGCTCGAAGAACGGCAGAAACGCACTGAACCAGTCCTGGCGCAGCCGGTCGACCTGCTCGCCCCAAGTGGCCAGCTCATGTTCCCAGGCATCCAGCTGGTTCGCGTCCAGCCGGGTATTCATTCTACCATGCCTGAGAAGGGCATTCCGATGTTTCAACGCCCTGCGGGTACGCTTCCAGCCGGTTAAAAACTCATGTTTCACGTGAAACACACCCCAATCGAGAAACTCCCGCCGACCCGCCGGCGAACCTTCCAGCAGGCGGAAAGCATCAGGGTTGATCAATTGCAGTGGCAAGGCTTCGACCAGTTCGGAAAGACGTGCCGGACGTTCGCCATTCAAGCGCAATTCCAGCTCTCGCTCATCCCTCAGCCGGCGTACCCCCAGGGTTGTCCCGCGTGCATCCGACTCTCCTGCCAGCCGTCCGAACAGGGTCAGTTCTGCAGCGTCGTGCTGAATCGCGTTTTTCAGCTGACGAGTACGAAAGGAACGCCCCATACCCAGAATATGCATGCCTTCCAGCAGGCTGGTTTTACCACTGCCGTTGGCTCCGCTAAGCAGGTTGATGCCCGGCCCCGGATACAGGGTAACCGGCTGCAGATTACGTAGCCCGTGAAAGCTTAGCTGTTCAATATTCATCCGGTTCCCGGGTTGGCGATAACAAAAGAAACGATGCGCCGCCGGTCAGGTCGGCTGCCAGGTAGGGTCGGGCATCGCTGGAAAGC
Source organism: Halomonas sp. (assembly GCF_030457605.1). GTDB lineage: Bacteria > Pseudomonadota > Gammaproteobacteria > Pseudomonadales > Halomonadaceae > Vreelandella. The sequence continues at coordinate 2,267 of NZ_JAKDUR010000034.1, forward strand.
GCGGTGGATACGCCTCCATAAAAGCGTTACAGGCCCGCAACACTCTGACATCATCATGCTTGCCACCGGCCAGCTGAAAGCCTACCGGCAAACCGTTGGCAGTAAAGCCGCAGGGAACGGAGGCCGCCGGCTGCTGGCTAAGGTTGAACGGATAGGAAAACGGCGCCCACTCTTCCCAGTCACGCATGCCGCTGCCCGGCGGTACTTCCTGATGGGTCTCGAACGGCTCGATGGGCACGGTGGGCGTCATCAGCAGATGATAGGACTGGTTGAAGTGTTCAAGCTCCATGGTCAACCGGGCGCGGTCAGCCTGGGCACGGAACAGCTCCACCGCACTCCAGTTTTCTGCCTGCCGCGCATTGGCGACAAGCCCCGGGTCCAGCTGGGCGCGCTGTTTTTCATCACACTGGGACCAAAGCTCAAGCGAGGCGGTAAACCACAGGCGGCGAAAGACATCGATGGGTGATGCAAACCCCGGATGCATCTCGACCACTTCGGCGCCCAGCGTTTCGAGCTTTGCGGCCGCTTCGCGCACCCGCTCCGCAATTTGCGGGTCCACCCGGGCATAGCCCAGATCCGGCGAATAGGCAATGCGCAGGCCGCGCAGGTCGCGCAGGTCGCAGTCCAGGTCCACGCCCCAATCATCGGGCTGACCACGCACGGCATAGGGATCATGGAAGTCATAGCGGCCAATGACGTTAAGCATCCGTGCCGCATCACGAACGTTGCGTGTCAGCGGGCCAATGTGGGATAGCGTCGGCTCCTTGGCTGGCGGCCACTGTGGTGTCCACCCGAACGACGGCTTGAAGCCGAACACCCCGGTAAATGCCGCCGGAATACGAATCGATCCGCCGGAGTCTCCTCCCTGGTGCAATACCCCCATATTAAGCGCGGCCGCCGCCGCTGCACCGCCGGAGGAGCCGCCCGGCGTCAGCCGGGTATCCCAGGGATTGGCCGTGGCGCCGTACACCCGGTTATCAGTCACTGCCTTCCAGCCAAACTCGGGGCTGTTGGTCTTGCCCAGCAGCACAGCACCCGCCTCGCGCAGCATCCGTGCCGGCGGAGCATCTTTTTCGCACAGGGTGTCCGGCATGGTAAGCGAGCCTTCCCGTGCCGGCATGCCGGCCACTTCGGTCAAGTCCTTCAGCGAGACCGGCACCCCGTCAATGGGACTTGCGGGCTGGCCCTGCCCCCAGCGCCTGGCAGAGGCATGTGCCGCCCGCCTGGCACCCTCATGATCCACGTGGATATAGGCGTTGACCTTGTCGTTAAAACGCTCAATACGCTCAAGCGCTGCCTGGGTTGCCTCAACGGGAGACATCTTGCCGGCCTTGAACAGCGCAACCAGCTGCCCGGCATCCATCATGCCTGGATCAGTTTCGTTCACGTTTGCTCACCTGTTGACAACATCGGACACAATACAGTGGCAGGCCAGAGCCATCAGCGCCGGCCACCGTGGATAACATGCCGTTTTTACTCGTTGAAATCATCATGGCAGAGGAAAAATCCGGCTGCAAAAAAGCCCTTGCCGGCAGGCAAGGGCTTGAACGCGTCCGGATAACGGCCAACGAGGCGGCATGTGCTTTACGACTACAGCCGCATGGGCATGACCACGTAAAGCGCGTCGCCACCGCCGGGCTCTTCCAGCAGCGCGCTGCTGTTGGGATCAGCCAGGGTCATTTGTACGCGGTCTTCGTTAAGCACGCCCATCACGTCGATCAAATACCCAACGTTGAAGCCCATTTCCATCGCCGGGCCGTCGTATTCCACGGCCACGCTTTCTTCAGCCTCTTCCTGCTCGGGATTATTGGCCATCACTTTGAGATTGCCGGGTTCCAGATACAGGCGCACGCCACGGTACTTCTCGTTGGACAGAATGGCCGTACGCGATAGCACCTGACGCAGTTCGGCACGCTCGGCCAGCATCACTTTATCGCCGCCCCGGGGCACCACGCGTTCGTAGTCGGGGAACTTGCCGTCGATCAGCTTCGAGGTAAAGGTGAAGTCGCCGGTGTGGGCACGCACATGGGTAGCGCCCAGCGTCAGGCTCACCGGCTCGTCGCTGTCGTCGAGCAGGCGGGAAAGTTCCAGAATCCCCTTGCGCGGCACAATCAGCTTTTGCGGCTCGGCAACGTTGACTTCAAGCTCTCGCGAGCACATCGCCAGGCGATGACCATCGGTGGCAACGGCGCGCAGCAGGTGGCTCTGCATCTCCAGCAGCATGCCGTTGAGATAGTAGCGCACGTCCTGCTGTGCCATGGCAAAGGCAGTGGTTTCGATCAGGTGCTTAAGGGTTCCCCGAGGAATGCTGAGCTCCTGGCTGCCATCCGTCTCTTCAATATTAGGGAATTCGGCCACTGGCAGGGTAGACAGGGTAAAACGCGAGCGGCCGCTTCTCAGCACCGCACGGCCTTCTTCAACCGACAGCTGGATGTCGGACTGTTCAGGCAACGATTTGCAGATATCCATCAGCTTGCGCGCGGGCACGGTGGCCGCGCCTTGCTGCTCGACGGCGCTGGCCACGGTGCGGCCAATCAGCTCTACCTCAAGATCGGTGCCGGTCAGGGCCACCTGATCGCCGTCAACTTCAATCAGCACGTTGGAGAGCACCGGCAGCGTCTGGCGGCGCTCTACCACGCCGGCCACCAGCGTTAACGGCCGCAGCAGGGCTTCTCGGGAAATGGAAAATTTCATCAAGGCTCCGGGGTTTGACGTGAGGGTTTCGACTTGAAGGGTTGGTTTCTGGGCGCCGGGACAATCAACTGGTCAACAGGCGCAGCAGATTCTTGTAATCTTCACGAATATCGGCGCTTTCTTCCTGCAGCGCTTTTACCTTGCGACAGGCATGCAGCACCGTGGTGTGGTCGCGGCCGCCAAAGGCATCACCAATCTCGGGCAAGCTGTGATTGGTCAGCTCCTTGGCCAGCGCCATGGCAACCTGGCGGGGCCGCGCCACCGAGCGCGAGCGCCGCTTGGACAAAAGATCCGCCACCTTGATTTTATAGTACTCGGCCACGGTGCGCTGGATGTTGTCCACGCCGACCTGCTTGTCCTGCAGCGCCAGCAGATCCTTGAGCGACTCGCGAATGAAATCCTGGGTGATCGGCTTGCCCATGAAGTGCGAGTCAGCGATGACCTTTTTCAGCGCACCTTCAAGCTCGCGCACGTTGGAACGGATCTTCTGGCCGATGAAAAAGGCCGCGTCGTGGGGCAGATCCACCTTCGCCTGATCGGCCTTTTTCATCAGGATGGCCACCCGGGTCTCAAGCTCCGGCGGTTCGATGGCCACCGTCAGCCCCCAGCCAAAACGCGACTTCAGCCGCTCTTCAACGCCGTTGATTTCCTTCGGGTAGCGATCCGAGGTCAGGATCATCTGCTGGCCGCCTTCCAGCAGCGCATTGAACGTGTGGAAAAACTCTTCCTGAGAACGCTCCTTGCCGGCAAAAAACTGGATGTCATCAATCAGCAGCGCATCAACGCTGCGGTAAAAACGCTTGAAATCATTGATGGCATTGAGCTGCAGCGCCTTGACCATATCGGCAACGAAGCGCTCTGAATGCAGGTATACCACCCGAGCATTTTCCCGGTGCCCTGCCAACGCGTTGCCTACCGCATGCATCAAGTGGGTTTTACCCAGCCCCACACCCCCGTACAAAAACAGTGGATTATAGGCCCCACCGGGATTTTCAGACACCTGACGCGAAGCCGCCCGGGCCAGCTGGTTGGACTTGCCCTCAACGAAAGTTTCAAAGGTGAAGTTCGGGTTAAGTCCGCTACCGTGCTTGAGACTTCCCTCTACCTGCACCTGCCGGGTGCCCGAGCGACGCGACGTTTCCTGACTCAAGCGATTGATTTCACGCTCATCCGCAATATCCCCCCGGGGCGGCGTATGCACCGCAGGCGCGCTTTCTCCGGCAGGCGTGGCCGATACCGGATGGCCCAGATCGCGCGGCTGCGGGGCCGGTGCAGCGGCGCGACGGCTACCCACACTCAGGCTTACCCTGGGCGGCTTGGTGGGTGCCAGTTCGCGCATGATTTCGCTGATCCGCCTGGCATATTTGTCGCTCACCCAGTCACGCACAAAGCGGTTCGGCGCGAGCAGGAAAAGCTCGTTGGCTTCTCCCTGCTCTGCCTGAAGCGGGCGTATCCAGGTGTTGAACTGCTGGGAGCTGAGCTCATCTTGCAAATAGTCCAGACACTGATGCCAAAGCGCGAGCGACACTCATTTCACCATCGGTTGAAAAAGGCCGGCCATTGTAGCGCCCAAAGCCCCTGTTATCCACACGGAAATACGCCCTGCAGCACCTGTGGACAAGTATCCTGAAAACCTTTCTACGCCTTGCGTATAACCCGCGGATAACCTGGAAAATTTCCAACTTATCCCACAGCATGCACAGGTCAACCACAGCTTTAGCGCCCTTTACCCCACGCTTTTACACAGATTTTTTATAACAATAAGATATTGATAATTAAATACAAAAATGCTTTATCCACAATTACTATCCCTACCATTAATAACAACATCAGTTATCTTATATAATTATAATTATTGCAGTCTTCAGTATGAGCAAAGCCCTTGAGCATTGGCGGATATTTCACCGACGAGCCCTCACCAACCGATGAATATCGGCACGGAAAAATTGCACCTGGCGCAGGAAGGCTCTACAATTTCCGGTCTTGAATTGGATCTCCCCGTTCGGCGACCTGCTGATACGGGTCTTCTAGTATTGACGTTCCGTCCTAAAACCACGTGGGAATAACGAGTTATGAAACGCACTTTTCAACCCAGCGTTCTCAAGCGCAAGCGCTCGCACGGCTTCCGTGCTCGTATGGCAACCAAAAGCGGCCGCGCCGTCATCACGCGTCGCCGTGCAAAAGGCCGCAAGCGTCTGAGCGCCTGATTTCAGATTGCGTGTGTCCCGTCAAGGCTTTCCCCGGCCGCTACGTCTGCTAAACGCCGGGGATTTCCGTTACGTTTTCGATCAGGCTGATCTCAAGATCCATGCCAAGGGTATGCTGGCGCTTGCGCGCTTCAATACTTGCGGACATGCCCGGGTTGGACTGATTGTCGGTAAAAAGAACGTGAAGCTGGCCGTGCAGCGCAACCGCTTCAAGCGTCTGACGCGTGAATCATTTCGCTTGCGTCAGGAGCAGTTACCCGCGCTTGATGTGGTAATCCTTGCCCGACGCGGCGTTCACGAGCTGGATAACGCCACGTTGCAACGCCAGCTACACGGGATGTGGAAACGGCTACAGCGCGATGCCTCACGGCACAGCAAAGCCGCCACCCCGGCCGACACACGACGTGACGCTTGATGCCAACACCTCGCCGCTCGACCCTGGCCTGCCCCACGGCAGGCTTTCGTGTGTCATGGGTCGTGTAAAATGACACTGCGCCATTGCATGTTCCTCACCCAGCGGGCAGAACCCTCATGGACGTTAAACGACTGATATTACTGGTTCCATTGGCAGTACTGGCGTATCTGCTGGTGATTCAATGGAATCAGGACTACGGGCAAACGGCTGAGCCCTCACCTGCCGTTGAAAGCACTCAGCAAAATAGCGGCGCGGCTTCGGATACCGATACACAGGGTAATAGCCTCTCTGTTCCCAGCAGCACGTCTTCCGCCAATCCCGGTAACGACAACGGCCTTGCCGACGGCGCCGAGAGCAGCGAAAGCAAGGGCCGCGACTTTGTGGCCGTGACCACCGACGTGCTTGATGTACGCATTGATCCGCACGGCGGTGATATCGTTTACGCCGCCCTGCCTCAGCACAAGCGGAGCCTGGATACCGAGCGCAACTACGTATTGCTGTCCGACAACGGCGTACGCAGCTATGTGGCACGTTCCGGCCTGCAGCTGGACGGTGAAGCCAGCCGTATCGCTTTTACGCCGGAAAACACCGAATATCATCTCAGCGAAGGCCAGGATCAGCTTGACGTTGACTTGACCGCCGAGGTGAACGGCGTCGAAGTCACCAAACGGCTCAGCTTTGAGCGCGGCAATTATGCGGTCAATATGCGTTACCTGGTGTCCAATAACACCGAAGCGCCGGTCAGCGCACGGTTTATCGGCCAGCTGGTGCGTGACGACAGCCCCGACCCCACCACAGGTTCGGGTGTCGGCATGAGCTCCTACCTCGGGGCAGCCTATTCCACGCCGGAAAGCCGCTACGAAAAAGTCGACTTCGAAACGATTCAGGAAGGCAACGTGCCCAACCGCGAAGCAGAAGGCGGCTGGGTCGCGATCATCCAGCATTACTTCGTTTCCGCCTGGGCACCGCCGCAGAATCAGCAAAACCTGTTCTATGCCACCACCGATTCCAAGGACCGTAACGTGATGGCTTTTGCCGGTCCGACACAGAATATCGGTGCCAGCGATCAGTCCACGTTAAGCGCTACGCTCTACATGGGCCCCAAGGTTCAGGATTACCTGGAGCAGGTAGCCCCCAACCTGCGCCTGACCGTGGACTACGGCTGGCTGTGGTTCATCGCCAACCCGCTGTTCTGGCTGCTGGATAAAATCCACAGCATTATCGGTAACTGGGGCTGGTCGATCGTATTGCTGACCGTGCTGGTGAAAGCCGCACTGTTCCCGCTGTCGGCCAAGGCGTACCGCTCCATGGGCCGGATGCGCAAGCTGGGGCCGGAAATGCAGCGCCTGAAAGAGCGCTACGGCGACGACCGCCAGAAGATGTCCCAGGAGATGATGAAGTTCTACCAGAAGGAGAAAATCAATCCTCTGGGGGGCTGTCTGCCGATTGTGGTGCAGATGCCGGTCTTCATCGCCCTTTATTGGATGCTGCTGGAATCCGTGGAGCTGCGCCACGCGCCGTTCATGTTCTGGATTCAGGATCTCTCGATCAAGGATCCGTACTTTATCCTGCCGATCCTGATGGGCATCTCGATGTTCGTTCAGCAGCAGTTGAACCCCACGCCGCCGGATCCGATGCAGGCCAAGATCATGAAGATGCTGCCGATTATCTTCACGTTCTTCTTCCTGTGGTTCCCCGCCGGCCTGGTGATCTACTGGGTGGTCAACAACTGCATTTCAATCACGCAGCAGTACTTTATTACGCGACAGATTGAAAACGACCCCAATATCGGCAAGGGCAAGGAAACCCGCTGACCACGCCGTTATCTGCACTGCCCAAACCCTCGCTTAACGCGGGGGTTTGGCGTTTAGTAGGTCGACTAAAACCATGAATACCACGAGGCGCGCCATGGCCAACGCACTGTATACCCCCGACACCATTGCCGCTCTGGCCACGCCACCCGGACGCGGCGGCGTCGGCATCATCCGGCTGTCGGGCCCTGACAGCCGCCGTATTGCGATTGATGTCGTCGGCCAGTGCCCATCCCCGCGCTACGCCCACTATGGTCCTTTCTACGGGGACACCCTTCACGGCAAGAACGACACCATCGACGAAGGCATCGCGCTGTTTTTCAACGGCCCGTATTCGTTTACCGGCGAAGATGTGCTCGAGCTTCACGGCCACGGCGGGCCGGTGATCATGGACCTGCTGCTCGAACGCTGCGTCGCGCTGGGCGCACGGCTGGCCCGACCCGGCGAGTTCTCCGAGCGCGCCTTTCTCAATGACAAGCTCGATCTTGCCCAGGCCGAAGCCATTGCCGACCTGATCGACGCCACCTCGCGCTCGGCGGCGGAAAACGCCGTACGTTCGCTGCAGGGCGAGTTCTCCCAGCGGGTGGCGCGGCTGGTCGAGCGTCTGATCGAGCTGCGAATTTACGTCGAAGCGGCGATTGATTTTCCCGAAGAGGAAATCGACTTTCTCGGCGACGGCAAGGTAGCCGCCATGCTCAACGCCGTGGTGGATGAACTGGTTGCAGTGCGCGCCGCCGCCGGCCAGGGCGCGCTGATGCGCGAAGGCATGAACGTGGTGATTGCCGGGCGTCCCAATGCGGGCAAATCGAGCCTGTTGAACGCGCTGACCGAGCAGGATACCGCGATTGTCACTGACATCGCCGGCACCACCCGGGACGTGCTGCGCGAGCATATTCACCTCGACGGCATGCCGCTTCATGTCATCGATACCGCAGGGCTGCGCGACACGCCCGACGCGGTGGAAAAAATCGGCGTGGCGCGTGCCTGGGCCGAAATTGAAACCGCTGACCGAGTGTTGCTGTTGGTGGATGCCACCACCACCACGGCCACCGATCCCCACGCCATCTGGCCCGAATTCGTGGATCGTTTGCCTGACATCAGCCGGTTGACGCTGGTGCGCAACAAAATCGACACCAGCGAAGAAACGCCGGAAATAGACTTATCCACAGACCACCCCACCGTGAGGCTTTCGGCCAAAACCGGCGCGGGTGTGGATAACCTGAAAGACCACCTCAAGGACATCATGGGCTTCAGCGCCACCACCGAAGGGCGCTTCTCGGCACGCCGGCGCCACCTCGATGCCCTCGATCGCGCCGCCGAGTCGCTGGATAACGGCCGTGCGCAGCTTTCCGGCTACGGCGCCGGCGAGCTGCTCGCCGAAGACTTGCGCGACGCCCAGCAGGCGCTGGGCGAAATCACCGGCGAATTCAGCGCCGACGACCTGCTCGGCGAGATCTTCGGCAGCTTCTGCATCGGCAAATAGATACCGGAAACTTCTGCTCACCACCATCGAGGAGCTAACACATGAAACGCGACAACGACGCGATCGCCGGGGGTACGGCGTGAGCACCGACACCGCAACCCCCAAACGACCGTCAGAGCAAACGGCTAAAGCGGTCCCTCCCCCGGTTAACTGGCCCGTGTTCATCTGGGCCGCCATCGGCTCGATAGCGATCACCCTGTGGGCGCTGATCACCCCCGACTCCGCCCAGGAAACGCTGGGTGCCGTGGTGGGGTGGGCCTCGGGCTGGTTCGGATGGTTCTACGTTCTGCTCGCCGGCGGGGTGCTCGCCTTCGTCATCTACCTTGCCTTCTCCCGTTTTGGCAACACCAAGCTCGGACCGGAAAACTCCAAACCCGAGTTCTCCACTCTCGCGTGGGCGTCCATGCTGTTCGCCGCCGGCATCGGTACCGATCTGATGTTCTTCGCCGTCGCCGAACCCGTCACCCAGTACCTGCACCCACCCTCGGGCGCAGCGCAAACGGTTGACGCCGCCCGGCAGGCCACCGTGTGGACCCTGTTCCACTACGGCATCTCCGGGTGGGGGATGTACGCGCTGATGGGCATGGCCCTGGCGTATTTTGCCTACCGAATGAAACTCCCCCTCGCCGTGCGCTCCTCGCTCGCTCCGATCTTCGGCAGCCGCATCCACGGCCCCCTGGGGAACACCGTGGACTTTGCCGCACTTCTGGGCACGATCTTCGGGGTGGCCACCTCACTGGGCATCGGCGTGGTGATGGTTAACGTGGGGCTTGCCACCGTGCTCGGGGTGCCGGTGAGTACCGCTACCCAGGTGGCGATCGTCGTCATGGGGGTGGGCGTCGCCATTCTCTCGGCGGTCTCCGGGGTCGATAAAGGCATCAAGTTTCTGTCGCTGATGAACGTATTCTCCGCGATCGGGCTGAGCCTGTGGATCCTCATCACGGGGAAGACTCAGTACCTGTTGGACGGGCTGGTGCTCAACATTGGTGACTTTGTCAGCATGTTCCCGGGCATGGTGCTGCAGACCTTCGCCTTCGAGGACACCGGTACGTGGATGCGCGACTGGACCCTGTTTTTCTGGGCCTGGTGGGTCGCGTGGGCCTCCTTCGTCGGCATGTTCCTCGCCCGGATTTCCCGGGGGCGCACGATCCGCCAGTTCGTTGCCGGCACGTTGACCATCCCGTTCGTGTATATCCTCATGTGGATCTCCATCTACGGCAACGCCGCGCTGGATATCATCCGCAGCGGGGACGCCGAGTTCGGCACCCAAACCGTTCTCAACCCCGAGAGCGGGTTCTACGAGCTGCTTTCGCACTACCCGGCGTTCATGTTCATCGCCGGGCTGGCGACGCTGACCGCGCTGTTGTTCTACGTTACCAGCGCCGACTCTGCCGCACTGGTCATGGCGAACCTCTCCTCCCGCCTGCCTACCCCCCAGCACGACGGGCGGGCCGCGCTGCGGATCTTCTGGGCGATCGCCACCGGTGCGCTGACGATCGCGATGCTTATCGTGGGCGGGATCGGCGCACTGCAAAGTGCCACGGTCATCATGGGGCTGCCGTTCTCTTTCGTGATGATTCTGGTGATGGTCAGCCTGTACCGATCGCTGCGGGTGGAAGCCCGGCGCCTGGACAGCGGCGAGCAGGCCATGCCCGTGGCCGGGCGCACCGCCCGTAGCGGTGAGGTGCGCTGGCAGCACCGCTTGGGGCGGATGCTCACCTTCCCCAACGCGGGACGGGCCCGGGAGTTCGAAGACAAGATTCTTCTGCCCACCTTCGGAGAAATCGTCGACGAGCTTGCCGGGCGGGAGATCACCGCCACGTGCGACAAGCATCTCGATGAGGAAGGGGAACAGTGTATCGAGCTGACGATCGATCCCGCCTCCGAGCACCCCTTCCACTACCAGGTGTTCCGCAAGGAAGCACCGATGCCGCTGTTCGGCGGGCGCCCGACCCAGGTGGTAGACAAGTTCGTGCGTATGGAGGTCTACCTCGACGTCGCCGCCTCGCAGGGCTACGACATCATGGGCTACACCAAAGAGCAGCTGCTGAATAACGTGCTGGATCAGTACGAACGCCACCTGGAATTCCTGCAGATGCAGGAGTTCGCGTCCAACGCCCAGGAGACGAGCTGAGCGTGATAGCGGGCGCCGGCATGAAAACAGCTACCCACTCGGCACCGTCTCCTTTGGCCGCCGCGCTGCAAGAGCTGCGCCGGCGTCCCGAGTCGCTCATCGACGTGGCCGAGCAGACGCTGGCGGCCCGGGTACCCGCCTGGCAGGGCTACGCCGCCTGGGCGCCGGAGAAAGTCCGCGAGCACGCCAGAGACCTGGTGGCACAGGCCCGCGCCGGCGGGACCTGCGGCCCCTGGTACGGGCTTCCGGTTTCGGTCAAGGACAATATTGGCCTTGCCGGCTGGCCGCTGCGCGCCGGCTGCGCGGAGCCGCTGCCTACGGCCTGGCAGCGCGATGCCACGATCACTGCCCGGTGCCGCCGCCAGGGTACGCTGTTCACCGGGATTACCCACAGCGTACCGTTTGCCTTTACCAGCCTCGGCGTCACGGTGAGCGGCGAGGGGCCACGCAACCCCTGGGATCCCGAGCGCGTATGCGGCGGCTCATCCAGCGGTGCAGGCGTGAGCATCGTCGAAAGGAGCGCCTGGCTGGCGCTGGGCTCTGATACGGCAGGGTCTATCCGTGTACCGGCGGCGATGACCGGAGTAGTGGGGCTCAAGCTGACATCCGGACGCTGGCCGATGAAAGGGGTGGTGCCGCTCAGCCATACCCTCGACAGCTGGGGCATCATGGCGGCCAGCGTCGCGGATCTTGGCGACGCCCTCAAGGTTTGCCGGCAACCGCTCATACCGGCAGCGCCGCGGCCCTTGCACGGGCTGCGCCTGGGTGTGCTGTGTGGCGAGCCCCGTGAAAATGCTGATGCAGGTATTGATGAAGCCTTTGATCACGCGCTATATGAGCTAGGGGCTGCCGGGGCCAGGTGCGTGGATATCGACTTTCCCGAAGCACGCGATGCCGACGCGTTGTTTCGTTCGGGTGGGCTGGTCGCCACAGAGCTGGAAGCGTTTCTGGCACTACAGCTGCCATCCCGACGTCGGCAGCTTGAGCCGCCGTTAACCGAGGCCATGGCGCGAGCCGAACACCTCTCGACGGCCGCCTACCGGCAACGCCTGGTTGCCTTCCACCACCTGGTACAAAAAGCAGCGCTGCGCTTTCAGGAAGCCGGCATTGATGCGCTGGTATTGCCCACTTCGCCACTCACGCCACCGCGTCGAGACAAGGTGGTAAACCCTGATACCTACGCCGCTGCTGACGAGCGGATTCTGCGGCATACGGCTTTTGTTAACTACCTTCGCTGGTGCGCCTTGAGTCTGCCGATTGGCCTGGATAATCTGGGGCTTCCAGTCGGGCTCCAGCTAGCCATGCCCGGTTTTGCCGAGCCACAGCTGCTGGCTACAGCCATGGCCGTCGAACGTTGTCTGGGCAGGCCCAGCCAGCGGTTGGGGCGGCCGCCTGCTCCCGGAAATAATCAATAACAATACCTTGAGAGGGATCCACGATGTCCTTTGGTTTGTATTCCCTGCTTCCCCCTCTGCTGGCCATCGTGCTGGCTCTGGTGACCCGTAACGTCATTCCTGCCCTGTTCTGCGGGGTCTGGCTGGGCGCCACCATGCTCGCCGGTGGCAATCCGGCGACCGGGCTCTACAGCACCTTCGGTGATTTCATCATTCCCAGCGCGGGGGACGAATGGAGCGCCACCGTGCTGATTTACTGCGGCCTGTTCGGGGTATTGATCACCGTGCTGCAGCGCACCGGCGGCGCCCACGCCATTGCCCGCTCGATCGCCTCCCGGGTCGCCTCGCCACGGGGCGCCCAGGGCGCTACCCTGGGTTTCGGCGTGCTGATTTTCTTTGAAGACTACTTCAATGCGCTGACGGTGGGCAGCGTCATGCGGCCGATTACCGACCGCATGCGCGTTTCCCGGGAGAAACTCGCTTACATCGTCGACTCAACGTCGGCCCCGATGTGCCTGTTGGGGCCGGTCTCCACCTGGGTGGTGTTCATCATGGGCCTGATCGGCACCCAGCTCACCAAGATGGACATAACGGGCTCGGAGTACCTGATTTACCTGTCGTCGATTCCGCTCAATTTCTACGCCTGGCTGGCGCTGCTGTTGATCCTGATCATCATCGTAACCCAGTGGGACTTCGGCCCCATGGCGCAGGCCGAAAAACGCGCCCGGGAGAGCGGCAAGCTGCTGGCAGACGATGCTCGACCACCATCGGATCGCGAAGTTACCGAAATGGCCGCCGTCGACGAGGAAAACTCGCTCAAACGCAATATGCTGGTGCCAATCGCCGTACTGGTGGGCCTCATCCCGGTGTTGTTCCTGTGGACCGGCAACTTCCCCGAAAACGGTCTGGTAACCGCCATGGGCGAGGCCGATGGCGGCCAGTCGATTCTGATCGCCACTTTCCTTGCCGTCAGCGTCGCCTTGGGCATGGGTCTGGGGCAGAAGCTGTTTGATTTCCGCGAAGCGATGGAGCTGGTCGTGACCGGTATCAAGAGCATGACGCTGGTCTACATTATCCTGACGCTTGCCTGGTCCATCGGCAGCGTAACCGAAGCACTGGGCACCGCAGACTATCTGGTCTCGCTGGCTCAGGCCGGCGTCACCCCGAGCCTGATCCCGGTGTTGCTGTTTTTGATCGGCTCGCTCGTCGCCTTTACCACCGGCACCTCTTACGGCACCTTTGCCATCATGATCCCCATCGCCATGCCGGTCGCAATGGCGCTCGACATGTCGCTCGCGCTGGCGATCGCTGCGGTACTCAGCGGCGGTATTTTCGGCGACCACTGCTCGCCGATTTCAGACACCACCATCCTTTCGTCAGCCGGGTCATCCTGTGACCACATCGATCACGTCCGCACCCAGCTTCCCTACGCGCTGAGTGCCGGGACGTCAGGTATCGTGGCTTTCTTTGTGGCCGGGCTGACGGGCATCACCTGGCTTGGCGGGCTTGCCGGTGTTATTGCCCTGCTGATCATTATTACCGTGTTGCGATGGCTCTGGCGCCCTGTGAGCACATCGCAAACCAAAGCCGCATGACCGCTGTGAAACGCAGCAAGGCTATTCCAGCGCCCGATAACAAAATCGGCCATGGCCCGGGCGCCGGGTGACAGGCCAGTGGGGCGGGGCGCGGCTGTGGGCATGCGCAGCTTTTTGAGCGAGCTTGGCTGCCTGCCGGTATCCGCCATCGTGCACGTGCCCACGGCTCAGGAGGTGTTCAACGCAGACAGCGATTATCAACCGGGTGTGGATAAAAACCGCTCACACCATCGGGACGGTCCTTCAAGCGCTCTTGCACCGCGCGACCAATGGATGTCCTGGCGGCCTGAGCCGGTGTCAGCACATGACTTTCCAGCCGTACATCCGGTGGTGACAGCGCGCAGCCGCCAAGCGTGAGCGTCGTGGCAAGAATACCGGTCAACACGAGGATCAAACGAATAAAGGCGGGCACATCAACGTTCCGTTAGCTGAAGGGGTTAGCGGTGGCGGGCGTTACTCGCCCACCAGCCATCTGCCGCGGTGGCAACACGGCTCCCCCAGCAGCGAGGCAACTTCATCAAATGCTGCACTGAGCGTTTCATCCACGCCCCAGGGCGGATTGATGATCAGCATGCCGCTTGCATACATGCCATGGGTAGCGCTTCCCTTGGGGCGCTGGACAAGCTCGCTGCGCCAGATTTTGCGAATGCCGCTTGCCGCCAGATTATCCATCAGCGCGGCGTGATGCGCCGCCGGCAGCAGCGGATACCACAAAAGCACAACGGCATGGCGTGCCTTGGCCAGGGTAAAGCGCACCACCTCGGCCACCTCGCGGTATTCATCCTTGCGCTCAAAGCTTGGGTCAATCAGCACGCAAAGCCGAGGGGTTGTCACGGGCAACTGACGCTTCAGGCCTTCAAGGCCGTCGCCAAAAATGCGCGCGGCATTATTCGCCAACGGCTGCTCGCTGAGATGGCGGTGCTCGCCGGGATGTAGCTCGTAAAGGCGCAATACATCCTGCTCGCGCAGCACCTGGCCCAGCCACCAGGGTGAACCGGGGTAATGCGACAATACCGCCTTATCAGGCTGGGCATCGCCCAGCGCCCGGCACCATTCGTCGAGCAGCTGCTGGCTAGCGTTATGTCGGGCCTGCCAAACGGGTTCAACCCCGTGGCTGTGCTCCTGTAGCCGCTGGCTTTCGCTGGCACTTAGCGGATACAGACCACGCCCAGCGTGAGTGTCTATATATGTAATGGGCGATTTTTTACGTAATAAATAGTTGGAGACCGAAAATAGCGCAAGGTGCTTGTGTACATCGGCAAAATTGCCGGCGTGATATGCGTGCTGATACGAGAGCATGACAACCTGCCGTACAGACAAAATGATTAACCACAATAAAAAGCCCGCCATACCATCAGGTTGGCGGGCTTTGGCTCACGAGTGCCGCTCAGGCGATCAGCGGCGCTGTTGGCTGCCGGCATTGCCGGTCGGCGTGAGGGTGATTTCCACGCGGCGGTTCTGCGCGCGGCCGGCATCACTGTTGTTGCTGGCTACCGGCTGACTTTCGCCATAGCCCGTGGTGTTGAGGCGCGATGAGGAAACGCCGCTTTGACTCAGGAAGTTACCCACGGACTGCGCCCGGCGTTCGGATAGACGCTGGTTGTAGTTGGCCTCGCCGGTGCTGTCGGTGTGCCCGGCAATGTTGACCCGGGTATCCTGGTACTCGCGCAGTACGCTGGAGACTTCGTTCAACGCGCTTTGTGCCTGACCGGTCAACTGGGCGGAATCAAAGCCGAAGGTAACGCTGCTGGGCATGTTGAGCACGATGTCGTCACCGCGGCGATCCACTTCAATGCGCGAACCCTGCAGACCTTCACGCAGCTGGTTTTCCTGGCGGTCCATGTAAGCACCCACGCCGGCACCGGCGGCAGCGCCTACGGCGGCACCAATCAGGGCGCGGTCGCGGCGGCTGGTGCTGCCATCACCTGACAGGGCGCCGGCAGCGGCACCGACAACGGCGCCAATGCCTGTACCTACGCCCGTCTTGGAGCGCTGGGTCTGGCTACCCTGTTGGCCATAAGGGCTTTGTGAAGCACAGCCGGCCAGCAGAATGGCAGCGGCCAGAGGGGCCATTACTCGTGTCATGCGCATGATTATCTCCTTTGCGATGGTAAAAGTTTGCAGCTTAGACGTTACTGATATCAGCCAGCAGTTCATTCAAGAATAATAAACCCTGAGGCGTAGGTTGCAGTATTTCCCGTGTTTCCTGCAAAAGTCCTTTATTAACGGCACTTTGTAACTGTGCCTGTAACACGGCGCGGGGCTGCCCCGTGTGCGCTTGCCAGAGTCCGGCATCAACGCCTCCGGTCAAACGCAGCGCATTCATGCAGAATTCCAGCGGTAGCTCGTCCGCCGTTACTTCCCGTTTACCGGCGATAAACCCTCGCATATCCTGCAAACGTTGCAAGTACGCCTCCGGTTGGCGGGTTTTCCAGCGCCGTTCAATCATCCACTGGCCGTGTTCGTCAATCCGGCTGAGCTTGCCGTGGGCACCGGCACCGATGCCCAGGTAGTCGCCAAACCGCCAGTAATTGAGGTTATGCCGGCTTTGGTGGCCCCGTTGCGCGTAGGCAGATATCTCATAGCGTGAAAATCCTGCCCGTTCCAGACGCTCGTGCCCCAGATCCTGAATATCCCAAAGCGTGTCTTCTTCGGGCAGTGCCGGCGGCCTGACGTGAAACTCGGTGTTGGGTTCAAGAGTGAGTTGATACCAGGAAATGTGCTCGGGTGAAAGCTCAAGGGCCTGTTCCAGATCGTCAAGCGCCAGCGCCGACGTCTGCCCCGGCAGGCCGTGCATGATATCGATATTGAGGTTATCAAACCCGGCAGCACGCGCCTGGGCGACGGCTTTCACTGCTTCGTCTCCGCCGTGTATGCGCCCCAGCGCTGCCAGCTGGGTATTCTGAAAGCTTTGTACGCCCAGCGACAGGCGGTTGATGCCGGCCTCCCGATAGCCGTTGAAGCGCTGTTGCTCGGTGGTGCCGGGGTTGGCTTCCATGGTGATTTCAATCTCTGGCGCAAATCCGAGACGCTTGCGGATCTCTGCCAGCAGCGTTTGGTAAAACGCCGGTGACAGCAGGCTCGGTGTGCCGCCGCCAATAAAGATGGCGCGCAGCTCGCGCCCGTCGGCAAGGACCAGCTCATCATCCAGGTCTTTCACCAGAGCCTGAAGGTAAGCGCTTTCAGGCAGCGTGCCACGCCCGGACTCGTGGGAGTTGAAATCACAGTAGGGGCATTTGCGTACGCACCAGGGTGTATGAATGTAAAGCGATAGCGGCGGCAACCTGTGATGGGTACCGCCCGGGCTCATTCCGGCCCGGGCCACATCTTTGCTAGTCATAACTACCCTTGCCATGCGCCGCTTTGAGTTTATCCACTAACGCGCCCAGCGCGCGGCCACGGTGGCTCAGACGATTTTTTTCATCAGCCACAAGCTCCGCAGCGCTCATTGACTGATCCGGCAGCCAAAACAACGGGTCGTAGCCAAAACCGCCCTCGCCCCGGGCGTGCGCCAGCACTTCACCTTCCCAACTACGCTGGACGATAACCGGCACCGGATCATCCGGATGGCGCAGGTACACCAGCACGCACCAATAGCGCCCCGTACGCTGCCCTTCAGGGCAATCGGCAAGCGCGCCGAGCAGCTTGGCATTGTTGCGCGCATCGTCTTTGGGCTCGCCGGCATAGCGGGCCGAATAAATGCCGGGCTGGCCGTCAAGGGCATCCACTTCCAGGCCGGAATCATCGGCAAGCGCCGGCAAACAGCTCACTCGGCTGGCCTCGCGAGCCTTGAGCAGGGCGTTTTCCACAAAAGTCAGGCCGGTTTCTTCAACGTCCTGCACGCCGAAATCCGCCTGGGGACGTACATCGATGCCAAACGGCCGGAGAAGCTGGTTGAATTCGGACAGTTTTCCGGCGTTACCACTGGCCAGTACAAGGGTGCGTGTTGCGGTCATATCAAGGTCTCCTTGGCAGCCAGCCAGTGTACGCCGCGCGCAGGCTGACCAAAAGCATTGCCGACGGGCTGAAAACACCATTGACATACCGCTGCATCAACGACTGCAGGTCATTATTTATGCCAATAAAAACAGATGCTTGAAAAAGATTGAAGAATAATCCTTCTTTTTATGTAACTTTATTTTACAAAAAGAAAACATTGAACAACACTTGTTATGACACCTGCTCAGCCTTTATCTGCACGAGGATCATCTCCATGTCTCAGGACAAGAGTACCGGCACCGTTT
>NZ_JAKDUR010000095.1 GCF_030457605.1 Halomonas sp.
CACCCTTCCACATTCCTGCCACATTTCTCATGCTTTTTTCGTAGCAGCACAAAAAAGCGCCTCCGCAGAGGCGCTTTCCATCAGGGCGGGCGGCTATGCGCTTCATTCGGTGTGGTCTGCGTTATTTACCCGCGATGACGGGCAGTTCCACCACCACTTTTAACCCGCCGGCGCTGGCGCGGCTGAGCTGCATACGGCCGCTGTAAAGCGCCACCAGATCAGTCACAATCGCCAGCCCCAGGCCACTCCCCGGGCGTTGTTCGTCCAGTCGTTTGCCGCGCTGTACCGCCTGCTGACACTCGGCTTCGGACATGCCGGGGCCGTCATCGCTAACGGTTAAAGTTAACTGCTGCTCGCCTCCTGCTACCTTTAGCTGCACATCGCCGTGTGCCCAACGCAGCGCATTGTCCAGCAAGTTGCCTACCAACTCCTGGATATCCTGCTCATCCATATGCACCTTGATGTCACCCGCCCAGGTGGGACGCAGCGCAATGCCGCGCCGCTGGGCAAGCCTGGCCAGCCCATGGAGCAGCGGCGCCAGGGTGGCGTGCAAATCAATGGGTGCAAAGCGTACACCCTCGCCCGCTGCCGATGCCCGCGCCAGGTGGTGGCGTACTGCGCTATCCACGCGCGCCAGCTCAACCTCCCAGGCGGCACGGTTCTCTTCCGGCAGTTGGCGTAGCTGTAAGCGCATCACACTCAGCGGGGTTTTCAGCGCATGGGCAAGGTTGCCAGCAGTGTGGCGGCCGCGTTCGATCAGGCGCTGATCGCGGGCCAGCACCGCGTTCATCGAGGCTGCCAGGGTCGCCAGTTCATCAGGCAGGCGGGTATCCAGCTGCTCCGCATTTCCCTGCTCTACATCCTTCAGGTTGGCGCGCATGCGGCGCAGCGGTGCCAGCCCCCAGCGCACCTGCAGCGCCAATACGCCCAGCAGCAGCACGCCAAGGCCGGCCAGGCCACCCCACAGCAGGCGTTGAAATTCGCCAATATCCCGGGCTAATGCAGCGTCCTGCGCGGCCACACTAATATGCAGCGGCGCTGCTAACGGTGCCAGGTAGATATCGCGCTCCACCACCCGCAGCGACTGGTCTCGGGGGCCGGGTATCGAGCGGGCGCTAATCGCGTCATTGTCGATGACCGGCAGGCGCTGATCCCACAGCGAGCGCGAAGTCAGGGTGTTTTCCGCGCCATCGGTAATTTGCCAGTACCAGCCGGAATAGACATTTTCAAAACGCGGGTCGCCCAACGCCCGGTCGTGTACGAGCTGCTGTTCAAGGCGGTCATAGGTAACGCCCGCGATGATGACGTTCAGGGTGGCCCCCAGGCGCTCGTCAAAGGCCTGCGTGGCCGAGGTACGATAATGATGAGACAGCAGCGTACCCGCGATGGGCAGCGCCAGCCCAACCATCACCAGGGCGGCCAGCAGCAGCCGCACGCTGATGGAACGCTTTGCCCAGCGGTCCTGCCAGGCGGTGGTATGCCGGCTCATTCGCCAGCCGGCTCTTCAGCCAATAGCCGATAGCCCTGACCACGCAGGGTAGCAATGCGCCAGCTACCCAGTTTTCGGCGCAGCCGGCTGACCTGAACATCAATCACGTTGGAGTCCGGTTCGTGGTCGCGGTCGTAAACGTGCTCTGAAAGCTCGGTACGGCTGACGATTCGCGGCGCGGCGTGCATCAGATACCCCAGCAGGCGGGTCTCCTGGGCGGTTAACCCCACCGGGCGACCGGCAAGCGAAACGTGCTGAGTGTGAGTATCCAGACTCAGCTCGCCCACTTTCAGCACCGGGTGGGCGTGACCATGACTGCGGCGCACCAGGGCGCGCAGGCGGAAGAGCACTTCCGCCGATTCGAACGGTTTGGTGACGTAATCATCGGCACCGGCGGTAAATCCTGCGGCTTTATCGGCCCAGCGCTCTCGGGCAGTAAGGATCAGCACCGGCAGGTCGATGCCATCCTCCCGCCATGCGGAAAGCCAGCGGGTGCCATCGCCATCGGGCAGTCCAATATCCAGAATCAGCGTGTCGTAGGCTTCCGTGCGCACGAGAAAATCAGCGTCCTGGCCCGTCGCCGCATGCTCTACCAACCAGTCGCCGTCGCGTAGCGCCTGGCTGAGCTCACGGGTGAGCGCCTGGTCATCCTCTACCAACAAACACTTCATCGGCTAACTACCCTTCCTTTTATATGGCAAACGGGAGCAACAAGCTAACGGCGCATATCGTTGATACGCACCCCCTCGATGGACATCAGCTGGCCGTTATGGCCGTCAAACTCGAACTCGACGACCTGCCCTTGCGGGCCCAGCAGCTTGATTTCGTATTCGACCTCTCCCTCTTCACGCTCCACCTCAACTTCCAGTACCTCACCTATATAGTGGGCTTCCAGCCAATCCAGAATGGAGTCGAGGGACACCACTTCACCACGGCGGACTTCGCCGTGTAACGACTTCCAGTGCTGATCACCCGCAGCGCTGCCCACCAGCAGTAGCACCAGCGCTAAACCAGTGACATTGCGACGAGCGCTTCGCTGGAAGCTGCCCAGCGGCTGTATAAGACGGCGGAAGAGTTTACGCATAGTGTCAGCATGCCAAACACAACATGAACGCTAGATGAACAGCTTCTTCAGCTTAAGGAAAGTATCGCAGTGGTATAAATTCCCCATCGCATCCGCTGAATGCGATTGAGCCATTCTCGTACAGACACTCGTGTACAAATGCGTAAGGAAGGAATTTGCCATGAACACCATGAAAAAAATGCTGCTGATCCCGACCTCTGCCCTGCTGCTTGCCGCTGCTGCGGGTAGCGCCCAGGCCGACTCACTGCCGATGGATCGCATCGATGACGTATTGACCCACGCCAATGAATACGGCTTCAGCCACTACGAAGAAGTCAGCATTGAAAACCGTGGCCGCGTAGAAGTGGAAGGTTGGCTCGACGATGAGTGGTACGCCGACGTGGAATTTTCCCTCGATAACGGTGAAACACTACAAGAGCAACGTGAGCGCCTGATCACCAGTGCCTGGGGTATGGGCGAAGACGATATCCGCAAGGCACTCGACGTGGCAAGCCAGGAGGGAATGGTTGAGTTTGAAGATCTCGATATCGACAAGACCGGTATCATCGATGTAGAAGGCCGCGATAAAGATGGACATGAGCTGGAAATCAGCGTGCGTCAGGGTTCTTCCGAAATCACCCAAATTGAGCGCGATTAATGTCCTCAGCTAATCGCCTGGCGGGCTCCCCACGGGGAGTCCGCGGCGTTTTATGGTAGGCGGCTGAAACAGGCCGCTAAACTTATCGTGCCGACTTTATCAGGGTGCTGGAGAGTCCGGAATTTGGCTTGTCGGTGCTATCTGACACTCCCCGCCATCCCAGCAGACAAAACGGCTTCTCAGCCTGATGGCGGCGGTGGCCAAGCGTTTGGTCACCCAGTCATCAGGATAAGCCGTGATCCGCTGCCTGCTTGTACTGCTTGAGCTGGCAGACACGCTCTTTAAGCAGCTCGATGGCATGGCTGGCAACGATAACGGGCTGCAGCGTGCCGCCGCCGGATAGGCTTTCCGTCCACCAGAACTCGGCCTCCGCCTCACGAAACGCAAGCCACGCCCGCTGGGCTTTCTTCAGCGCGGCCTTTTCTTTCGCTGAAAGGTTTGCCATCAGCTCGCGGTATTCCATGTTGAGCTCGGTGTCCCAGCGCTCGTACGCCCGGCCCTGGGCGTTGCGCATCTCAAGCGTCACGCCGCCGCTCGCATCCATGTCCCGCTCGAACTGCACGTCGATGGGGTGCGGATGCCC
>NZ_JAKDUR010000096.1 GCF_030457605.1 Halomonas sp.
TTGACCCCCTTCACGCTCCAACCCCACACACAATGAGCTGCCTCGGCAGGGTGCCTAGTATCCGCATAGCGGGGCACCGTGCACTCGCCAACTCAGAGGCTTCTCGACACATTCCGCGAGCTACAGTGTCTCGCCGGTCAAGATAGACCGGACAGCCTCCCCATACTTACACGCTGATCGCGCGTGTAAGTATGGTGCTCAAAAGTGTACTTGCACGCAATAGGTAATGGGATATAATGTGTAATAATTACACATTTACAAGTTATCAGAGACGCGACATGACCCCCGTTACCCATATCCGAAGCGACGACGCGCAGCGAATACACGACGAGCTGGTAGCGGCACTCGGCACAGAGAACAACCCGGCACAGTGGATGCTGTTCATGCGCACTGTGCGCGAGCACCTACCCGACGTGCTGAGACGTGGGCGGCCTACTCGGGCAGCTATCGAGAAAAGCGCGATTGGCGCGCTGGGGTTCGCCAGCTGGCGAGAGATGTGTGAGACCGGTACCGACCAACGCGGTCTCGGTCTTCCCTGGTCGCAATGGAGACAATGGAGCCGCGCCTGGAGAGTGGTGCAGTCGCACCCCGGGCTAGAAGGTGAACCGCTGACAGCAGCACAGGTCAATCGGCTACACAGCGAGTCGCAATCGGCTGACGAGCCGATGCCAACCACCATGGAAAAGATAGAGGCGTTCCAGGCCCGGCAGGCCGAACGCAAGCAAGCCGCTCGGGAAGAAACCCAAGCGGCTCAAAAAGCGCGCATAGAGGCCATAGAGGAGGATCTAGCCGCTAGTCGGGAAGAGGCGGCGCGTACAGCCGGTGCTGTAAACGAGCTTCGCGAGCAGATCGCCGCTGCACAGTCGCAGCTAGCAGATGAGTCCCAGGCACGGCAGGCGGCAGAGCAGAAACAGCAGCAGGCCCTTCAGGCACAACAGGCCTCAGAGCAGGAACAACAGCAGACCCTTCAAAGCCTCCGGGCGCTCCAGCAGGCTCACGAGGAGCTACAGCAGAAGCTGAACGAGTACCGGCACCGTTCATTTTTCCGCCGCTTCTTGGCTCTATTCTCGCACTAAGCTCCGTCAGCAGCGCCTCCACCCCCGTCCAGCCGCCTATTTCGGCGGCGGTGAGCAGGTGGGCTCGGTAACCCATACGGCGCACCAGCCGCCAGTCTGGGAGCTCAATCAAGCCGAGCAGATCCGCCTGATCATCCTGCCGCTCCGCCAACTGCGCGTCGTTGAGATCCTCTACGCCCACTAGCCTCTTGAGACCTTGGGACCAGTAGACCGGTGGCCGGCCCCTGATCGCTTCGACGTACTCGACGTACAACCGGCCCGCCTTCTCGCTGCCATCGCGGTAATCCGCGAGTAGCTGGAACGGTGTCCTACCAGCCGCTCGACCCTTCTTGCTCGACGCCTTGGCCAACTCTCGATCAGCCCCCCAGAGGCCGCGGCTGCCGCTGTCGTGCTTGGCCATGTAATCGCTAGATCGAGCGTTATCCATCACGTCGACCGAGTGCTGATAGAACGCCCGCAGGGCCCTCCAGCGAGCCCTGGGACTCTCCGGCAGCGACACCATGCCCGACCTCTGTAGCATCGTGAGCCAGCGCCGTACTACACGCTTTTTCAGGCCTGAAACGTCCGCGTCATTGTCGACGATCCACGCTTCATGTGTGTGCGGGTGCCAGCCATTCGCTCCGTGCGTTACCTCAAGGGACCGAATCAGCCCCGTGTACCCCTCCGGCAGGATGCGCTTCCACGGCTCGCCGGCGCGCAACCGCTTAAACGCCTCCGATTGCATCCGCAGCTGGTCAGCCAGGGGCTGGCCGGAGCGATGCGGATGCGTGAACGTGATCATCACGACTTTTTTACCGTGCGTATGCGCCCACTCAAACGCCTGTGCAATCTCGACCCGCCGGCGCTCGGAAACTTTAGCCGCGCAGACAGGGCAACCTGGCTTACCACAGACCACCAGCCCGCCGTAGAAAGCCGTACCGTACTGCTGAGACCGATGGACATGCACGCGCTGATCGTAAGGCGTGAAAAGACACTTGGCGGTCTTGTGGTGGTTAGCCCCGTAATGGAGCCCCAGAGCCGCGCCACGAGCCGTCAGTAAGCCCCGCGCATAGCTTTGCAACTCGTACCTTTCAGCACGATTCTCCGCCCGCTTAGAGGCCTTTATCAGGGGGGGGGTAGAGGATTCGGCGTATGTACCAAGGGCGCCCGCTTCGCGGCCGCCGGCGGCGGCTTCTGGCTGGGTGCCAGGCGCGCGCAAAAACTGCCCTGGAAGCCCCTTAAAAGGCTCAGGGTTTCGCAGCTTGGCGCGAATGCTTTGGAAAGAATTACCGGGTGGGTATGTCATCTGCCTGCCCCCGGTAGGGCTGGCAGAACTTGAGGTTTACGCTCTCAATGCTCATAATATCCCTACAAACTGAGTGAAGAACCCGGGGAGGCCCTGCAAGGCCGATGATCCGGGTTTTTTCATGCCTGATTGTCAGGCGATGATGAAAATCCTACTCCATATATCGAACTATTCCAAACTGCTGAGCTAGCAGGGTTTTTTGTTATATCATAATTTATCCAAGCTACATGCCCGGCCCACTCGGCCCGACGTAAGGCGCCGGCGTCGGCGGCTGCACCGGGGCTTCTTCCTGCTGAACCACCGGCGTAGCCGGCTGGGCTTCGCGGGGTTCATGGGGTGCCGTGTGGTTTTCACGCCCTTGGAAAGCCGCCGCCTCTCTATCACCCGCTTCAATCGTTAAACCGCCGCTACGTTTCGCGCTGCGCCGGTCACCATAGACCTCAACGCTCTGCGTGCTCTGATGGCCCATCGCGTACGCAATCGCTGCACGGCTTGCACCAGATGCTTTTAGCTCAGAACCCATCTGATGACGCAACGTGTACAGCGTCGGCCGCATCTTGCGCCGTGGCCACAGCTTCCGCGTCACTCGATCCAACCGTGCCTGCACGCGGTGAATGACGCCGGGAGACCCTTCCTCCGCATCGCGCAGCGTCTCCACGGAAACCGCCAGAGATCTCATAGCCCAGGGCTCTGTAATCATAGGTTGCAAAACCCGATCAGCGCCACGCTGAGCGTTCCTCTTCGCCCCCGTGACATGCACCACGCCACGGGCTTGATCGACTCGCAGCGACAGCATTTCAGCTGGGCGTACGCCTAACTCCTCGGCCAGACTCAGCGCTGCCAAGACCTCCTGACCGGCCTTTAACTTACGAGCTGCGAGCTTAAGTCGACCTAAATCCTCCGCGCTAATCGACTTAGCTCGTCGCTGCTTCGACGGCACCGGTCCCCTCAAGCCTTTGTCGAGCGGGCCGTGCTGATCCGTTGTCTGCGGATTGATCGTGTTCTTGATGCGCTCTGCAGCTTTGCTGAACCCCTTTTCTTGCTGATCGAAGACAAGCGCACCCCGCAACCGACGCCAATACGCGGGGCGATACTCGCCCGCACACGCTTTGAGCGAGTCGGTTATCCGCTTGGGTGACGGTGGTTCGTCGCCCAGCCGCTGCTTGTAGAAGTGCGCCGCCAGGCGCCGGTAATCCGCTTTCGTCTTCTCGGTAGGCATCGTGCCCTCCGCTGCTGAACCCCAACACCCAGGGGGCGCTGCCCCCTGCACCCCCGCCCTCGCCGGGCGGCAGCCCCGGCGGGGATGTGCGGTCGCAAAGCGACCTTCTCCCCGCCGGGGTGCCGGCGGCAGGGTAAATCGCTCCAGGGCGTCCAGTGCCGGACCGGAACCCCTGGACGGCCAACCCCCGCCGTCCAGGGGCCCCCACGAT
>NZ_JAKDUR010000035.1 GCF_030457605.1 Halomonas sp.
CATACTGACGATCAGCGAGTGGCCGGTGCCACGGGTTGCAACCAGCTGATGGGTAACTACACGCTCGACGATCAGCAGATTGCCTTCCAACAACTCGCCACCACGATGATGGCCTGCCAGGACGGCGCCGAGACCGAACGCGCCTTTTTAACCGCGCTGAACCAGGCGGGCAGCTGGGAAATCGACGGCGAAACACTGACGCTTTCCAACGACGACGCCCAGCCGGTCGCCCATTTTGAAGCGGTTGCGCTGTACTAATCCTGTATGAGTTGCGCGGCATTAATACGCCTTGTTAACAGGAGCGCTCCATGAAATCGAACAACCAGCGCCTGGCAATCAGCGTCTACGCTTCGTCCAATGCGGCACTCAATCATATGACCGCCAAGCTCATCCATGACTACAGCCCCGAGGGCCGTGTCAACGGCGGCGGCGTACAAACGCTGGATTAGAAGCGTGTGCGTCAGGGCAGAGATGCGCTATAGTCACGGTGCGTTTTACACCGCAGGAGACAAGGATGCGCCGTTGGCTTATCGCCGCCCTGCTCGCACTCACCGCATCGCAGGCGTTGGGCAATACTACAACACCCATCGCCTTCTGCCACGATAGCGAAGACCGGCCACCACGCTTTTATGTGCGTGAAGGCGAGTGGCAAGGCCATGACATTGACGTGCTTGACCACCTGTTTGCCGATAGCCCGTGGCGCTATCGGATCGACGCCATCCCCTGGCGGCGCTGCCTGCAAAGCACACAGGCAGGCAAACAGCATCAAGCCGTTTTGAGCGCCACTTACAGCGTTGAACGCGCCGCGCATTATTACTTCAGCCATAGCTACTATGCACAAACGCCGGCGTATATCTACATGACCGACGCCAACCG
The DNA here is from genome assembly GCF_030457605.1 of Halomonas sp. Classification (GTDB taxonomy): domain Bacteria; phylum Pseudomonadota; class Gammaproteobacteria; order Pseudomonadales; family Halomonadaceae; genus Vreelandella. The sequence goes on from NZ_JAKDUR010000035.1 coordinate 877, forward strand.
GCCGGCACCTGACATCACTCGCCCCACGGACCTGTCTCGTTATCGCGTGTGCGGCGTCGCCGGCTTCAATTACGTCGGGTTCAATCTTTCCGGCAAAGGCATAGACCAGGGTGCCAAGGACCTCTCACAGCTGATCGATAAACTGATTGCCGGACGCTGTGATATCGCGCTTTCCCGTGCCGAGATTATTCAGGGTCGCCGACAACTCGGCCGGCTGCGCTGGCCGGCCGAGCTTGAACTGCGCGCCATTCCCCGGGCCAGCGCCGAGCGTTATTACATCATGGTGTCGCGCAATGCGCCCAACGCAAAACAGCTGATAAATTTGATCAACCACGGTATTGAGCGGCTTGCCAAACCGCCACGGGACGCCCCATGAAGCGCATTGAGCCTCGGCTGAAAACCCGCTCGCTAACCGCGCGCTTCACCTTTCTGGTGGTCATGCTTACGCTCGTCAGTGGCCTGATGTTTGGCGGCCTGCTGGGCTATGGCAGCATGCGCGACGAAGTCCACGAACAGTACCGAATCGCCAACCAGCGGCTGGATTTCATCCAGGAGCCCGCCCGCTTTGCGCTCTACCATCTTGATAACGAAACCGTGCAGGCCCTGCTGCAAAGCTTTCAGCAAGACCCGGCCTATCGCCGCATCAAACTGACAAGCGATCAGAGTGAAAGCTTCGGCCACATCAAGCATGCGCCGGCCGATCCGGCGTTTCTCACGCCGCTGATCCGGCGCGCTTTTTTTAACGCACTACCGTCCGAACGCGACGAGCGCCTGTTTCACGTCTCACCGTTCAATACCCGTAAAGCCGTGTATGTCGGCCGTTTGCATGCCGATTTCGATATTGATCACATGATCAACAAGGCCACCGCGGCGCTGTTCAATACTTTCTGGCTGACCTGCATACAGGCGTTGATGCTGGGTATTCTTGTCGCCGCGGTTTTTTACGCCTCAGTGGGCCGTCCGCTGCAAGCCATTACTCGGAATATTCGTCAGCACGCGCGGCGCGGGCAGCCGTTCGCCCGCCTTGATCTCGACGTTTCCGGGATTGAGCTCAAGCAGCTTATATGCCACTACAACGAACATACCCGCCGTGGCGAGCGCTATTTGCACGAACTGACCGAAGCCAATCGCGTGCTGGACGAGCAAGCCCGGCGCGACCCGCTGACCCAGGACTATAACCGGCGTGAGCTGGTGCAATATCTTGCCGCCACCCTGGCCGGACTCGAGGCAAGCAGCCGACCGCTGACGCTGGTCATCTGGGATATTGACGGTTTTTCCCGGGTGAACGACCGCTACGGTCAGGATATTGGCGATGCCGCCCTGAAAGAAGTTTCCACGCGCCTGCGCCACATGTTCAGCGACGGCGCTCCGCTTTATCGCCTGCAAGCCGATATGTTTGCCATGTGTTTTCGCACCCGCGACATGGACCACCTGGCCGCAAGGCTGTCTGACGCGCTGCGCGTTGAAACCACGCTTGAAGCCGAAAAAAGCTGCTCAACCATTGAGCTGACGCTGTCAGCCGGCATGGCGATGGCGCCCGTTCACGCCACTACTTCCGAGTCCCTGCTGCAGGCCGCCCACATCGGCCTTGCCAATGCCAAACACGCCGGCCAGCAGTGTTTGCGTGCTTACTCCCCTGCCGCCGGGGAACGGCAAAAACGCAAGGTGGCCGCGCTGTTACTGCTCAAAGAGCGTCTGGCCGATGGCGACTTCGCCCTCGCTTACCAGCCTAAGATCTGTCTGCGGGATGGCTCGCTCCAAGGTTGTGAAGCGCTTTTCCGCCTGCATCCGGGAGCACTCTCCGCACCTTATGAACTGCTTCAGGAAGCCGAAGCCACGGGGCTGATCGTGCCCCTCGGGTTTGAAATCATGCGCCGCGCACTGGGCGATTTTGCGCCACTGCTGCCCACGCTCGGCCATGACTTCCGGCTGGGGATCAACATCTCACCACAGCAACTGATCGAACCCGACTTCAGCCACCGGCTGGAACAGATGCTGCAGCACTACCGCTTCCCTGCCACCAATCTGGACCTGGAAATCACCGAAGCCACCCAGCTCATCAACAATCACGCCTTCAAGGATAACCATCGCCGACTGCGCGATCTTGGCGTCAGTTTCTCGCTGGACGATTTTGGTACCGGCTATGCCTCTATCGAGTATTTGCTGTTCATCGGCTTTGACTTTCTCAAGATCGACCGCCAATTCGTCAAGGATCTGCCGGAAGATGCCAACAGCCTGCGAGTGTGCCGCGCCGTATTGACGCTGGCCCGCGAGCTGGGCTGCTGCACCGTGATTGAAGGCATTGAAACCCGTGCCCAGGAAGCGCTAATGCGCAAGCATCAGGCCACACTCGGGCAAGGTTACCTGTATGCCAAACCCATGGGTATTGACGCCTTCAGCCAGTATTGCCATACCCGGCATCGCACCCCTCGCCTTCCACCCAAGGCGTAAGTGCTCGCCGCCTTAAACAAGCTGGATTACGACGCCCGTCTGGCCAAGACCGGCTACGAAGAGCTTGATCAGAGCACCTTCATCCGCAACGACAAAAACGATCAGGCTCTCGTCAGCCAGTCGTTCGACCATCTGCTGGGACGTGCGCCGGGTGCTGATGAGCTGAATGCCTGGACCCATCAGCTGGAAAGCGGCTGATCGCGAAGACATGCTGGCCGACTTTGTCACCGCCGCCCAGCACAACGCCGACGCCGTGGGCGTCAGCCAGCCGGTGGACGTGACCATCGCCTGATCAGCGTGAACCAGAGCCGCAACGTAAAAACCCCGCTCACCGAGCGGGTTTTTTTGTCTGCCGTAACCGGCTGATTGCGAGATATTTTCCAGAAGGTATTCCCTAGAACGGAATCTCGTCGTCAAAATCGTCGAAATTACCCGGATCAGGCGCACCGAAGCCACCCTGCTGCCCTTGCTGTGGCGCATTCTGCGGCGCTGGCTGAGGAGCATTTTGCGGGGCGTTCCGGGGCTGTTGTTGATATGGTTGCTGTGGCGGCTGTTGTTGTTGCTGCGGAGGCTGGCCGCCCTGATAACCACCCTGCTGCTGACCGCCTTGATAGCCGCCGCCCTGTTGGCCGCCCTGCGGAAAACCGCCGCCACCGGCGCCGCCGCGAGAGTCAAGCATCTGCATGTCGTTGCACACCACTTCGGTGCTGTAGCGATCCTGACCGTTCTGGTCCTGCCATTTACGCGTTTGCAGCCGCCCTTCGATGTACACCTTGGAGCCCTTGGTCAGATACTGCTGGGCGATTTCGGCGGTCTTGTTGAACAGCACGATACGGTGCCACTCGGTGCGCTCCTGGCGCTGCCCGCTCTGGCGATCCATCCACGTATCGGTAGTGGCAACGTTAAGGTTGGCCACGGCCGTGCCCGAGGGCGTAAAACGCACCTCGGGATCCTGGCCGAGATTGCCGATAAGAATGACTTTGTTAATACCGCGAGCCATCAGATGCTCCTTGATGCGTCGTATAAAGTGTCAGTCAGCCGGCATCGCCGGCATCGTGGGAGTGCGTGTCGGAAGACGGCAAAAGGCGGGCCAGCGCCGCCTTGTCGAGCTGTTGGCGATTAACCTTGAGGTAAGCCAGCCGCTCTTCTGGCGCCAACATGACGTCTTCCACGCCGGCCACTTCGGCCAGCCGTTCAAGCAGCGTGTCCAGCGCATCGCCGTGGGCCTCGTCAAGCGCCACGATCTCGCTGGATAACGGCGGCGGGCTGGGCATCGACCACATGATAACCCACCAGACCAGCGCCAGCGCCGCACAGCCCAGAAATACCGCATCCAGCCCGAACGCGTGCGACAGCCAGCCGCCCAGCGTGCCGCCGAGAAACGCGCCCAGAAACTGCCCGGTGGAATACACGCCCATGGCGGTACCCTTAGCGCCTGCCGGCGCCAGCTTGCTGAGCATTGACGGCAGCGTGGCCTCAAGCAGGTTAAAACCGGTGAAAAACGCCAGTAGCAGTACGAAAAGCCCCGTCCCGTGAGACAGCGGCAGTCCCAACCCCGCCAGACTTAGCGTGATCGTACCGATTGCCAGCAGGCAGATCAGCTTTATGCAGTGCTTTTTTTCCGCCACGATCACCAGCGGCACCATCAGCACAAAGGCTCCACCCATGATCGCCAGATACGCCAGCCCATGCCAGGACGCCTCGATGCCCACATCCACCAGCCGCAGCGGTACCGCCACAAAGCTTGCCATCAGCACCAGGTGCAGCGCGAAAATAGACAGATCGATGCGCCACAGGTCGGGCCGGGTAATCACGCTGCGCAGCTGACGGCGATCCATGCCCACGTCCTGATGCTTCGCCCGGCGCGGCGCGGCCGGCACCCAGCGCCACAGCACGACAAGCCCCACCCCGGTCAGGCCGGTGGTAAACCAGAACACGCTGGAAAGCCCCGCCTCGGCGGCAAGCCAGGGCCCCAGCGCCATGGCCACGGCAAACGCCACGCCGATGGAAAGCCCGATGGTCGCCATGGCGGCGGTGCGCACCTGCTCGCGGGTCTGGTCGGCCAACAGCGCCATGATGGCCGCTGCCACCGCGCCGCTGCCCTGCAGCGCACGTCCGGCAATAATTCCGGTAATCGAGTCGGCCAGCGCCGCCACCATGCTGCCCAGCGCGAACAGCACCAGGCCGATGGCAATGATGCGCTTGCGCCCAAAGCGATCCGACATCAGCCCGAAGGGGATTTGCAGGCAGGCCTGAGTCAGCCCGTAAATACCCAGTGCCACACCCACCAGCAGCGGCGTGGCACCCGCCAGCCCGTCAGCGTAAAGCGCCAGCACCGGCAATACCATGAAAAGCCCGAGCATGCGCGAGGCGTAAAGCCCCGCCAGACCACTGATCGCGCGGCGTTCAGAGGGCAGCAGCAGTGCAGAAACCTTGGCCATAGTGCCTCGACATTGATAAATCGGATGCCCCCACCCGCATGCGATGCCACTGAGCGGGACGTAAAAGAGGAAAAGCATTGCATTCTAGCGCGCTTCGTCGTCGCTGAAAACGCCGGCTCGCCGCACGGGCCGATGTGCTTTGCCCCAACGCCGCGGCAAACCGTATACTCGCTCTTTTGCCGCGCGTAATGAGGTAGTGATGGAAAGCATTCTGGTCAGGGGCGCTCGCACCCACAACCTCAAGCAGATTGATGTAACGCTGCCCCGGGACAAGCTGATCGTGATTACCGGGCTATCCGGCTCCGGCAAGTCATCGCTGGCCTTTGACACCCTCTACGCCGAAGGCCAGCGGCGCTACGTGGAGTCGCTTTCGACCTACGCGCGCCAGTTTCTGTCGATGATGGAAAAACCCGACGTCGACCACATCGAAGGGCTCTCGCCGGCGATTTCCATTGAGCAGAAATCCACCTCGCACAACCCGCGCTCCACCGTGGGCACCATTACCGAAATTTACGACTACCTGCGCCTGCTGTTTGCCCGCGCGGGTACGCCACGCTGCCCCGAACACGGCGAAGACCTCGAAGCCCAGACTGTCTCCCAGATGGTCGATCAGGTGATGAACCTCGAGGCCGGCACCAGGCTGATGTTGCTCGCGCCGGTGATCAAGGGGCGCAAGGGCGAACACCTGCAGCTGCTCGCCGAGCTGCGCGCTCAGGGCTTTGTGCGCGTGCTGATCGACGGCCAGGTGCTTGAGCTTGACGACATCGCTCCGCTGGACAAGCGCAAGAAGCACGATATCAGCGTAGTGGTTGATCGCTTCAAGGTGCGCGAAGACATCGCCCAGCGGCTGGCCGAATCGTTCGAGACCGCGCTGACGCTGGCCGACGGCACGGCGATGATCCACTACATGGACGGCGGGCAGGAAGATCTGGCGTTTTCCTCGCGCTTTGCCTGTCCGGTGTGCGGCTATTCGCTGGCCGAACTCGAACCGCGGATGTTCTCGTTCAACAACCCTGCCGGCGCCTGCACGGGCTGCGACGGGCTGGGCATGCAGCAGTATTTTGATCCCGACAAGCTCATCAGCCACCCCGAGCTGTCGCTGGCCGAAGGCGTCATCAAGGGCTGGGACCGGCGCAACATCTACTATTTTACCCAGCTTAAATCGTTGGCCGACCATTACGGCTTTGCCCTGGAAACGCCCTGGCAGGAGCTGGCCGACCGCCAGCGCGAGATCATTCTCAACGGCACCGGCAACGAAGCCGTGCCCTTTGCCTACGTCAGCGACCGCGGGCGGAAGGTGACCCGGGAGCATCCTTTTGAAGGCGTTTTGCCCAATCTCAAACGCCGCTATCACGAAACCGAATCCAGCATGGTGCGCGATGATCTGGCCCGCTACGTGGCGGTCAGGCCCTGCACCCGCTGCCACGGCTCGCGGCTGCGTCAGGAATCGCGCAACGTCTTTGTCGACAATCACAATATTGCCGACATGGTACGCCTGCCGATTGGCGACGCCTGGAACTACTTCGCCCGACTCGAGCTTTCCGGCCGGCGCGGCGAAATTGCCGCCAAAATCGTCACCGAGATCCACTCGCGGCTGGAGTTTCTGGTCAACGTCGGGCTGGACTACCTGAACCTTGAGCGCAGCGCCGATACGCTCTCGGGCGGCGAAGCCCAGCGTATCAGGCTGGCAAGCCAGATCGGCGCGGGGCTGGTGGGGGTAATGTACATCCTTGACGAGCCGTCCATCGGGTTGCACCAGCGCGACAACGACCGCCTGCTGCAAACCCTCGAGCGGCTGCGCGATCTGGGTAATACCGTGATCGTGGTCGAGCACGACGAAGACGCCATCCGCAGCGCCGATCACGTGCTGGATATCGGCCCCGGCGCCGGCGTTCACGGCGGTGGAATCGTCGCCCAGGGCACGCCCGAGGAGGTCATGAACACCCCCGACTCGCTCACCGGCCAGTACCTGCGCGGCGAGCGCGAAATTGCCGTGCCGGCGTACCGCATTCCCGGCAATCCGGAAAAGCAGCTGGTGCTTGAGGGCGCTACCGGCAACAACCTGAAAGACGTCACTCTGACGCTGCCCCTTGGGTGTTTAACCTGCGTCACCGGGGTGTCCGGCTCGGGCAAATCGACGTTGATCAACGGCACCCTGATGCCGATCGCCGCGCGCGACCTTAACCGCGCCACCACGCTGAAACCCGCGGCGTATTCAGCCCTTCACGGGCTGGATCAGCTGGACAAGGTCATCGACATTGACCAGAGCCCCATCGGGCGCACGCCACGCTCCAATCCCGCCACCTATACCGGCATTTTCACGCCGATCCGCGAGCTGTTTGCCGGCACCCAGGAAGCGCGAGCGCGGGGCTACAAGCCCGGGCGCTTCTCCTTCAACGTCAAGGGCGGGCGCTGCGAGGCCTGCCAGGGCGAAGGTATGATCAAGGTGGAAATGCACTTTCTGCCGGATATCTACGTGCCCTGCGACGTGTGCAAGGGCAAGCGCTACAACCGCGAAACGCTGGATATTCACTACAAGGGCAAGACCATCCACCAGGTGCTGGCGATGACGGTGGAAGAGGCGCTGGAGTTTTTCAGCCCCGTGCCAGCCATTGCCCGGCGGCTGCAGACGCTGCTCGACGTGGGGCTTTCCTACGTCAAGCTGGGCCAGAGTGCGACCACGCTTTCCGGCGGCGAGGCCCAGCGCGTCAAGCTCGCCCGCGAATTGGCCAAGCGCGATACCGGACAAACCTTGTATATCCTCGATGAGCCCACCACCGGGCTGCATTTCGAGGATATCCGCCAGCTGTTGGTGGTGCTCCACCGCCTGCGCGACCACGGCAACACGGTGCTGGTGATCGAGCACAACCTGGATGTGATCAAGACCGCCGACTGGCTGATTGACCTGGGCCCCGAAGGCGGCGCCGGTGGCGGCCGGATCATCGCCGAAGGCACGCCCGAGCACGTCGCCACCGTCGAAGCCTCCCACACCGGCCGCTTTCTCGCGCCGATGCTTGAGCGGCAAGCCGCCCGCACGACAAAAAAGACGACGACAAAAAAATAGCGCCCCTCAGGGCGCTATGCGTTAGCCAGCGGTAGCGGGCTCTTTCACCGGTAAGCGCGGCGAATCAGTCAAAAATGGATAGTCGGTATAGCCTTCCGCACCGCCGCCGTAGAAGGTGGCGTGATCAGGCTCGTTGAGCTCAGCACCCACGCGGAAGCGCTCGACCAGATCCGGGTTGGCGATGTAGGGGCGGCCAATGGCCACGGCGTCGGCGATGCCCGCGCCGATGATCCGCTCGGCGCGCTCGGCGTCATAAAAGCCGCAGAACATCAGGCTGCCGTTAAAGCGCTCGCGCAGGCCGCGGCGGAAGTCGTCATTTAGTGTGATATCCCCGCCGGCCCAGTTGGGCTCGTTGATGTGCAGGTAGGCAAGGCCGCGCCGGGAGAACTCCTCGGCGAGGTAAAACGCCATGGCCTCGGGCTCGTCGTCGGTGAGGCCGAAGATTTCGATAAACGGCGACAGGCGCACGCCCACGCGCTCGGGCCCGAATACCTCCGCCACCGCGTCGATCACTTCCAGCGGGAAGCGCGCGCGGTTTTCAAGCGTTCCGCCGTAGCGGTCGCTGCGCTGATTGCTGCCGGTGGCAAGAAACTGGTTGAGCAGGTAGGCGTTGGCCGCGTGTACCTCGATCATGTCGAAGCCCGCCCGCCTGGCGCGCACCGCGGCCTTGCGGTAGTCGTCTACCACCCCGGCAATTTCTTCCGTCTCAAGCGCCCGCGGCGTGCTGGTGGGGTGCTGGCCGGCGCTGCCGTCGTCGAATTCCACAAAGCACTGGGCGCCTTCGCCCTTCAGCGCGCTGGGGGCGACCGGCGGCTGGCCGTCGGGCTGCACCATTTCGTGAGACACGCGCCCCACGTGCCACAGCTGCAGCGCCATGCGCCCGCCCCTGGCGTGTACCGCGTCCACCACCTGTTTCCAGCCGGCCTCCTGTTCGTCGGTCCAGATGCCCGGGGTATACACGTAGCCCCGGGCGGTGGGCGAGATATTGGTCGCCTCGCTGATCACAAGACCCGCGCCGGCGCGCTGGCCGTAGTAGGTCTGCTGCAGCGGGCCGGGCACGCTGTCGGGCGTGCGCGCCCGGGTCAGCGGCGCCATGATAATGCGGTTGGGCAGCGTCAGGCTGCCGAGGTTGACCGGCGTAAGTAGCGATTCGTGTGCCATGAAACGTCCTTGGGAAACAAAAAAGTGGGGAAGCAAACAGAACTGAACCCGCCCCGATGGAGGCGGGCTGTGTAAAATCAAATACGAAACGGCGAGCGCTGGCGCTCGAATGTCAGAGCTTGACCAACATCTTGCCCTGATTGTCGCCGGAGAAGAGACCGAGGAACGCATCGGGCAGGCTTTCAAGCCCCTGGTGGACGGTTTCCCGGTAGTCGATCTCGCCGCTGGCCACCCGGGGGCCGAACTCGTTGATGAAGTCCGGGTGGTGCTGCCAGTGGTCGAAGACGATAAAGCCCTGCATCCGCGCCCGGCGGATCAGAATCATCGCCAGGTTGCCGGGGCCGGCGGCCGGGGCGTCGTCGTTGTAGCGGGCGATCATCCCGCACACGGCAATGCGCGCGCCCACGCGCAGGTTGTTGAGCGCGGCTTCGAGGCAGTCGCCGCCGACGTTTTCGTAGTAGACGTCAAAGCCCTCGGGGCAGGCCTCTTTCAGCGCTGCGCTCAGCTCGGCGGCGCTCTTGCCCCGGTAGCTCACCGCCTTCACGCCCTGGGCTTCCAGCCATTCGAGCTTTTTGGGGTCGCCGGCAATACCCACCACGGTACCGCCGTTGGCCTTGGCGAGCTGGACGGCGAGCGAGCCCACCGCGCCGCCGGCAGCACTCACCAGCACGTTGTCACCGTCTTGCATGTTGGCAATCACGTTGAGCCCCACCCAGGCGGTGGTGCCGGGCATGCCCAGCACGCCAAGATACGCCTGCTCGGGGACGTCGAAGTCGGGCAGCGGCTCGGCCTGCTCCGCTGGCAGCTGGGCAATGTCGCGCCAGCCGGCCATGTGGCGCACCTTGTCGCCTTGCTTGAAGCGCTCATCGCGGGATTCGATCACTTCGCCCGTCGCTGCACCTTCCAGCGGCTCGCCCAGGGTGAACGGCTCGATGTAGGTGGTCACGCCGTCCATGCGCCCGCGCATGTAGGGGTCCACCGAGAGCCAGGCGTTGCGCACGCGGATTTCGCCGTCTTCAAGCGGGCCAAGCTCGCGGGTTTCCAGCGCGAACAGCTCGCGTGCAGGCAAGCCTTGCGGATGTTCGTGAATGGTGAAATAACGGCTTTGCATGGTTCACTCCTTTTATTGGCGTGCTGCGTTAATGCCAACACTCTATGCCCGCAACGACATATCACGCCAATGCAAGACACTGAAATGCACTATGCATTATGCTGATAACATAGGGCTTGAAACGGCTCTTCCTTACCTCAAGGCGATACCGCTATGCACCTTGCCGACCTGGCACGCCACGACCTCAACGCGCTGGTTACGCTGCATGCCCTGCTCGACTCGCGCAGCGTGACCCGTGCCGCCCAGCGGCTGAACCTGAGCCAGCCGGCGGTATCGCGCACGCTCGCCCGGCTGCGTCAGGCCTTTGACGACCCCTTGTTTGTGCGCACCCACCGCGGCCTGCGCCCGACTGCCCGGGCACAGGCGCTGGGCCCGCCGCTTTCCCGGCTGCTGGAAGAGCTGGGTGCGCTGCTGGCGCCACCCGAGTTTGACCCCGCGAGCACCACGCGTCGTTTTCACATCGCCACTACCGACTACGGCATGCACGCCTTTCTTGCGCCCCAGTGGCCGGTCGTCCAGCGCCAGGCGCCGCATCTGCGGCTGGAAGTACAGAGCGGTAGCGGTGATGTGGAACAGCAGCTGGATGAAGGCGGGCCGGAGCTTGCGCTGTGCGTACCCGGCGAAAGGGTGCCGGCCAGTGTGCACGGCCGTGAAGTCGGCCATGATCGCTTTGTCTGCGTCATGCGTGAGGATCACCCGCTGGCGCAGCAGCCGGAAGACGCGTTTACCCTGGAAGCATTTTTGCACGCCGATCATCAGCTGATCAGCATGGGCGGGGATGATCGCGGAGCGGTGGACATGGCGCTGGCAAGGCAAGGCCTGAAGCGCCGGGTACTCCTGCGCCAGCCGCATTTTCTCGCCGGTTTTTCGGCCACCCAGCACAGCGATTTGCTGCTCTGCGTACCGGGCTGCCTGGCGGCAAGCGTGGCCGAGCATTGGCCACTGGCCCTGCGCCGACTGCCGCTTGCGGTACCCACCTTTGCCTACTGGCTGGTGTGGCACGAACGCCACCACGCCGACGCCGGCCACCGCTGGCTGCGTCACGCCCTGTTTGACGGCCTGAAAACGCGCCACCGCGCGCTCAGCCAGCGCCCGGCGCTACCAGTTTAGACCGATGCCCACGTTATAGGTGGTATCGCTCAGGTCTTCGGCGCTGTTTTCGACCCAGTCGGTTTCCACCGACATCTGCAGCGAGGCCCAGTCGGTCAGCGGGTAGCGCATGCCGGTTTCCGCATCGAGCAAAAAGCTGGTGGTGCGGTTTAACGCGCGGCCCGCGCGGCCGTTGGCGTACAGTTCCAGCAGGTCTGCCCACAGGTAGCGATTAAACTGCCACTGCAGCACGCCGGTCTGAAAGTTTTCGTCGGCCTGATCGGCGTACTGGTAGCGGTTGCGCGTGAGCAACGCCGACAGTGAAAATGCTCCACGTTCGTTATCCCACAGCTGATAACCGGGCCCCACGCCAACGGAAAAGCGCCGCTCAAGCGCTTCGTTCCAATCGCGATTGGTGCTGATGCGTCCCTGCCAGAAATGCCGCTCGGAGAAGAACCGCTCGGGCGAGTACGCCAGATGCCAGTCATTTTCACGCCGTTTGCCATCGCGATATTCGCGGTGATAGCTGGCCTGCCATTTATGCCGCCAGAAGCCTGCCTCCACACGCTGGCGCAGATCCAACTCCAGCTCCCGGGTATCGGCAGTGCTGTGCTCGTACTCGAAGGCCACATCCACGCCGCCGGTGGCATTGAACGGGCGATCGGCAGGCGACTCGCCGGCGGCCTCATCCACGATCGGCTCAGGTCTGGGCGGCTTGGGCTGAATGGCAAAACCCAGCGCGTTCATCGCCTTGACGCTTGGCGACGGCGGCTCGTCAAGAGCCACGCGTTCAACCAGCCCGACGTCAATCTCGATCTCGCCGGCGTAGTCGGTGTCTATGCGCCAGCGCGAGGCGCTTTTATCCACCACCCGCCCGGTAATACGATCGCCGTTTTCCAGCCACAGGGTGTCCGCACGCAGCGGCAGCGCCGCCACGGCGGCCACCGCCACGACCAGCATCTTCAGCGCATGGGCCACGCCGCTGTCAGCCACACTTGGACCACCCGCAGCCGGCGTAGCAGGTGGGGCAGCCGTCCATCATGATCAGCTCGCCGCGACATTCCGGGCAGTGGCCGACCACGGCGGGGCCGGCGGCCTGGCTCTGGGAATCGGCGTTTTTTGTATCGCCTGTATTGTGGCCGCCGATGGGCGCAACCGAGCCGGCCTGTACCGCACCGGCCTGCTCCGCCTCAAGTGCTGCATGGCCGTGGGACATGCGCCGGGCGTAGCGTTCCACCAGCTCTTCCACCGGCACCTGGTGGCCGTCTTCATTGAGAAAGCCCCGGCGGTAAAGGATCTGCTGGATCGACCAGGCAATGGCCGAGACTTCGGAATCATGAAACACCGGCTTGCCGTGACGGTTCCAGCCGCAGCGCACCAGCCCCTTGTCCCAGGCGACCTTGCGCAGGTCCGCCACCGCCTGGGTGACGTAGCCGCCCCGGGCGGCAAGCGACAGGCTGCGCATGGTGGCGGTGATCCACTGGTGCTCGCTGGACAGCTGGCCCGAGGGGAAGAAGAACTCCACCGGGCGCTCGATGACCACGCGCTTGCCGCCGATCACGCCTTCCACCGGCATGAACGACACCAGCAGGTAGACCTTTTTGCGCCCTTCGGCGCCCACGTAGGAGATCTTCTCCGACACCGCTTCGAGCGTCCCCTCGGGGCGCGAGGCAATGCGCAGGGTCAGCGGGTTCTCGTCGGGGATGGCGGGCTCACGCTCGGGCTCGGGTGCCGCGGGCGCGTCCTGCTTGATGCGATAACCCACAATTTTGGAAGTGATTTCAACGGCCATGATGGTCTCCACTCAACGGCAGGGGCTTGATGACGGGCTTGATAACGAACGCGCAAAAACGCCCGGAGAATCCCCCGAGCGCGGGGCGCCTACCACTTGCCATAGGTGCCTTCCTTCAGCGCATCAAACAGGTTGGCGGCGTTATGTTCTTCGCCATCGTAGATCACCGTGTCGCTGCCATTAAGCTCGACGGTTTCACCGTTTTCCAGCTCGAACTCGTAGGTGGTGCTCTTGAGGTCGTCCTCGCGCACCAGCACGCCCTGAAACGCCTCGGGGTTGAAGCGGAAGGTGGTGCAACCCTTCAGCCGGCTCTCGTAGGCCTGCAGGTACAGGTCTTCGAACTGTTCGAAGGGGAACTCCGTGGGCACGTTGACCGTCTTGGAGATCGCCGAGTCGACCCACTGCTGGGCGGCGGCCTGCACCGCCACGTGCTGCTCGGGGGTGACGCTGTCAGCGGTGATGAAGTAGTCCGGCAGATCGCTTTCCACCGCGTCGGCGGCAATAAAATGACGATAGGCGGCGAGTTCGAACGACACCACCTCGACCTGCTCCTTGGTCTTCTTGCCGGTCTGGATCACGTTACGGTAGTAGCGATGCGAGAACGATGGCTCAATGCCGTTGGAGGCGTTGTTGCCCATGGACAGCGAGATCGTCCCGGTGGGCGCAATCGAGCTGTGGTGGGTAAAGCGCGCGCCGTGCTCGGCAAGCTCGGCCACAAGCTCCGGCTCCACCTCGGCGACCCTGGCCATATAGTTGCTGTAGCGGGCGTGGAGAATGCGCCCGGGCACCTTGTCGCCGACCTCGTAGCCGTCCTTTTTAAGCTGGGGCCGCTGGCGCAGCATTTTCGGCGTCAGGGTGTGCTCGTCTTCCAGTACCGGGGCCATGCCCTTCTCTTTGGCAAGCTCAAGAGCCTGTTGCCAGCCCTCGATGGCCAGGTGGCGGCTGACCTCCTCGGTGAACGCAAGCGACTCCCTGGAGCCGTAGGGAATCTTGAGCATGGTCATGGTCGACCCCAGCCCCAGAAAGCCCATGCCGTGGCGGCGCTTGGATTCAATCTCGCGCTGCTGCTCGGGTAGCGGCAGCCCAGCAACCTCCACCACGTTGTCGAGCATGCGGGTAAACACCGCCACCACCTCGCGGTAACGCTCCCAGTCGAAGGTGGGATTGTCACCAAAGGGGTCGTTGACAAAGCGCGTCAGATTCACCGAACCCAGCAGGCATGCGCCCTCTGGCGGTAGTGGTTGCTCACCGCAGTTGTGTGCGTGGATGCCGCCGGCATCAAACATATTGATGCCGGGCACCTGCACGTCATAAACCGCCTCAACGCCATCCTCGGTGATGCTGTCTACCTGGGCAACAAAACGCTCACGATTCAAACGGCGACGATAGGAAGAAAGCGACACCTTAAGGCGCGCTTGCTTCGCAGTATCGGCAAAGCCCACCGTCGTCTCAAAGAGTTCGAGGCTATCACCGCTGATTACCAGTTCGTGTTGCGCACGAGTCGCATACAGCGCACTGCCGCCACGACCGTCGGGCAGGCTCGCCTGCCCGGCAGGACGTCTATTGCGGTAAAGCGTCGAGGTAATCCCCAGGCGCAAAAGCATCCGCTGAGCGGCTTCAAGGCGCGTAGCATCTGACTGGGCAAGTCGCACGCTGACGCCCTTGGCCTGAGAGCCCTGAACGGAGCCGTCGCTATCAAAAAGCCCACGGAGAAAGCCGCGCTGGAAAGCACTTGAGTCACGCTCTATCTCGGGCGTAATGGTTTTGTTATCCGGCGTCATGCCCATCTCATGGGCGAGCGCCTTGATAGCGGCGGTAGACAGGCGACTCTCGCTGCGCCCTTCAACCGTCTGGAAGCCTTGAAAATCGCTCCGATGCGGCAACATGCGCGCGGCCTCTTCAACCGCATGCATCAGTGCTGTCACATCAGCCGAGCTGCTGTTGGCTACCGCTTCACCCTGCCAAACAGAAATAACAGCCTTATCACTTTTTAGCGTGCCATCACCCACCAGCATACCGAGCAGAAAACCTTCTTCGAAGCCGTGCTTACCGCTCCACTCGGGCTGTTCACGATGGTTGTTCAGGAGCACCTCATCGCCACGCTCCAGCTCACCGGTCGCACACCACTCGGTTTCCAGTGACCAGCGGGTCTTGTGAATCACCTTGCGGACGCGATGATCTTCCGTCAGTCGCAGCGCATAGCCCTGACGCGTGCTGAGTTTGAAAACGGGCTTATCGGCAGTATGGAAAAAACCATCGGCACCTGTGGCGTGGTCAACACCATCGACCCGAGCGGCAAACGGCTGACCTACAAGGTCCTGGACCTGGCGCGGGCCTTGTGAAGTGTGCACCCAGGTATCCGCCGTGACGCACGGGTTGGTCGCGCGGATATCTTCGCAGAACCAGTTGTTGTTCAGGCGGTTGACCTGGTCGATGAGGATAAAGCCCGGCTCGGCGTAGTCGTAGGTGGAGGCCATGATGGTGTCCCACAGCTCCCGGGCCTTGATCACTTCCACGATGCGGCAGGCGACGCGGCCTTCGTCGTCCACGGTGTAGCCGTCTTCGATCACCGGCCAGTCGCGGTAGATGATCTCGTCGTCGGCCACGTCGTCCTTTTCGCCCGGGTGCAGGGGGAACGCCAGCGGCCAGTCGGCCTTCTGCTTGACCGCTTCCATGAACTCGTCGGTGATCAAAAGCGACAGGTTGAACTGGCGCAGCCGGCCGGCTTCGCGCTTGGCCTGGATGAACTCGCGCACGTCCGGGTGACCGACGTCAAAGGTGCCCATCTGCGCGCCGCGCCGCCCGCCGGCGGAGGCGACGGTGAAGCACATCTTGTCGTAGATATCCATGAACGCCAGCGGGCCGTTGGTGCCGGCCCCCGCGCCAAACACGAACGCGCCCTTGTGGCGCAGGGTGGAGAAGTCGTAGCCGATGCCGGCACCGGACTTCAGCGTCATGCCGGCGTCCACGACGGAATCGAGAATGTCGCGCATGGAATCGCGGATGGTGCGCGAGACGGTGCAGTTGATCAGGCTGACGGCAGGCTTGTAGGCCTCGGCACCGGCGTTGGAAAGAATCCGCCCGGCGGGAACCGCGCCGTTTTCCAGCGCCCAGCGAAATTTGGGCAGCCACTGCTTGGCCTGGTCGCCTTCGACCTCAGCAAGCGCCCAGGCAACGCGCTCGAAGGTGGCGCCCACGTCGGCGTCCACGGCGTCGCCGTGGCGGTCCTTGAGGCGGTACTTGGCGTCCCAGATCTCTCGGGAAGGGGCCTGAAGCGGCACGTCGTGGGACGATTCAGCGGCCTTTTCAGCGGTACTCATGACGACGACTCCTTCCCTTCTCAGGGCATGCAATAAAATCAACGGGCGGGCTATCATGACAAATCGCCGCGTATTATACGGCGTGTGGTGCGTAAGTATAGTAGCGCCGAAAACCCAATATAGGACAAAAAATACGGATTAAAACACTATATATGGACATCGACGGCGATACGCCGTGATAAAACAGGCGCTTGGGAGCGCGCGGCCAAACCGGTTGCGGCCGCTTGCCGGCGCGCAACTTTATTCCAACAGGCAGGATTTCATGGGACACACATCAGCACGTGCAACTCGCTCGGCACTCTCAACATCGCGCCAGCTTTTGGCGCTTTTCGCCGGCCTGTGGGTTAGCGCCGGGGCCTGGGCGGCGACGTTTGAGGTAAGCGACACGGCCACCCACGGCGACTGGCAAACGGCGACGCTGACCCGGCAGGCCGGTGGCGAGCAGGAGCGTCATTTCCGCGCCATCGAAACCGTAAGCTACGACGACGCCAGCCTGAGCGTGAACGCCACGCCCGGGGTGTGCGATCTGCCACGGCTCGAGATGCGCGTCGCCTTTGAGGGCCAGGACCGGCAGGCCGCCACCGGCCACGTGCCAGCGCGGCTGCGGGTGGACGATAAAACCCTGCACAGCGCCGTGGCCGAGTTTTTCACCGAGCCTGCAAACGACGGCTTCTACGTCCACTTCTACCTCGACGATCAGCGCGGCCTGCTGGACGACATGGACGGCGGCGAGCAGATCTTTCTCGGCTTTGAGCAGGGCGAAGGCGAGCCCTGGTACATGATCTTCAGCCTCGACGGCGCAGGGGCGGCGATGGATTCAGCGCAGCTGCGCTGTCAGGCTGCCCTGCTGCGCTGAGGCGGCGGGCCGGCGCAGCACCTACCCGCCTGTGTACAGCCCGAACCGTTTTTACCCAACCCGGGAGCATCGCCGCTCGCGTTACCGTGGGTGTGCGCTGCGGCTCACAGCATCGCAAGGTTCGCTATATGGCAAGCGCAGGTAGACGTCATTGGCCAGTACGCCGTGGTTGCCCGGGGCTCGGGTTTTCGTGTTTCACGGGAAGGCAAGGCTATGGAAAACGGCAGTCAGGGCGAGAAAATCAGGGTGCGCTTCGACCGGCGTGAAATTCTCGACGCACGCGTTGCCAGTCAGGGCGTTCTGCACATTGATTTCTAAATCTATTGTTAAAGTTCGCCTCACAGTCGCCGATACATGAAGTAATCGGCGCCGCGGCACCATGACCGTTAACGGAGGCAACCAAAGTGAAAGTCAACCACCTGAATACACCGCCGGGCACAAGCCCGGCTCACCAGCGCGGCGAACCTCAAAAAACCCAGGCAAATAAAGCTGCCGGGGCGCCTCCTGCTTCTTCAGACGTGTCTCAGATTCGCCAGCAAAATATCGACACCGGACAGGATATTGATACCGTGAAGGTCGAGGAAATACGTTCGGCAATCCGCGAAGGAAAGCTGGAAATACACGCTGATCGTATCGCCGAAGGGCTTCTGGCCAACCTCAACAAGCAATAGCATGTTGGACGCATCATCACAGGAGACGCTTTCATGAGTCTTGCCCGTCTGCTTACCGATCAGCAAACTCGCTTAAGCAAGCTGCTTGCGCTAATGGAACATGAGCAAACCCTGCTGACTCAAGGCAGCATCGATGGCAACCAACTGGTGGAGCTGGCCGAAGATAAGCAGGTCGTGCTTGCCGAGCTTGAAGACATGGAAAAGCTGCGTCACAGCGTACAACAACGGCTGGGTTATGCAGATAATGCCGATGGCGCTCGACAAGCGGCTGCCGATGCCGGCTGCCATGCGGACTGGCAGAGGTTGCTCCAGAAAAGTGAACGTGTGGCGCGAATGAATGAATTAACCGGGCAAATGCTGTCGCTTCGCATGCAACATAATCAGCAAATGCTCGACTATATCCGCCAGATTGCTGAAAAGACGCTATACAAGCCCAACGGCCGCAACAGTGCCCAGCCAGGTCGTATCAACGCCTCCGCCTGACTGGCTGCACCTGGATTAGTCAAAAGCCGGACACAACATAGACAAGCCGTTTCAATGAAGAGCACCTTGCGGCTTCTTCATTGAGTCGACTGGACGGAAAAAGCCGGCA
>NZ_JAKDUR010000036.1 GCF_030457605.1 Halomonas sp.
CCACCAGTCAGTACCTTCAGACCGCTCAATCAGCACCCTCGTGAATGAGGCGGGGTCAGGGCATGGGTACGCTGCTGTCTCTGGGCGATATGGTCATGGTGCTTTACGTCGCGCTGGGTATTCAGCTGTTGCTTTACTGCGGCGCCATGCGGCTGTTTGGTGTCAGGCTTGGTGCGTTTTTCCGCGAGGCGCGCACGCCCATGGCCACGGCGTTTGCCACCCAAAGCAGCTCCGGTACGCTGCCGCTGACCATTAACGCCGCACACCGGCTGGGCATTCCCAAAACCATTTATGGCTTCAGCCTGCCGCTGGGGGCTACGCTCAATATGGACGGTGCGGCTATTCGCATTGCCATTTCGGCGGTGTTTGCCGCCAATGTGATCGGCGCACCGCTGGATTTCATGAGCATGGTACAAATTGTACTGATTGGTACGCTGGTATCGGTAGGTACTGCCGGGGTGCCCGGAGCCGGCATCATCATGATCGCCACGGTATTTGCCCAGGTGGGGCTACCGATTGAAACCGTGGCGCTGCTTACCGCCATTGATGCGCTGGTGGGCATGGGCTGCACCGCGCTGAACGTCACCGGGGATCTGGTGGGTACCTCGCTGATTACCCGCAGTGAAGGTGACAAGCTGGCCGAGCAGCCGGTGCAGGAAGCTACCTGCGGCGCGGAAAGCTGATAACGTCGGTGCCTATGCATTGATGGAAGGAGGTCACCATGATTGGAGAACACGAGTGGACGTATCTTGAACGTAGCGTGTCGCTGGCCAAGGAAGCCCTGGAAGCCGGTGATGAGCCGTTTGGCAGCGTGCTGGTAGACGCCGAGGGCAAGATGCTGAAGGAGGACCGCAATCGCATTGCCGGCGGTAATGCCACGCGCCACCCGGAAATTGCGTTGGCCTACTGGGCGGTAGAAAACATGACGCCCGAAGAGCGCGCGGCAGCCACGGTTTATACTTCCGGCGAGCACTGCCCGATGTGTGCCGCCGCCCATGGCTGGGTGGGGCTCGGTCGCATTGTCTATGTCAGCTCGTCAAAACAGCTGGGGGAATGGTTAAGTGCCATGGATGTGCCGCCGGGGCCGGTGGCTACGTTGCCCATCAAGCAGGTTGTACCGGGCCTTGAAGTAGACGGCCCCGTGCCTGAGTTGGCCGATACCATGCAGGCGCTGCACCGCGAGTATCACGGCAAGGCATAAAGGCACAGCAGCGAGCAGCGCACAACACAGCGAATTACTCGATGACCGTGACCATCACTGACGCGACGCCGCGCTTGATAATGCCCAGCTGGCGCGCGGCGCGCTTGGACAAATCAATAATACGCCCGCGTACGTAGGGCCCGCGGTCGTTGATGACGACCTTGACGGTTTGTCCGGTATCGGGACGAGTGACCAGCACCTGGGTGCCCATGGGCAGGCTGGGGTGTGCGGCGGTCATCGCCTGCTGGTCAAAGGGCGTGCCGCTGGCCGTCAGTGACCCCTGAAAGCGATCGCTGTAGTAGGAGGCCTCGCCTTTTTGCTTCTGGGGGGAACTGGCGGCGAATGCCGGGTTGGCAGTGACACTAACGGCCAGCATGCAGGCCAGTAGCGGCAAGGCCAGACGCAAAAGGTTCGGGGATGCGATGCTGTGGAAAACGTGGTGCCTGAGATGCGACGCGACAGTGCGTAGCGACGTAAAAAAGCAAGCGGTCATCGGCATACCTCCTGGTTCTCACCTTGTTGGCTGCAGGGCGCACAGACGCTTGTGAAGTGAATAGCCGCCAACAATACCGCTCCGGACGCCAACGGGCAACTTCAGACGTGGTCGGGTTGTCCGTTAAAACTGCGGGGTTTGGCGGCATACATGCTGCCATCAGCTTCTTTCAGTAGGTCTTCCAGGCTGGCAGTGTCGTGGTTCGAGACGCGATAAACGCTGCTGCCGATACTGACACCCACGCTGACCTGCTGGCCATTCGGCAGTTTGACGGGTTGGCGGACGGCGTGACTGATCCGCGCGCGCATCTCGTTGAGCGCTGCCGGAGCCTCGCCCATGTTTTCCAGCAGCATGATGAATTCATCGCCCCCAAAGCGGGCACAGTGATCGCCGTGCCGGGTCAGGTGCTGCAGGCGGCTGGCAATCTGCTTGAGCACGAAATCTCCCGCTGCGTGGCCGTGTTTATCGTTGATGGGTTTGAAACGGTCCAGGTCGAGCATGAAAAGTGCCAGCGGCTGTCGCGTTTTTCGGGCGTGTTTCAGTGCTGCTCGAGCATTTTTCTCCAGACCGTTGCGGTTCAGCACACCGGTCAGCATGTCGTGGTGCGCCATGCGCTCAAGCGCTGCGGTGCGCACGGCGACCTGACGTTCGAGTACGGCTTCCTGGCTTTTCAGCGTGTTCATGGCATCTGCCTGGGCCTTTTCGTTTTGCTGCTTGAGCCGATAAAAGCGCGAGGCCAGTGCCAGCGCAAACAGCAGCATTTCAAGCGCCGAGCCGATCTGAATGCCGTGCAGCGTGATGAAGTTGGCGGGTAGTATGCCCTGGTTGCGCAAGGCGAAAACGCAGGCACCTGCCAGCAGCATGGTCCAGCCCAGCATGAAAACCCGGGCACCGGGAAAACGCCGCAAGCTGCCGTAGGTCGCGCATAATAACAGCAGCAGGGAAGTGGTAAAACCGGTGGCATCCATCAGCCGCAACGCCGGCTGAATCGGCAGTAACAGGGTAGCCACGAGCACCACCCAGCAAACGCTGCGCCAGCGTGCCAGCAGCCGGTGCCAGCGCGGGCAATACACGCAGGTGTTGAGAAAACTCTGGGCAAAGCGTGTGGCCATGGCAGAGGCCAGCACAAAACCGATGGCCACCAGTCGGGCGGCCTCGTGGGCGATACCATTCCAGAAGATCAGCGTGCCGATGCCGTTAAAGGCCAGAATGGCGAGGGTAAAACTGAACAGAAACAGCGCGTAATGTAAAAAAACCTGCTCTTTCAGGCCGATGAACAGCATCAGGTGATACACGCCCAGCGCAATGAGTACCCCGAAATAGGTCGCAAGCCAAAAGGTGGCGAGATCGTTACGGGCATAAAACGCTTCGGGGGACATCAGATCATAGCTGAGCATTTTGCTGCCTGCCGTTTCTACGCGGCTATAAAGCGTTACCTGTTCCTGCGCGGCCAGCGTCAACGGGAATGCTGCCTGACGGCGCCCCAGCGTGCGTGCCTCAACGGGCATGGCGCTGCCGCTTTCAAAGCTCTGGCTGGCTGTTTTGCCCACGCGATGCAGGGTAACGTGATCCAGAAACGGAAACGCGAACACCACCATCCATTGCTGGGTGTCGGGCGTGGTATTGGCAAGCTCGGTACGTAGCCACGTGGCCGACGTGGTGTAGCCAAAGTTGAGGTCCCGGGGCTGCTTTACAGGCGTGAACACCGAGGTATCCTTGCGTATTTCGTCAAGCGTCAGTGCCCTGCTGGCGTCATGATAATAGCTCGTGTATGTATCCAGCGCGTAGCTAGGTGTGGCGCCGTCCGGCTGCAGTAAGGCGGCCTGGGCTGAAAACACCAAAAGTCCGTGGAGTAACACGGTCAGGCAAAGTGCCAGGCGCCTGAACTGTTTATAAACCATGGGCCGGGTGAGGCAGTGGTAAGCGGGAAAACCAGCACAAGCGCGACATGGGTGTACTCCCTTGTTGTTATTATGAATCGGTGTTTTATCGTCTGGCGCTAGGATGTTCTGTGGTGGTGTGTGGAATTTTGTCGTGCTTTTCTTTCTTGGCTTCCTTCGTACTGCTCTCCTTTACCCGGCGTATTTCGATCCGCAGGAATGTCCTGAGTCCCAGCATAGTGGTGATATCAGGGCGGTACCTATTGGGTTTGACTATAGTATGGCGCTTTTCATCCCATGGGCGTAACGCAAGTGCGCTACGCCTGCTGCATTCATCGTAGGGGTACGAAGTTTTATGATGGATTGTGTCAGGGCAGGTACTTAGTGGCCTCAGCCGTGGCGGTTAAAGTATGCCTGCATGACGGCAATCACCTTGTCGATATCCGCATCGCTGATATCGCGGTGTGTCACCAGCCGGGCGCTGTGCAGCAAATCAATCAGAATGTCGTGTTCGCCAAGCCAGGCCGCCAGTGGATCCGCGTGCCGGGTGGGAAAGTCGGCAAAGACCATGTTGGTAGCCCGGGATGTCACCGTGACGCCGGGCAGATTGGCAAGACCACGGGCCAGCGTCTCGGCGCGGCGGTGGTCGTCGGCAAGGCCGGGCAGGTGGTGCTCAAGGGCGTGCCAGCAGGCGGCGGCGATAATCCCTGACTGGCGCATGCCGCCGCCGGTGACCTTGCGCCAGCGTCGGGCGCGCTCGATCAGTTCGGTGGAGCCTGCCAGTGCCGAGCCGACGGGTGCCCCAAGGCCCTTGGAGAAGCACAGCGAGACGCTGTCGAACGGCTGGCAAAGCGCAGCCAGTGGCGTGTCCGTGGCCACGCAGGCGTTGAACAGCCGCGCGCCATCAAGATGGGTGGCGAGGCCGTGTTCACGGGCTAAAGCGGTAGCGGCTCGGGTGTAGTCGTGGGGCAGTACCTTGCCGCCGATGGTGTTCTCGAGCGCCAGCAGTCGGGTGCGGGCAAAGTGGAAATCATCAGCTTTGATCGCCCCGCGAATCTTCTCCAGTGGCAGGCTGCCGTCGGCGTCGTTCTCTATCGGCTGGGGCTGAATGCTGCCAAGTACCGCGGCACCGCCGCCCTCAAAGCCGTAGGTGTGGGCCTGCTGGCCGACGATGTATTCATCGCCGCGTTCGCAGTGCGCCATCAATGCCACCAGGTTGCTCTGGGTGCCGCTTGGAAACAGCAGTGCGGCCTCCTTGCCGGCGGCCTCGGCCACGGCCTGCTCAAAGCCGTTGACGGTGGGGTCGTCGCCCCACACGTCGTCGCCCACCGGGGCGGCGCACATGGCCTCGTACATCGCCGCGGAAGGGCGGGTGACGGTATCGCTGCGTAGATCAATCATCGGGTTGCTCGCCTGAAAGGATGTGACATCCCCCCAGTGGTAAAACAAACGCCGGAAAAAAGAAAGTCGGGATGTGGCAACGGCGTTGCATGGGGCGTCTGCCATAAAGGGGCCATCACAACAATTGTGAAAGCGAGTGCTAACGATTATCATCTCTAGCCTGGATTATCGCCCCGACCATGTGCTACATGGCGGTTGCCTGTCGCTCTTCCCATTCCCGAGATTTGCCGATGTTGTATTTGTCTCCCCTTGTTTTTCCCCGTCTGCCACAGGCGGCTGCCGCGCGTGTCACATTCGGCCTGCCACTCGGTGCTGCGCTGCTGGGTATGCCGCTCGTAGCACTGGCCCAGGACGATGCGGCCGCCGCCGATACGCTGGTGGTGGTCGGTACCGCACTCAAGGTCGCCACGCCGCTGGTGGAAACGCCGCGTCCGGTTTCCATTGTCGCGCATGAAGAGCTGGAGGAACGCAATGTCCAGCGTCTGGACGAGACGTTCCGCTACCGTGCCGGCGTGCTCTCGGGCCACTATGGCGCCGATAACGACACCGACTGGTTCAAGGTGCGCGGTTTTGATCAGTCGACCTACCAGGATGGCCTGCGCCTGTATCGCGCCGGCTACTATCAATGGCTGCCCGAACCCTATGGGCTGGACCGCGTCGAGGTGTTCAAGGGGCCGTCGTCGATCCTCTACGGCGAGGCGCCCTCGGGCGGGTTGATCAACGCCGTGAGCAAACGGCCAACGGCTGAACGGCAGGGTGAAGTGACTCTGCAGGTCGGCAATCGGCAACATCGCCAGTTGGGCGTTGATACGTCCGGGCCGCTGACCGAGAGCGGTGACGTGCGTTACCGTCTGGTTGGCATGGCCAAGGAGCGCGACGGCGATCTCGACAACACCGAAAACGAGCGTTACTACTTCGCGCCCAGTCTGGCGTTCGATGTCAGCGATGACACCAGCGTCACGTTCCTGGCCAGCGTCCAGAAAGACGATGGTGTGCCGACCAACCCGTTCAAGCTGACGTACGGCACGGTGGAAGATACGCCGTTTGGCAAGGTTGACCCGCAGACCAGCTATGGGGAACCGGGCTACGACAAAAACGAACGCAGCCAGGCGTCGATCGGCTATGAACTGAGCCACCAGATCAATGACACCTGGCGCTTTGAGCAGAATCTGCGCTATAGCCATCTGGATCTTGAGCTGCGTAGCACTTATGTGCTGGCGCAGCTGGATGAGCGTACTGCCGGCCGGGGGCTGGTGTATCGCGATGGCGAGATCGATAGCTGGACGATGGATAACCGCCTGATCGGCAAGTGGTACACCGAGCGCACTGAAAATACGCTGTTGCTCGGGGTGGGCTATCAGGATCTTGGCCTCGAAGGCCAGGAGGCCGACCCCTATCCCTTCGGCGCGCCAATTGACATCTTCAACCCCGAGTACGGCCATTACACGCCGGTGACGGCAGAACAGCTCACCGATCGCCAGATCGACAAACGCCAGACCGGCCTTTATGTGCAGGATCAGCTGCGTCTCGATGATCGTTGGGTGCTGTTGGGTGGCGTGCGTTACGACCAGGCCACCACCGATAACCACAATCGCACCGCCGGCACCACTCAACGCGCTGACGACAATCAGCTTTCCTGGTCGGGCGGGGTGATGTATCTCGGCGAACAGGGCATTAATCCTTATCTCAGCTATACCGAGTCCTTCGAACCCCAGACCAGCGTGAACGATGACGGGCGGCTTTATGACCCGCTTGAAGGGGAGCAGTGGGAAGCCGGCGTCAAGTTTGCACCGCCCGGCTGGGATGGCTACGTCACAGCGGCGGCGTTTGATCTTGAGCAGCGCAACAGCCTGGTGACCTCGCCCAGCGGCGGGCGGCAAGAGCAAAGCGGCAAACAGACGTCACGCGGGGTTGAGCTGGAAGGCGTTGGCTACCTGACCGATGAGCTTCAGCTAACGGCGGCTTATACCTATACCGATGCGACCAACGAGGAGGGGCAGCGTAAAAGCCTGATTCCCCGGCATCAGGCATCGGTCTGGATGGACTACGGCTTTCATGAGGGGGCACTACAGGGGCTCAAGCTCGGCGGCGGGGTGCGTCATATCGGCGAGAGCGTGTATGGCGACATTACGGTGCCGGACTACACGCTGTTCGACGCCATGGCCCGCTATGATTTTGCCGACCACTGGCGTGTGCAGCTCAACGTCAACAACCTGACGGATAAAGAGTACGTGGCCAGCTGTGACTACTGGTGCTATTACGGCGAGTCGCGCAGCGTGATCGGTAGCCTGCGTTATCAGTGGTAGGTCAACATGCGTAGGTAATAGTAGAGGCAGACAGCCGTGGCGTGTGGGCCGGATTCAGCACGCCACGGCAATGTGGTGATCACCCTGGGGGTGGGGCAGAACCTGCATGGGTAGCCCGAAAATGGCTTCCAGCGTGGCGCCGGTCATGATCTCGCCGGGGCGACCGTGGGCGAGCTTTTTGCCGCTGTGCAGCGCCAGCAGTTCATCGCAGAAGCGCGCGGCCATGTTGATGTCATGCAGCACGATGATAACGCACAGGTTCAGCTCATCGCACAGCCGGCGAACAAGGGACAGCACCTCCACCTGGTGGGCAATATCCAGCGCAGCCAGTGGTTCATCCAACAGCAGAAAACGGCTTTGCTGGGCCAGCAGCATGGCGAGCCACACCCGCTGGCGCTCGCCGCCGGAGAGCGTATCCACCAGGCGGTCGGCGAAGGCATCGGTATGGCTCAGGGCAATGGCACGCTCCACGGCTTCGCGATCTTTCGGGCCATGGCGCCCAAGCAGGCCATGCCAGGGGTAACGGCCAAAGCCGATCAGCTCGCGACAGCTGAGGTTTTCAGCACTGGGAAGATGCTGAGGTAGGTAGGCCACGCGACGCGCAAATTCGCGCTTCCCCCAGCTATTCACTGGCCGCCCGTCGAGGTGGATCTCGCCGCGGCTGGCCGGCTGCTGCTGGGCGAGTAGCTTGATCAGCGTCGATTTCCCTGACCCGTTATGCCCGATCAGGCCATACATTCGGCCTTCTTCAAAGCGATGGCTGACCGGCTGCAAAAGCGTTTTTCCGGCAACGTCAAAGGCGGCGCCGTTGACCTCGAACATGGCGGGTTCTCCGGGTTGGCTGTCAGGGTGACATCGTAAACGAGAATTGTTTGTTTTATCTACCTTCGGCGCTGGAATAATGATTTTGTTGATAATGGGTTTTAGTTAGACTTGTGGCCGGTTGGCCGGGCCGAACGCTTTAAAGTGCAGGGTTTAGACGTAAGGTTTTGCGTATCGGTATCGCCAAATCATTGAATTTTAAAGGGGCTATCGCATGAAAAGCCGATCCGTGGGGCGGATGCCCAGGTTGCCGGAGACGCGTGCATGAGCGCATCAGTCTTGCGTCGTGGCTCCCCCGTATGGTCTGGCGGGCTGGCTTTGCTGTTTCTGGTGGTGTGTTTCGGCCTGTCGCTTGAGCATCAGGGCGGCGTGGTGCCGGGAATCAAGGCGCTGGTAGCGCCCTCGCTGGAGAAAACGCCGGAACTGCTGCTTTACTACACCTGGTGGCCACGGCTCGCCGTGGCGCTGTTGGCCGGTGCCGGCTTGTCCCTTGCCGGGGTGCTGATGCAGCAGGTGCTGCGTAATCCGCTGGCTTCACCCACCACACTTGGCGTGGCCTCGGGCGCCAACCTGGCATTAATGGCGGCTACGCTATTGGCACCGGGGCTTTTGACCCTGGGGCGCGAATGGGTCGCACTGGCTGGCGGCGGGCTTGCCGTGGCGCTGGTGCTGGCACTTGCCTGGCGGCGCGGGCTGGCGCCGGTGGTCGTGGTGCTGGCGGGGCTGGTGGTCAATTTGTACCTGGGGGCGCTGGCCAGTGTTTTGTTGCTGTTCAATCACGAAGCGTTGTCGGGGCTGTTGGTTTGGGGTGCGGGCTCGCTTTCTCAAAACGGTTGGGACGGTGCGGCAAGCCTGGCGCCGCGTATCGTACTGGGCGGCGCGGTGGCGTGGCTGTTACTGCGCCCGCTGAACGTGCTGGAGCTGGACGATGCCAGTGCTAAAAGCCTGGGCGTGTCACTTGCCTATCTGCGTTTGGCAGGCCTTGCGCTGGCGGTGTTCATTACCGGCAGCATTGTCAGCGTGGTGGGAATTATCGGTTTTATCGGTCTGGCTGCCCCCAACATCGTGCGGCTGGCCGGCGCGCGACGGCTGGGCGAACGTCTTTTATGGGGCAGCCTGCTTGGTGCGGTATTGCTGGCGAGCACCGACCTGGTGCTGCAGTGGGCGGGCGATGCGCTGGCGTTGCCGATACTGCTGCCGACCGGCGCGATAACCGGCGCGCTTGGCGCACCGCTGCTGCTGTGGCTGATTCCACGGCTGAACCTGCATGCCAGTCAGGCGCCACAGCCGGCGATGGGCGTGACCGTGCGCCATCACGCTCCCGGCCGATTAATGTGCTGGCTGTGCGGGGCGCTGATTGTGGCAGGGGTTTTCGGGCTGCTATGGGGGCAGGGCGTTGACGGCTGGTACTGGCTTTGGCCGGATAACTGGGACGTGATGCAGTGGCGCCTGCCCCGCATCGTAGCGGCAGCGGCCAGCGGATTGATGCTGGCGGTGGCAGGCACGCTGTTGCAGCGGCTTTCGGCCAACCCCATGGCCAGCCCCGAGGTGCTGGGCATCAGCGGCGGCTGCGCCATTGCCCTGATGCTGGGGATTGTGCTGTTGCCTGATCCGGGCCGCGGCATGCTGGTTGGCGTGGGCACGGCAGGCGCGCTGGTAACGCTTGGGGTGCTGGTGGTGTTGAACCGGCGCTCGGGGTTTGTGCCGGAGCGGCTGCTGTTGACCGGCGTGGCTGTGACCGCGTTGTTCGAAGCGGTACGCAGCGTGATTCTGGCCGGCGGTGATCCGCGCGGGCAGCAAATCATTGCCTGGCTGGCCGGCTCTACCTACTACGTGGATGCCCACAGCGCGGTGCTGGTAGGCGTGCTGGCGGCGTTGCTGGCGCTGGTCACGCTGCCGTTTACCCGCTGGCTGGATGTGCTGCCGCTGGGGGAGGCAACCGCGCGGGCGCTGGGTATCCGGCTGAATCTGGCCCGGCTGGTGCTGCTGGTGTTGGTCGCGCTGCTGACCGCCTGCGCCACGCTGGTGGTGGGACCGCTGTCGTTTGTGGGGCTTCTGGCGCCGCATATGGCGCGGCTGCTGGGACTTTCGCGGGCGCGTCAGCATCTGTGGGGGGCGGCCCTGCTGGGCATGCTGCTGATGGTGGGGGCCGACTGGCTGGGGCGTCAGCTGATCTTTCCCTACGAGATTCCGGCGGGGCTGGTGGCCTCGCTGATCGGCGGCGCCTACTTCATGTGGGGGCTGCGCCGGTTGTGAGACAGGTGAGACAGGCAACAGGAGGTCGATCATGAGCCATGCCGTCGCGCTGGATAACCGTCCGGCAGATCCGCAGCAGGCGCTTTTGGCGCTGTACCGTGCGCCGCCGCTGGATGCACTCAAGGCACCGGCCTTTGGCCGCCCGCCGGTGCCTGCCGTCCGTGCTGCTGCGCTTGCCGATCGCGATGTACTGGCCGGCTATCTTCAGCGCTTTGCCACCGGCTTTAGCACACCGGTTGACGACAAGGCAGTTGCGTCGATCTGGTCGAAATTCTATCTCGCAACGGTATCCATCCCGGCGCTGGTGGCCAATTTGCTGCTGGATGTGGCGTTGCCCGCGGGGCCGGCGGAGGCACGGCTTGAGTTCAGCGAGCGCGGGCAGGCCGCACGCCTCTGGCTGGTTGATGGCGGGCGGCCGCTGGCCTCACGGGCGCCGGATACACGCTTTTCAGCGCTATTTGACCAGCACTGCGCGCCGCTGATCGAAGCACTGGCCGCACTCTCCGGGCTTTCGCCCAGGGTGTTCTGGAGTAATCTCGGCCACTATGTGGAATATGTCGCCCGCCTTTGTGCGCAGCATCCGGCGTTTACCGGCGCCGGTGATGCGCTGCTGGCGTATCTGGATATGCGAGTGCTGTCGGATGGGCGTCGCAACCCGTTATACCAGCCGGTGCGCTACCTGGACGTGGGGGCCGCTCAGCCGGCCCGGGTGCGCCGGGTCTGCTGCGTCAAATACCGCCAGGGCGGCGAGGCCCTGTGTGGCAACTGCCCGCTGAAGACCGAGCACAGGCCGCCCCGGCGCGCCGCCAAAGGAGAGTCACAGTGAAGGAACTTGCCACGATCATCTGGCGGGACTATCGCCTCGCGTTCATCGGCGTGGTGCTGCTGAGCCTTGTCAGCGCAGGTTTGGGCGTGGGCGTGATTGCGTTCATCAACCAGCGGCTGCTGGCGGCAACGGACGCGCCCTTGAGCGTGCTGCCGCAGTTTCTGGGGCTGATTGCGCTGCTGCTGGGGGTAACCCTTGGCTCTCAGCTGGCGCTGACCACCCTTGGCCACCGCTTTGTATTTCATCTGCGCGGGCGGCTGATCAAGCGCATTCTGGATACCGACATCGGCCACCTGGAACAGCTGGGCGGTGCGCGGCTTTTGGCCAGCCTGGCCACCGACGTGCGCTATATTACCGTGGCGTTTGTGCGCCTGCCGGAGCTGGTACAAGGCGGCGTGCTGACCGTGGGGGCGGCGCTGTATCTGGGCTGGCTGTCGCTGCCGCTGCTGGGCATCACCGTGCTGTGGGTCACGTTTACCATGGCCGTGGGGCTCAAGATGGTGGCCCGGGTGTACCGCGAGATCAGCCGGGTGCGCAATATCGAAGACCGCCTTTACGAGAACTACCAGGCGGTGATCGACGGACGCAAGGAGCTGGCACTCAACCGCGACCGCGCCGAGTGGCTGTATCGGGAGCGCTACACGCCCAACGCCGAGGATTACCGCCGCCACATCGTGCTCAGCGATACCTTCCATCTGAGCGCCGTCAACTGGTTCAACATCATGATGCTTGGGGCCATCGGCGTGGTGTTTTTTCTGGCAAGCGGTCTTGGCTGGGCCTCGCTGCAGGTGGCCACCACCTTTTCCCTGACGCTGCTGTTTCTGCGTGCGCCGCTGATTCAGGCGGTGGGGGCGTTCCCGACCCTGATCAACGCCCGGGTGGCGTTTGAAAAGCTTGAATCACTGGGGCTTGCAGACCACGCCCCGGGCTTTCACAAGGGCGGCCACCAGGGCGGCCGGGCGAGCGCCGCGCCGGGGGAGAGGGCCGGCGGCTGGCAGCGGCTGGCGCTGCGCGGGGCAAGCTACCGCTATCCGGCCGGGGAGGCCGGGCCGGGCTTTGCCATCGGGCCTTTGGACCTGACCCTTGAGCGCGGCGAGGTGGTGTTCGTGATCGGCGGCAACGGCAGCGGCAAGTCGACTCTGGCGCGGCTGTTGACCGGCCTCTATACGCCGGACGGCGGCACCTTTGAGCTTGACGGCACGCCGCTTTCGGATAGCGACTGGCCGGCGTACCGGCGCGGTATTTCGGCGATCTACACCGATTTTTATCTGTTCGACCAGCTGATCGGCCCGGGTGGCGAAGCCCCCGCTGGGCCGCTGGTAGAAGGCTGGCTGCAGGCGCTGGGCATGGAAGAAAAGCTCGATTTCGACGGTGATCGAGTCATCAGCACCCACCTGTCCCAGGGGCAGCGCAAGCGCCTGGCCATGCTGCTGGCCGTGGCCGAGCAGCGCGACCTGCTGCTGCTGGACGAATGGGCGGCGGACCAGGACCCGCAGTTTCGCCGGGTGTTCTACCGCGAGCTTCTGCCGCGCCTGCGGGCGCTGGGCAAGACCGTGGTGGTCATCAGCCACGACGACCACTACTTTGACGCCGCCGACCGCCTGCTGGAAATGCGCCACGGCAAGCTGTACGAGCTGACCGGGGAAGAGCGCGCAGCGGCCAGTCGGGACGCCGTGGCACGACTCGACGCTACCGCTCGCCCCGCCGAGAAAGCTGATGGCGTCTCTTGACTGTGAGCGCTGCGAGGAAAGCGGCGGCTACTGATAGCCCCTGGCCTGCAGGCGAAACAACGCGGCATAGCGGCCGTTCTGCTCAAGCAATGCCGTGTGGGTGCCGCGCTCAATAATACGCCCGGCATCCACCACCAGAATCTGCTCGGCGCTTCTTACCGTTGAGAAGCGATGGGAGATCAGAATCGTCATCTTGTCCCGGCTATGCTCACGGAAGCGGGCAAACACCTCGGCCTCGGCGGCGGGGTCCATGGCGGCGGTGGGTTCATCGAGCACCAGAATGTCGGCGTTTTCGCGCATGTAGGCCCGGGACAGGGCGATTTTCTGCCACTGGCCACCGGACAGCTCCTGGCCGTTCTTGAACCAGCGCCCCAGCTGGGTGTGGTAGCCCGAGGGCATGTCGCGGATGAAGTCATCGGCCATGCCGTGGCGTGCGGCGTGCTCCCAGCGGGCTTCATCATCAAAGGCGTGGGTATCGCCCACGCCCAGGTTCTCGCCCACGGGCAGCTGGTAGCGCACGAAGTCCTGAAAGATCACCCCCACGCGCTCGCGCAGGGCCACGGCGTCCCAGTCGCGCAGGTCGGTGCCGTCGAGCACAATGCGCCCGGCGGTGGGGGAGTAGAGCCGGGTCAACAGCTTGATCAGCGTGGTCTTGCCCGAGCCGTTTTCCCCCACCAGCGCCAGGCTCTGGCCCGGCGTCAGGTGCAGCGAAATACCGTGAAGCACCTGCCGGCCGCCGGGGTAGGCAAAGCTTACGTCTTCAAAGCGCAGGCCGTCCCCGGGCGTTTGGCCCTGGGTGGCGGTGCCGGCTTCGGCGTCTACCGGCTGCTCCAGGTATTCGTAGAGGTTGGACAGGTAGAGGTTGTCCTCGTACATGCCGCTGATGGCGGTGAGGCTTGCCGAAAGCGCGCCCTGACCCTGCTTGAACACCATCAGGTACATGGTCATCTGGCCAAGGGTCAGCGCGCCGGCCACGGTTTCCACCACTACCCAGCCGTAGGCGGCGTAGAACGTCAGCGTGCCCAGCAGCCCCAGCCCAAAGCCCCAGCCCTCCCGGCGCAGGGTGAGGCGGCGTTCCTCGCTGAACAGGCGGTTGAAAATCGCCCGATAGCGCTCCAGAAACAGCCCCTCCAGGCCAAACAGCTTGACCTCCTTGATGCTGTCTTCCCGGGCGAGCACGGTTTCCAGGTACATCTGCATCCGCGACTGGGGCGAGCGCCAGCGAAACAGCCGAAACGCCTCGCCGGAAAACTTCGCCTCGGAAACAAACACCGGCAGCGCTCCGACCACCAGAATCAGCAGCGCCCAGGGCGAGAACTGCACCAGAAGCACGCCGAAGCTGCCCAGCGAAATGGCGTTCTGCAACAGCGAGAACGTCTTGTTGACCAGCCCCAGCGGCCGGGTGGAGGCCTCGCGCCGGGCCCGGGTGAGGCGGTCGTAGAGCTCCGAGTCCTCGAACTGGGCAAGGGACAGCGTGCCGGCCTTTTGTAGAATCATCACGTTGACCCGGTGCCCAAGGCGCGCGCGCAGCAGCGATTTCTGGGCGTCGAGCCCGCGCTGGGCCAGCGCCATCAGCGCGATGATCCCGCCTTCAAGCGCCACCAGCCACAGCACCGGCTCAAGGCTTTCGCCAAGCGGCGGGGCGGCGTCGGCTTTCTGGGCGTCCATGGCGGCCACCACGCCGTCAACGATCAGCTGACCCACCCAGGCGGTAACCGCCGGCAGCACCCCGGCTACCAGCGTGCACAGGGCCAGGCCCAGCATCATCCAGCGGGAGGTCTGCCAGACCAGCCCGAGCGCGCGCCGGCTGTAGCGGAACACGCCGAAAAAGCCGCTCACGGGAGCGGCGCTGGTGCGGTGATCACGGCGATGAGAAGCGTGGGAAGAGGTCAAGAGGGAAGGCTATCCTTCAGCGCTGAGCCAGCTGCTGGCGGGTAGCGGCGTCGCAGCTTTGCAGCGCCGAGGTGGCCAGCCACTCTTCGTCCGGGTAGTAGGCGAACACGTACTGCTCGTCCTTGATGCTGTCGATCAGCGGATAGGTGATTTCGGTGCGCACGGCGGGGCAGCCGTGGCTGCGGCCCAGCCGCCCGGTCTTGTCGATGAAATCCTCGCTGACGTAGTCGGCCCCGTGAATCACGATGGCGCGCTCGAAGGCGTGGTCGTTGACGTCGGGATCCAGACCATCAAGGCGCAGCGAGTAGCCGTTGCGCCCGTAGTAGCTGTTCATGGTGCGAAACAGCCCGAGGCTTGATTGGTGGCTGTCCGGCGTGTTGGAAAACGTTGTGGCCAGCGCGTTGCCCGAGCCCTGCCCGTGAGACACCAGTTCCTTGAACAGTAACTTGTGGTGTTCAAGGTCGAATACCCACAGGCGTGGTTTGGTCGACGGGCGCGAAAAATCGATCAGCGCCAGGCGCTCGGCGCCAGGGTCGGCACAGCCAAGCGCCTGGGCGGCCATGCGCAGGGCCTGGGGTGTGGCCTCGGGAGCGAGCTGTTTTAGCTGGTGGTGAAGCGGCGTGGTGCCGGCGGAAGGCAGCGTCGCGACGCTTGAAAAGAAATTGGCGGCCTGCAGTGGTAACGTAACAACACAAAGAGGCAAACTCAGTAGTAATGCCGAGGCTTTTAAACGAAACGCCATGATCATCATCCTGATGGTGATTGAGAAACACGGAAAAACACATTAAAAAATACGTGGCGTGCCTGCCATGATCCGCATCATGACAACGGCAGGGCGGTTATCGTAACGCAAGGGGAAGGCGATGAATAAGACTCGGCCAGCAAAAAGGCCCACGCCGCGGGGGAAAGTCGGCGGCCTGGCTGCATTGGCGCTCAGCGCAGCGCTTGTCGCCCTGCCGGTGGCCGCGCAGTCCTTGTCGGCAGAGGCGCTGGAACAGTACATTGCCACGACCGAGTCGCGCAGTGATGCACTGCCGGTCGCGACGTTTTACCAGCGCCTGCAGCAACAGCCGGCATGGCAAACGCCCGAGCGCGTGCAGGCGTTGGCAGATGCGCTCGCCACGTTACAGGACGATGGCCTGACTCCGGCGGACTATCTGGAAGCAGCCGGCTCGGGAGACACGCTCAAACAGGCGTTTGAGCGCAGCCAGGCCGGCGGTGTCCAGGCTAGAGCTGCGTTTGACGTGCGTGCCACCCGGGCGCTTCTGTTGGCGCTTGAGCACCTGCAGCGCGGTCGGCTGACCCCCGATGAGGTAGAGCCGGGCTGGGATACGCCACCGCCGAGGCGATCGTATTCGATGGCCCGCGTGGCCAATGCAGTGACCGATGGCAATGTGAAGGAGGCACTGGCGCTGGCCCGCCCGAACACCGACGCCTACCGGCAGTTGCGCGAAGCGCTGGTGAAATATCGTGCGCTGGAAAAACTGGCAAGGCAGGGCAATACGCCGCTGGTACCCACCAGGAATGAAGCGCTGCGCCGCGGCGACGAACGTACCGATGTGCTCACGCTGCGCCGTCGTCTGGCGTATTGGGGCATGCCTGATGTGCTGTTCGGCGATCCCGAAGCCTACGCCCGTATTGACGCCGAAGCGCCGCCGTTACAGCGCTTTGACGCGGAGCTTGAAGCCGCGGTCAAACGCTTTCAGCGCCACCATCTGCTCAACGCCGACGGCGTGGTTGGGAGCAGGACGCGCCGTGCGCTCAATGCCACACTGTCTTCTCATGTGGGTGCGCTGCGTGCCAATCTTGAGCGCGCCCGCTGGATGCAGCCCATCATGGCGCGTCGCCCGGGCGTGTGGGTGGATATCGCCGGCTACCGCATGCACTACACTCGCCCCGACGGCGAACGCTGGTCGTCGAAGGTTATCGTGGGCCGCGCCGGGCGCGAAACGCCGGTGCTCCATTCAGCGATTACTCACCTGACCGTTAACCCGACCTGGACGGTGCCGCCCACCATTTGGCGCGAAGATGCGCTGCCGCAGATCCGGCGCGATCCGGGCTATCTGGCCCGGCACAACATGCGGGTGTTGAGCCCCGACGGCACCCGGCTGAACCCGGCCGAGGTCAACTGGCGGGCACCAGGCAACGTCATGCTGCGCCAGTCCGCAGGCCCGGGCAATCCGCTGGGCCGGGTTGTGGTGCGTTTTCCCAATAACCAGCTGATTTATCTGCACGATACGCCTTCCCATGGGCTTTTCTCCCGGGATCGGCGCGCCCTGAGTTCCGGCTGTGTGCGCGTCGAGGGCGTGCGCGAGCTGGTGCGCATGCTGCTGGAAGATACCGGCAGTCGCTATCGCCTGAGCGAACTGCTACAGCGCGACCAGAGTGATTTGAACGTGAGCTTGCCCGAACGCGTGCCTGTGGCGCTGGTGTACCTGACGGCCTGGCCTGATGCGGTCGGCGACGTGACGTTCCGTCCGGATATCTATCGGCGCGATGGCGCGCTGCTCAACGCGCTGTAGCCGTCAGCCGGCGATGATAGGGCCGCCATAAAAAACGCCGCTTCCCACGGGAAGCGGCGTTTTTGTATCGGTGCCCCGGTGTTTTCTCAAGCCGGGGACATGGCATTAGCCGTCGTCGTTGCCGGTGTCCGAATGGCGATAGGCCGCCACGCTGACCGTACCGGTATCGCCGCTTTCAAGCGCGGCCACCATCGGCTTGGCCTGCTGTTGGAAAGCCACCAGAGAGTCACCACGCAGGCGCGTGTTCTCCGGCAACTTGACCTTCATGGCGTTGACCGGTGCGTTGTTGACGTGGACTTCATAGTGCAAGTGCGGCCCGGTGCTGCGTCCGGTGTTGCCGGAAAGCGCGATTTTGTCACCCATTTCCACCCGGTCGCCCTTGTGGACCAGCGCTTTGGACAGGTGCAGATAGCGGGTGCGGTAGCCGTTGTCGTGGCGGATGACAACATAGCGCCCGGCAGCATAGTGCTTGACTACGCGCTCAACCCGGCCACCGGCGGGGGCGATGACCGGTGTGCCGATGGGCATGGCAAAGTCGGTGCCGTTGTGCGGGCTTATCCGCCCGGTGACCGGGTGGTGGCGATTGGGGTTGAAATTGGAGCTCAGCCGATAGCTGCCGTTGAAAGGGTAGCGTGCAAAGGCAGGGTCGAGGCTGTGGCCGTCCGGTGTGTAAAAGGTATCGTTCATGGCGTTGCGCACCAGGGTCAAATCCATGCGCTGGCCGTGGTATTTCACGGCTAATACCCGGGAGCCCAGGGTCTCACCGTCGATCATGTCGGACTCGACAAGTACCTGAAACTCATCGCCACGGCGGCTGTCGCGGCGAAAATCAAACTTTTTTTTCAGCAGATGGGTAAGTTCGGTGACCGCGCCGCTGCTCAGGCCGGTGGCCTCGGCCGAGCGGGCAAAGCTGCCGCTCAGGGTCCCGGCATACAAGCGTTGCACAGGCTCGCCCTTGCGTTCGATGGCCTCGATCTCGAACTCGCCCTCCTGACGGTTGATGAGTACACCGTCACGGATGTTCTTCATCATCTTCAAGGTCAGCAGCTTACCGTTTTTATCGACCTGATAGTCAAAGCTCTGACCGGCCCGCCAGCGGGTAAAGATGTTGGCGTCGGGCAGCTCGTCAAGCAGGGCGAGCACTTCGCTGTAACCCATGCCCAGTTCATTCTGGGCCATGATCGCGAAGGTTTCGCCGGTGTTGATGATGTGGGTTTTCCACTGAGGGACGTAGGGCTCTTGTGCCGCGATTTCCAGCGGTAGAAAAGAGACATCGTCAAAACTGTCGATACCGTAGTCTTCATACGATGTCGCATCGGTAACGGGAGTCTGCTCGGGACTGGCCTGCACGCTGTCGGCGGCAAGCATGCCGCTGCCAAGGGTGCCGATCACGATGGCGATATGCCGCGCGCCTTCATCCAGTCGCGTATCGCCCTCAGCCTCCAGGCGGTCTGCCGGCAGCGCTCGGGGAGATTCAACGGGGCTTGCCGTGGCGCTGTCGATAACGTCCAGGTCAATGATTTCGGATGCCTGGAGTTCGCTCAGGGGAATGTTCTCCCGGGTGGCGTCAAGCAGGCGGGAGGCGTGATCAATGGCGTTGGCAACCGGTGTCTTCGTCAGCGATGCGTCTGTCCTGGCGAGTGCCGGAACGCCCGGTGCGGCATCGTCGGCCAGCGGTACGAAAACGCTTTCAACCGGCGTGTTGGGTTGACTGTGATCGTGATAGGTCGTGATTAACTTTTGTGCGCCCAGCACGGTGACCATCGTGGCCACCGGTAACAGTAAAAATTTATGCGTGCGGGGCAGCGAATGGAGAATTCGCAACATGGGATAAAGGGCCGCCAAGTCTTGTAAAAAGAAAACGTATACGGAATAAGTCTCGGAACCTTACCCCATGCGGAAAGGAGTGCATAGACTGTATTTCCATACACAAAGGCGGCAATTGATACAAGAGTGGAGCCGCAGTTGGACAGGATGATTTTTGAACGCTGTTTGTTAACGGAAAGAGGGTAAAATGATCTAGGGCCTGTTGACGTTTCACATGGGCAGCCATAAAAAACCGCAGGCCAAGGC
>NZ_JAKDUR010000007.1 GCF_030457605.1 Halomonas sp.
CCCTGCGTCTGGCACAAGACGGCTTTGACCTCGTACTCCACTGCCGCACCCGGCGAGACGCCGCCGAAGCCGTGGCCGACGAGATCCGCGCGCTGGGACAAAACGCCCGCATTCTGTGCTTTGACGTGGCCGACCGCGACGCCGCCCGCCAGGCGCTGGAAGCCGACGTGGACGCCCACGGCGCGTATTACGGCGTGGTGTGCAACGCCGGCATTACCGCCGACGGAGCGTTTCCCGCGCTTTCCGACGATGACTGGGACAGCGTGGTCCACACCAGTCTTGACGGCTTTTACAACGTGCTCAAGCCGCTAACCATGCCCATGATCCGCCGCCGCGCGCCCGGTCGCATCGTGGTCATGTCGTCAGTCTCGGGGATCATGGGCAACCGCGGCCAGGTCAACTACAGCGCCGCCAAGGCCGGGCTGATCGGGGCTACCAAGGCGCTGGCGGTAGAGCTTGCCAAGCGCCGGATTACCGTCAACTGCGTCGCCCCCGGGCTGATCGACACCGACATGACCGAGGATCTCGCGCATGCCGATGCGCTAAAAGCCATCCCCATGCAGCGTACCGGAAGCGTTGACGAAGTCGCCGGCACGGTGAGCTTTTTGTGCTCGGCGGACGCCGCCTACATTACCCGCCAGGTGATCGCCGTTAACGGAGGCATGTGCTGATGAAGGCTAACTCAAGGACCCACCGCGCCAACCGCGAAGACGGCCTCGGCCGCCGGGTGGTGGTCACCGGAATGGCCGGTTTTTCCCCCATCGGCAACGACTGGCCGAGCATTCGCGCGCGTCTGGAAAGCCAGCAAAACGGCATACGTCACATGGCCGATTGGGACGTCTACGACGGCCTTAACACGCGCCTGGGCGGCCCGGTGGAAGACTTCACCCTGCCTGCCCACTACCACCGCCGAGCACTTCGCAGCATGGGCCGGGGGGCGCGCATGGCCACCCGGGCAAGCGAGCTTGCGCTGATCGACGCCGGCCTCAAGGATCATCCGCTGATCACCAGCGGGCACATGGGCGTGGCCTACGGTGCCTCCGCCGGTGAGCCCGACGCCGTGGCCGACTTTGGCAACATGCTGATCAACAAGTCCACCGACGGGCTGAACGCCAACTCCTACATCCGCATGATGTCGCACACCGCACCGGTCAACATAGGCGTGTTTCTGGGCCTGCGCGGGCGCATTCACACCACCTCAAGCGCCTGCACCTCGGGCAGCCAGGGCATCGGATACGCTTATGAAGCCATCCGTTTTGCCCGCCAGAAGGCGATGATTGCCGGCGGTTGCGAAGAGCTCTCCGCCTCCGAGGCGGCGGTATTCGACACCCTGTTTGCCACCAGCACACAAAACGATACCCCGGAAGCCTCCCCCCGACCCTTCGATGCCGAGCGCGACGGGCTGGTCATCGGCGAAGGCGCGGGCAGCCTGATTCTCGAAGACCTTGAGCACGCCCAGGCCCGAGGCGCCACCGTCTACGCCGAGCTGGTAGGCTTTGGCACCAACACCGACGGCCGCCACGTCACCCAGCCGGACGCCGCGATGATGGAACAAGCCATCCGCCTGGCATTGGACGACGCCGGCCTCACGCCTGAGCAGATCGGCTACGTCAGCGCCCACGGCACCGCCACCAGCCGGGGCGACGTGGCCGAAAGCCAGGCCACCCACGCGGTATTCGGCAAGGACATGCCCATCAGCGCGTTCAAAAGCTTTACCGGCCACACGCTGGGGGCCTGCGGCGCGCTGGAAGCCTGGACCGCCATCGAGATGATGCGCGAAGGCTGGTTCCACGCCACCGCCAACCTGAAAAACGTCGACCCGGCCTGCGCTGAGCTTGACTATATTCGCGGTGACGCGCGCCGGCTCGACTGCGACTACATCATGAGCAACAACTTCGCCTTCGGCGGTATCAACACCTCGCTGATATTTCGCCGCTGGACAGACTAGTCCATTGCCTCACCCCGGCGGCCAGCCGCCGCCGGATACCACCATGCCACCCACCTAAATAGGGAACATTGATGATGACGACCACCTACAAGACAACGCACAAGGCCCTGGTACTGGCCACCGCGCTGCTCGGCAG
Source organism: Halomonas sp. (assembly GCF_030457605.1). Classification (GTDB taxonomy): domain Bacteria; phylum Pseudomonadota; class Gammaproteobacteria; order Pseudomonadales; family Halomonadaceae; genus Vreelandella. Next base: position 2,085 of record NZ_JAKDUR010000007.1, read on the forward strand.
CCTGGCGCTTTCCACCACGGCCCAGGCCCGGGACACCGAGCTGATGCTGCCGGTGGCAGAGGTGATGAACATGCCCGAAGCCCGGGACCAGCTGGACCCCAACATTCGCTTCATCTTTGCCGAAACGCCCGGCAACGTAGCCGAACAGCACGGCAATTTCGTCTCCAACAAGAAAACCAATGCCTTCAACAAAAGCGATGCCGAAGCCTGCCGTTGGGTGATGCTCTCGGCACTGCTTAGCCTGCAGGACCGCGTGCGTTCCGAAGGCGGCAACGCCGTGGTCAACATCGAAAGCTTTTACGACCGCGAGCCCAACGCCTCCCGGGACAACTACGAATGCCACGCCGGCATGCTGATGGCAGGCGTTGCCCTGCGCGGCGATGTCGTCACCCTGCGCTAACGGCGGCTGAATGACACACCGCCTCTCCCTGCTGATGGCCCAGTGCGGCAAAAGCGGCCATCAGCAGTCTCGCAAAGGCCGCGAGTTACTCTCGCGGCTGGCCGCTGACCAGGGCATTGAGTGCGCCGAGGAAAGCTGGTCGCCGCGCGGGCGCGAAGGCCCGCCCGTGCATCCGGCACTGGCTGACAGTCACGCGGCCTGCCTGAGCCACCGCGATGACAAGGTGGTAGCCGGGCTCGCCAACTGCCCGATAGGTATCGACCTGGAACACGCCCGCCCCCGCCACGCCAAGCGCCTGGGCGAGCTGCTGGAATGGCTGCCCGAACGCCACGTCAGGCAAGCGATTGGTCAAAGCGATGATCAGCTCGCCGCCTTCTACCGCGCCTGGACCCTGCACGAAGCGCTTTACAAGCTCGCCTGCGCGGAAGGCAACCCGCCCGCCGCAGCGCTGGATACGCGGCTTTCCACCCTCGCCCCCCAAGGCTCCATCCACGCCTGGCAATGGCAGGCCAACGGCTGGACGCTCGCCGTCTGCTCGCGCACGCCTGAACTGTGTATTACGCACTATGGCTTACCGTTTCACGCGCAGCATCGACAAATATCTGCCTATCACCCATCTACTTTTTCTGGATAAAAATGAAAAAAATTCTGCCCCTTTTCGCTCTTTCCACGCTGGCTGCTGGGTGTACGTCAATCCAGGTACAACCTATAGACTCAAGCCTGAACCCCGATAAAATCTGCATCGAAGAAAATCCCAAGGTTATCGTCAGGGATTTTCTCGACGTGGTAACAGACCGTATTGAATATCACGGCATCCATACAGAAATTTATAACAAAGACATCCCGGAAGACTGCGAATACACCATGACATATACAGCCCTTAAAACCTGGGACATGGGCACCTACCTGCATCATGCCGAACTCCGTCTGAGCAAGAACGGCGACAAAGTGGGCTATGCGGAATATCACCTTAATGGCAAGGGCGGCCTGTCATTAACCAAATGGAAAGGTACAAAATCCAAAATGGATCCTGTTGTCGATGAACTTTTAGGCAAGTAAACAGCATCGCCACCCACCCCTCAATTTTCCACCATCAGCCGCGCCAGCTTGGCGAATATCGAGCTTTTGCTGCTGTTGCCGCGGCGCAGCATATCCAGGGTAAAGCTGTTGAGGTAGACCCCGGTCAGCGGGTGAGTGAATACGTCCGGTTGATTACCATCGGCGTCCCATATCAGCAAGTTTTCGATCAAATTGGGGCGCGCCATGCTTTGATCGGCCGGCTGGGCGTTGCTGATCAAAAGGTATAGCCCCTGATCATGAGGCTGCAGGTAAGTGTAGGGTCCCGTGTGATTGACCACTCGCTTGGTAAACAACTCAGGTCGCTTGGCCTGCCACTCCTTCATCGCCGTGATCGGTGATTGATGGTGCAGTGCCTTTTGCGAGATGTGATGATTGTACAGCCAAGCGTAGCGTTTGAGTGTCTGCTCCAGGTCCTTGTCTGAGGTATACCGCCGGGTCGCCAGCACGTCGCTGATGCGGCCGTTGAACCGCTCCACCATGCCATTCGTCTGCGGCCGTCCCGGCTTGATTAGCCGGTGCTCGATACCATGGGCCTGACACTCCTGATCGAAGGGGTGGCGACCGCTGGGCTGGCGCTCACCGGCCCGCGTGAAGCGATCGGTAAAGGACTTGCCATTGTCAGTCAGCACCGTCTGGATGGTGAAGGGGGCCTTCTCTTCCACCTGCGTCATGAACGCACGTGCATCCTGCGCAGACTGGCTGCTTCTGATCTCCAGGTACACCCAGCGCGTCGCCCGGTCGATGGCGACGTACAGATAACGCTTCTGTTTCTCGTCGGGCATCTGGGGCAGGTGCTTGATGTCGATGTGCACGTAGCCAGGCTCATAGTCCTTGAAAGGCTTATGTCGTGGCTTCTCGTCACCGCCGGCGTCTCGTCGCGCCAGTGCTGCGAGTGTCGGCACCTCGCGGCGCTTGAGCATGCGATGCAGGCCGGAGCGAGACAATCGGGGATTCAGGAACTCACGTGCCACGACGAGCAGGTCATCCAGACCGAGGCGAAGGAACTCGCGAGCAGCGATCAGTACTTCCTCCTGTTCGGGCGTGAGCGTGGCCAGCAGGTTGTGACGCGTGTGCGACCGGTCATGAACATTGTCACGGTGCCGCCAGCGCCGGATGGTCGCGGTGGCGACGCCATACTGGCGAGCCAGTTCGCTATTCGTGATGCTGGCGGGTGCTGACTGGATCTCGGCACGGATCCTGGGCGTCGTGGCCGCTTGCTTATGTAACTTGATGTCCATGAACCTGCTCCCGGATGAATGGCTGAAGAAGCTCCCTGGCTGCTAGCAGAGGGTAACTCCTATGGGCGATTCGATCATCAGGGACCCTACACCTAGCTATATAGCCTCGATCCCAGCAATATCACGCACCTTGCCTACTAAGAATCTATCCATCGATTTTGATGCACGCATAGTCGACACCGACGAGTACTGCGCTTGCTGCGATACCAAAGCCAGTAGATTGTTCCTGAATCACTGGGCCCATGCCAGCAAAAACCCGCCTCGCGGCGGGTTCTCTGACTCACATTAAGCGGCTTTCAGCGCAGCAAGCACTCACTCCCACTCAATGGTCGCGGGGGGCTTGGATGAGACGTCGTAGGTGACGCGTGAGACGTCGGAGAGTTCGTTGATGATGCGGTTGGAGACGGTTTCCAGCAGCTCGTAGGGCAGGTGCGCCCAGCGGGCGGTCATGAAGTCGACGGTTTCTACCGCGCGCAGGGCGATGACCCATTCGTAACGACGGCCGTCACCGACCACGCCGACGGATTTGACCGGCAGGAACACGGCAAACGCCTGGCTGGTCTTGTCGTACCAGCCGGAGTTGCGCAGCTCTTCGATGAAGATGGCGTCGGCATCGCGGAGGATGTCGGCGTATTCCTTTTTTACTTCACCGAGGATGCGCACGCCAAGGCCGGGGCCGGGGAACGGGTGGCGATACACCATGTCGGCGGGCAGGCCAAGCTCTACGCCGAGCTTGCGCACTTCGTCCTTGAACAGCTCGCGCAGCGGCTCGACCAGCTTGAGCTTCATGGTCTCGGGCAGGCCACCGACGTTGTGGTGGGACTTGATCACATGCGCCTTGCCGGTCTTGGCGGCGGCGGATTCGATCACGTCGGGGTAGATGGTGCCCTGGGCGAGGAAGTCCACGCCGTCGATTTTGGCAGACTCTTCGTCGAACACCTCGATAAAGGTGTTGCCGATGATCTTGCGCTTGGCTTCGGGATCGTTTTCGCCGGCGAGCTTGTCGAGAAAGCGCTTTTCGGCGTCCACGCGGATAACCTTCACGCCCATGTGGTTGGCGAAGGTTTCCATTACCTGATCGCCTTCGTTCTTGCGCAAAAGGCCGTTATCCACAAACACGCAGGTGAGCTGATCGCCAATCGCGCGGTGCAACAGTGCCGCCACCACGGACGAATCCACACCGCCGGAAAGTCCCAGCAACACGTGGCTATCGCCGACCTGTTCACGTACACGCGCTACCTGGTCTTCGATGATCTGCGCCGGTGTCCAGAGTTTTTCAGACTGGCAGATGTTGACCACAAAGTGTTCAAGAATGCGCTGCCCTTGCAGGGTATGCGTCACCTCGGGATGGAACTGCACGCCGTAGAACTGCTTTTCTTCCCAGCTCATGGCGGCAATCGGGCAGCTGGGCGTGGAGGCGGTCACGGTAAACTCTGCCGGCACTTCAGCGACCTTGTCGCCGTGGCTCATCCAGACGTCGAGCAGGCGCTTGCCAGAGTCTTTATCCAGGTGGTCGGCGATGCCTTCAAACAGCGCGGTGTCGGCATCAACGCCAACCTGGGCGTAGCCAAACTCGCGCTTGTTGGAGCCTTCTACCTTGCCGCCCAGCTGTTCGGCCATGGTCTGCATGCCGTAGCAGATGCCGAACACCGGCAGCCCCAGCGTAAATACGCACTCCGGCGCCCGGGGCGAGCCAAGCTCGGCGACCGACTCCGGCCCGCCGGCAAGAATGATGCCGTTGGGGTTGTAGTCACGAATTTCGGCCTCGGTCATGTCGAAAGCGCGCACTTCGGAGTACACACCAAGCTCGCGCACGCGGCGGGCAATCAGCTGGGTGTACTGGGAGCCGAAATCAAGAATCAGGATTTTATGGGCGTGAATATCAGTCATCGCGGAATCTCTTGAAAAGCGAGCGGCAGGCTCGCCCCGCCGCCGTGTGTCGCGCTTGCCGTTAGCCGGCGCGGTAGTTGGGGGCTTCCTTGGTGATCTGCACGTCGTGGACGTGAGACTCGTTGAAGCCGGCGCCGGTAATCTGGACGAACTCGGGTTTCGTGCGCATTTCCTGTACGTCGCGGCAGCCGGTGTAGCCCATGGAGGCACGCAGTCCACCCATCATCTGATGAACAATGGCGCCCATCATGCCTTTATACGGCACGCGGCCTTCAATGCCTTCGGGTACGAGCTTTTCGGCGCTGGCGCTGGCATCCTGGAAATAGCGGTCGGCGCTGCCCTGGTTCTGGGCCATCGCCCCCATGGAGCCCATACCGCGATACGCCTTGTAGGTACGCCCCTGATACAGCTCGACTTCGCCGGGAGCTTCTTCGGTGCCGGCCAGCAGGCCGCCGACCATCACCGTGCTGGCACCGGCCGCGATGGCCTTGGCCAGATCGCCGGAGAAACGCACGCCGCCGTCGGCAATCAGCGGAATATCGTAGGGCTCAAGGGCTGCCGCCACGTTGGAGACGGCGGTAATTTGCGGCACGCCTACACCGGCCACGATGCGCGTGGTGCAGATGGAACCGGGGCCAATGCCCACCTTGACGCCGTCGGCACCGGCGTCAGCCAGCGCCCGGGCGGCATCACCTGTGGCAATGTTGCCGCCGATCACCTGAATCTGCGGGAAGGTCTGCTTGACCCAGCGCACGCGATCAATCACGCCCTGGGAATGGCCGTGGGCGGTATCCACGATGACCACGTCAACGCCGGCTTCTGCCAGTGCGGCAATACGGTCCGGCGTTTCCGGGCCGGTGCCCACGGCCGCGCCTACCAGCAGGCGGCCGTCGCTGTCCTTGGCGGCCATCGGGTAGGTGCGGGCTTTTTCGATGTCTTTAAACGTCACCAGGCCACGCAGCCGGAAGTTGTCATCGACGACCAGCATTTTCTCGATGCGATGCTCCTGCATCTGCGCTTTGATCACGTCGAGCCCGGTACCTTCGGGGACAGTGACCAGCCGCTCGCGCGGGGTCATGATGTCGGCCACGCTGTCACCGTGGTTGGGCTGAAAGCGCATGTCGCGCTCGGTTACCATACCCACCAGCGTCTGCCCTTCGATCACCGGAAAGCCGGAAAAACCGTTTTCCCGCGCCATGGCCAGCAAGTCGGCCTGCTTGGCCTGCGGCCCTACCGTGACCGGATCCTTGACGATGACGCTTTCGTGCTTTTTCACCTTGCGCACTTCCAGCGCCTGCTGCGCCACGGTCATGTTCTTGTGAATGATGCCGATGCCGCCTTCCTGGGCCATGGCAATCGCCAGGCGCCCTTCCGTCACGGTATCCATCGCCGCCGACACCAGCGGGATATTGAGTGCGAGGTCACGCGTCAGGCGGGTCTTCAGGATGACGTCCTTGGGCAGCACGTCGGAGAAACCGGGAACGAGGAGTACGTCGTCAAACGTAAGCGCTTCTTGGGCCATACGTAGCATAGCGGCAACACCCAGGTTGAAGTGGGAAGAGGGGGCGTGAAAGGTTAATCCCTTATTGTAGCGTTTTGCACGGCTTTTCAGCAATGCAAATGCGCATACGTCACCGTGCCGCCACTACTGTTGCCAGCGCATTTGAGCTAAGCTCGACGGCCTTTTTCCACCGCCGTATTTTCTGTCCGTTCATGCAGCTTTTATGCTGTGCACATGGCCTGTTCCATCAACCCAATCCGCCCACGACTGACGCAGCCAACGCCTATGCCCATTGACAACGAATCGCCCCTTTCCGTCAGCCAGCTCAACCAGCAGGCGCGCCGCTCCCTTGAGCGCGGCGTGGGCGAGGTCTGGGTTGAGGGTGAGCTTTCCAACGTCGCCCGCCCGGCCTCGGGGCATGTCTATTTCACCCTCAAGGATGACAGCGCTCAGGTCCGCTGCGCGCTGTTTCGTACCCAGGCACGCTTTGTGGCCGCCCCGCTTGCCGATGGTAATCAGGTCAAGGTACGTGCGCGGGTCTCGCTGTTTGAACCCCGTGGTGACTATCAGCTGATCGTGGAAGCGGTACAGGCCGCGGGGCTGGGTGAGCTGCTGGCCACTTTCGAGCGGTTGAAAAAACGCCTCGACGGCGAAGGCATCTTCGCCAACACCCGCCCGCTTGCTTATCCGCCGCGGCGACTGCTGGTCATTACCTCAGCCAGCGGGGCGGCAGTGCGTGACGTACTCGCGGTGCTGGAAAAGCGCTGGCCGCTGGTGGAGGTGACGGTGATCCCCGTACCGGTGCAGGGCGAACAAGCCGCGCCGGCGATGATCGCCGCGCTGGGGCTGCTGAATCGCCAATCGCGCCTTGAGGCGGACAAGGACGTGATCCTGATGACGCGGGGCGGCGGCAGTCTGGAAGATTTGTGGGCGTTCAATAATGAACATCTGGCCCGGGCGGTATATCACTCGCGGCTGCCGGTGATGTCGGCGGTGGGTCACGAAGTCGATGTTACGCTGGCCGATTTTGCCGCCGACCGCCGCGCCCCAACCCCGTCTGCTGCCGCCGAACAGCTGGTACCCGACCAGCCCGCCTTGCACAACAGCATTGCCGAGCAGCAGCGCCGATTGAAACACGCCATGCGGGCGCGCCTTGAGCGCGATAGCCAGCGGCTTGATGCGCTACGGGCACGGCTGCGCCACCCCGGTGAAACGCTGGGCCACAAGCGCCAGCAGCTAAAAGCTCTGACCGTGCGGCTTGAACGCGCCGCGCACAAAAGCCACGCCGAGCGGCAAAGTGCTCTTGCGCAGCTGGAAAAGCGGCTGAAAAATCACCATCTTGACCGCCGCCACCGGCAGGAAAGCGAGCGTTTGGCCGCGCTCGCCGGCCGGCTGGAAAACGCCATGCGCCAGCAGTTGCAAACGCGTCAGGCGCGCCTGACGTCAGCCGCCCGGGAACTTAACGCGGTCAGCCCGCTGGCGGTGCTGGGGCGCGGCTACGCCATTGCCCAGGATGCACAGGGGCAGATTATCCACCGCGCGGCGGATACCGCCCCCAGCCAACGGCTGAAGCTACGGCTTGGGGAAGGCTCGCTGAGCGTGGAAGTCAAACGGCGGTATCAATAAGCGCGGGCTTAAACCAGCGCCTTGAACAGCACCTTGGATTTACGCGCGTGATTGTAGGAATCGCGTTTGAGCGGCGGCAACTCATCCAGACTGGCCGAGCGAAAGCCCTGTTCGGCAAACCAGTGCACGGTGTGAGTGGTCAACACAAAAAGCGCGCCTATGCTGCGTGTTCGCGCACGTTGCTCAAGCGCCTCTACCAGCCGCTCGCCCCGCGCGCCGCCGCGATAATCACGGTGCACTGCCACGCAGGCAATCTCGGCCACATCAGCCTGGTCAAACAGCTGCAACGCACCGCAGCCGATCACCATGCCGTCGCGTTCGATCACTAGATAATCGTCGATTTCGTGCTCAAGCCGCTCCCGGGAACGCGCTACCAGCATGCCGCGCTGCTCAAGCGGTTCCAGCAGCTCCAGCAGGCCGGCCACGTCGCCCAGGGTGGCCGGACGCAGCTGTTCGTAACGATGCTGGGTGATCATGGTGCCCACGCCATCCCGGGTAAACAGCTCGCCCAACAGCGCATCGTGATTGCGCCACGACAGCAGGTGCGTGCGCGCGACACCTTCACGCGCGGCCGCGCAGGCCGCTTGCAGGTGGCGGGCGAGTTCGCTGCCCGGAGTGGCCGCGTTCAACCGTGGTGCTGCCTCGGCCGGTGCCAGCTGGCGCAGCAGCGTGCCCTTTGCGTCGGTCAGCCCGTCGGACTCGCCCAACAGGATGAGCTTGTCGGCCTTGAGCGCCACGGCGGCATGCCGGGCCACATCGGCGGCGTCCAGATCAAACACTTCGCCAGTGCTGGAAAACCCCAGCGGCGGCAGCAACACTAGCGAGCCCTGATCCAGAAGCACCTCCACGGCACCGGCGCGCACCCGGCGCACTTCACCGCTGTGGTCAAAATCAACGCCTTCACGCACGCCCAGCGGCTTGGCCGTGACCAGATTGCCCGAGACCACGCTAAGCTCAACCCCGTGCAGCGGTGTGCTGGGCAACCCCAGCGAGAGCCGTGCTTCAAGCCACAGCCGTTGCTGGGCGGCTACCCGCTCAACCTGACGCATAACCGCGGCGTCTGCCACCCAGCGGCCGTTTACCCGGCGCGGCGTGACGCCGGCATCGCCAAGCGCTGCCTGCACCTGGGGGCGAATGCCGAACACCACGGTCAGGCGCACGCCCAGCGTGTGCAGAAGCGCCAGGTCCTGCACCAACTGCTCGCCGCGTTCCGAGGCCATGGCCTCGCCTTCCACCAGAATGACGAAGGTTCGGCCGCGGTGCGCATTGATATACGGCGAAGCGTTACGAAACCAGTCAACAAAGGGGAAGCGCGTATCCACGGGCGGCTCTCCGGCAGCAGTCATTCATCAGGATGGAAGGAAAATGGCTAAACAAAGCACTGCGGCACCCGAAGGTGCCGCAAAAACAGACAGGAATGCAGGAACCGGGTCAGGCGCCAAACATGCCTTTCAACATAAAGAAGAACAGAATGGCAAGCCCGGCGCCAGCAGGCAAGGTAATCAGCCAGGAGACGGCAATAGTGCCAATCACCCGCAGGTTGAGTGCGGTCATCCCCCGGGCAAGTCCGACGCCCAGCACCGCGCCCACCAGTGTGTGCGTGGTGGAAATCGGCAGGCCGGTGCCCGAGGCCAGCACCACGGTAGTGGCCGCCGCAAGCGTCGCGGCAAACCCGCGGCTTGGCGTCAGCTCGGTGATGCGCGTGCCCACGGTGGCAATCACCTTGTGGCCGTAGGTCACAAGCCCGACCACAATACCGCCGCCACCAAGCACCAGCACCCACCACGGCACCAGCGATGCACCGCCGATCTGGCCGTCGTTTTGCACCACATTGATCACCGCGGCCAGCGGCCCTACGGCGTTGGCCACGTCGTTGGAGCCGTGGGCAAAGGCCATGGCACAGGCGGTAAACAGCATCAGCACGCCGAATACACGCTCGACGTTGCCGTAGCCAAACTGGTCTTCATGGGAGTGTACGTACTTGACGCGCCGTTCAAGCATGATGCCGATACCGGTGACCACCAGCCCGACAATCACCGAAAGCCCGAGGCTTTGCAAAAAGCTGATATGCAGCCCGACGTGCTTGAGCCCTTTGGTCATGGTGACCATGGCCACGATAAAGCCGACCATGAACATGTAAAACGGCACGTAGCGTTTGGCGGCGGCAAGCGGGTCACGATCCTCAAAAATCAGTAGATGCACGGACTTGAACAGGACAAAGCCGACCGTACCCGCCAGCAGCGGCGAGATAATCCAGCTCGCGGCAATGGTGCCCACTGCGCCCCAGTCCACCGTGGAGGCGCCCAGCCCGGCCACGGCAAAACCGACAATCGCGCCGACCACCGAGTGGGTCGTGGACACCGGCCAGCCCTTGAGCGAGGCCACCAGCAGCCAGGTGCCTGCCGCGAGCAGTGCCGCCAGCATGCCGTATACCAGCAGCTGCGGGTCATCCTGCAAAAGTTCGGGGTCAATAATGCCCTTGCGGATCGTGTCGGTGACTTCGCCCCCGGCAAGCCAGGCGCCCAGAAATTCGAACACGACCGCAATGATGATGGCCTGCTTGATGGTAATGGCCCGGGAACCCACCGACGTGCCCATTGCATTGGCCACGTCGTTGGCACCCACGCCCCAGGCCATGAAAAACCCGAACGCACACGCCAGTAGGATGAGAATATCGCCGTGCTGTGCAATAACCTGCATACTGCCCCCTTAGCGCGCGGTAAGAATCTGCAGACGGCTACCCACGCGCTCGGCGCGGTCGGACAGCTCGCCAATACCGTCGATGATCTTGTACAAGAAGATCACGTCCACGGGCGGCAACTCTTCTTCCAGCTCGAACAGCTGACGACGGATGGCCACCTGCTGGCTGTCGGTCTGGTGCTCGAGTACGTGCAGTTCACGGATCATGTTCTGCATCACGTCGGCCACGTTGCTGCCAAACGCAGAGTCCAGCAGCTCCTGAAGCTCCTCCAGCGCCTGGCGCGCCTGGGCTACACACTTCACGCTGGTACGGATGTAATCGCGCATGGGGCCGGCAAGGGAGACAGGCACCTGCATTTTACGTCCCACCATGATGCCGGTAATGTCGCGCACCTTGTTGGCGATCTTGTCCTGCACGCTGATCAGGTCAAGCAGATCCGAACGCGATACCGGCAGAAACATGGTGTTGGGCAGGTTCAGCCGCAGCTCGGTCTTGAGCTCGTCGGCCTCGTGTTCCAACCGGGTGACGTTCTCGCGCAGCTTGGCTGCGCTGTCCCAGTCGCTTTCAAGGGACGCCTCAAAGAACGGCAAAAGCTGGTCAGCGCATTCGTTCGCCTTGACGATATGCGCCAGCAGCGGCTGGAATGGCGAACGGCCAAACATTGCAGAAAAGGGATTCGAGGTAACCATAAAGCCTTTAAGCCTGTTGTCGAAAAACCTGTTGTCGAAAAGCCCGTAAATGGCGGGCGCCAGTATAAAGACTGGCCTGGCCGCCGTCACAAAAAGTTCATGGGGTCATAAAAGTTTCACCCCATTGTCATGCAAAGAGGTAGCACGCGTCATGTCGAGTTCTTCTTCCAGCCCTTATTCACGCTCTTTTTCACGCCCGGTCTCAAGCCCTGTCTCAAAACCGGGTTCAACCACGGATATGCGGCCGGACGCGCCAGCCCCACAGGAAATCGAGCTCAAGCTGGCACTGGCCCCCGACAGTCCGGCACAACTCATGGCTCATCCGCTGCTGGTCGCACAGGCGCCGGTCAAGCAGACTTTGACCAACAGCTACTTTGATACCCCTGACGGCATACTGGCGACCGAGCGTATGGCTCTGCGGCTGCGCCAGGTTGACGGTATTACGTTGCAAACGCTGAAAACCGCCGGGCATGGCGGTGGCGGCCTTTCCCAACGCAGCGAGTGGGAGTGGGAAGTAGCACCGGCGCAGCTTGACCTGCCTGGCCTTGCCGAACTTGCCCCGATACGCGCACTGGGCCATGACGCGCTAGCGAATCTTGCCGTGCAATTACGTACCGACTTTACCCGCCGGCGCCATGAAATCACCCATCGCCACAGCGTGATTGAAGTGGCGCTGGATGAAGGCGAGATCCTCTGCGGGCAGGCCAGCGCGCCCATCCGCGAGCTGGAACTGGAGCTCAAGGCGGGTGCGCCCGAAGCCCTTTGGGAACTGGCCGACATACTGGCCGAGACCGTTGCTCTGCGCCCGTCCGACAGCAGCAAGGCTGCCCGGGGCAATGCGCTGGGCAAAGGCCACTGGCCGCTACCCGAGGCACAAACGCCCGGCGAATGGTTCCATCGCGCCATTCTTGCGCTGGATGCCTTTCATGACAGCAGCGAGGCGAATTTCCTGCATACGGCACACAGCGCGCTGAGCTGCCTGGCCCGGCACGCCGAGCTAACCGCCAGTGAACAGTTGCTTGCCCAAACCCTGTGCCGCGAGCTGGACAATGACGGCCAACCCACTGCCGCCTTTGGCCAGGCCGCGCTCACGCTTGCCAGGTGCCTCGCCCAGCGCGCACCGCTGCGCTAAGCTGGACGCGCAGCCGGCAAGGCACAACATACGCCGACTGCACTTCGCTTATTGTCTGTCAGGGAAGCACCATGAGCTTAACGCCCGGTTCGGAAGGACTGCGTACGCGCATCTTTCATATTATTTTTGAGTCCGATACGCCCGCCGCCAAAGGCTTTGACATCGCCCTGATTGCGGCCATCCTGATCGGCACCGCGACGATTCTGCTCGACAGCGTCGTTGCCTATCACCAGCGTTTTGGTGACCTCTTCAACTTCCTTGAATGGACGTTTACCGTCCTGTTCACCCTGGAACTTGCCGCGCGTATTTACTGCCTTGAGCGCCCATCGCTGTACCTCAAAAGCTTTTACGGCGTGGTGGATGTGCTGGCGATACTCCCGGCCTGGCTGGTGCTTCTCATCCCTGGCTCTCAGGGGCTGGTCATTATCCGATTGCTGCGGGTACTGCGGATTTTCCGCATTCTGCGGCTGATGGAGTTTGTCGGCGAAGCGCGGCTGCTGATTGATGCCGTACACCGCAGCCTGCGCCAGATATTGCTGTTTTTCCTTAGCATTTTGATGATTGTCACGCTGTTTGCCGCGCTGATGTATACCATCGAGCCGGCCTCTGCGGGCTTTACCAGCATTCCCCGCTCGATTTACTGGGCGATTGTCAGCATGACCACGGTGGGCTATGGCGATATCGTCCCCATCACTGCGCTGGGCCAGGCCATCACCGTATTGCTGATGCTGCTGGGCTACTCGATCATCGCCGTACCCACCGGGGTGTTTTCTGCCCAGGTGATCCGTTCGATCCGTGCCGAACGCTACTCGGACGAAGCCTGCCCCGGCTGCGGCCACGACCGCCACGAAAAGCGCGCCTATTACTGCCTGCGCTGCGGCACCTGGCTTGACGAAGACAGCGAAGACCCGCGCCTGGCTGAGCCGGACCAAAACAATACGCCCCGGGACTAGGCCCGGGGCGTATTCAGTACCCGCCATCAACCGGATGGCGGATCAGGCGCGGCAAGGCACCCTTAATCCATCTTGAGCGGCGCATCCCAGGCATCGAGTTCCGCGTCGCTCCAGCCACCGTAACCGGCGTTGGGAAAGACGATCCATTCCGTTCCCAGACGCTCGGCATTGTCTTCGACCAGCTCGTGCTTCTCTTCAAGGCTTGTGTCGGCAAACTCGCCGGAAAAGTCATGCAGTGAATCCCCCAGCTGCATGACCAGCGTATGGTTTTCAGCCACTTTGGCGCGCCGTTCTGTCTTGGGCGGGCCCAGCAGCATGACATGGTCGTCACTGACCTGCGGCAGCTCAAGCGCCTTCAGGGTATTGATGCTATCCGCCTTGTTTTCTTCGTAGCGATCAGACACATAGTAGATCGACACATCATGCTCATCGGCATAGTTCAAAAAGGCCAGCGCGCCGGGAATCAATGTCGGCTCGCCCTCGCGCTCCCAGACTTTCCATGTATCCCAGCTGGTAAAGTCGTGACACTCAGCGATGTCACGCGCCAGCAAGGCGCTGTTGTCGATTACCGTTTCATCCAGATCGGTAATGATAGCCAGGTCGGCATCGTCGCCGTGGGCTTCCAGCTGCTCTTTCAGGCGATACGTTGCCAGGCTGAACCCTTGGCGCTGCAGGGCAGCGACTTCGGCAGACTGTTGCTGATAGCGCAGCCCCATGGTGTAGGCAGCCGGCTCACAGGCTGCTGCATCATCAGCAACAGCCTGACCGGCGAATAGAGGCAAGGTGGCTGCCCCACTCAACACAACGGCTGTCATGGCACGATAATAACGCTGCATCGTCATATGTTCTGTTGCTCCTGTTGATGTCATTCCATCAGCGGACAATCGCTCCGTGGTTTGCCCCGAAGTGTCACATCACGCTGTCTCAGGTTAACGAACAGCAACCTTATTTTATTTTTATTGAACATTCAAACAATCAAAAAAATAAGAGACTCAGCCTGACCCCGCCAGGAAAACAAAAACCCGGTGCAGGCTGGGCACCGGCACCGGGTTTACGCGTGTACAACGCTCGGGGGACGTTATTCCACAAACGGCGTGACGTCTCCTCGCCCTTCGCGCACGATGACCGGCGGCAGTTCACGCAGATCAATCACGCTGGTCGGTTCCAGGTGGCAGGCCCCGCCGTCGATGATCAGGTCCAGATGCGCACCAAAGCGCTCGCGAATCTCTTCCGGGTCGGTCATGGGCAGCTCTTCGCCTACGGGTATAAGCGTGACACTCATCAGCGGCTGGCCAAGGGCTTCAAGCAGCGCATGGGTAATGCGGTGATCTGGCACGCGCACGCCGATGGAGCGGCGTTTCGGATGCAGCAACAGGCGCGGCACTTCATGGGTGGCCGTCAGGATGTAGGTGTAAGGCCCCGGCGTGTGCGCCTTGAGCAGGCGAAACTCGGCGTTATCCACCTTGGCGTAGGTACCGATCTCGGAGAGATCCGAACACACCAGGGTAAAGTTGTGCTTCTGATCCAGCGAGCGCAGCCACTTGATCTTCTCGATGGCTTTTTTCTCGCCCATCTGGCAGCCCAGCGCATAGCCCGAGTCGGTAGGATAGGCGATCACCCCGCCCTTGCGAATCACCTCTACCGCCTGATCGACCAGGCGCTTCTGCGGATTTTCCGGATGAATCTGGAAGAACTGGCTCATGGTCGTCTCTCCTTTTGATGAAAATAAGCGCGCCATACTCTCACTTTATACCAGGCCCAGACGCGGGTGTTGCCAGATGGGCGGCGCACTGGTGCGCGGCACCACGCTCATGCTGCCCGGTGCTACGTGACTGCCGGGGAAATGGAAATCGCTGCCGATAGAGGCATATAGCTCACGCTCCACCAGCTGCCGGGCCAGGTCTCGCGTGGTATCGGCATTTTGCTGACCGTTGACCAGCTCGACCGCCTGGCCGCCGGCCTCGACAAACGTATCCAGCAGCTGGCCGCGCTTGCGTCGGGTCAGGCCATAGCGGAGTGGATGCGCTACGACCGCCACGCCGCCGGCGTCGACAATCCAGCTGACGGCGTCACCGATTTCCGGCCACTGGGCTTTTACATCGCCTTTTTTGCCACTGCCCAGGTAACGCTTGAACGCTTCGGCAAAATCCTTCACCACGCCATCGGCCACCAGCGCCCGGGCAAAATCCGGCCGCCCCAGCGGGCGCTCACTACCCGCCTGCGCCCGTGCCTTGGCCAGCGCATCGGCCAGGCCGACCTTCTCCAGCCGTTCGGCAATCACGCCGGCGCGCTCGATACGCGCCTGGCGCTGACGCTTGAGCCCCTCGGCCAGCGGGCTTTTCACGCCATCGGGCATCAGCGCCACTACATGGATGCCGATACCCCGCCAGCGGGTCGAAAGCTCGCAGCCCGGCATCAGATAAATACCTGCCTCGCGTGCCGCCTGCGCCGCCTCGGCTACGCCGTCCATGGTGTCGTGATCGGTCAGCGACATATGGCTCAGCCCGCGCTCGGCGCACAGTGCCACCAGCTCGGTGGGAGAAAGCGCTCCGTCCGATGCGGTGGAGTGCATATGAAAATCCAGCGAATAGTGCCGGTCGGCATCCAGCGTACCGGACGGCGGCATCATCACTCGCGAAGACGACGGACGTGAAGGTGTGGAACGTGCAGGCAGTGCGCTTGAAGACATGGACATGACGCCGCGTGGGGAATTTGTCAAAATGTACCGCCCTCATGGCGAATATACCGCCATAGTGCGTGCTTGCATCAGCGTGGTCAATTACGCGCTTATCCACCGCTGCCCTCATGACCCCGGAGTTATCCCCATGCTTTATGCCATTATCAGCGAAGACGTAGCCGACAGCCTGGAACGCCGCCTGGCGGCCCGCCCCGATCATTTGGCCCGCCTTGAGGCGTTGCGCGATGAAGGCCGGCTGGTACTCGCCGGCCCGCATCCCGCCATTGATGCTGACAACCCCGGCGAAGCGGGCTTCAGCGGCAGCCTTGTAGTGGCCAAGTTTGCAAGCCTTGATGCCGCTCAGGCCTGGGCCGATGCAGACCCTTACGTCATTGCCGGCGTCTATGCCCAGGTGGTGGTCAAACCGTTCAAGAAAGTGCTGCCCTGAGCGGCCGCTTCACATGCCCAAAGTGCCACACAAGGTTTTTCACAGAGGCTGTGGAAAACTCTGTGAAAACCCGGCGGACGCTTTGCGCTAAGCCGGAAATACTCTACGGCTCGACAAATTGATCAGTTTTTAATCAACTCTCTGCTCACCCCCACCATGGCGGATGCTCCTGTGAACCATGCGACCGGCGAAACGCGCTTTCCTTCTCTGCCCCCGCTTGCCGCACTCACGCGGCCGGCGCTTGATTGGGAGAACGGTGCGCCGCACTCCCGGGCTTTTGACGACGTGTATTTTTCGCGTCAGGACGGGCGCGCAGAAACCGGGCATGTGTTTCTCGATGCCAACCACCTGCCCGAGCGCTTCGCCGCCTGGCAGGTTCCGCGCGCCTTTGTCATCGGCGAGACCGGCTTTGGCACGGGGCTGAACATGCTTTGTGCCTGGGCGTGCTTTGAGCAATACGCCCCGCCCGGTGCCCGGTTGCATCTGGTCTCTACCGAAAAGTATCCACTGGATCGAGAAAGCCTCGCCCGGGCGCTCAACGCCTGGCCCACCCTGGCCGACCACGCACGTACGCTGTGCCGGCAGTGGCCCGACGCCGTGGCCGGCGTTCATCGGCTGCACCTTGGCTCGCGCGTCACCCTGGACCTGCACTTTGGCGAGACCACCGAGCGACTCCTGCTGCTTGACGGCCAGGTGGACGCCTGGTTTCTGGACGGTTTCGCGCCGTCAAAAAATCCACAGATGTGGCACGCCGAGCTATTTGCCGCCATGGCTGCGCGCTCGCGTCCCGGTGCCACTTTTGCCACCTTTACCTGCGCCGGCGTAGTCAAGCGCGGGCTTGCGGCCGCAGGCTTCGAGTGGAAGAAGGTGCCCGGATTTGGGCGCAAGCGCGAAATGCTTGCCGGCCATATTGATACACCGCCGGTAGATAACCGCCGTCAGGCCACGCCCTGGTTTATCCCACCGGCAGCCAGGCCGGCGCATCACGCCATCGTCATCGGCGCGGGTATTGCCGGGGCAAGCGTTGCAGCGGCCCTGGCGCGACGCGGCGTGGCCGTCACCGTAGTGGAAAAAACCGCACCGGCCGCCGGCGGCTCGGGCAACCGCCAGGGCGCGCTTTACGTCAAGCTCGCCGCCGATACCAACCCACAAAGCCGCTTTTATCTGGCCGGGCTGATGTACAGCCGCCGCCTGTTTGACGCCTTCGATCCGGCACACGGGCTATGGCAGCCAAGCGGTGTGGTGCAGCTCGCCCTGAGCGAAAAAGAGACCACCCGCCAGCGGCGCTTTAGCACCCACCATCCGCTGCCCGCCGATCTGGTTCACGCCCTGGAACACTTCGCGCTGAACAGGGAAGCGGGCATTGAGGTAGCCGCTGAACAGGGGCTCTTTTATCCACAAGCGGGCTGGGTGCGCCCGGCAGCGCTATGTGAGCACTGGCTGGCGCAGCCCGGCATTACGCTGACATACGGCGAGGCCAGCACCCTTCAGCGCCACGAAGATGGCTGGCGGGTAACGCTTGCCGACAACACCGCGTTAAGCGCTGATCACGTGGTGATTGCCAGCGCGCACCTTGCCAACCGCTTCGCCCAGACAGAAACACTGCCTCTGCAACCGGTACGCGGGCAGGTCAGCGAGATACCGCTACCCGATGGCGTAGCGGGCCCTGAACGGGTGGTGTGCGCCGGTGGCTATGCGCCGCCAGCGCTGGATAGCGTGCTTACCGTGGGCGCAAGCTTTGTGCCCCACTCCGCAGAGGTTGATATGCGTGAAGCCGACCATGTCCACAACCTCAAAGAGCTGCAAACGATGCTGCCCGAGCTATACCGGCGGCTTGAGACGGCCGGCACCGAGCTTGATCCAGCGCGGCTTGGGGGCCGGGCCAGCATTCGTGCGGCCAGCCCGGACAAAACACCCTACGCCGGCCCGGTGCCGGATGCCCCCGCCTGGCGCGAGGACTACGCGACGCTGCGCAAGGACGCCACCTCCACTTTCGATACGCCGGGCCAACATCATCCCGGGCTGTGGACCAGCGCCGCTCACGGCTCGCGCGGGCTTGCAAGCGCCCCGCTGTGCGCCGAGGTGATTGCTTCAAGAATATGCGACGAGCCGCTGCCGGTGGAAGGGCCCCTGGCCGACCACCTGCATCCCGGTCGGCGGCTCATTCGAGCGCTTTCGCGCCATGCCGGGCAGAGGTCATAAAGGGCTAAATATCGCCTTCTTCTTCATCGTCGGCGATATCCCGGCCAAACTTGCGCCACTGCTCAAGCGTCATGACTTCAGTCATCTCAAGCTCAAGGTCGTGAGCAATCAGCAGCTCGCCGCGCTCCAGCTGCTGCTTTACCTCATTCACCCAGCCGGACATGCCCGCGCCGGTGGTATCGGTGGTATCGTAGCCCTGCCGAGTCACAAAGGACTCCAGCAGCGCGTTCAGCGTATCTGCCGGCAGCATCCGCGCCGGCACTTCAATAAAGCGGCTCATCAATAGCTTCCGTTTACGTGTCTGTGCGGAGTGCGGCGTCCTCTTCGCCGGCCTCCCACTCTTCCAGCCGGGCAATAAACCCGGCTTCGTCGAGTATATCCACGCCCAGGGTTTCGGCTTTTGCAAGCTTGCTGCCGGCTGCTTCGCCGGCTACCACGCAGGCAGTCTTTTTCGACACGCTGCCGGCCACCCTGGCCCCCAGCGCCTGCAGGCGGGCTTTGCCTTCGTCCCGGGTCATGCTTTCGAGCGTGCCCGTCAGCACCCAGGTCTGGCCTTCCAGCGGTATGGGGCCGACGGCCACCTCCTGTTCGTCCCAATGCACGCCGGCCTCACGCAGCGCTCTCAGCGTCTGCTGATTATGCGATTGGCGAAAAAACGTGTGCACATGGGCGGCAACGATCGGCCCGACATCATTCACCGCCTCAAGCGCTTCAAGCCCGGCTTCCTGAACAGCATTGAGCGTACCGAAATGCGCAGCCAGGCTGGCGGCGGTCGCTTCGCCCACTTCACGAATACCCAGCGCATAGATAAACCGTGCAAGCGTCGTGGCTTTGGCTTTCTCCAACGCTGCAACCAGGTTCTGCGCGGACTTTTTGCCCATGCGCGGCAGGGTCTGCAGGTGCTCGGCTTCCAGTGTAAAAAGCCCTGCCGGGGTTTCGACCCAGTCGTTGTCCACCAGCTGTTCGATCAGTTTTACGCCCAGCCCGTCGATATCCAGCGCGTGACGGCCGGCAAAGTGTT
The DNA here is from genome assembly GCF_030457605.1 of Halomonas sp. GTDB lineage: Bacteria > Pseudomonadota > Gammaproteobacteria > Pseudomonadales > Halomonadaceae > Vreelandella. Next base: position 21,643 of record NZ_JAKDUR010000007.1, read on the forward strand.
TGAGCGCCTCCTTGCGCTGGGCCGGGCAGAAAAGCCCGCCGGAGCAGCGTGCCACCACCTCACCCTCGAGCCGTTCGACCTCGGCCGCGCACACCGGGCAGCGCACGGGGAAAACAATCTCCCGGGCATCCGCCGGGCGCTTGTCGGCGTAGACCCGCACTACCTGGGGGATCACGTCGCCGGCCCGGCGAATGGCTACAGTGTCGCCGATGCGCACGTCCAGCCGGGCAATTTCATCGGCGTTGTGCAGGGTGGCGTTGGACACGGTGACTCCTGCTACCGTCACCGGGGAAAGCCGTGCCACCGGCGTAATTGCGCCGGTACGGCCCACCTGGAACTCCACGTCTTCAAGCCGAGTGGTGGCCTCCTGGGCGGGGAACTTGTACGCCGTGGCCCAGCGCGGTGCCCTTGCCACAAAGCCCAGCTCGCGCTGCGAGCGCAGGTTGTCAACCTTGATCACCACGCCGTCGATATCAAAGCCGAGCCCTTCCCGGCGTTCGCCCAGCGCTTCGCAGTAGTCCACCACGGCCTCTGGCCCCGTGAGCCGCTCAAGCTCGCGGCTGGTGACAAAGCCAAGCGACGCCAGGCGCTGCATCAGCGCGCTGTGGCTTGAATCTCCGGCGTCGGGTTCAATGCGCGCGGCCTGATAGGCGTGAAACTCCAGCGGGCGGGTAGCGGTAACGCGCGGGTCCAGCTGGCGCAGGCTGCCGGCAGCGGCGTTGCGCGGGTTGGCGAACACCTTGCTGCCCCCCTCCCGGGCTCGCTCGTTCAGCCGTTCAAAACCCGCATGGCGCATAATGACTTCCCCGCGCACTTCCAGCAGCTCAGGAACGCTGTCGCCGCGCAGCGCCAGCGGCACCGAGCGCAGGGTGCGCAGGTTGGAGGTAATGTCTTCGCCAGTGCGCCCGTCGCCCCGGGTGGCACCGCTAACCAGTGCGCCGCGCTCGTACACCAGCGATACCGCCGCGCCATCCAGTTTGGGCTCGGCGGTGAAGGGGACATCGTCCGGCTGACATTCCAGCCGCTCGGCCACGCGCTCGGCAAAGGCAAAGACTTCGTCGCGGTTGAATGCATTATCCAGCGACAGCATGGGCACCGCATGCTCGAGTTCGGGAAATCCCTCGGCCGGTGCCGCGCCCACACGCTGCGTGGGGGAATCCGGCGTCACCAGCGTGGGATATTCCGCCTCAAGTTCCTGCAGCCGACGTAGCTTACGGTCATAGTCGGCGTCGGTCAGCGTCGGCTCGTCCAGCACGTAATAGCGGTAGTTGGCCTCTTCCAGCGCCTCTCTCAACGACCGGCCAAGTGACCAGGTCTCATCACTCACGGCGGAGGGTAGCGACTGATCAGACGGCGGCGATGAATCGGATGGGCACATGGCGGCAAACTCTTGGGCGGTGAAAAAACGATGCCCCATGATAAAACAAAACACCCGCCTCATGGGCGGGTGCTATGCAGAACAACAGCTGAAAACTACTGGGCCTTGAGCTGGCGATGCAGGCGGTGACGGCGCTCGAACTCGTGCACCCGCTGGCGGGCAAATTCGATGGTTTGTGCCGTCATTACGCTCTGGTTTTCGTCCTTGAGCTCGCCGCCCATGTGGCGCACCACCACCATGGCCGTTTCGACCATGGCCTCAAAGGCCGCAGAGCTGTCTTCAGCACCCGGCAGCGGCATCAGCAGCGTGATGCCGGGGCAGGTAAAGGGCTCACCGGCTTCTACCGGGAAGGAGCCGGGCTTGACCACGTTGACCATGGAAAACTGCAGTTCGCTGTCTTCGCTTTCCGTTTCAAAGCGGTGAAAAACGCCCATACCGCGGCTATAGCGCAGCCCGCAGGCCATCAACAGCTGTAGCAACTTGATACCGTCAAAACCTTCTGCGTCGCGCGACATAACGCTGATAACGATAATTTCATCGGCATCGGCCAGCGTATTGCGCGCCTGTCCTCCCGGCACATCATTACGCAGCGCCTTTTCCAAGACCGGATGCCCGGCGGGGGGCTCGTCACTTTGCGGCTGGTACACATCCTGCTGATACTCTTCCGACTGATACTCTTCTGGCTGCATCTCTGCAGCTGCTTCAGCCTCGGCTACCGCTGCGGTATTCGCGCGATCGGCCTCGGCCTTGCGCTGCTGCTCGGCTTCGGCCGCCTGCTGCTCCTCCAGACGGCGCTGCTTTTCTTCCTGCTCCTGCTGTGCTTTTTCTTGCTGCTTACGCGCCTGACGCTCGGCCTGCTCCCTGGCCTGAGCTTCGGCACGGCGCGCTTTTTCTTCCTGCTTGAGCTTTCTGGCGTGCTGCTTTTCCTTTTGCCGCTTGGCCAGATGCTTTTTCACCGAGCGGCCCATGCCTTCGAAATCCACCAGACGATATTCTTCGTCGTCTTCATCGTCGTACTCACCGACAGTATCCGTACGCAGCTGGCGGCGCCGGGCAACGACGGGCCGGGCGTCCCGGTGACGCGTTTCATCAGTACCAGTCTCATTCGCACTCGCGGCACGTATATCAGCGTCAGCAGCTGTCGCTGCGGCGTCCGTCTCAGCAGACTCTTCAGCAGATGCTACTGGCTGATCCGCCTCTGCCTGATAGCGCACCTGGTGCGCTTTGGCATCTTCTTCATCGGCACGAATGGCAAACGTGTGAGATGACACGCTTTCCTGCGTGTCGTTCTGCTCGGTGGCGACGTCTACCGCCTGTGGCGCCTGGGGCATGGCGACGTCGGGTTCGGTTTGGCGCACGGGAGACGACGCGGAACGGCGAAACTCGGACAATACCCGCGAGGGGCCTGCATGTTCAGGGCTCCGGCGTTTCAATTTGGGCTTTTCCGACATCGCGCTGTAATCGGCAGGCTTGACCACCCGGGCTCCGCCGTTGGGCAGTTCCCAGTCAAGCTCGGCTTCACGCGCCGCTTCGTCGGGGCTGCTGCCAGAATTTCCGGCCTGGTCCAGCCGTGGGACGCGTCGCTGACGCTGGAGCCGGCGTACACCATCGATGACGATGAGGGAAACCAACGCCAGCCCTAAAATGATTAGCCACTCTCTTAGTTCCATGTCGCACTTTCCATGGGTCGTTTGCCGATTGCTTTTGCCGGTTGCTTTCACCGATTGCCTTGACCGGTAATAAAGCATCGTTATAGTGATAGGCTGTTTATATTTACAGCAACTTTTACATCAGCCTGTTTATTTGAGTCGTGTCATAACAGGTTATGAATAACGGCTGTGATTGATAACTGCCCTGGCACGCCGTAATAACTGCCGTGTGTTCGCCGCTTTCTTAACCAGTATGATAGAAGCCTTTATCCTGCATCATCGCTACTACCACTTGAATTTCTACCCCAAGCATAGCGTGATTGCCATAAAAAGGGCCAATTTTTGCGAATTTTCACCTTTTAGTGCAGTTTTTACCTGATTTTAGCACCGCTGTTAACTGTTGTTTTACGTTTCGCGGCAAAACTTCTCATCGCTTGCCAACAGCAGATACCCTATCAAAACATCAGGCCGGTTCTGCATCTGCCAGCGCGGCGGCTTCATCTACGCCCACGGCCACCAGTCGTGAGACACCGGGTTCCTGCATGGTGACCCCCATCAGCCGCTCGGCAGCCTCCATGGCAATCTTGTTGTGGGTAATGTAGATGAACTGCACGCTTTCCGACATTTCCTTTACCAGCTTGGCATAGCGCCCCACGTTGGCGTCGTCCAGCGGCGCATCGACTTCGTCGAGCATGCAGAACGGTGCCGGATTGAGCTGAAAAATGGCAAACACCAACGATAGCGCGGTCAGCGCTTTCTCGCCGCCGGAAAGCAGGTGAATGGTGCTGTTTTTCTTGCCCGGCGGGCGCGCCATGATCGCCACACCGGTTTCCAGCAGGTCGTCCCCGGTCAGCGTAAGCCAGGCCGTGCCGCCGCCAAACACTCGAGGAAACAGCGCCTGCAGCCCGGCATCCACTTGCTCGAAGGTGGCCTTGAAGCGTACCCGGGTTTCCTGGTCGATCCGCCGGATGGCCCGTTCAAGGGTTTCCAGCGCCTCGGTGAGCTCGGCATGCTGGGCTTCCAGGTAGTTGCGCCGTTCGGCCTGCTGGTCGTACTCCTCGATGGCCGCCAGGTTGATCGCGCCGAGCCGGCGGATTTTGTCCGTGGTGGTCTCAAGCGTGGCTTGCCAGCGAGCTTCTTCGGCCTCATCGGGCAGCGTTTCGCCCAGCTCGTCTGCCTTGTGCCCCAGCGCTTCGAGCTGTTCGTCCTGGGTGGCGGCCTTCAACGACAGCGCCTGTACGTCCATACGCCGCTGCTGAAGCTGCTCGCGGCTTTGCTCCAGCGTGCGTTCGTGATTTTGCCGCGCCAGCTCGTCGGTACGCAGCGCCTCGGCCAGCGCCTGCGCCTGATCCCGGGTATCGGTGAGGCGCTTTTCCTGCTGTTCGCGCTGATGCAGCAGCTCTTCAAGCTCCTCGGCGGCCAGTTCATCGGGTTCGAACAGCGCCTCAAGGCTTTCTTTCAGTTCAGCAATACGCAGAGTCAGGCGTTCTTCACTTTCATCGCTACGCGCCTGCTGGGCGTTCAGGCTGTCGCGCTCGGTGCTCAAGCGCTCGCGTTCAATGGCAAGCTCCTGCTGGCGAGCCTTGAGCGGTGCCTGCTGCTGAGCGAGCCGGTCACGCCGTTCGCGCTGCCGTTGACGTGCGGTCTGGGCCTCTTCACGGACGAGGGAGGCCTGCTCCAGCCGCGCCATCGCATCGCCCCAGCGTTCGCGCTGTTCTTCAAGTCCCAGCGTCAGTTCGGCGGTATCTTCGTCAAGCCGTGCAAGCTCTTCGTCAAGCTCGGCGGCGCGGCTTTCAAGGTGTTCAATACGCTGGGCCTGACCACGCTCGGCCAACGCCGTTTGCTGCAGCGCAGCGGCGTGCTCACGCTCACGGCGGGTGTGGGCCTCTCGGGCTTCCTCCAGCATTTCCAGCGTGTGGCTGGCGTCATCAAGACTTTCCTGAGCCAGCGCCAGCGCTTCTTGTTGCGCCTGATATTCGTCAGCCAGTTCGGCATGCCGCCGGCGAGTCACCAGCAGTGCATCAACGCCTTCACCCGTGGCTTTCTGGCGCACGAAACCCGGTGCCTGCCAGACGCCATCACGGCTGAGCACGCTTTGCCCTGGTGCCAACGTGGGCGCCAGCGCGTGCGCTTCATCCGCCGTGGCCACGCAGTGAATGCCGGCAAGCCAGCCACCCAGCGCGCCGGCACCGCGTACCTGTTCAGCCAGCGTGCCGGGCGACGCCAGGGCGTCGGCATCACTCAGCAGACACCAGTCGGCAGCCAATGCTTCAGGCAATGCGGCAAGTGATTTCGCCGGCACCATCCGCGCGCTCAGCCACGGCGCCAACAGCCACGACACGGCGTCTTCCCAGTTGGGCGTGACGTCGAGGACTTCGCCCAGTCGTGGCGCCTGCGCAAGCCCCCGCTCGTCAAGCGCTTGATCCAGCGCCGGGTCGTGGTCGGCCAGGGCGGCGTCGATCAGCGTTTGCAGCGACGTCTGCTCGCCTTCGATACGGCTGAGTGCGGCTTGTGCCTGTTCCCGCCGCTGGCTCTGGGTTTGCATCGTCTGGCGGGCATCCCCCAGGCGCTGCTGGTCCTGCTCGCGCTGGGCGGCAAGACGCTCGGCTTCGGCTTCGGCTTCGCTCAATGCCGCCTGCTGCTCAGCGTGCGCGGTGCGCAAGGTGGCTACGTCATCCACGTCGCCGCGCTGGGCACGCCGGCGCTCGCGCTCACCCTTCAAGCGCTGGATACGCTGTTCCATGTCGCGCAGCTGATCCTGCCCGCGCTCGGCCTCGCGGCTGGCAGCACGCCAACTATCGTCGGCCTCTGACCAGGCACTTTCTGCCGTTTCCAGCTGCGGTGCGGCGTCGGCCAGCTCGGTTTCCAGCGTTTCCAGCTGCTCTTCCAGCGCCTCCATGTCGGGCAGCAGTGATTCAAGGCGCTCGCCGATGGCCTCAAGGCGCATGGAGTCGCCCTCGCTCAGACGGCGCTGCTCTTCCAGTTCGCGCCGGGCCGCATCAACATCGCTGGCCAGCTGTGCCTGACGGCTTTTACGGTGGGACTGGTCCTGTTCGATACGGGCAATGCGAGTGGTGGTGGCGTAAAACGACTGCTGGTGACGGTCGAGGACTTCGGCCAGCGCGTCGTGCTGTTCACGCGCCTGTTCCAGCCGGGTTTCGCACTGGCGCACGCCAAAGACGTCTTTTTCCACGGCGACTTCCAGCTCGCGCACGCGGCTTTCCTGATGCCCCTGCTCGGCGCGCAGGGCACGGCCGCGCAGCAGCGCCAGCTCGCCCTTGAGACGGTGTTCCTGCTGCTTGAGGGTCTGGTAGCGCCTGGCGGCTTCGGCCTGGCGTTTGAGTCGCTCGAGCTGCTTGTCCAGCTCTTCACGGATGTCGTCCAGGCGGTCGAGGTTTTCCTGGGTGCGGCGCATGCGGTTTTCGGTTTCCCGCCGGCGCTCCTTGTATTTGGAAATGCCGGCAGCTTCTTCAAGCGTGGCGCGCAGGTCGTCGGGGCGCGCCTCGATCAGCCGCGAGATCATGCCCTGGCCGATAATCGCGTAGGACCGCGGCCCCAGGCCGGTGCCCATGAACAGGTCGGCAATATCGCGCCGGCGGCATTTCTGGCCGTTGAAGAAGTAGGCCGACTGGCCGTCCCGGGTGACTTGACGCTTGACCGCGATTTCGGCGTATTGAGCGTAAACCCCGCCCATGGCGCCATCGCGATTATCAAACTTGAGCTCGATGGAGGCCTGCCCTACCGGCTTGCGTTCGGTAGAGCCGTTAAAAATGACGTCCGCCATGGATTCGCCGCGCAGGGTCTTGGCCGAGGACTCGCCCATTACCCAGCGTACGGCGTCAATAATATTGGACTTGCCGCAGCCGTTGGGGCCGACAATCGCGGTCATGTTGCCGTCAAACGGCACGCTGACCGGATCCACAAACGACTTGAAGCCAACCAGACGAATGGAGGTTAAACGCATCGCAGCCGGCGCTTATTTGAAGACGCGGTTAATGGTCACCTCGGCGGGCTCGCTGCCTTCCATCGCCCCCACGGGCACGTTGTCAGCGTCGCCGAACAGGTCTCCCGACTGAGGCATGGCCTGGCCCGAAGGCGATACGCGCACCACCAGCCGGGCCTTATCCACCTGCCCAAGCGTCGCCCGGGGTGACATGGCGTTTTGCTCGCTCAGCGTCACGGTGGCCGGCAGTTCGCCGACCGTGGTGCGCACCACCGCCAACGGCGGCAGCTCGCCGGCGAGATCCCGCGCGGTGATAAACACCGTGGCGTCGTCGGCGACCTGATCGCGCAGCGACGGATCCAGCACGACCTGCACGTCTATGCCATGGTCTGGCGCTTCAGCGTCAGCGGCCTCGTCCGGATCAATCCCCATACGCTGCCGAGCGACCTGAATGCCCTGCTTGAGCGACTCGACCGTGTCTGGATCCTGGATATTGGCGACGGCGCGACGCCAGCGGTCAATGGCCGTTTTGTAGTCGCCGTTGTCAAAGGCGTGAATGCCCAATACGCCCAACATGGTGGGTTCACGGGGGTCCTTCTGGCGGATTTCATCAACCAGCGCCTGTACCTCGGAGGTAAGTTCACGTTCGGCCATGAAAAAGCGGATCTGGGCCAGCTGCGCCAGCAGCGATGCATGACGGCCTTCCAGCGCGATCAGGCGTTCCAGTGCGTCAGCCGCTTTTTTCGGCTGGCCGATCTGGCGGTAAAGCGGGAACAGCTCGCCCCAGACGTTGGGGTTTTCCGGCTGGCGCTCGGCCTGGGCTTCCATGCGTTCCATGTACATGGCCAGAGAGCCTTCAGGGTCGTTCTGCACCTCCTGCTGTACGGCATACAGCGCCAGGTCGCCCTCGGCGCCCTCCTGCTGGTACCAGACCACGCTAGCCAGCACCATCGCCACCATCAGCACCGGCACCGCCAGCCGACCGGCCGTTGCCGCCTTGAGCGGACGACGCGAGCGGCTTTCGGTATCGTCCAGCAGGCTGCGTTCAAGCTCCAGGCGGTCCTCCGCGTACTGCGTTTCGTCGATATCGCCGCGCGCACGGGCGGCGTCAAGCGACTCCAGCCGGCGCCGAAAAATCGCCACGTTCTGTTCGGCGGCAGTGTCGTTGGCTTCGTCGGTCGCCAGCGTGTCGTGCAGGCGGCGCGACTGGCGCAGCGGCAGAACCAGCAGCCAGAGTGCCAGTACCAGCAGTACGGCAAACCCAATCCACAGCGGTATCATTGCGACCTCTTGCGGTTAATCAGTTCATCAAGGCGGGCGCGTTCGCTGGCGCTGAGCGAGGCAGCTGACGCATTGCGCCGGGCGCGCACGAGAAATACCACCAACAGCGCGCCGGCCAGCAGCAGCACAATGGGAATACCCCAGAGCAGGTAGGTGCGATTTTCCAGCCGCGGGTTATACAGAATGTACTCGCCGAAGCGTTGCACCATATAGCTGACAATTTCGGTATCCGACTTGCCGTCCTGCAGCAGCGTGTAAACGCGATCGCGCATATCGCCGGAAATCGGCGCATCGGAATCACCAATGGCCTGATTTTCGCACAACGGGCAGCGCATCGACGATGTCAGGTCGCGGTAGCGCTCCTTCTGTACCGGGTTGTCGAAGTCACGCACTTCGATACCGCCGGCGAGCGCCGTGGAAGACAGCGTCATTGCCGTCGTCATTGCCGTCGTTATTAACAACGCGGCCAGCAGCCAGCGAATCAGCGCCATTTTTCCACCTCCGGCACAATCACGTCGCGAACATCGTCGGGGGCGATATAGCCCGTATGGTGGTAGCGAATTACGCCGTCGGCATCCACCAGAAACGTCTCCGGCGCGCCGTAGACGCCCAGATCAAAGCCCAGGTCACCGTCGGGATCAAAAATATTGAGTTCGAACGGGTCACCGTACTCATGCAAAAACTGCCGACCTTTCTCCCGGGTATCACGATAGTTGACGCCTACCATGCGGATGCCGCGATCCGCCAGATCCAGCAGCTGGGGCATTTCCTGCTTGCACGCCGGGCACCACTCGCCCCAGACGTTGACCAGCGTGACCTCGCCCTTGAGCAGGCTTTCGTCCACCGTGCGCTCCGGGTCTTTGAGGGTTGAGGCGCTGAACGCGGGAAAGTCCCGCTTGATCAGCGCTGAGTCGCGGTACGACGGGTCCATCCCCAGCCGGTAGTAGAAGAACGCCGCCAGCCCCAGAAAGGCGATCAACGGCAGAAACAGCAGCAGTCGACGCTTCATGCGGATGCCTCCTGTGATGGTGTCGCATCAGACGCGCCAGCGCGCGCCTTTTTACGGCTGCGTCCGGGCACCCGGCGGTAGCGCTTATCCGCCACTGCCAGCAGCCCGCCGGCGGCCATCAGCAACCCGCCAAGCCACAGCCAGCGCACCAGCGGCTTGTATTGCAGGCGTATGGCCCAGCTGCCGTCGCCCAGGTCTTCCCCCATGGCCACGTACAGGTCACGGGTAAAACCGGCGCGTAGCGCCACCTGGGTCATGGGCATACCGGTGGCCAGATACAGGCGTTTTTCCGGGCGCATCATGAAGTAACTGCCGTTTTCGCGCTCCACACGGATTTCCGCGGTATCTGCCAGATAGTTGGGACCGCGCCGTTCGCTGATCTGCTGCATGGTGAAGGTGTAGCCGGCCATCTCGGCCGAGTCACCCGGCGCCATGCGCACGCTGCGCTCGATATTGTCGTTGGACACCACGGCTACGCCAACCATGGTCACGGCGATACCCAGATGCCCCAGCACCATGCCCCAGTAAGCCAGGGAGAGCTTTTTCAAACCACGGCCTACACTGCTGGACGCCCGCGCCTTGACGACGATATCACGCAGCAGCGGCAGTACAATCCACAGCGCCAGCATCATGCCCAGCATCACTTTGGCGTTCCACTCCGGGCCGTAAACCAGCGGAATGGCAGCACCCAGCACCAGCGCGGCAAGACCCGACAACCACACCCGCGAATACAGCTCGCGGCCCGGCATCTGCTTCCAGCGAGCAATCGGGCCAAGCCCCATGAACAGGCTCATGATGATCGCCAGCGGCACGAACAATGCATTGAAGTACGGCGGGCCCACGCTGATCTTTCCCAGCCCCAGCGCATCAAGTATCAGCGGGTAAAGCGTACCCAGCAGGATGGTCACGGTCATGATGACCAGCACAATGTTATTGACCAGCAGCAGCGAATCCCGCGAGAGCCAGTTAAAGCCCACCTTGTGGCTGACCCGAGGGGCGCGCAGGGCAAAGGTCAGAAGTGACAGAGTGACGGTGATGGCCAGCAGCACCAGAATGAAAAAGCCACGTGCGGGGTCGTTGGCAAAGGCGTGTACCGAGGTCAGAACGCCCGAACGCACCAGAAAGGTCCCCATTAGCGACAGCGAGAAAGTGGCAATGGCCAGCAGTACCGTCCAGCTTTTGAACGAGCCGCGCTTTTCGGTCACGGCCAGCGAGTGGATCAGCGCAGTACCGGCAAGCCAGGGCAGCAATGAAGCGTTCTCGACCGGGTCCCAGAACCACCAGCCGCCCCAGCCGAGCTCGTAGTACGCCCACCAGCTGCCCAGCGCAATACCCACGGTCAGAAAGGCCCAGGCAATGTTGGTCCAGGGGCGGGCCCAACGCGTCCAGGCGGCATCCAGCCGGCCGCCCAGCAACGCGGCAATGGCAAAGGCGAACACCACGGAAAAGCCCACATAGCCCATGTAGAGCATCGGTGGGTGCACCACCAGACCAAAGTCCTGCAGCAACGGGTTAAGATCTGCGCCATCCTTGGGCATGTTCGGTAACAGGCGGGTAAAGGGGTTGGAGGTTATCAACACGAACAGCAAAAAGCCGGAACCGATCAGGCCCAGAATGCCGGTAACACGGGCTACCATGTCGCGCGGCAGGTTGCGCGAACACAGCGACGCCATGAGCCCCCAACCCGAGAGCATGAAGCTCCACAGCAGCACCGAGCCTTCATGGTTGCCCCAGACCGCGCTGAATTTGTAATACCACGGCAGCAGCGAGTTGGAGTTGTTGGCCACGTTCGCCACGCTGAAATCATCCAGCATGTAGCTTGCCGTCAGGCAGGCATAGGCAATGCCGATGAAGACAAACTGCCCGATCGCCGCAGGACGGGCATAGGCCATCCACAGCGGCCGCCGGGTGGCTGCGCCGGCAAGCGGCACCACGGCCTGGACCATTGCCATCAGCAGCGCAATGATCAGCGCAAAATGGCCAATTTCAGGAATCATTTTCGTCAACATGTGCGCTCCGGAATCGCGGGAGTAACAGCAGGGCCTGTCAGGGTGATAGCAGGGGCGCTAGCCGTCTGTGGTGCGTGGGCCGGCCATATTCCCCTGGTCCTTGAAATCCGACGGCTGATAGCCCGCCTCTTCCAACGCCTCGGCGACTTCGGGCGGCATGTAGTTCTCATCGTGGCGCGCCAGTACCTGGTCCGCTCGGAAACGACCACTTTCCTGCAGCTCACCCACGACCACAACGCCCTGCCCCTCGCGGAACAGGTCGGGCAATATCCCGCTGAAGTACACTTCAAGGTCGCCAACATAATCGGTCACGGTGAACTCAACGTTAAGGCTTTCGGGATCCCGCGCAACCGTGCCTTCCTTGACCATGCCTCCGGCGCGTATCTGGCGCTCCAGGGGCGCGTCTCCCTGAGCGATTTCCACCGGGCTGAAAAACAGGTTGATGTTGCTGCGCAGCGCATAAAGCGTCAGCCCCACGGCAACCGCGGCCAGGCTGACCAGGCCGAGAATGATAAAGAGTTTCTGCTTGCGTTTAGGCGTCATGATGACCTCCACCGCCGGCGGCGTTGTCCTGATGCGGCGCGCGATGCGCCTGCTCACGCCGTTCGCGGCGCTTCAGGCCCTTGATGAGCTGACGACGCTCAAGGCGCGCATGCCACACCGACGCCAGCAGAAAAAATAGCGTAACGCCCCAGGCGGACCACACATAAGGTGCATGGCCGCCCATGGCGAGAAAATCGGCAACCGAGGCAAACGGCATTTATCGCGTCTCCCGGACAAGTTCCCTGACCCAGCGTTTACGCGACTCGCGCCGCAGGATTTCGCTGCGCGTGCGCATCAGCGTCAAGGCGGTAAAAAAGCTGTAAAACCCCAGCACCATGATCAGCAACGGCAGCCACATGCTCATCGGCATGGCCGGGCTCGAAGTCACGCTGAACGTTGCCGGCTGATGCAGTGTGTACCACCAGTCAACCGAGTACTTGATCACCGGAATATTGATCACCCCGACCATGGCCAGCACGGAGGCCGCCCGGGCGCCGCTGTCACGGCTGGAAAACGCCCCGCGCAGGGCTATTACGCCAAGGTACAGGAACAGCAGAATCAGCATCGAGGTCAGGCGGGCATCCCACATCCACCAGGTGCCCCAGGTAGGTACGCCCCATACCGCGCCGGAAAACAGCGCCACGAAAGTCATGGCGGCGCCGAACGGTGCAATCACTGTGGCGGCCATATCCGCCACCTTGATTTTCCATACCATGAACACAAGCCCCGCTGCCGCCATGCTGACAAACGCGGACTGCGCCAGAAACGCTGCCGGCACGTGGATATAAATGATCCGGAAACTGTTGCCCTGCTGGTAGTCCGCCGGCGCAAAGGCAAGCCCCCATACGGTGCCCGTCACAATCAGCGCCGCCGCCGCCGCCCAGAACCAGGGCTGCAGTTTGGCACTGATGGTATAAAACCATTTAGGCGACCCCAGCTTGTGAATAAACGCCCACATAGTGGTTTTCCTCAACCGTTGATACTGATACGCAACGCGGCGGCAATGCCCCAGGGGGCAAGCGCCAGCGAAGCCGCCAGCAGCGCCCCGAGTATGGCCAGATGAGCGCCTGCGCCATCGCCCATGATGGCGGCCTGAACAGCGCCGGCGCCAAAGATGAGCACAGGAATGTACAGCGGCAGAACCAGCAGTGACAGCAACACGCCGCCCCGGGCAAGCCCCACCGTAAGCGCTGCGCCAATCGCTCCGATCAGGCTCAGGCTGGCGCTGCCCAGGGCAAGCGACAGCGCCAGAATGGCGTAGCTGCCGGCCGGCAGTGACAGCATAATGCCCAGCAATGGTGCCATCAGCGCAAGCGGCAATCCGGTCAGCAACCAGTGCACCGCCACCTTGGCAAGGGAGAGCGCTGCCAGCGGCTGAGGCGCCAACAGCAGCTGTTCAAGGCTGCCGTCGTCGAAGTCACCGCGAAACAGGCTATCCAGCGATAACAATGCCGCCAGCAGTGCTGCCACCCATAAAAGCCCCGGCGCGATGCGCGTCAACAGCGCCGGGTCGGGCGAAATGCCGATGGGGAACAGGGTGATGACCAGAGCAAAAAATACCAGCGGATTCAGTACCTCGCCCCGATGGCGCAACATCAGCAGCAGGTCTCGCTTGAGCGTGGCGCCCAGCGCAATGCTCAGGCCTCCCCTGGCGCCCTGAACACCAACGCAAGACGTTGATGTAACGCCCTGCTGTGTCCTGTTTTCCTGCGCCTTGTTTTGCCCCATGCAATTGTCCATTATCCCAGCCTTTATTGCCCCAGCGGCAGTCGCCGCAGCCGGGTAGATGCCCCAAGCTCGTGGTGAGTGGTCACGATCACGCAGCCGCCGGCGCCAGCGTGGGCAAGAAGTGTCGCCTCCAGTGCCGCCACGCCGTCACGGTCAATGGCGGTAAAAGGCTCATCGAGCACCCACAGCGCGCGCGGCGTCAGCCTCAGACGTGCCAGTGCAATCCGGCGTTGCTGCCCGGCAGAAAGCTGGCCGGCAGGCACGTCTTCAAACCCCGCAAGCCCGACGTTTTCCAACGCGTCAAGGCGCTTGTTCTCGCCGCTACGTTCGCCGCTCAGCGCCTGATACCAGGCCAGGTTTTCCAGCGGCGAGAGCCCTGCTTTTACGCCCGGCGCGTGTCCCAGATAGAGCAGATTGCTCAGAAATGCTTCGCGCACTTCGCGCATGGGGCGGCCGTTCCAGAACAGCGCCCCCTCATGATCACTCAGCTGACCCGAAAGAATCTTCAAAAGCGTCGTTTTGCCACAGCCGTTAGGGCCTTCCACGCGCACGATCTCGCCGCTTGTGATGTCCACATCAAGCTCCGCGAAGAGCTGGCGGTCATCGCGCTCGCAGGCCAGCTTCCGGGCTTGAAGGCTAAGGCTCAAGGGTCTCTCCAGGCAGAATAATGGCGCGTCGAACTCTACACGGAAAGCCCCTTGCTCGCTAGTCGGGATGCGACTCAGCGTCGCAGCTGCGGCAGCCTCCTGGCGACTGCCGTCAGGATACAAACCAGGCTCGGAAAAGAAAAACCGGCCAAGCGGCTCGCGATATGAAAAAAAGCCTTTAACTGTATTTAAAAACAGGTAGACTCTTACAAACACTGTATGAAAAAACATATGCAACACACCTGAGCCCCATAACCGGGCACACGCGCCATGATGAGCCACCACGCGCGCTGCCTGCCAGACGCTGGAGATATCCGATGCTTGCCCACACTTTTGCTCAAACAACGGCCCCCACTCCTCGCCCCCGTCACACCCCGCGCCGTATGACCCGCCGCAACACCTATGCCGTCAAGGTGCGCGGTAACGGCATGCGTGATTGCAACCTGTTCAATGGCGATGTCATTATTATCCGCCGCTTTCAAAACGGCGCACACGAAACGGCCAGCGCGGAAATCAACCGCCAGCCCGTGGCGCTCAGGCAACTATCCATCAATCGTGACGGCCTGCAGCTGATATTTGCCAATCCCGCTCGGCCGACGGTTTTCCTGCATAACTGCGATATTGAAGTGCTGAGCCTGGTCATGGGCATTGAGCATCACGCAACGGAGCATTAATGCGCTACCCCGTTCCACACCTGGCGCCGGAAACCTTCCACAGCGCAAATATCGACGTCGAAAAAAGCCAGTTCATTGCCTGGCTATCGCACACGCCCACATCCGGCGACTTCGAAACCTTGCTGACATCAGCCCGTGCTACACATCCTGCCGCCAGCCATCATTGCAGCGCCTTTATTGCCGGCGCGCCCGGCGAGCAGCAGGCGATCGGCTTTTCCGACGATGGCGAACCCGGCGGCACTGCCGGGCGGCCCATGTATCAGGTGTTGAACGGCAGCGGTCTGGGTGAAATCGGCTGCGTGGTGATCCGCTACTTCGGCGGCACCAAGCTTGGCACCGGCGGGCTCGCACGCGCCTACGCCCTGGCGGCCAGCACGGCTCTCGAAACATTACCCACCCGGGAAGTAGTCGAACGGGACAGCTATACCCTGCAGCTCGATTTTGCCCAGGAAGCGCAGGCACGCGCCTGGTGCGCGGAACACGATATTCCCGTCACCGCCGCCGACTATGACAGCCAGGGCGTCTGCCTGACGCTCGGCTGGCCCCGGGACGCAGCGGTGGATCCGACGCCGTTGGAAAGCCGCCTGAAAACCGCCGTGACACTTACCGCCGCAACTCAAGAGGCTGCACAATGATATCCGGCAGACACGACGGCAGCATTGGCCTGGCACCGATGGAGGGTGTTATCGATGCCGTGACCCGGGAGCTGCTGACGGCGCGCCCCGGCCTGGACTGGACCGTGACCGAATTTGTCCGCGTGGTGGATGCCCGATTGCCGCCCCGAGTGTTTTACAAGCACTGCCCCGAACTCAAGTTACCTTCGGTCACCACGCCCACCGGCGTGCCGGTGCACCTTCAACTGCTCGGCTCGGATACCCGGGCACTTGCCGCCAACGCCCGTCAGGCGCTTGAACTGGGCGCCACAAGCATTGACCTCAACTTCGGCTGCCCGGCCAAACTGGTCAACCGCCATGACGGCGGCGCCTCACTGCTGCGCCGTCCCGAGCGGGTGTATCAGGCCACCCAAAGCGTCTCTGAGGCCGTTGGCGCACATATCCCCGTCACCGCCAAGATTCGTCTGGGCTTTGCCGATCGTCGCCTGGCCGTGGCCTGTGGCCAGGCGGCCCAGGCAGGCGGTGCCCGCCGGCTGGTGGTACACGCCCGTACTCGCAACGAAGGTTACCGCCCGCCGGCTCACTGGGAGTGGATTGGCAAAATACGCCGCCAGCTGGACATCCCGGTGGTGGCCAACGGCGATATCTGGACCCTTGAAGACTACTGGAAAGCGCGCACGCTTTCCGGCTGCAAGGATGTCATGCTGGGCCGCAGCGCACTGGCCGATCCCTGGCTTGCTGCGCGCATCCGCCACTGGCAGCAAACCGGTGAGCGTCTGGCTGACACCACCTGGGCAATGCGCGCCAGCGTGCTCAAGGAGTACGCTCAGCGCCAGCGTCAGGGGCTGCCTGAGCGCATTGTCACCTCGCTGGTCAAGCAATGGATGGCCCAGATGCGTCAGGGCAATGCCGAAGCCGACATGCACTTCCAGCGCGTCAAGCGCCTGACCATGCTGGATGACCTGTTGGGCGCCCTGGTAGAACCCACGCCGGACAACCGGGCGACGGCATAAAGCCCGCATAAAAAAAGCGCCCGGCCGCAGAAAGCGGTGGGCGCCAAAGCACGATCACCGGGAAAGCAGCGCGAGCCACCTCTCACCCGGTAGTAAAAGCTGATACAAACAGAAAACCCGCCCCTTGAGAGGGCGGGTCTGGAATCTGGTGCGCCCGGGAGGATTCGAACCTCCGACCACCTGATTCGTAGTCAGGTACTCTATCCAGCTGAGCTACGGGCGCTTTTTACAGCATTGCTGCTGACAGCATGTACTGTGGCTGCAATGTTGCTGAAGATGGTGCGCCCGGGAGGATTCGAACCTCCGACCACCTGATTCGTAGTCAGGTACTCTATCCAGCTGAGCTACGGGCGCTTACCGTCTTGCATATGCCGATTGGCGGAGAGAGAGGGATTCGAACCCTCGATAGGGCTACAAACCCTATACTCCCTTAGCAGGGGAGCGCCTTCAGCCACTCGGCCACCTCTCCTCAACGGCACGGCGCGAATATTACCGATTTACCCGGGGCCTGTCCAGCCCTGTGTCGATTTTTTTCACGCCTCCGCCTTTCTCATCTTCAATATCTGCACCGGACGACCGGCATCAGCCCTTTCAGCTTTCGTTATCACCGTCGGCTTCAACGTCGCGCTCGCGCTGAATGCGCTGGTAGATCTCTTCTCGATGAACAGCCACGTCTTTCGGCGCGTTTACGCCAATACGTACCTGATTGCCCTTCACACCGAGAACTGTCACGGTAATGTCATCGCCAATCATTAGGGTTTCGCCAACACGGCGAGTCAGGATGAGCATGGCTGATCTCCTTCTCAGACGTTTTTATTGCAACGGGAGCCACCGCTGATGGCGGCGGCGGGCCATTATGCGCCCTGACACCGCCATCACCAATGGTTTTGACGTTATAATGCAACGCCTCCCGCTGGATTAAAGCTCGCCGCCGTACGGTAGTAAACCCTCTCTCTCAAGCGTAGAAGGTTATAACGATGGGGCCGTTAGTCTTCTTCAATATCCGCTTGATCCAGGCCAAAAGCCTTGTGCAGCGCTTTGACGGCCAGCTCCATGTGCTTTTCATCGATCACGACCGAAATCTTGATCTCGGAAGTAGACACCATCCGGATGTTAACGTTCTCTTCTGCCAGGACGCGGAACATTTTTGATGCAACGCCGGCGTGCGAGCGCATGCCCACCCCGACCAGCGACACCTTGGCAATGTTGTTGTCACCGCGCAGCTCGCCACCGCCCAGATCAGGAATGATGCTTTCTTCAATGATGCGTTTGGTGGTCTTGTAGTCACCCTTGGCCACGGTAAAGGTGAAGTCGGTGTAGTCGCCGGCCGGCGCCACGTTCTGAACGATCATGTCGACTTCAATGTTGGCCGCAGCGATCGGGCCGAGAATGCGCGAGGCCACGCCCGGCACATCAGGCGTGTTCAAAAGGGTCAGCTTGGCTTCGTTCTTGTTGAACGCGATACCGGAAATCAGCGGTTCTTCCATGGAATCCTCGTCTTTATCAGAGTCTGCAACAATAAGCGTGCCAGGGCCGTCTTCAAAACTCGACAGCACCCGGAGGGGAACGTTGTACTTGCCGGCAAATTCTACCGCGCGGATTTGCAATATTTTGGAGCCCAGGCTTGCCAGCTCGAGCATTTCCTCAACGGTAACGGTCTCCAGCCGGCGGGCCTTCGAACACACACGCGGGTCGGTGGTGTAGACGCCATCAACGTCGGTATAGATCTGGCACTCGTCAGCGCCAAGCGCCGCGGCCAGGGCAACGCCAGTGGTGTCCGAGCCGCCGCGCCCAAGGGTGGTGATGTTGCCGTCTTCATCCACGCCCTGAAAACCGGCGACCACAACGACCTGGCCGGCGTCCAGATCGGCTCTCAGATCATCGGTTTCAATGCGCTGGATGCGTGCCTTGGTGTGGGCGCTGTCGGTATGAATGCCCACCTGGGCACCGGTGTGCGAAGTGGCCGGCACGCCCTGCTGTTGCAGTGCCATGGCCAACAGCGAAATTGTCACCTGCTCGCCGGTGGACAACAGCATGTCCATTTCGCGCGGGTTGGGTTCGGGGTTAAGCGATGAGGCCATATCGGTCAGGCGGTTGGTTTCGCCGCTCATGGCGGATACCACGACCACGACCTGATGCCCCTGATCGCGAAAGCCCTTGACCTTTTCCGCGACGGCCTTGATGCGTTCGACAGAGCCCACCGAGGTGCCGCCGAACTTCTGTACGTATAGTGCCATATGTCGTTATTTTCCTATGCGTCGAGAATGGAGGATGAAAGTGAAACGTCAAACAAAAAGAAGGCCGGTGGCACTAGCGCCACCGGCCTGAAACATTAGTCAAGCGCGTTTTCCAACCAGGCCGGCACGCTATCCAACGCCCCCGGCAAGGCATCAGGCTGGCTACCGCCGGCCTGGGCCATATCCGGACGGCCGCCGCCCTTGCCGCCCACCTGGGAGGCCACATGGTTGACCAGTTCGCCGGCCTTGACCCGGTCGGTAAGATCCCTGGTGACGCCGGCGATCAGGCTGACCTTACCGGCGCTTTTATCAGCAACGCCCAGCACGATTACGCCGGAATCCAGCTTGTTTTTCAGCTGGTCAAGCATGCCACGCAGCTCCTTGCCGGAAACGCCCTCCAGCTGAGTCGCCAGAAGCTTCACACCCGCGACGTCGCGCGCCTGGCCAAGCATGTCGCTGCCGGCGGCGCTGGCGAGTTTGGCCTTGGCTTGTTCAAGCTCTTTTTCCAGCGTGCGGTTACGTTCGACCAGCGACTCGACCCGCGCCTCAACCTGTTCGGGCTTGGCTTTCAGCCGCTCGCCGAGGCGCTGCACGCAGGCTTCCTGAGTATAAAAATAGTCCAACGCGCCTTCGCCGGTAATCGCTTCGATACGGCGCACCCCAGAAGCGATACCGGCTTCGCTGACGATGTGGCAACAGCCGATGTCGCCGCTGCGCGCCACGTGAGTACCGCCGCAAAGCTCGATGGAGAAGTCGTCCGCACCAATGGTCCGTACGCGCACACTGTCGGTGTACTTGGCCTCGAACAGCGCCGCCGCCCCTTTGTCTTTCGCCTGGTCAAGGCTCATCTGCTCGGTGATGGTTGGCGCATTGGCCAGCACCTGCTCATTGACCAGCCGCTCAACTTCCACCAGCTGTTCGGCGGTCATCGGCTCGAAGTGGCTGAAGTCAAAGCGCAGACGTTCGGCATTGACCAGTGAACCTTTCTGTTGAACGTGATCGCCCAGCACCATTCGCAGTGCCTTGTGCAGCAGGTGGGTCGCCGAATGGTTACGCACTGTAGCCATGCGCAGGCTGGCATCGACTTGAGGCCGCACGTCCGCACCGACCGTCAGGTTGCCGTCGATCATGACGCCCTGGTGCAAGTGGTGGCCGCCCTGTTTCTGGGTATCGGTGACCTGAAAGCGCCCGTCGCCAACATGCAGGTAGCCGGTATCGCCCACCTGACCGCCGGATTCACC
Source organism: Halomonas sp. (assembly GCF_030457605.1). Taxonomy (GTDB): domain Bacteria; phylum Pseudomonadota; class Gammaproteobacteria; order Pseudomonadales; family Halomonadaceae; genus Vreelandella. The sequence continues at coordinate 41,609 of NZ_JAKDUR010000007.1, forward strand.
GTAGAACGGCGTGCGATCGAGCACCACGATGCCCTTCTGACCTGCCTCAAGCGCGGCGAGGTCGTTACCTTCGGCGTCAACCAGTGCTACCACCCGGGCCTCGTCGGTAAGGCGCTCATAGCCGGTAAAGGTCGTTTCACCGTCGACATCCACGGAGGCGGTGTAGTCGGCGCCAAACTGGCTGGCCGCCCGAGCGCGTTCGCGCTGGGCTTCAAGCTCGCGCTGAAAGCCGGCCTCGTCGGGCGTAACACCGCGTTCGCGGCAGACATCAGCGGTCAAATCGAACGGGAAACCGTAGGTGTCGTACAGCTTAAACACGGTTTCGCCGGGCAACACCTCACCGTCAAGCTCGGCCAGGGCGGCGTCCAGCAGCCCCATGCCGTGATCCAGCGTGCGGGCGAATTGCTGTTCTTCTTTCAGCAGAATCCGCGCGATCTGTTCGCGGGCACGGCGCAGCTCGGGATAGGCCTCGCCCATTTCCGCATCGAGCGCGTCCACCAGCGTATGAAAAAACGGCTCGGCGGCGCCCAGCTTGTGGCCGTGGCGCACGGCGCGGCGAATGATGCGGCGCAGTACATAACCGCGGCCTTCGTTGGAGGGCATCACGCCATCGGCAATCAAAAACGCGCAGGAGCGAATGTGGTCGGCAATGACCCGCAGCGACGGCGTCTGAATATCGCCGTGGCCGGTAGCTTTCGCCGCCGCCTCGAGCAGGTTCTGAAACAGGTCGATTTCATAGTTGGAGTGCACGCCCTGCATCACTGCGGCCACGCGCTCAAGCCCCATGCCGGTATCAATCGACGGCTTGGGCAGGTTGTGCATGGTACCCTCGGCGTCGCGGTCGTACTGCATGAACACCAGATTCCAGATTTCGATGTAACGATCGCCATCTTCCTCGGGGCTGCCCGGCGGGCCACCCCAGACGTCGGCACCGTGGTCGAAGAAAATCTCGGAGCTGGGGCCGCAGGGGCCGGTGTCGCCCATCTGCCAGAAGTTGTCCTCGTCGAGCTTGGAAAAGCGCTCAGGGTCGATACCGATCTCGTCTTTCCAGATGCGTTCGGCTTCGTCATCGCTTACATGCACGGTGACCCAGAGCTTGTCTTTGGGCAGCCCCAGCGTCTCGGTCAGAAACGTCCAGGCAAAACGGATGGCATCACGCTTGAAATAGTCGCCGAAGCTGAAGTTGCCCAGCATTTCGAAAAAGGTGTGGTGGCGTGCGGTATAGCCGACGTTATCCAGGTCGTTGTGCTTGCCGCCGGCGCGCACGCAACGCTGCGCCGAGGTAGCACGCACGTAGGGGCGCGGGTCGCGACCCAGAAACACGTCCTTGAACGGCACCATGCCGGCGTTGGTAAACAAAAGCGTGGGATCGTTACCCGGCACAAGCGAGCTGGTGGGGACAACGGTATGGCCGTTTTGCTCAAAGAATTCCAAAAAGGCCTGTCTGATTTCTGCGCTTTTCATAGGGTATCCGTAACAAGAAAGCGTGATGCCCCAGGGCGCTTTAGCCGCTACCCGCCGGGGTCGCAAAGGGGCCATTATAGCGAAGTTACGCGCTGACTAAAGCCGCGGTTCAACGGAAAGGCCATTCAAGGCAGGAGAAAAGTGGCCGACAATGCCGCATGACAACGGCCGTCAGCGGCCACCAGAGGAAGAGTTAAAGGCAGGCAAGCGCATGGCGAATCTGATCGAATTCAAAGCCCCGTGAAGCCAGAAAACGCTCGCGGCGGGCGCGCTCTTTCGGGGTGTCACCGGGGGTCTGGAAGCGCCGTGCCAGGGTGTCTGCCGCCAGCGCAAACCAGTCAACGTTTTCCTGCGCTACCACGTCGGCCAGCGCCTGGCGCTGGACGCTTTGTTCAACGCCGCGCTGAAAAAGCTCGCTCTGGATGCGGCGCACGCCCTGGCCGCGCAATACCCGGGTGCGCACAAAGCTTTCGGCAAAGCGTGCATCCGATTGCAACCCCTGTTCGGCCAGGGCATCCAGGCAGGCAGCGATTTCTTCAGGCGCTACCTCCTTGCGCGCCAGGCGGCTCTCAAGCTCGGCGCGGGAGTATTCACGCCGAGCCAGAAAGTTAATGGCCATTTCGCGTGGCGAAGCCTGCTGGTCACGGCCGGGCATCATGCCTAAAGCAGCTCGTCGTTCTCGGGCGTTTCTTCAGCTGCGCCTTTTTTGGCGCTGCCGCCCTCTTCCTTTTTGGGTTCGGGCTGCGCCAGCAACTGGGCGCGGATCTGGGATTCGATTTCTTCCATGACTTCGAGATTGTCTTCCAGGTACTGGGCGGCATTGGCCTTGCCCTGGCCGATTTTCTTGCCCTTGTAGCTGTACCAGGCGCCGGCTTTATCGACCAGGCTACACTGCACACCCAGGTCCACGACTTCACCGGCGTGATAAATGCCCTTGCCGTAAAGGATCTGGAACTCGGCCTGGCGGAACGGCGGCGACACCTTGTTCTTGACCACCTTCACCCGGGTTTCGTTGCCGGTCACTTCGTCGCCGGACTTCACCGAGCCGGTACGGCGAATATCCAGGCGCACACTGGCGTAGAACTTCAGCGCGTTGCCGCCGGTGGTGGTTTCGGGGCTGCCGAACATCACGCCGATCTTCATGCGGATCTGGTTGATGAAGACCACCATGCAGTTGGCATTTTTCATGTTGCCGGTGATCTTGCGCAACGCCTGAGACATCAGACGTGCCTGCAGGCCGACATGGGCATCGCCCATTTCGCCTTCGATCTCGGCGCGCGGGGTCAGCGCCGCTACCGAGTCGATGATAATCACGTCAACGCCGCCGGAACGCACCAGCATGTCGGTGATCTCAAGCGCCTGCTCGCCGGTATCCGGCTGAGACACCAGCAGGTCGTCAAGGTTAACGCCGAGCTTTTCGGCATAGCTTGGATCCAGCGCGTGCTCGGCATCCACAAAGGCGCAGACCTTACCCTGCTTTTGCGCTTCGGCGATCACCGCCAGCGTCATCGTGGTTTTACCCGACGACTCCGGGCCAAAAATTTCCACGACGCGGCCGTAGGGCAGCCCGCCAATGCCCAGCGCGATATCCAGCCCCAACGAGCCGGTCGAGACCGAGGGCATAACGACGCGGGGCGTATCGCCCAGACGCATGACGGTGCCCTTGCCAAACTGACGATCAATCTGGCCAAGTGCGGCTTCAAGCGCCTTGCTGCGGTTTTCATCCTGAGCCATTCAATGCATCCTCTTTAGGTGCTGTATAATTAGCCAGTAGTATGCCAAAGATTCACGCATAACAAAATGCCGACACGACTTTTTACGCCGTTTCGCCACGGGCATCCAGCTCTGCCACCAGCCGCGCGATGGCCTGGCGCACCGCCTGCTCGCGCACGGCGTGGCGATCGCCGGGAAAATGCAGGCACTCCGCCTGTGGCGCAGCGCCGCTGCCCCAGGCAAGCCACACCGTGCCCACGGGCTTTTCGTCACTCCCCCCATCGGGGCCGGCCACGCCGCTGACGGCCACGCCGATATCCGCGCCGCTGGCGTCACAGGCGCCGGTTACCATCGCCTTTACCACAGCTTCGCTCACCGCGCCATGGGCTTCAAGGGCCGCCTCACCTACGCCGAGCATGCGGGTTTTCGCCACGTTGGAGTAGGTCACATAGCCGCTGGCAAAGTAGGCGGAACTCCCAGCCACCGAAGTGATGATTTGTGCAATACCGCCACCGGTACACGACTCGGCGGTGGTCACCTCGACATCATGCTGATGACAGAGCTTACCCAGCCGCTGGGCCAACAGCGACAAATCCAGATTTTTCAGGCTCTCGACGCTTGGCGCCATGCTTGCTCCTTCATGTCGGGGGTCAGTTCAGCGTAGAATACCCACTTTCGCTTGCCCAAAGAAACGTCTGTAACGAATACGCTTGACCGCCCGGCGCCCAGGCTGCCGGCGACGTTTTCAATGTCAGGATAGCCATGGCCACCACGACCCCGGCGCACACGCCGATGATCGCGCAATACCTGAAGATCAAACGCGACCACCCCGAGGTACTGCTGTTTTACCGCATGGGGGATTTCTACGAGCTGTTTTTTGATGATGCCAAACGCGCCGCCGCTCTGCTCGACATTACCCTGACCCAGCGCGGGAAGTCCGGCGGCCAGACCATCCCCATGGCCGGCATCCCCTATCACAGCGCCGAAGGCTACCTGGCGCGGCTGGTGGCCGCCGGCGAATCCGTGGCCATCTGCGAGCAAATAGGCGACCCCAACGCCAGCAAGGGGCCGATGGAGCGCCGAGTAGTGCGCATCGTCACCCCCGGCACGCTGCACGATGAAGCGCTGCTGGATGCCCGCCGCGACAACCTGCTGGCCGCCATCGCCCCTTTGCACCATACGTGGGGGCTTGCCTGGCTTGAGCTTTCCAGCGGGCGTTTCAGCGTGCTGGAAGTCGAAGGCGAGGCCGAAATGCTCGCCGAACTGACACGCCTGTCGCCGGCGGAGCTGATCCTGCCTGACAGTATGACGCTGCCGAACGGACTGGCACAGCATCGCGGTCTGCGTCGTCAGGGCGAATGGCTGTTTGATCTGGAAAGCGCCACGCGCACGCTGTGCCAACAGCTTGAGGTCAATGACCTGCGCGGCTTTGGCTGCGCCCACCTGAGCGCCGCACTAACGGCCGCGGGCGTGCTCATTGACTACGCCCGAGATACCCAGCGCACCGCACTGCCCCACGTCAGCAGCATTGGCGTGGAAAACCGCGACGACGCCGTGGTCATTGACGCTGCCAGCCGGCGCAATCTGGAAATCGACACTAATCTGTCCGGCGGCAGCGACAATACCCTGGCAAGCGTGGTGGATACCTGCGCCACGGCAATGGGCTCGCGCCTGCTCAAGCGCTGGCTGAATCGCCCGCTGCGTCAGCGCGACGTGGTCGGCGATCGCCATGCCGGCGTTGCCCTGCTCGGCCTTGATGCAGCTTACCTGCCACTGCGTGAAACGCTTTCCGCAGTGGGCGATATGGAGCGCATTCTGGCACGCGTCGCACTTTACAGCGCCCGCCCCCGTGACCTGGCCCGGCTGCGCGACGCACTGGCCACGCTGCCAATGCTTGAACGCGAACTGGAAGCGGTAGAAAGCGGCAGCGCGCTTGACGCTCTGCGCCCGCACATACGCCCCTACCCCGAAACGGCCGACACCCTTGAACGGGCGATTATCGACAACCCGCCGGTAGTACTGCGGGACGGCGGCGTCATTCGCGACGGCTTTGATCCCGAGCTTGACGAACAGCGCGGCATGGCCGAAAACGCCGGCGAATACCTCGTCAGGCTCGAAACCCGAGAGCGCGAGCGCACCGGCCTGGCCAACCTCAAGGTCGGCTATAACCGCGTACACGGCTATTTTATCGAGCTGCCCCGGGCTCAGGCCCGGGAAGCGCCGGCAGACTATATTCGCCGCCAGACGCTGAAAAATGCCGAGCGCTTCATCATCCCCGAGCTCAAGGAGTTCGAGGACAAGGCGCTGTCAGCCAGATCCCGGGCGCTGGCCCGGGAAAAGCACCTTTACGAGCAGCTGCTGGAAACCCTCAACGCCGAGCTTGGCGCCCAGCAGGCCACCTCACGGGCGCTGGCCGAGCTTGACGTGCTGTGTACCTTTGCCGAACGCGCCGAGGCGCTTGACTGGGTCCGCCCGACGCTGACCGAACACACCGGGCTTGCCATTCACGGCGGCCGCCATCCGGTGGTCGAGCAGGTCAGCACCACTCCGTTCGTGCCCAACGACACCACGCTCAGTCAGGCGCAGCACATGCTGGTGATTACCGGCCCCAACATGGGGGGTAAATCGACCTACATGCGCCAGACGGCGCTGATTGCCCTGCTCGCCCACTGCGGCAGCTTTGTCCCCGCCGACGCCGCCGAAATCGGCCCGTTGGACCGCATTTTCACCCGCATCGGCTCCTCGGATGACCTGGCCGGCGGGCGCTCGACGTTCATGGTGGAAATGACCGAAACCGCCAATATTCTGCACAACGCCACCGGCCAAAGCCTGGTGCTGATGGATGAAATCGGCCGTGGCACCAGCACCTTCGACGGCCTGTCGCTTGCCTGGGCCAGCGCCGAACATCTGGCAAGCGCCGGTGCGCTGACCCTGTTTGCCACCCACTATTTTGAAATGACTGCGCTGCCCGAACACCGCGAGGGCGTGGCCAACATCCACCTCACCGCCACCGAACACGGCGAGCGCATCGTCTTCATGCACCGCATCGAGGCCGGGCCGGCAAGCCAGAGCTACGGGCTGCAAGTGGCACAGCTGGCCGGCGTACCCACGCCGGTCATCCGCCGCGCCCGAGACAAGCTAATGACTCTGGAGCAGCGCGACGTACAGGAAAACAATCTGCACGACAGCCGTCTGCACAACCACCGCCATTCGCACGACAACGCTTGCCCACGCGGCAACGACGAAGCGCCAACGGCATCAGGTGCCGCTGCACCACGTCAGGATGACCTGTTTGCCCAGAGCCCGCACCCGGTGCTCGAAGCACTCAGCCACCTGCAGATGGATGACATTTCGCCGCGTCAGGCGCTGGCACTTTTATATGAATGGCAGGGCCGTCTGTAATACAATGTCGAGTTACGCAGCGTGCAGGCTGCCCGGGCGCCCAGAGCCTTTAACGCCCGGAAAGCCCGGCGCTGGAAGGCGCGGGCTGGATTTACATTATATGTTTTAGTTTATGAGACGCGTTTTCATAAACTTACTGCTGACTAAAAATCGGGCAACGCCCGGTTTCGCAAGAGGGATACCGCGATGGCGTTCGTCGTGACTGAAAACTGCATCCAGTGCAAATACACCGACTGCGTAGAGGTCTGCCCGGTAGACTGCTTCTACGAAGGCCCCAACTTTCTCGTGATTCATCCGGACGAGTGCATCGACTGCGCGCTGTGCGAGCCGGAATGCCCCGCCGAGGCAATCTACTCCGAAGACGAACTACCCAAGGATCAAGAGCAGTTTATTGAGATCAACGCCGACCTGGCGGAAGAGTGGCCCAACATCGCGGAAAAGAAAGACCCGCTGCCGGATGCCGAAGAGTGGGATGGAAAAAGCGGCAAGATCGACAAGCTCGAACGCTAGGCACCGCTGACAATCAGGCACAAAAAAGCGGCCCGCAGGCCGCTCGCTTCCAGCGTTTCCTCTGGCACGTCCTGTGCCACCGCTCCTGCAAACGCCCTCACAGGCCTTTACCGAAACTGTCCTTGAGGCGCTTTCCCTGCCGGGGCCAACGTCACTGTTTCACCCGGTACGCCACTTGCTTCCCGTTGCATCCAACGATGCATCCTGCTGCAAGCATCCCTGCTTCTCCCTGTCCTGTGCACAGTATCTTCACATTGTGTGTACAGCTCAAGGGCGCCGAAAACGAAAAGGGCGAGCCATCCGGCTCGCCCTTTTTGCATCATTGATTATTAAACAATCAGTTACATCACTTCACTGCCGCGTTGATACGCCACAAAGTAAGATTTTATCGCCATTTGTAAGTTATTTCTTACATCAACTTAAGCGACTTCTTACCTTTTGGCTGGCGACATCCCCGCTTACTGCCCCTTGATGGCTTTGCGGCCGGGGTAGCCAACGCCTTCAAGCTCATCTTCGATCACCAGCAGGCGGTTATATTTGGCCACGCGATCCGAACGGCACAGCGAGCCGGTCTTGATCTGGCCGGCAGCGGTAGCGACCGCCAAATCGGCAATAGTGGTGTCTTCGGTTTCGCCCGAGCGGTGGGAAATGACCGCGGTAAAGCCGGCGTCCTGCGCCATTTTGATGGCGTCCAGGGTTTCCGACAGCGAGCCGATCTGGTTGAACTTGATCAGGATAGAGTTGCCGATCTGCTCGTCGATGCCCCGCTTGAGGATTTTGGTATTGGTCACGAACAGGTCGTCACCTACCAGCTGCACCTTGTCGCCCAGCTTGTCGGTCAGCGCTTTCCAGCCGTCCCAGTCGGACTCGTCCATGCCGTCTTCGATGGACACGATCGGGTAGTCGTCGCACAGGCCGGCCAGGTAGTTGGTAAAGCCTTCGGCATCGTAACTCTTGCCTTCGCCTGCCAGGTTGTACTGGCCGTTTTCGTAGAACTCGCTCGACGCGCAGTCAAGCGCCAGCGTGACGTCTTCGCCCAGCTTGTAGCCGGCGGCTTCGACCGCCTGCTTGATCACGGCAAGCGCCTCGGCGTTGGACTCAAGGTTCGGCGCGAAGCCGCCTTCATCGCCCACGGAGGTGGACAGACCACGTTCAGACAGCACTTTTTTCAGCGCATGGAAGATTTCCGCACCGGTACGCAGCGCCTCGCTGAAGCTTTTCGCCCCCACCGGCTGGATCATGAACTCCTGAATGTCCACGTTGTTATCGGCGTGTTCGCCGCCGTTGAGGATATTCATCATCGGCACCGGCATGCTGTACACGCCCGGCGTGCCGTAAAGCTCGGCAATGTGGGCGTAAAGCGGTACGTCCTTGGCATTGGCCGCGGCTTTGGCGGCGGCAAGCGAAACCGCCAGCACGGCGTTGGCACCCAGCGTGGCCTTGTTGTCGGTGCCGTCGAGCTTGAGCATGACTTCGTCCACGCCGCGCTGATCGCGGGCGTCCATGCCGATGAGCGCGTCACGGATTTTGCCGTTGACCGCGTCGACGGCTTTTTGTACGCCCTTGCCCAGATAGCGGGTTTTGTCGCCGTCACGTAGCTCAAGCGCTTCGCGCGAACCGGTTGATGCACCGCTCGGCGCACAGGCCTCGCCCGTGGCACCGCTTTCCAGACGTACGGTAGCAAAAACGGTGGGATTGCCGCGGGAGTCCAGCACTTCCAACGCACGGATATCAACAATTTTGGTCATCAACGTATCCTTTATTATCGTGATCGAAGTTTTTATCGTTATGGCAAATAGCGTTATGAAAAATAGAGACGGCGCTAGCGTATGGCCAGCGGCGCAAAGCCCTTGACCAGCCCGTCCAGCGCGGCAAGCTGGTGCAAAAACGGCGCCAATTGATTCAGCGGCAGCGCGCAAGGGCCGTCGCAACGCGCGTGGTCGGGGTCAGGGTGGGCTTCCAGAAACAGGCCGGCAAGCCCCACGGCAACGCCTGCCCGAGCCAGCTCGGCCACCTGGGCACGGCGGCCGTCTGCGCTGTCCGCCCGCCCGCCGGGGCGCTGCAGCGCGTGGGTGACGTCAAAAAACACCGGGTAGCCGGTGTGTTTCATGTCACCAAGGCCCAGCATGTCCACCACAAGGTTGTTGTAGCCAAAACTGGTGCCGCGCTCGCAGAGTATCAGGTTGTCATTACCGGCTTCGCGGCATTTGGCCAGAATATGGCGCATTTCATGGGGGGCCAGAAACTGCGGCTTTTTAATGTTGATCACCGCACCGGTTTTGGCCATGGCGACCACCAGATCGGTCTGGCGCGCGAGAAACGCCGGCAGCTGAATGATATCTGCCACTTCAGCCGCCGGAGCGGCCTGCCAGGGTTCGTGAACGTCGGTAATCACCGGCACGCCGTAGCGTGCCTTGATATCGGCGAGCATCTGCAGGCCTTTCTCAAGCCCCGGCCCGCGAAACGAATGAATCGAGCTGCGGTTGGCCTTGTCAAAGCTGGCCTTGTACACGTAGGGCATGGAAAGCGGCCCGGTGGCCTCGACAAAGGCACTGGCGACTTCATCGGCCAGCGCCGGAGACTCGAGCACGTTCATCCCGCCCAGCAGCATCAACGGCAATGAGTTGCCGGCAGTCAGGCCGGCCACGTCAATGTGGCGCTCACTCATGCGGCGTTACTCCTGGGGTGTCGAACGGGCCCGGGTGCGCGCCGCCTTGTGCTCAACGGCGGCGTTGACAAAACCGCTGAACAGCGGGTGGCCGTCGCGCGGTGTCGAGGTAAACTCCGGGTGAAACTGGCAGGCAACGTACCACGGGTGGTCGGCAAGCTCGACCACTTCGACCAGCGTTTGATCAACGCTGCGCCCGGACACCACCAGCCCCGCGCTCTCCAGCGCTTCGACGAACTGGTCGTTGACCTCAAAGCGATGGCGGTGGCGCTCGACGATTTCATCGGCGCCGTAGGCGTCGCGCGCTTTGGTACCGGACGCCAAATGGCAGATTTGCCCGCCCAGGCGCATGGTGCCGCCCAGATCCGAGGCCGCGTCGCGCAGCTCGATCTTGCCTTCGGCGTTGAGCCATTCGGTAATCAGGCCAACCACCGGGTGCTGGGTGTCGTGGGTGAACTCAGTCGAGTTGGCGTCCGTCCAGCCGGCGACGTTGCGCGCAAACTCGATCACGGCCACCTGCAGCCCGAGGCAGATACCCAGATACGGCACCTTGTTTTCCCGGGCAAACTGCGCGGCCATGATCTTGCCTTCCACGCCGCGATCGCCAAAGCCGCCGGGCACCAGAATCGCGTCCTTGCCGGCCAGCCGCTCGGTACCGTGGTGCTCGATATCTTCGGCGTCGATGTAATCGACGTTGACCTTGATGCGCCCCTGGATACCGGCGTGGATCAGCGCTTCGTTGAGCGATTTGTAGGCGTCCAGCAGTTCCATGTATTTACCCACCATGGCAATGCTGACCGACTTGAGCGGATTGAGCTTGGCATCCAGCACGTGAACCCACTCGGTCAGGTCGGCTTCGCCGGCGTCGAGGCGCAGCTTGTCGCAGACGATATCGTCAAGCCCATGCTCGTGGAGCATCAACGGAATACGATAGATGGTGTCGGCATCCCGCAGCGGCACCACGGCGCGCTCTTCAACGTTGGTGAACAGCGCGATCTTGCGCCGCTCGGTTTCCTCGAGCTCGATTTCGCTGCGGCAAATCAGGATATCCGGCTGGATGCCGATGGAGCGCAGCTCCTTGACGCTGTGCTGGGTCGGCTTGGTCTTGGTCTCGCCGGCGGTGGCGATATACGGCACCAGCGTCAGGTGCATATAGAGCGCACGGCTGGCGCCAAGCTCGCTTCTGATCTGGCGAATCGACTCGAGAAACGGCAGCGACTCGATGTCACCCACGGTGCCGCCGATCTCGACCAGCGCCACGTCAAAACCTTCACCACCGGCGTAAACCCGGCGCTTGATCTCGTCGGTAATGTGAGGAATCACCTGCACGGTGCCGCCCAGATAGTCGCCCCGACGCTCCCGGCGCAGCACGTGCTCGTACACCCGACCGGTGGTGAAGTTGTTGTTCTGGGTCATCTTGGTGCGAATGAAGCGCTCGTAATGCCCCAGATCCAGATCCGTCTCGGCGCCATCTTCGGTGACGAACACCTCGCCGTGCTGGAAAGGACTCATGGTGCCCGGGTCGACGTTGATGTAGGGGTCGAGCTTGAGCATGGTGACCTTGAGGCCGCGAGCCTCAAGAATCGCCGCCAGCGAGGCGGAGGCGATGCCCTTGCCAAGGGAGGACACAACGCCGCCGGTCACGAAGATATATCGTGTCATGGAAAACCTGTCGAAACGTGATCAGAAGGCACGGCAGAAAGCCACACCAGGATGGGACGACAGAATAGCAGACTCGCCTAAAAGGCTCAATTTCAACCGCTCTCTGCCAAAGTGCAAAGAGCGGTCAGCCTTATACGTCGAGCTTATACATCGAGGCCGAGCTTATACATCGAGATAGTCCATGATGCCCTGCGCGGCCTCGCGGCCTTCATAAATGGCCGTGACCACCAGATCCGAGCCGCGCACCATATCGCCACCGGCAAAGATCTGCGCATTGCTGGTTTGAAAGGCAAACTCGCCGTGCTCGCACGCCTTGACGAGGCTGCGCTGGTTAACCTGCACATTGGCCTCTGCAAACCAGGGGGCCGGGCTTGCCTGAAAACCGAAGGCCACCACGACGGCATCCGCAGGGATGACTTCTTCCGAGCCGGGCACCACTTCCGGACGCTGGCGGCCGTTTTCATCCGGCTCGCCCAGCCGGGTGCGCACTACCTTGACGCCCTCCACTCGCCCTTCGCCCACCACGGCGACCGGCTGGCGGTTGAACAGGAAGTCAACGCCTTCTTCGCGGGCGTTGGCGACTTCACGACGCGAGCCGGGCATGTTGGCCTCGTCGCGGCGATAGGCACAGGCAACGCTGGCAGCGCCCTGACGGATGGCGGTACGGTTGCAGTCCATGGCCGTATCGCCGCCGCCCAGCACCACCACGCGCTTGCCTTCAAACGAGACGTAGTCGTCCGCGCGCCGGGCAAACCCCAGGCGGTAATTCACGTTGGCGACCAGATAGTCCAGCGCCTTGTGAACGCCGGGCAGGGCCTCACCGGGAAAGCCCCCTTCCATGGGCGTGTAGGTACCCATGCCCAGAAACACGGCGTCGTAGGAATCCAGCAGCGTGTCAAAGGCAATATCGCGGCCGATATCGGTATTCAAGCGAAATTCGACGCCCATTTCCTCGAAGATCGCCCGCCGGCGCTCCATGACGCTTTTTTCCAGCTTGAACTCGGGAATGCCGAAGGTTAAAAGCCCGCCAATTTCAGGATGCCTGTCGAACACCACCGGCGTCACGCCGTTGCGCGCCAGCACGTCGGCGCAGGCAAGTCCGGCGGGGCCGGCACCGACCACGGCCACTTTTTTGCCGCTCCACGTCACCCTGGACATGTCCGGGCGCCAGCCCATGGCAAAGGCGGTATCGGCAATGTATTTCTCCACCGAGCCGATGGTCACCGCCCCGAACCCGTCGTTCAGGGTGCAGTCGCCTTCGCACAATCGGTCCTGGGGACACACCCGCCCACAGACTTCCGGCAGCGGGTTGGTCTTGTGCGCCATCTCGGCGGCTTCGATGATGTTGCCCTCGCTGACCAGCTGCAGCCAGTTGGGAATGTAGTTGTGCACCGGGCACTTCCACTCGCAGTAAGGGTTGCCGCAGTGCAGGCAGCGGTGCGCCTGGGATGCCGCTTCGTTGGGCTTGAACGGCCGATAAATCTCGGCAAACTCCGCCGCACGCGTCTGCGCCGGCTTTTTGTCGGGGTCTTTGCGCCCCACGTCGATAAACTGAAACTCGTTACGCCAGCGCTTGGCCATGGTGGTTCTCCTTTCTGTCGCCACGCTCAGGGCGGCAGACGTCAGCAATACGCTCAAAAGCGGGTTTATTCCGGCTGATGCCGGGACTGATCGAGCAGGCTGCCAAGGCCTGCCGCTTTGGGCTTGACCAGCCAGAAGTGACGCAGGTAGTCGCTCATGTCGTCCAGAATCGCCTGACCGCGCGGCGAGCGGGTGTTTTCCACGTAGGCTTCGATCACTTCGCGCAGATGGCGGCGATACGCTTCCATGGACTCAATATTGATGCGATGAATATCCACCAGCTCGTGGTTGACCTTGTCGACAAAGGTGCGATCTTCGTCCAGCACGTAGGCGAACCCGCCGGTCATGCCCGCGCCGAAGTTAAGCCCGGTCGCCCCCAGCACCGTGACCAGCCCGCCGGTCATGTATTCACAGCAGTGATCGCCCGTGCCTTCTACCACCGCGCTGGCACCGGAGTTGCGCACGGCAAAGCGCTCGCCGGCGCAGCCTGCGGCGCAGAGCACGCCGCCGGTGGCGCCATACAGGCAGGTGTTGCCGATAATCGCCGTTTCATGACGGACAAACTGGCTTTCACGCGGCGGCACGATTACGATGCTGCCGCCGTTCATTCCCTTGCCCACATAGTCGTTGGCATCGCCTTCCAGGTGAAGATTCAGCCCCCGTGCATTCCAGACGCCGAAGCTCTGGCCGGCCACGCCGGTAAAACGCGCCGTAATCGGTGCGGCTTCAAGGCCGGCTTCGCCGTGGCGTTTGGCAATCGCGCCTGACACCGAGGCGCCGACGCTGCGATCACAGTTGGTGATCGCAAAATCAAAGGTGCCGCCGGTCTGCGCTTCGATGGCCGCGCTCACAGTGGCCAGCAGCTCCTGATTTTTGGCGCCCGGATCATGCGGCACGTTGCGCGTTACCCGGCAGAACTGCGGCGCCTGTGCGGGCACAAAGTCGTTTTCCAGCAGCGGCGAAAGGTCCAGCTTGCGTTGGGCAGCGGTGTTGCCTTCCAGCACTTCCAGCAGATCGGTCCGGCCGATCAGTTCGGTCAGCTGGCGCACGCCAAGCAGCGCCATCAGCTCGCGCACTTCCTCGGCGATAAAGCGGAAATAGTGTTTAACCATGTCCACAGTGCCGCGAAAGTGCTCGTCACGCAGGTATTTGTCCTGGGTGGCAACGCCGGTTGCGCAGTTGTTCAAATGGCAGATACGCAGGTACTTGCAGCCCAGTGCGACCATGGGCGCGGTGCCGAAACCGAAGCTTTCCGCCCCCAGAATCGCGGCCTTGACCACATCAAGGCCGGTTTTCAGCCCGCCGTCGGTCTGCAGGCGAATCTTGTCGCGCAGGCCGTTGATGCGCAGCGCCTGATGAACCTCGGGCAGGCCAAGCTCCCAGGGGCTGCCGGCGTGCTTGATCGAGGTCAGCGGGCTTGCCGCGGTGCCGCCATCGTAGCCCGAGACGGTAATCAGGTCGGCATAAGCCTTGGCCACGCCCGTGGCAATGGTGCCGATGCCCGGTTCGGAGACCAGCTTGACCGACACCTGCGCCTCGGGATTGACCTGCTTGAGATCAAAGATCAGCTGTGCCAGGTCTTCAATGGAATAAATATCGTGGTGCGGCGGCGGCGAAATCAGCGTCACGCCAGGCACCGCGTAGCGTAGCCGAGCGATAAGCGCATTGACCTTGTCGCCCGGCAGCTGGCCACCTTCACCGGGTTTGGCGCCTTGTGCCACCTTGATCTGCAGCACGTCGGCATTGACCAGATAATGCGGCGTCACGCCAAAGCGTCCCGAGGCAATCTGCTTGATTTTGGAGCTGCGCACAGTGTTGTAACGCGCGCTGTCCTCACCGCCTTCACCGGAGTTGGAGCGCCCACCGGTTTCGTTCATGGCCTGCGCCAGCGCTTCGTGAGCCTCCGGCGAAAGCGCCCCGAGCGACATGCCGGCGCTGTCAAAGCGCGGAATCAGCGCTTCGATGGGCTCCACTTCGTCAAGGGGAAGCGCCGTGGCTGCCGGCTTGAGCGCCAGCATATCGCGCAGCGTGGCGATCGGCCGCTCGTTGACCAGCCGGGCAAAGTCTTTCCACTTGGCATAGCTGCCTTCCTGCACCGCCGCTCGCAGCGTGGTCACCACGTCGGGGTTATAGGCGTGATACTCGTGGCCGTGCACGTATTTCATCAGCCCGCCCTGGGAAATCAGCTTGCGCGCTTTCCACGCATCCCGTGACAGCCTGACCTGCTGCGCCTCAAGCTCGGCAAAGCCTGCCCCCTGAATGCGCGAGGCCATTCCCGCAAAGCAGGTAGTCATCACCTCTTCATCCAGCCCGACCGCTTCAAACAGCATCGAGCCCCGGTAGGACGCCAGCGTCGAAATACCCATTTTGGACAATATCTTGTAAAGGCCTTTTTGCAGCCCGCGACGATAGTTCTCCCGGGTATCTGCCGGCTCGCCCTCAAGCTCTCCGGTGTGATGCATGTCCGCCATGACGTGATAGGCAAGCCACGGGTAAACCGCGGTGGCGCCCACGCCAAACAATACCGCCATCTGGTGGGCATCCCGGGCAAAGCCGGTTTCCACAATAATGTTGGCTGCAGGCCGTAGCGCCAACCGCCCCAGATGCGTATGCACGGCGCCCACCGCCAGCGCGGCCTGCAGGGGGATCTCGCCGGATTCAAGGCGGGCATCCGACAACACCACCAACACCTTGCCATCACGCACGCAGGCCTCGGCAGACCGGCACAGTGCATCAAGTGCTTCTTTCAGCGTTTGCGTGACGGGGTCATAGCCCAGCGACAGCGTATGGCTGGCAAACGCAGGATCCTGCTGGTCCACCAGCGCGGCAAACTTGCGCGGCGAGAGGATCGGAGTGGTCAAAATCAGGCGGTGCGCGTGCTCGGGCGTGGCCTCGAACACGTTACGCTCGGCCCCGATACAGGTTTCCAGCGACATCACGATCGCTTCGCGCAGCGGGTCGATGGCGGGGTTGGTGACCTGGGCAAATTTCTGGCGGAAATAGTCGGTCAGCAGGCGCGGCCGGCTGGACAACACCGCCATGGGCGTGTCGTCGCCCATTGAGCCAACGCCTTCCTGGCCGCCTTCCGCCAGCGGGCGCAGCACCTGGTCGCGCTCTTCAAAGCTGACCTGAAACATTTTCTGCTGCGTGGCCAGCGCATCGCTATCCATCGGCTGAAAGCGCGCCAGCTCGGTCAGCGCGGACTCCAGGTAGCCGGCCTGCTCTTTCAGCCAGCGCCTGTAGGGGTAGACCGACGCCAGGCGATTATCGATTTCGTCGGTGTGCAGCACTTCGCCGGTCACGGTGTCCACGGCGAGTATCTGACCGGGCCCCACGCGCCCTTTGGCCACCACGTCTTCGGGGCGGTAGGCGTAGGTGCCGCTCTCGGAGGCCAGCGTGATATAGCCGTTTTTGGTGATGACCCAGCGAGCCGGGCGCAGGCCGTTGCGGTCGAGCATGCACACGGCCTGACGGCCGTCGGTCATCACCACGCCGGCCGGGCCATCCCACGGCTCCATGTGCATGGAGTTGTATTCATAAAAGGCGCGCCGGCCGGCGTCCATGGTCTGCACGTTTTGCCAGGCCGGCGGCACCATCATCCGCACCGCACGGTGCAGCTCCATGCCGCCGGTCAGGAGCACTTCCAGCATGTTGTCCATGCTGGAGGAATCCGACCCCGTGGTATTGACGATTTCGTCGAGCTCGGCCATCCCGCTCAGGAGCGGGCTGGAAAACTGCTGCTTGCGCGAATTCGCCCAGCTGCGGTTGGCTTCGATGGTGTTGATCTCACCGTTATGCGCCAGCAGGCGAAACGGCTGGGCCAGCGGCCAGCGCGGGGCGGTGTTGGTCGAGAAACGCTGGTGAAACACGCAGATCGACGCCGCCAGGCGTTCATCACTCAAATCGTGGTAAAACGCCGGCAGATCCCGGGGCATGACCAGCCCCTTGTAGGCCACCACCTCGGCCGACAGCGAGGCCACGTAAAAATCTTCCTCGCCGTTCAGGCGCTGTTCCGCCCGGCGACGCGCCATAAAGAGATCAACGTCAAGGTTTTCGCTGGCTTCCGGCAGCACAAACACCTGATAAATACGCGGCAGGCAAGCCAGTGCCATGGGCCCGCATACGTCGGCGTCCACCGGCACCTCGCGCCAGCCGGCAACGCTCAAGCCCCGCGCCACCAGCTCTGCGTCCAGCACGCGCTGCGCCCGGGCGGCACGGCTGTCGTCATCGGGGAGAAACACCATGCCCACGGCAAAGCGTTCGCCCAGGGCTACGCCCAGCGCCTCGTGCGCGACGGCCTGCATAAAGGCCATCGGCATGGTCAGCAACAGGCCACAGCCGTCACCGGTTTTACCGTCCGCGGCAATGCCGCCGCGGTGAGTCATACAGGTCAGGGACTCGATGGCCGTTTTGAGCAGATCGTGACTGGGCTGCCCCTGCATGTGGGCAATCAGTCCAAAGCCACAGTTATCACGGAATTCGCTGGGCTGATGAAGACCCTTGTTCATAGGCGTGCCTCGGTCAGAGGTTATTTTATAAATGAAAAATTCATGATATATTTAAAAGTTATTTTTATTTTTCATCCAATGCTCCCCGCCAGCGAATACGACCCTCTTGTGCCTCTCACCCGCAGGAAACGGCTGCTTACAATAGCCAGCACGGCCTCCCGCGCGCAATGTTTTTATGCCGCTAACTCCCTATAAACACTCACCTATGCTTAATATCAAAAAACCCTGATGTATAAAAAACCAATCTCTTTCAAGAGCTTGGGATTCTTGAAAACGATTTTTAAACGAATGAAAATCATCATTAGGCTTTAGTCTAAAAATTACCATAATATACATGCCGATTGTGTATATCCCATTCTTTTTTACGATAATTATCGCGCCAAATCTTCCGGAGCCGACATAAAAAAACCCGCTCACAAGGAGCGGGTCAGACGGCCAATGCCGGAGAGCCTGGCAGGCTGCCAGCGTTACGTCAGGTGCGGGGGTAGCTGTCCAGCAACGCATTGAGTATGTCTACCGGCGTATCGGCGCTGATGCAGGCATCGCCCGGCGCACGCAGCAGTATCAGGCGCAGCTGGTCGTCGATGTTTTTCTTGTCGCGACGCATGTGGGCAAGAAAGTCGTCCCGGGTCATGCCGCCGGGGGCGCTCAGTGGCAAGCCGGCACGCTCGATCACCGTTTGGCAACGCTCAAGCGCGGCATTATCGATCCAGCTCAGCCGGTGCGACAGCGTCGCGGCCATGGCCATGCCCGCCCCCACGGCTTCACCGTGCAGCCAATGACCGTAGCCCTGCTCGGCTTCGATGGCATGACCAAAGGTATGCCCCAGGTTGAGCAACGCACGCACGCCCTGCTCGGTTTCATCCTCGGCCACCACCTCCGCCTTGATCCCGCAGCTCAAGGCCACGGCCTGTGCCAGCGTATCCACATCGCCATCGCGGAGCCGGGTCATATTGGTTTCCAGCCAGCCAAGAAAGGCCTCATCGCGAATCAGGCCGTATTTGATGACTTCGGCAAGCCCGGCGGACAGCTCCCGCGCGGGCAGGGTGGCCAGCGTGTCGATGTCCACGATGACCGCCCTGGGCTGCCAGAAAGCACCAATCATGTTCTTGCCCAACGGATGGTTAACGCCGGTTTTACCCCCGACCGAAGAATCCACCTGAGCCAGCAGCGTGGTCGGCATCTGAATAAAAGCCACGCCACGCTGGTAGCTGGCCGCGGCAAACCCAACCATATCGCCGATCACACCCCCGCCCAGCGCGATCAGCGTGCAGCGACGGTTGAAGCCTGCCTCCAGCAGCGCATCCCAGATGCGCCCCACCTGCTCCACGGTCTTGTAACGTTCGCCGTCGGGCAGCACCACGCAACGTACGTCCAACTGCGCGGGCAAGGCGTCGCGCAGGGCGTCCAGATACAGCGGCGCGACGGTGTCGTTGGTCACGATCATGACCTGCCGGCCGGCCAGATAGGGCGTAATGGCGTCGGCATTACCGACCAGACCGGTGCCGATATGAATGGGATAACTGCGCTCGCCGAGGGCGACATTGAGCGTGCGCTGCACGCCGTCGATAGGCTTCATAGTGTTACCTGAGGGTTGAGGGTGGGAGCCGACACGTCAGGGCGACACCGGTTTGTTGGCCGTGCCGGTGGTTTGCAGCGGGTCCACCAGCCGGCGGACACGGCGCAGGAT
Organism: Halomonas sp.; assembly: GCF_030457605.1. Taxonomy (GTDB): domain Bacteria; phylum Pseudomonadota; class Gammaproteobacteria; order Pseudomonadales; family Halomonadaceae; genus Vreelandella. The sequence goes on from NZ_JAKDUR010000007.1 coordinate 60,807, forward strand.
CTCGTTGACCACCGCGCGGGGGCTGCGCCGGTCGGTACGCACGGTAATATCCGAGGTTGCACGATACAGCGGGTCGCGCTGGGCGAACATGTCATAGAGCACCTGCTCGCGATTGGCACACTGCAGCAGCGGCCGGTTGCGATCCCGGGCCGTGCGCCGCAGCTGCTGTTCAACGGTGGTCAGCAGATATATCACCGTGCCACGTTCACGCAACGTGCAGCGGTTTTCCTCGCGCAGCACCGCACCGCCACCGGTAGCCACTACCGATGCTTCCCGCCGAGTCAGTTCATCAATCATCTGCACTTCACGCTGACGAAAACCGGACTCGCCCTCCACATCGAAAATCCACGGAATATCCGCGCCGCAGCGATCCTGAATGGCATGATCGCTGTCAAAAAATTCACGCGAAAGCTCGGCCGCCAGCAGGCGACCGATGGTACTTTTACCGGCACCCATGGGGCCGATCAGAAAAAGGTTGGGTAAATCCTGCATTAGCGAACCGCCAGGCCATCATCGAGAAGTCGTGGAGTAATGAACACCAGTAACTCTACCTTTTCATTACTCTCTTCGGTATAGCGGAACAGTTTACCAATAATCGGCAGATCGCCAAGCAGCGGCGTTTTGGCGATCTGACGCAGCTCTTCGGTGGTGAGGATACCGCCGAGCACCACGGTCTGGCCGTTATCCACCAGCACCTGGGTTTCAATGGTGTTGGTATCAATCGGTGGCTCACCGCCGAATTCGGACTCGCGGAAGCTGTCGTTACGAATCACCAGATCCATGATGATACGGTCATCAGGGGTAATCTGGGGCGTCACTTCAAGCGACAGCAGCGCCTCCTTGAACTCGGTATCGGGGTTGTCGTTGCCGTCCACGCTTTGAAAGGCGCGCTCCTCACCCTGACTGATGGTCGCGGTGCGCCGGTTGGCGGTAATGATGCGCGGCTGGGAAATGGTCTGGCTTTTGCCCTCGCTTTCCAGTGCACGCAGCTCCAGATCCAACAGAATGTCACCGGCGAGATAGCCAAAACCAAAACTTGACTGTGCGCCGGAAGAAGAACCCAGGTCTATCGCCAGACTTCCCATGGCACGGTTCAGGCCGTCGGGGTTGATGTCCCGGGCCTCGAACGTGCCGTCATCGGTTTCCTGAAAGCCGCGCGTGCTCGAAATTCCCCAGTTGACGCCCAGCTCCCGGGAGGCGGTATCCCGGGCAATGACGATGCGAGCCTCGATCTGTACCTGGCGCACGGCAACGTCCAGGCGTGCCAGCGTGCCCATGATTTGTGCCACCTGGTCCGCCGTATCCTGAATCAGCAGCGTATTGGTGCGCTGATCAATGCTCACCCGGCCACGTTCGGTGAGCAGGCCAAAGCCATCTTCGCCGCGCAGCAGCTGGGCCAGATCCTGGGCCCGGGCATACTTCACCTCGAAAAACTTCGTGACCAGCGGTGTCAGCGTTTCCTGCTGGCTGCGCGCTTCCAGTTTCTGGCGCTCCAGCGCCGCCAGCTCGCCGGCCGGCGCCACTACTACCACATTGCCCTGCTGGCGGCTCGCAAGCCCCTGGCTTTGCAAAATCAGGTCCAGCGCCTGATCCCAGGGCACGTCATTCAGGTTGAGCGTGACCCGGCCGCTTACGCTATCGCTCGCCACCAGGTTAAGGCCGGTAAACTCCGCCAGGGTGGCAAGCACCGAGCGCACTTCGATGTCCTGAAAATTAAGGCTCAACCGCTTGCCCGTGTACGATTTGTCCACCACCGCCTGGCCCGACGCACCTTGCTGACGCTGTGCCGTTTCGGCCACGGGCTCTATCACCACGCTGAACGTACGTCCGCTTTGCGACGACATCATGGCATAGGGGCCATCGGTCACCAGCTCCAGGCGCGTGCCCTGAGCGTCTACCCGAGGCACGATCCGACTGATCGGCGTGGCAAAATCGGTAACATCATAAATCTGGTTAAGCGCATCGGGCAGTGCGCTCTGCCCCAGCTCCACCACCGCCCGGCCGCGCTCGCCCTTGCGCACCCGGGGAGTTACGTTTGCGCGGCTGAAGGTGATTTCCAGACGACCGGCGCCATCCGCGTCGCGGCGAAAATCGATATCGTCCACCTGCTGTTCACCTGCCGTCGCCAGCACATCCGGTGCCGTGCCGGCAGCTGCCGGTATCCCCTGCTGGTCGACCGCCTGTACTGCCGTCGCCAGCGACAACAGCCATAGCCCTGCCGCTGCCAGCAGTACCGGCCTATGGCGGCGATGTGCTCTAGTCATGGCCATGTATTATCCAACGTTTTATCCAGCGTGTTATACGAAACATCCGTTTAACTGCGCTATCGCGCAGGCGTATCAAGGCCTAACTCAAGCGTTGCCGCACGTTTTTGCCAGCCGTCCTGCCGGATATAAACGCGCTCGCTCACCGACACGGCCTGTGGCGTAATGCGCGTGATTCGCCCGTGGTTATGCCCCACGTAATTGCCCTCTCGCACCGAGACCACCTCATGTTCGGGCGTTTGAATCAGCGCTACGTGCCGCTTGCCCATGCTCAGCGTACCGACCAGTTGCAGTTGCTGCAGGGCAAAACGCTCAAGCGGCTCTTTGGGACGCGTGGTGTCCGGCGCCAGCTTGCCATCCCGCGAAGCACCGGGAGACGTGCCCGTTGGCGCGATTATGGCTTCCGCTGCCAGAAACGGGCTGCGCCGGGCATCATGGTGATACCCCACGGGCCGATAGGCAGGCAGCTCGGGGATGCTCAGAGCGTCAGGCTCCTCCGCGTGCGTCCGGGCATTGGTCAGCGTCTGTTCCAACGCATCCAGATGTGGATCGGCACAGCCCGCAAGCCATAACCCCAACAGGCCGGCCGTGATCAGCACACGCATCATGGCTGCTCCTCAGCGGCCGGCTCCTGGTAGCTGTACGTGCGGGCCAGCATGGCAAGACGCAGCTCGTCACCGTTGCCGCCCACCGGCGTCAGAGTAAAATCGTGCTGGGTCACAATACGAGAAAGTGCTGCCATATCAGCGACAAAGCGCGCAATCTGATGGTAGCCACCGCGCACCTGAATATCGAAAGGATGCTCGACATAGTAGCCTTGGGCGATCTGTGGCCTGAGTCGAATCGTATCAACATTCAGGCGGTTTTCCATGGCCGCATCGTTGATGCTATCAAGCAATGACGGTATTTCCGCGCTGGTGGGCAGCATGGCACGCAGTTCAAGCATCTTGGCATCGAGCGTGGCCAGCTGTTGCTGTACGCGCGGCAGATACGAGGCCTCGGCCGATTTCTTTTCGAAGGTCGCCAGCAGCTGCATTTCCTGCTGCCGGGCATCGGCCAGTGCAGCACGGTGCTCGCGCACCACCAGCCCGTACATGATGGCCAGCGCCAGTATCAGCACCATTACGCAGCTCAACACCTTGAGCAACAGCGGCCAGCCGCCGGCTTCACGCAGCTCCAGCGCCTGCCAGTCAACTTCACGCAGTTGGCGCCACTCACGGACCCATGCTTCCCGGTTAAGCGTCATCGGCCATTCCTTCTTTCTGACGTTCCGACGGCTCCGCGTCCAGAGGCTGATCGACCACAAAGCGGAACTGGCGACCCACCGCTGCTTCACCGGCCGTATTTTCCACCTCGGAGAGTGCCGGCACGCTCAGCGCCGGCGTCAGCGCAATGCGGCGCAGCTGTTCAGCCACTTGCCGGTCAGTATTCGCGCGGGCGGCGACGCTGACCGTTTCGCCGCTGCGCGCCAGGTGCTGATAGATCACGCCAGGGGCGACACTCTGCGCAATCGCATTGAACAGCCGTACCGTTTGCACACGCTCGTGCTGGAGCGCTTGAAAAAGCGCCAGCTGCTCGTTGAGCCGGCTGACCCGAGCTTCATATTCGTGCACCTGGCCAATATCCTGCTCAAGCTCGCGGGTCTGCTCGCGAATGTAATCATTGCGCCGGGCCTGGGCATCAAGCTCGGCCTGATAATAGCGCGCCACGCCAAAGCCCAGCCCGCTACCCACCATCAGCATGGCCAGCAGCAGTAGCTGAAAGCGCCGGGTGCGACGCTCACGGCGATCTGCGCGCCAGGCCAGCAGGTTAATCGTCAGGCTCATGGCATACCTCGCATGGCCAGGCCACAGGCCGTCAACATGGCCGGCGCGTCGCTGGTCAGCGCGTCAAGGTCAAGGCGTTTATTGACGGCCATACGCTGGAACGGATTGGCTATGGTGACCCGCATACCGCTGTCTTCGGCAATGCGTTCCGCCAACCCGGGAATCACGCTTGAACCGCCGGCCAGCACGATCTCCTTGATCTCGTGAGGGCGCCCCGCCGAATAATACAGCTGCAGCGAGCGCCCCACCTGCTGCACCAGCGTTTCCAGAAATGGCGTCAGTACCTCGGCGTGATAGTCATCGGGCAGACCACCGCGTTTTTTGGCAAACCCGGCTTCCTTCATGGTCAGCGTATAACGCTCCTGTATGGTGTCGGTCAGCTGACGCCCGCCAAACACGGTATCGCGGCTGTACACGATCCGGCCGTCACGAATCACATGGAAAGCGTTCATGTTGGCACCGATATCCACCAGCGCGACGCCGCTTTCCGGCGCGTTCGAGGCCTGAAGCTCACGCTGGAGAATGGCAAAAGAGCGTTCCATGGCAAAGGTTTCCACATCTACCGCTGCAGGCTCCAGTCCCGCTCGCTCAAGGGTTTCGGTCAGCTGTACCACATCCTGCTGACGGCAGGCCACCAGCAGCACGCGCTGCTCGTCGGGATCCAGCGCTGACGGCCCCATGCATTGAAAATCAAACGCCACTTCATTGAACGGAAACGGGATATGGCGTTCTGATTCGGCAATAATGCGTTCTTCGATGGCGTCTTCATCCAGCCCGGCAGGAAACGTCAGCATCCTGGTAATGGCCGCGCTGGCCGGCACCGCAACCGCCACCTTGCGTGTGGAGGGCCTGGCATGCTCCACTGCACGGCTTAAAACGCTCGCTACGGCGTCGATATCCTGGATACGACGCTCAACAACCGTGCCTTCGGGAAGCGGACGCACGGCATAGCTTTCGACTTGATAATTATGTGCGGTCGGTTTTAACTCAAGCAGCTTGACCGTTGCCGACGTAATATCGATGCCAATCAGGCCACGGCTGGGGGTAAGAAAACGCATTGTGTCCAGGTGACTCCGGCCTGCATCAGATGGTAGCGAGGTTACATGATTTTACCACGGGGCACACTTCAGGGGCGCGGCACCAGATCAACGCTGGTGAGAGCCGCCCCGGGTTTCTATAATGGCGACCGCCGGTAACGCCGATCTCGCACTGAACCTTTCATCCACGGGTAGCCTGTTTTCATGAAGTTTCTTAGAACGCTCATACTGTCGCTTGTTTTCATGCTGGTCGCCCTGGTGGGTGCAACGGTTCTGGCCACGATAGGCGCGGCCCTGTACTTTTCACCCGGCCTGCCCGACGTGCGCCAGCTGGAAAACTTCGATCTGCACACGCCGCTGCGCATTTATACCCGTGACGGCCAGCTGATCGGTGAATACGGCGAAGAGCGGCGGATTCCGGTGGATTTTCAGGACATTCCCGAGCCGCTGGTCAACGCGCTGGTGGCCGCCGAGGATCAGCACTATTTCGAGCATCCCGGCGTTGATCCGCGCGGGCTGATCCGTGCGGCCGTCGAACTGGCCCGAAGTGGCGGCACCATTCAGTCCGGCGGTTCTACCATCACCATGCAGGTAGCACGTAACTACCTGCTGACGCTTGACCAGACCTTCACCCGTAAAATCCGCGAAATCCTGCTCGCCCTGCAAATGGAACAGGTGCTGGACAAACAGGAAATTCTCTCGCTTTACGTCAACAAGATATTTCTCGGCCACCGCGCCTACGGCATCGCCGCCGCGGCCAAGACCTATTACGACCGCCCTCTGGACGAGCTGACGCTGGCCGAAGCGGCCATGATTGCCGGCCTGCCCAAGGCGCCCTCGGCGTTCAACCCGCTGTCCAACCCCGAGCGCTCGCTGATCCGGCGTAACTGGATTTTGTTCCGCATGCGCGAGCTGGGCTTTATTGACCAGAGCGTCTATCAAAAAGCGGTCAAGGCGCCGATTACCGCCAAGCGCCACGATGCCAAGGCCGAAGTGGAAGCGGCCTATGTAGCGGAAATGGCACGCCAGTACGCCATCGAGCAGTTTGGCGACAAGGCCTATACCGGCGGCTACCATATTTACACTACCCTGGACAGCAAGCTCCAGCCGTTTGCCCGCGATGCGCTGGCTGAAGGGCTGCTGGCGTATGACCGCCGCCACGGCTGGCGCGGCCCGGAACAGACCGACGTCTCTGCCAGCCTGGTTGAAGCCCAGGAAAAAACCGCCACCGAGGGGCTGGAAGAAGAACTTTCGGAATCGCCGGAAATCCGCCAGACCGCCCGCGAGGCCGCGGAACGCAGCCAGACCGAGGTAGAAGGCATTGAAGGCGACGTGAGCAACTGGCTGCAGGTGCTGCAGCGCACGCCGCGCTACGGCGTTCTTGAGCCCGCCATCGTGGTGGAAAGCAGCGACCGCGAGATGCGCGTGCTGACCGGCGACGAGCAAGTCCACACACTGGACTGGGAAGGCATGCAATGGACGCGCAAAGGCAGCGCCGAACAGATTGCCGGCCGCGGCGACCTGATCCGCGTGGTCATCGAGGACGACGAGACGCTGCGTCTTTCCCAGCGCCCCGAAGCCGAAGGCGCGCTGGTCGCCCAGGAGCCGCGTACCGGTGCCATTGTGGCACTGCAGGGCGGCTTCAATTTCAACGCCAGCAAGTTTAACCGCGCGATTCAGGCCCGCCGTCAATCGGGCTCCATCTTCAAGCCGTTTATTTATCTGGCGGCCATCAACGATGGCGAAATGAACGCGGCAAGCGTGGTCAACGACGCGCCAGTGGTGATCAACGACGGTAGTGACACACTGTGGCGCCCGGTCAATTCCAGCAACGACTTTAACGGCCCCATGCGCCTGCGCCCGGCACTGGCTCGCTCGCGCAACCTGGTGACCATCCGCATTCTGCAAAGCATGGGGCTTGGCTACACCATCAACTTCCTCGAACGCTTCGGCTTCAACCCTGACCACTTGCCCCGGGGGCTATCGTTGGCGCTGGGCAGCGCGAGCCTGACGCCGCTGGAGATGACCAACGCCTACGCGATACTCGCCAACGGCGGTTTCAAGGTCTCGCCCTGGTATATCAAACGCATTGTGCGCGGCGACGAAACCGACAACACCGAGGTATATAAAGCTGAACCCGAGGTGGCGTGCCGCGACTGTGCCGAAGACCAGAAAACCGTGGACATCAACGGCGAGACATACCCGGTCGCCCAACGCATCGCCGACCCCGAGGCTATCTACATCATCCGCGATATGCTGCGTGAGGTCATCGAGCACGGCACCGGCCGCGCCGCGCTGACCCTTGAGCGTGGCGACATCGTGGGCAAGACCGGCACCACCAACGCCCGGCGCGATGCCTGGTTTGCCGGCTTCAATGACAATATCGTGACGGCCGTCTGGGTAGGCAAGGACAGCAACCAGACCATTTCGGAATACGGCGCCCAGGCGGCTTTGCCCATCTGGAAGGATTTCCTCGGCAACGCCCTTGAAGGCACCCCCGAAGCCTGGCCTGACCAGCCCGAAGGCGTGGTCAGCGTACGCGTTGATCCGGATACCGGCCTGCGCCTGCGCCCGAGCCAGCCCGGCGGCATCAGCGAGTTGTTCGACTCGGAGCATTTACCCGGTTACCAGCCCCGGCGTATCAGCCGGGAGCTTGAACGCGAGAGCGGCTCTCAGGGGTCCGGCACCGTGGAGTCGATCTTCTAGCCGTTCTTCTCCCCCTGGCGGCTAGCCCGCCAGGCGCGCCTTGATCTGTTCGACAATGTGCGCGCCGATAGGCAGTGCGGACGTCGCCGCCGGCGATGGCGCATTGCCCACGTTGACCGTGCGCTTCGTGTTCACAAACACGAAATCCCCCAGTAGCCCGCCGTCGTCCGCGACGGCCTGGGCACGCACCCCGGCGGGATACGGCGTTAAATCCTCAAGCGCAATCTCCGGGCAGTAGGCCTGTACCCGGGCCAGGTATCCACGCTTGTACAGCGAGTTTTTCAGCTCCCAAAGCCCCGGCCGCGCATAGCGTGACAGCATCCGGCGCACGCCGGCGTGAGCGGCCATCTCCCAGAGGTCTTTCGCCGCTACGTCCCGCCAGCGATATCCCTCCCGGCCAAGCGCCAGCACAGCGTTGGGCCCGACCGTAATCCGCCCGTCGATCATCGGCGTCAGGTGTACCCCCAAAAACGGCATGGAAGGGTCCGGCACCGGGTAGATCAGATGCTTCACGATGTCGTTTTTGGCCGACGGCAGGGCGAAATACTCCCCGCGAAACGGGCAGATGGTGAAGCCCGGATTGCGCCCCAGCAAACGAATGACGCGATCGGCGTAAAGCCCCGCGCAGCTGACCATGTAGCGCGCGCTGATGTCTCCCGCCGTGGTGTTGGCTACCACTTCGGTATTGCGCTCTTCAAGCCCGGACACCTGCACCTGGTAACGTATTTCTCCGCCCAGACGGGCAAACTCGGCGGCCATGGCCCGCGCCACCTCGGCGTAGTCCACAATGCCACTTGCCGACACCAGAATGCCCGCCGCGCCGCGCACGTTGGGCTCGCGCTCGGCAAGCTCGCCTGCCGACAGCCAGCGGCTTTCCAGCCCGTTCTGGCCGATGCGCTCGCCAAGTCGACCAAGGCCTGACACCTCGGCCTGATTGGCCGCCACCAGAATCTTGCCGCAGCGCCGGTAGGCAATCCCGTGGCGCTCACAAAATGTTTGGGTTGCCCGGTTGCCTTCAAGGCAGAAGCGCGCCTTCAGGCTGCCCGGCGCGTAGTACACCCCCGCGTGAATCACGCCGCTGTTATGGCCGCTCTGGTGCCTCGCCGGGCCCTGCTCTTTTTCCAGCACCACCATGCGCCTGTCCGGATAGGCCTGTTTGAGCTTAAGCGCCGTGGAAAGCCCCACGATACCGCCACCAATAACGATCACGTCGTACATTCGCTCTCCTTTTGTGGCCAGCCTGCTTTACTTCCTGCAGGCACTTTACACCGTGCGCGAATAGCGCGACTCGGCGGGGTTCAGGTAGGCATCAAACGCCATGGCCAGATTGCGCATCATCAGCCGCCCGGCGGGCAGCACGTCGAGGCGACGCTCGCTCACGGTGAGCAGGCCGTCGGCCTGCATGGCCTCGAGGGAGTCCAGCGCATCGGCAAAATAGCCGTTGAAGTCGTCGATGCCGTGGGCGGCCTCGATCGCGGCGAAGTCCACCTCGCCGTGGCACATCAACGTGCTGATCACGTCCCGGCGCAGGCGGTCGTCGTCGGTCAGGCGGTAGCCGCGCATTACCGGCAGCCGGCCGCTTTCCAGCCGGTGCTGGTACTGGGCGGTCTCCTTGACGTTCTGGCTGTAGGTGTCGCCCACCTTGCCGATGGCGGTAATCCCAAGGCCGATCAGGTCGCAGTCGGCGTGGGTCGAGTAGCCCTGAAAGTTACGCTGCAGGGTGCCGTTCTCCCGCGCCCGGGCCAGCTCGTCCTCGGGCAGGGCGAAGTGGTCCATACCGATGTAGACGTAGCCCGCCGCCATCAGACGCTGGATGATCAGATCCAAAAGCTCAAGCTTGCGCTCCGGCGGCGGCATGTCCTCGTCGCGGATCAGCCGCTGAGCCTTGAACAGCGACGGCAAGTGGGCATAGCTGTAGGTGGCGATGCGGTCGGGCTTGAGCGCAATAATTTTATCCAGCGTGGCGTCGAAGCTGGCCACGGTCTGCAGCGGCAGGCCGTAGATCAGATCCACGCTTACCGAGTCATAGGCAGCGTCGCGGGCGGCCTGGACAAGCCCTACCACCTGCTCCTCGCTCTGCACCCGGCTCACGGCCTTTTGCACGTCCGGGTCGAAGTCCTGCACGCCGAAGCTCAGGCGGTTGAAGCCGAAGGCGCGCAGCTCGTGAATCTGCTCGGGCGTCACCGTGCGCGGGTCCACCTCAAGCGAAAACTCGCGCTCGCTCGGCGCGGCAAAGTGAAACGCCTCATCCAGCGCCGCCATCAGCTCGGCCAGCTGGTCGTTGCTCAGGTAGGTCGGCGTGCCGCCGCCCAGATGCAGCTGGGTCATGCGCCGGGTGTCGTCAAACAGCGCGCCCTGAATCTCGATTTCGCGCTTGAGCCAGCCCAGATACTCCGCCGCCCGCTCGCGGTTGTGGGTAATGATCTTGTTGCACGCGCAGTAGTAGCACAGGCTTTCGCAGAACGGGATATGGATATAGGCCGACAGCGGCTTGGGGCGCGCCACTGCATTGCTGCGTGCAGCGGCGGCGCGGTAGTCGTCCTCGGCGAAGGCCGCGTGAAACTGCGGTGCGGTGGGGTAGGAGGTATAGCGCGGCCCCGGGCGGTCGTATTTTTCCACCAGGGCGCGATCAAACAGCAGCTCGTCTTGCATGAGATCCAGGCCTTTTTCGTCTCTGCGTAGAAACGTCATTTTATGAGAGCCACCCCACGCAAGGATGATCCACGTCAACGTTCCCCGGAGTTATCCTCCTGCTACTGGATACAAACGAGCTGCCATGCTGAAAAGCACCGCCGCTTAACGGTGCCGACGGCTACTGACATTTAGCTTTTTCGAAAGCCGGCACATCAAGCGAGGCTTTGCGCTTCACCTTCACGGTCAAAGGCGATCAGCGAGCCAAGGTTGCCCACCTGCAAGGACTCGGTTATCCGAGTCAGCTGGCGCTGTATTTCTTCGTCGTCTTCGGGATCGTCCATCGCGGCGACAAAAAACAGATCCCACTCGGCACCGGTTTGCCGGGCTTCTTCAACCAGCGTGTGCATGCCTTCAAGCTCATCCGGCGTTTTATCCACACACACCGTAGGTACCAACACGCCGCCTTCTTTCTGGTCAAAACGCTTGCGCTGCTCAGCGTCGGGAAAATCCGGCAGCTGAGCCTGCACAAACACCATCAACAGCCGCTGGGCATGCGGCTGACTGCGTGCTTCGTCAAGTAAATCATCAAAAGTGGTAATTGCCATGCCAACTCTCATTTAAAAACCGATACATCAAGAAAACACGATGCAACGGCATTAGCCAGTCTGCTGATCGCTTCAGATGAATGGCCCGTACCGTTGCCCACCAGCCAGTGCCGGCAGCGGCCCCGTGCTAATCGCGCGGGCGGCGGTCGCCTTCAAGGAAGTTGACGGTAAACGCCGCCTTGCCGTAAGTCTCGAACGACCACTTCATCAGCGCCGAGAGCGCGTCCATCACTGCGTCGAACTCGCCGAACACCTGGGTGCTCATGCGGTTGGGGTATACCTCAAGCCCCGATGCCTCAAGGCGTTTGACCACTTCCTTGACCGGTGGTTTGAAATCGTCTTTCAACGGGTAATAACTCAGCTGCATGGAAAGATACATGACACCTCCTGACAGTGTGGCTGGATGTTTCCCACGCTAGCATATTTGTGGCGCGTTATCGGATGGCTTGCTGACGCCATTCATCTGACCACCGGGACATTAGCCGGCGCAATCATGTTCCACGCATGGCGAATCGCCGCCCGGGTCGGCTCGGGGTATTCCATGGGAAACATGTGCGAGCCGGGTGTGCTCAGCACGCGCATGCCGCGGCGCTCAAGCCTCCGGATGCGTGCCGGCGTCAACAGGTCTGACGCGTCTCCCGCCACGACCACCGACGGCACACCCAGTTTGCGAGGCAGCGGCGTGATGTCGTCCGGCAGATGACGAAAAATTTCCACTTCCACTTCGGGCCGAAAAGACAGCGCTGCACGGCCGTCATCCAGCAGCTGCGAGCCGGCCTGAACGTAGTCGTTGAGCGCCTCAGCGGTAAAGTCGCTGAACAGCCCGCGGCGGCGCAGTGAGTTGGCCATCGTTTCGCGACTGGGCCAGACGCGGCGGCGCTTCAGGGCCTTGCCCGCCGGCGTCACACGATCGATAAAGCCCAGCCGCTTGGCCGCTTTCATCGCCAGCGCATCAAGCCCCACCAGCAGCGGCGGGTCCAGCATTATAACGCCGTGAAACCGCTCGGGACGCTTGAGCGCTGCCATCGCCATCAGCAGGCCGCCCAGCGAATGGCCGACGCCCAACACCGGATCGTCGGAAGCCGGCAGGCTGGCCAACAGCTCGTCTACCAGCCCTGTCCAGTTGTGATTGACGGGGTAATCGGGATGATGGCCCAGGCGCTCCAGCGGATGGACATCGAACGTATCCGCCAGCGGTGCCAGCAGGCTTTTGTAACTCAGGCCGGGAAAACCGTTGGCGTGGGCAAACACCAGCCGGGGGCGGGCGGTAACGGTGAGTTGGCTCATGGCAGGGCTCTTTCTCAGGTCGGCTTATCAGGTCGGCGGCGTTACAATCATACGACTGTTTTATTTCCGAATGAAAGCCTGAATGCGGGCAGGCCGTCCTGCACCTCAGAAAAGCGTCAACTGCGTGTCGGGGGCCGGCTCGGACAAGCGGTAGCCTACCCCCAACAGCCGCACGGGACGCTTGCCGCGCTGCCAACCGGCATGCAGCAATGCTTCAAACGGCGCATCATCGG
>NZ_JAKDUR010000001.1 GCF_030457605.1 Halomonas sp.
TTGGTAGCGGGGACCGGATTTGAACCGATGACCTTCGGGTTATGAGCCCGACGAGCTACCAGACTGCTCCACCCCGCATCAACGTGAGGCGTATATTACGTTATTTTTCTGTCATGTCAATTATTTTGTGCGCCATGTAGATTAATAATTGCCGGTGAGCCGTAGCAGCAGGGTATCAAGTGTTGTCACTGACTCATCCCACAGTTCTCGGGGCATGGGGCCAAGGGCCAGCAGGTCAGCGAGAATGCCGCTTAGCTCATCGGCAGGGCTTTGTTCCTGCCCCAGCCCGTCGTTTAAGCGCTCTACCTGAATCGCCAGGCGCAGCGGTTCATCACTTTCCTGCACCTGGCCGGTGGCCAGCAACGAAAGGTGAACGCGCAGGCGAGCAAGGCGGTCGCGCTGTTGTTCGAGGGCGCTGGCATCAAGGCGGGCGGCCTGCTTGCGGCTGGCGTTGCGTTGATGGTGCGCACGTTGGAACCGTGAGGGTAGCGGTGCCTCTATAACCTTTTGGGCATCTACGTCTTCCCTGGCGTCTCCGGCAAGCGCTGCCTGATCGGCTGCGAGGTGGGCGTTGAGCAACGGCAAGCTTTGCTGCCAGTGCGCCATGACGTCGTCGAGTTGCAGCTGGCCCAAACGTTCGCGGCGGGCGCGGGCAATACCGTTCAGGCGCTTTTGCATGCCTTCGCTGCGTCGTCCGCGCGGCAACGGCTCAAGTGCGGCGGCCTGCTTGAGCAGGTCGTCAAGGGCTGCGCTATCGGTAGTGCTTTCGGGCTGCCAGGCGTCCAGGCGGTCAATTAGTGCCTGCATGGCCTCCAGCCGTTGCTGCTGGCGTTCGGCGCGTTCGTTCTTGTGTGCATCGCGTTCGGCAAACAGGCGGTCGCAGGCACGGCGAAAGGCGTGCCATAGAGTCTGTTCGTCGCCTTTGGGCGCACGACCAAGCTCACGCCACTGTTGCTGGAGGGCTTTGGCCCGGGCGATACGTGCGTCCAGCGGTTCGACAGCGTCAACCAGGGCTTGAGCCTGCTCGACCAGCGTGCGTTTTTGTGCGGCAATCTGTTTGGCACGCTGGTCAATCAGTGCCTGAAGGCGGTGGCGAAGATGGCCGAAACGCCGCCCGACGGCGTCCGCTTGCTGGCGTGGCACGGGAGAATACGCGCGCCACTGGTGGCGTGAGCGATCGCGAATCTGGCGCAGCGCATCGGGGTCGGCATCTTCAGCGGGCTGTTCCAGCAGGCTTTCCAGCTGCTCGCAGAGGGCTTCGCGGGCGGCCAGGTTGGCGCTACGCTGCTGGGTGAGCGAATCGCGCCACGGTTTCAGGCGTTGGTGAATACGGTCGGAACCGGCGCGGAAGCGGCGTGAGAGTTCGCGGGTGGCGGCGGCATCGCCCAATGCCTTCCAGTCCTTGACCAGCTGGCGATGACGGCGATCCAGGGCGGCGTCCATCAGTTGCGTGTTGGCGGCCAGGGCTTCAATGCCGGTACATAGTTGTTCGCGTTTGGGGCCGGCCACAAAGCCGCGCCAGTCACGTAGTTCGGCCAGCCGTGCGTTGAGGTGTTTAAGCCGTGCCCTGAGTGCCGCGCCGCGGGTGTCAGTCAAGGCGTTAATCTGTGGTTTAAGTTGCTTGTAAAGCCGGTTTGCATCGGTAAACGCACCGTGTTCCAACCGCTGTTCAAGGGTATCCAGTGCCTGAGTCAGCGTATCCAGCGTGGTGCCGGATGCAGGCGCTGTTGCCTCGCCGTGCTGCTTGAGTGCCTTCAGGCGCGCGCTGGCGTGTGCCAACAGCGTGGGAAGCGGCAGGGCATCCGGCCATTGGCAGGCGCTGATGAGTCGGGACAATGCGTCGGCGTCAGCGTTATCCAGCGCCGCCTGTAAGCCCGTACTGGCGTCCAGATAGCGTTGCCAGGCGGCGCTATAGCATTCATAGCGTTGAATGGCCCGGTCGTAGCGTTCACGTGTGGCCTCCACGGGTGGGTAAGTATCGGAAAGCGACTGCCAGCGCTGGCCGGCCAGCCGGCGCTGGGCGTTCAGGCTGTCGATATCCTGGATATTCAATGTCTGGCTACGACACAGATCATCCAGGGTTTCTTCAAATCCATCCAATAGCGTGGCACGCTCGTGTTCGGCGGCCTGTTGGCGCTGTGCCTGCCAGTGCCGAGCGTGTTCTGCGGCGACGTGGTCGTGAAGCGTTTTTTCACTGCGCAACACCGCCTGCTGATAACGCGTCTCCTGCTCGGTACCGGGGAGTTTGGAGAGCGCATGCCATTCGTTTTGCAGGTGGCGAAGGCGCGCTTCGTAGAGGGGTTCCCACACGGCACGGGCATGCTGTTCAAGCTGCTCAAGCAGCTGGGTCCGGCGCTTGTGTTGCTGATTGACCCATTGGGCATCGGCCTTCAGGCGGTTAAGATGCTCGCGGGCCAGCCGGGTGACCTGTCGATCACTGCGGGATTCTTTCAGCAGCTGCTTCAGGCCGGCTTCGCTGGAGACCCGTTCGGCGGCTGCCCGGCGCACCGAGGCCACGCGGTTATGGCAGGCCTGGTGAATCAGGTCGCGCTCGTCGTCAAGGCGGGCAAGAGCGGCAAGGCGTAAATCAAGATTATCGCCCTCCAGCGCCACGGTGCGTAGCAGTGACGTGTCGTCGAGATGTTCGAGCAGCGCCTGACGTGTGGCAAGATCGCTGTGCCCTTCACGGCCGCTGAGCCGCTGGGCAAGGGTGTGCCGCCAGGCGGCGTTATCCTGCTGCCCGGCAAAGCCCGTGAGAAGCCCCTCGATATCATCCAGCGCACACAGGGCCGCCAGACGAATATCGGCCTGACTATCGCGGGTGAGTGCTTCCAGCGCGCGACGATGGTCGGGTTTTTCCGGGGTGAGTTGATCCAGCGCCTGACGACGTATCTCGTGGCGCGGATGCTGCCAGCGAGGGGCAAACAGGCGACGTAACAATCCTTGCATGTATCATCCTGCGAAAAAGGCCGAACGTGAAAAAAATAAGCCATCGGCAGTTGGTGGTTGCAGTTGCTGACGCTGTCGCTTAGCTTTGCGGTAGCATGGTCGGCGTTGCGGGGAATGTCGCCCCTCCGCCCCGGCGCATACGGATGCGCTACCGTTCATCTTACCAATCCAGACATGGAGTTTCGGCCATGAGTCTCAACGTGGATAGTGCCGAAGAGGCCTTTACCTTTAAAGGCGGCATGCTGCCCATGACCGTGATGGAGCTTGGCAGCGCCGATCCGGAGTGCATTCGTCAACAGCTGGAAAACAAGCTTACCCAGTCGCCTGCGTTTTTTCAGCATACACCGGTTGTGCTGAGCGTGGAAAAGCTTGATGAGCCCCACCTGGCGCTTGAGCGCATCTGTGCGGTGTGCCGGGACCACAAACTGTTGCCGGTCGCCGTACGCGGTGGCGCAGAGCCGATTCGTCAGTCGGCCTGGGCGCTGGGGCTTGGCTGGTTTGCGCCGGTGGAAGAACAGCGCGCCCGGCGGCTGGCAAGTGTAGACAAGGCGCCTGCGCCGCAGCCGGAAGAGGCTCCCGCAGAAGTAGCGGTGCCGGAGCCGCTCGGTGAGGTCAGCGTCACGCAGACGCGGCTGTATCGTGGCACGGTGCGTTCCGGCCAGCAGATCAGCGCCGCCGAGGGGGACCTGGTCGTCGTCGGTGCGGTAAATGCCGGCGCTGAGGTGTTGGCGGCGGGCAATATACATGTGTATGGCGCACTACGCGGGCGCGCGCTTGCAGGAATTCACGGGGACCTGGACGCGGGTATTTACTGTCGCGAATTGAACGCGGAACTGTTGTCCGTGGCAGGCAATTACAAGCGTTCGGAAGACCTGGACCCACAGCTGCTGGGCGCGCCAGTGGAAGTGCACTTTTATCAACAACAGCTTGAGATCAAGCCGTTAAGCTAATGCGCACAGTACGCATATCTGGCTAGCGGGTTATCGCTTTACTAAAGGATGTCAATCTTGGCCAAAATCATCGTAGTAACGTCAGGCAAAGGGGGGGTCGGTAAAACCACCAGCGCGGCTGCCATTTCTACCGGCCTTGCGTTGCGCGGCAAAAAGACCGTGGTTATCGACTTTGACGTTGGTTTGCGTAACCTCGATTTGATCATGGGTTGCGAGCGGCGCGTGGTATATGACCTGGTGAACGTGATTCAGGGAGAGGCCGGGCTGAATCAGGCGCTGATCCGCGACAAGCGCGTGGAAAATCTGTTTATTCTGCCCGCCTCGCAAACCCGGGATAAAGACGCGCTGACCCGGGAAGGCATTGCCGAGGTACTGGCCAAGCTCAAGGAGGAGTTCGATTATGTGCTGTGCGACTCACCGGCGGGTATTGAAAGTGGCGCGCAGCTGGCGATGTATTTCGCCGATGAAGCCATTGTTGTGACCAATCCTGAAGTATCGTCGGTGCGCGACTCTGACCGCATTCTGGGGCTGCTGGCCGCCAAGACCCAGCGTGCCGAGTGCGGTGAAGATCCGATCAAGGAGCATCTGCTGATTACCCGCTATAACCCGAACCGGGTGACCAGCGGTGACATGCTTACCCTTGACGATATCCGCGAGATTCTAGCGATTGACCTGCTCGGGCTGATCCCTGAATCCGAGGCGGTGCTGCGTGCCTCCAACCAGGGCGTGCCGGTGACCCACGACGAATCGAGCGATGCCGGACAGGCCTACGCCGATACCGTGTCGCGCCTGATCGGTGAGGATGTGCCGCTACGCTTTCACGAAGCCCAGAAAAAAGGCCTGCTAACCCGCATGTTTGGAGGAGGTCGCCGGTGAAACTGCTAGAGTTCTTGAAACGCGAGCGTAAGAAATCGGCGCCGGTAGCCAAGGAGCGCCTGCAGATCATTGTGGCGCACCAGCGTAGCCAGCGTGGTCAACCGGACTACATGCCCAAGCTGGAACGTGAGCTGGTTGAGGTTATTCGCCGTTACGTTGATATCGACAACGACGCCGTGCAGATTTCGATGGATAGCGAAGACAACTGCTCGGTGCTGGAGCTCAACGTGACTTTGCCCAAATCATAAGCGGAGCAAGCTTTTACATGGCGCCACCCAATGCCGCCCCGGCCAGCTTCTTGTGGCACGACTACGAAACCTTTGGTGCCGACCCGCGCCGTGACCGGCCGGCACAGTTTGCCGCCATTCGCACGGATGCCGAACTGAATGAAATGGGCGAGCCCATCGAGCTTTACGCCAGGCCCGCCGACGATTACCTGCCGCATCCCACGGCGTGTTTGATCACCGGCATTACGCCGCAAAAAGCCGCGCGCCACGGCCTGCCTGAAGCGGAGTTTGCCGGTGAAGTGCTACGCCACATGAGCGAGCCCGGCACCTGTGCCGCGGGGTATAACAGCCTGCGTTTTGATGATGAAATATCGCGCCACCTGTTTTACCGCAACCTGCTGGATCCTTACGCGCGGGAGTGGCAAAATGGCAATTCGCGCTGGGATTTGATCGACGTGGTGCGTGCGTTTTACGCCCTGCGCCCGGCGGGCATCGAGTGGCCGCTGCGCGATGACGGCGCGCCGAGTTTCAGGCTGGAAGATTTAACCGCCGCCAACGGTATTGAACATGCCGGCGCTCACGACGCGCTGGCTGACGTGCGTGCCACCATTGCGCTGGCGCGGTTGCTGCGCGAAAGAAACGCCAGCCTGTTTGATTACCTGTTGGCGCTACGCGGCAAACGTGCCGTGGCTAAACAGCTGGATTTGCCCGGCGCCAAACCGCTTCTGCATATTTCCCGGCGTTACCCCGCCAGCCGTGGCTGCAGCGCGCTGGTGGTGCCGCTGGCCGAGCACCCGAGCAACCCCAACGGCGTGATTGTCTATGACTTGAGCGTTGACCCGAGCGAGATGCTGGCGCTTTCGCCCGAGCAAGTGCGCGAACGCGTATTTGTCAGCCAGGCTGATTTGAGCGAAGGCGAGACGCGTATTCCGCTCAAGGTGATTCATATCAACCGTTGCCCGGTAGTGTTTCCGGCGGCCTTTCTGAAGGATGTGGACGGAGCGCACAAGGGCGAGTACGGCGATATTGTGGCGCGGCTGGGGCTGGATATGAGCGCCTGCCGTACTCACTGGAAAACCCTGCACGACGCACCCGGCGTGGCAGCGAAAGTGGCCGAGGTCTTTGCTGACCCGGCGTACGGTGACGTGCAGGATCCCGACCTGATGCTGTATGCCGGCGGCTTTTTCTCCAGCGCCGACCGCCAGCAAATGGAGCGCGTGCGCCAGACGCCGGCGTGGGATTTGGTCGGCCAGCGCTTTGCCTTTCAGGATCCGCGCCTGGAAGAAATGTTGTTTCGCTACCGCGCCCGAAGCTACCCCGAAACGCTGGAAGGCGAGGAGTTGGCGCAGTGGGAGGCGTGTCGCTGGGAGCGTTTGAATGACCCGGCGACGGCGAGCTTTACCCTGAAGGAGTTTGCCCGGGAAATAGAGCACTACAATCAGCAGACGCTTGAGGATCGCGAGCGCCGAATACTCGAAGAGCTGGTGATGTATGTAGAAGCGATGCTGCCGGCGCAGGCGTTTGATGGGTGAGGTGGGCCAAAAGGCTTACCTCGCCCGGTGAGCCGGCCTCCTACGAACCCCGGCTGTTGCACTGAGCTCTTGTAGGAGGGCAGCTTTGCTGCGCGACCGCGAAATCCTTGACCTGGCAACAATAAAGGCCGCTACTCTCGGGTAGCGGCCTTTTTTCATCTCCGTTCAGAGCGATCAGTCGTCAGCGGAAAACTCACTCAGCCCGTCGCGGTAGGTACTAACGTCGCTGGGCGCATCGCCGGGGTCGAAGCGTACGTCCAGCCGGCGTTCCAGCAGCGAGTCCCAGAGCGCACGTACGTCGTCAACGCTCACCTCAAGCGCCTGTTCGGCGCGCTGCTGACGGCGGTCAAAGCGCACATCCTCAAGCGCCGTGGCCTGCCAGTAGCGGTTGGCAAGCGTGCCCAGGCTGGTATCGCGCTCAGTAAGCTTGCTGTGTACCGCCTGGCGGTAAGGTGCCAGCGTTTCGTCGTCCAGCGTATTCAGACGCCGGGTCATGTCCTGCATGAAAGCGTCCATCCGCTCGGCCACGGTGGCGCTGTCGGCCTCCGGTGACTGCACCACCAGCGCAAGTCCCGGTGCCTCCAGCAGCGGGTAGTAGCCGGCATTGACGATGTAGCCCAGCTGCTCTTCGGTACGCAAACGCTGATAGAACGGCGTTTGCAACCACTGGGCCAACACGCTGGCCGTTGCCTGCTGGCGTGGCGTGTCCTCGTTACCCTGTAAATAGCGCAGCACCAGTGATTCGTCCCGGGTGCTGTGGGGGTGCAGGATGCCGGGTTCAGCGCTGGCTGCAAGCGGCGTCAGCGGTGGGATTTCATCGCGTGTGAGGCGCGGGCGCAGGGTGTTTTGAATCTCGTTGGCCTGGGTGTGGGCCAGTTCGGCATCGAGGTTGCCCACCGCCATGGCGTCGACGTAAAGCTTATCCAGAAAGCGTTGGCGGAAGTCTTGCAGGTGATGACGTTCGAGGCGCTGACTGGCTTTCAGCAAGGCTTCGCTGGACCACTGCGGGGTTAACAATGCCTGACTTAGTGTGCGCCGGGCCTGGCCAAACAGCGCCGAATCCGGCGCATTGCGCCACTGGCGTTCCAGCTGATACTGCACGCGATCAAAGCTTTCCCGGCTAATGGTGGCGTTTTGCAACTGATTGAGCGTGCGCGCAATCAGCGGTGCCTGGCCATCACGCCAGCCTGAAAATGCCAGCGTAATACCCCGGGCATGGGGGTAGGCGTTAAATGACTGCCCGGCCAGCCGTGCAGGGTAAAGCGCCTCATTCAGACTGTCGTTAAGCCAGGCAGCCAACAGCCGGTTGAGCACGGCCTCTTCGGCCGAGCGGCTGACGCCCGGATGCTGAAGGCTGACACGCCACTCCACGCGGGGTGTATCAAAGCGTTCGACCTGCATATGCCAGGCGGTGAAGTGCGCCTCGTCGATAACGGTAGTCGGCCTGTCGTCATGGCCGCTTTGCAGGGTCAGGTCGTCGGCAATAAACGGGTTGGGAGCGGGCAGTGCCAGGGTGCTGACGGCGTGGCCGTTGGCAGCCGGGGAGACTTCCTGCCATTGGGTGTCAAACCACGGCGAAACCTTGTCACTCTCGACCTCGGGGCCGGAGTACACGCGGATCATGTTGTCGGGTGAGAGTGCCTCCAGGTAGGAGCGGGTAAGCTCGGCGTCAAAGCCGTCCATGCGGTAGGGGGCGTATTGCACATCCTTGACCGGATAGCGCGATAGACGCATGGCCAGTTCGGTGGCCTCATGCTGGGGGGCACCGTGCTGTTGAAAGCGAAAGGCCTGTTCCTGCAGTTTGGCCTGCTCGGTGTAGCGCCACTGTTCAAGCCCGCCGGCGCCAATATTGTCGATGGCGGCAAACAGCGTGGCCTGAACGTCATTCAGCCGTTTGGCGCCCTCGGGCGTCAGGCTGATGGCCACGTTGAACAGCGCGTGTTCGCCGTCGCTGCGCCCGACGCCGGCGGAGAGGCCGTCGGCCAGACCGGCGTCGCGCAGTGCGGCCAGTACGCTACCTTCACCTTCATCACCGAGCAGGTGTGACAGCAGCTGCGTGGGCTTTTGTACGTAGCTGTTTTGCGGGTCGGGAATGGGAAACAGAAAGCGCACCTGCTGACTATCTTTCAGCGTCTGGCGTTCAAGGTAGCGTGGCAGTGAATCAGCCTCGACCAGCGGCGCGTCGATGGACGGGCGTTCAAGGTCACGGTTGGGCAGTGCGGCAAAGCGCCCGGTGACCATCTGTTCCAGCTCGTCCAGCGGTTGCGGCGCGACGACGGCCAACTGCATCACCCCGGCGCCGTAGTGACTGTGATAGAAATCGATCACGCGTTCGCGCAGCGTGGGTTCGCCTGCCGGGCGATCGGCAAGCGTTTCTACGCTGCCCACGGAGAACCGGGTGCCGGGATGCTCAGGGTTCAGCACCTGGTTGAGCACGTCGTTTTCGCGCCGGCTTTCATTGCGGCGGCGCGCCTGATATTCCGAATCGACGATGTGGCGCTCGCTTTCCAGCTTGTCGGCATTGAACAGCGGCGAGAGAAAAAACGCGCTGAAACGATCCAGCGCGCCGGGCAGCGCAGAGGGCTCGATGTCGAAAAAATAGTTGGTGTCCTGGGCGGCGGTGAAGGCGTTATGTGAGCCGGCATGCCGCGAGATATAGCCCTGATAGGCGTCCGGCTCGGGGTACGGTTCGGTGCCCAGAAACAGCATGTGCTCGAGTAGGTGGGCAAGCCCCTGAAGGTCGTCGGGGTTTTGTGCGCTGCCGACGCTGACGTTCATCGACGCGGCAGCCTTGTCGGCCTCGGGGTCGCTGACCAGTAGCGCAGTCAGGCCGTTGTCCAGCGTTAGCACGCGATAGTCGCGGCTATCAAAGGGGCTTTTGATGGGCGTGGTAGTTTCGGCAACGCGTGGGTTATCTGGCATATCGGCGGCCTGGGCAGGCAGCCAGACGGCAGCCAGTATCAGCGTGGCGCCCAACAGCGGCGGAGTGGCGTGTAACAATGGGAATTCTCCTGTCAGGGGTGCCATGTCAGCATCGGGCCGACGGGGTGAGCGCAGGCCGGCGACTGGTTGGCGGGATTGTTCACGTGTCTGGATACCGGAAAAGCGCCCAATAGTTCCAGCGGCGCCGGTGTTAGCAGCGCTTCGAGCGGCTCAAGCGGGGTGTCCGGGTGCAGCCACTGCTCGGCATGCTCCGGGGCGATAATTGCCGGCAGGCGGTCGCTTAACGGTGTCAGCCAGGCGTTGGCAGGTACGGTAATCAGCGCCATGGAGTCGGTAAATGCAGTGAGCGTGGTGTGGTAACGACACCACAGCCCGGCCAGCAGCAGCGGCGCACGGCGTGTGTGGGTGATCAGGTAAGGCTGCTTGCCGCGTGGTTGAGGCTTCCAGGCATAAAAGCCGCTGACCGGAATCAGGCAGCGCCGGGCATGAAAGGCGTCGCGGAACATGGCTCGCGACGACAGCGATTCGGCCCGGGCACAGTGGGGCGCGTGGTCCAGCACCTCCAGCCACGGCGGCGTCAGCCCCCAGAACAGCGGGTCAAGCCGGCATTGGCCCTGCACCCAGCGTACTGCCGAGACGGCCTGGCGCGGCGCCAGATTGGGGGAGGTGACAGGCGTGTGCCCGACGTTGATGTGGGGAAGCAGCCGGGGCAGGTCTATCGGCGCGACATGTAGGCGTCCGGTCATGTGCCCTCACGATAATGGATAAAGTGATAGTCGATAAAAGTGCTCGTTGGCAAGCGCTCTTGAGAACAAGTGTGTAAAAGGTAGAACCGATGCTGAAAAAGCGGCTCGAAAACGCTGTTCGATTTAGGGTATGCTAAGCGTTCGATCACCCGCGTTAAAGCGTAATGCGCCCATTGTGCCCGTTACGTTGCGAAACGTTTGTGAAAACGTTCTTGCCAACCCCTTTTGCGCTAACCTGAAGAGATTGCCATGGCCCGCCCAAGACAGCATGCGCCCGACGCCCTTCACGCGCAGGTGATGACTGCCTGTGACCGGTGGCTATCGGCTCAGCCGGTACACGGCCTGTCGCTGCGTGCCATCGCGCGGGAAGTGGGCTGTGCACCCAGTACGTTGCTCAAGCTTTATGGCAGTTTTCATAACCTGCTTCAGCACGTCAACGTCGAAACCCTGTCGCGGCTGCAATATACCATCAGCAGTCTGAAAACCGATGCGCCGGAACCCTGGCTGCGTTCGCTGGCGCATGCCTACTGGCAGTTTGCCGAGCAGGACTGCTACCGCTGGCAGCTGCTGTTTGATTATCCGCTGGCCGAAGATGGCGAGCTGGACCAGCGGCAAAGCGGCCTGATCGAGGCGCTGTTCGTCGAAGTGGAAACCTGCCTGCGCAACTTTCAGCCGGTGCTGGGCGTGCTTGAGGCGCGTCAGCTGGCGCGTATGCTGTGGGGCAGTGTTCACGGGCTGGTGCAGCTGGGGCTGAACGAACGGCTGGGCTACTGGCAGGGCGAGCAGCTTAAGGTCGATGAAATGCTCGATCAGCTGCTGACCACCGTGCTGGCCGGGTTGCGCCACCGGGGGCCGACGGCGTGAGCGGTTGGCGACAACGGCTACACGGTATGCTGCGCCACACCATACGACCGCTGATACTGGTATTGGTGCGGCTGTGCTATCGCCTGACCATGCATGGCCGCGAGCATATTCCCCGCCGGGGTGCTGCGCTGTTGGTGTGTAATCACGTCAGCTACATGGATGCGCTGGTGCTTGGTGGTGCCTGCCCGCGCCCGCTGCGCTTCGTGATGGATCGGCCGATTTTTGACTCGCCTGGGCTCAAATGGCTGTTTTGTCTGGTGGGCGCGATTCCCATTGAGTCCGAGCGGCGCGATCCCGGTGCCCTGCGCCGGGCGCTGGACGATATTAGTGCAGCGCTTGCCAACGGCGAGGTGGTGATGGTATTTCCCGAAGGCAGGCTGACCACCAACGGTGAGGTACAGGCGTTTCGCCGTGGGCTGGAAACGATTCTGGCCCGCAATACGGTGCCGGTGGTGCCCGCAGGGCTTGCCGGCCTTTGGGGCTCGTGGACATCGCACTGCGGCGGGCCGGCGCTAAGCAAGCGTCCAGGCCGCTTTCGGGCCCGGGTCAGCCTGCATTTTGGCGAACCGGTAGATCCGCAGGCGGTGCAGAACCAGGCGCTGTGCCGCTATTTTGAAGCCCGAGTACGCGTGTTGAAAGCGGCTGCCGACGAAACCGTCGGCAGCGACCGTTAACGCCGAGCCACCCGTGTGGGCTGCCAGCAGCGCGCCGATGTGATCAGGTTGTCGCGGATATCGAGGATTTCCATCCGCGTGTTACCAATCTGCAGACATGCCGGCCCCTGCGGAAACGACTCCAGATGTTCAAGCACCAGCCCGTTGAGGGTCTTGGGGCCGTCGGTCGGGAGTTTCCAGCCCAGCGCCTTGTTGATCTCGCGAATATTGGCGGTGCCTTCAATCACGTGGCTGCCGTCGTCCTGAGGGTAGATTTCCCGCGCTTCTGAGACGTCGGTAGTGAACTCGCCGACAATCTCTTCCAGAATATCCTCAAGCGTCACCAGCCCTTCCACGTCGCCGTACTCATCCACCACGATGCCGATGCGCCGCTTTTGCTGCTGAAAGTTCAACAGCTGGGTGTGCAGCGGCGTGGACTCGGGAATGAAGTAGGGCTCTCGCGCTTCCTGCACGATGGCCGCCTTGGTGACTTCGGGGCGTGACAGAAAGCGCGCGGCGTTACGCAAGTGCAGCATGCCGATAATGTTGTTGATGTCGCCTTTATAGACCGGCAGGCGGGTATGCTGACTGGTGCGGATCTGGGTCAGGATGTCTTCAAGGCTGTGATCCAGATCGATGCCGATGACCTCGTGGCGGGGCACCATGATGTCGTTCACGGTGACGTTTTCCAGATCCAGAATCGACAGCAGCATGGCCTGGTGGCGGTAGGGGATCAGCGTGCCGGCTTCGTGAACCACGGTGCGCAGCTCGTCGCGGGTCAGGCTGTCGCCGCCGCCGTCAACGCTTTTGACCCCGGCCAGCCGCAGCAGGCCGTTGGATATCATGTTGACCAGCCACACCAGCGGATATAACAGTTTGAGCAGTGGCTCGAGAATATACGAGGCGGGGTATGCGATACGCTCGGGCTTGATGGCGGCGTAGGTTTTGGGCGTTACCTCGGAGAAAATCAAAATCGCGATGGTCAGCAACGCCGTGGCGATGGCGGGCCCTGAAACGTCGCCAAAAAAATGAATGGCGATGATGGTGGCAATGGACGCCGCGAGATTGTTGATGAAGTTGTTGCCGATCAGGATCATGCCGATCAGGCGGTCGGGGCGCCCGAGCAGGCGCATCACTCGCTGGGCACGGCTGTCACCGGCGCTGGCATGGTGGCTCAGGCGATAACGGTTGATCGACATCATGCCGGTTTCAGAGCTTGAGAAAAACGCCGAGAGTAAAATCAGCAAAGCCAGCAGGCCGAACAGTAACCCCAGAGGGAAGTCGTCGCTCAAATTGAAAGTTCCTTTGTCGCGTTCCAGGTTCGATATTTAGAAGTGGGAACGTGGCGTGTCAAGGCGTCAGCAGGATTTCCAGCACGAACTTGCTGCCAAAGTAGGCCAGCAGTAAAAAACCGCAGCCCGAAAGTGTCCATTTTACCGCACGCATGCCGCGCCAGCCAAAGCGGTAGCGCCCGACCAGCAGTACCGCCAGCACGCCCCAGGCGGCGAATGAAAGTACGGTCTTGTGCACCAGATGCTGGGCGAACATGTTGTCGATAAAAATCAGCCCGCTGGCAATCGCGACGGTAAGCAGCGCCATGCCGGCCCAGATCAGCTCGAAAAGAACGCGCTCCATGGTGGTAAGCGGCGGCAGCGACTGAACGATACCGCGGATATGGTGGTGGCGCAGCGCCTGATTCTGCAGCCCGACGAGCACCGCCTGCGCTGCTGCAATGGCAAGAATGGCAAACGCCAGCGCCGAGGTCACAATATGCAGCAGAATCCCTGGCGTAATGCCGCCCTGTATTCCGTGGCTGGGCAGGCCGGTGGCAATCAGCAGGGCGAGGCCTGCCAGCGGGAACAGCGCAATACCGGCGTTGAGAACCGGCTTGAACAGGCTGGCCACCAACACCACGTTGGCGGCCACCGCCATGAAAAGCGCAACGCTTGTGGTAAAGCCGGGCAAAAAACCGGGTGAGCGACCCAGCAGCTCGACAATCGCCGGGATATGCAAAAGCAGCGCCAGTGTGGCCAGCAGGCGCACGATGCCCTGGCGCGGGGGCACGCGACGCAAGAGTGTCATGCCCTGCCAAATGGCGGCGGCAACGTAAAGAACAAGAGCAATCGTGGCGAAAGGCAGCGCCTGCATGATGCCATCCGTGCGCCAGGCGGCGCAGTGTAGTGAAAACAAGGGTTATACCGCCGGCATGCCCCGCTGAAAAGCGTATAAGAGTGCGCGTCAAACCGGCTTGCGGTAACTGATCCTCTACTATAACGAATCCTTTCAGCCTCGCACAGCGGTGATGGATGGAGACTCGCGGCGCCAGCGCGTATAATCACGGTCATCTTGTCCAGGGCGCTTGCGTCTGGTGACCACAAGGGAGGCAGAAGCCCTATGTTTCAGAATCTTAGCGAGCGTCTTTCCCAGACGCTGAAGTCTATCAAGGGTCAGGCACGCCTGACCGACGACAACATCAAGGATACCCTGCGCGAAGTGCGCCGCGCACTGCTGGAGGCCGACGTGGCCCTGCCGGTGGTCAAGGCGTTTGTTGACCGCGTGCGCGAGCGTGCGGTGGGGCAGGAAGTGTCAACCAGCCTTTCGCCGGGCCAGCAGTTCGTCAAGATCGTCCAGCAGGAGCTCGAGGCCATCATGGGGGAGGCCAACGAAGGGCTCTCCCTGAAAAGTACGCCGGCCGCGGTGCTCATGGCCGGTTTGCAGGGCGCGGGTAAAACCACGTCGGTAGCCAAGCTGGCACGCTACCTGCGCGAGCGTGAAAACAAAAAAGTGCTGGTGGTCTCTGCCGACGTCTATCGTCCGGCGGCGATAGACCAGCTGGAAACCCTGGCGCGTGAAGTCGAGGTGGACTTCTTCCCCTCGGACTCAAGCCAGAAGCCGGTGGATATCGCCAACGCGGCGATGCACCATGCCAAAATCCAGTTCCACGATGTGGTGCTCATCGATACCGCCGGCCGGCTGGCTATCGATGAAGCGATGATGGAAGAGATCCAGGCGCTGCATCAGGCTGTGACGCCGGATGAAACGCTGTTTGTGGTTGATGCCATGACCGGCCAGGATGCGGTAAATACCGCCAAGGCCTTCCACGAAGCGCTGCCGCTTTCCGGCGTGATCCTGACCAAGGCCGACGGCGATGCCCGAGGCGGTGCGGCGCTGTCGGTGCGCCACATTACCGGCAAACCGATCAAGTTCATGGGTATGGGCGAGAAGGTCGATGCACTGGAGCCGTTCCATCCGGACCGTGTAGCCTCGCGGATTCTGGGCATGGGCGATATGCTCTCGCTGATCGAAGAAGCCGAGCGCACTGTCGACAAGACCAAGGCGGAAAAGCTCGCCAAAAAGGTCAAGAAGGGCGACGGCTTTGATCTGGAAGACTTTCGCGAACAGCTTCAGCAGCTGAAAAACATGGGCGGTATGGGCGGCCTGATGAGCAAGTTGCCGGGCATGGGGCAAATGGCCGAAATGGCGCAAGGGCCGGGGCCGGAAAAAGAGTTGGGCAAGCTTGAGACGCTGATCGATTCCATGACGCCCAAAGAGCGACACAAGCCCGAAATCATCAACGGCTCGCGCAAGCGGCGTATCGCTGCGGGCGCCGGGCTGCAGGTGCCCGACCTGAATCGTCTGCTCAAGCAGCACAAGCAGATGCAGAAGATGATGAAAAAAGCCGGCAAGAAAGGCGGCATGCAGAAAATGATGCGCGGCATGTCGGGCATGACCGGCGGCGGTGGTCCCGGCGGAATGGGCGGCCCCGGCGGAATGGGCGGCATGGGAGGCCCGGGCGGTTTCCCCCGGCGCTAACCGGCTGCCGGCTTTTCACCAGCGAGGCTTTCCAACGCCCGCGCTTTTGCGTAGAATGCGGCCTCTTCATGCGTGGGCGTTGCGTCTTTGGCGCTGCCCGTGAAGGTTGAAGTACGCATCTTTATCTCTTTACAGAGCCTGTATCTCTTCCGTAGAGCGTGGGCACGCCCCGCGATATAGCGCTCTTGTAACCTCAACCGAAGGATATTTATCGTATGGTTACTATTCGTTTGGCACGCAGCGGCGCCAAGAAACGCCCTTTCTACCACCTGTCCGTTACCGATTCACGCAAGGCGCGTGACGGTCGTTTCATCGAGCGTGTGGGTTTCTTCAACCCGGTAGCGCGCGGTCAGGAAGAGCGCCTGCGTATCGATCTGGATCGCATCGCTCATTGGCAGGGCCACGGCGCACAGCTGTCCAACCGCGTTGCTGAACTGGTCAAGGAAGCCGGCAAGCAGGCGTAAGCCGCTGCCGTGTCTCCACTGAAGTTGTCTGATGTCCCGAGGTGGTTTGATGCCTGAGCCCACGTTGAACACTCCGTCGTCCGGTGCAGGCCGTGGTGAGCCGGAGGCGCACGTTGTGCTGGGCAAGCTGACAAGCCCTCACGGCATCAAGGGGTGGCTCAAGGTTTATGCCTATACCAGCCCTACTGACAGCATCTTTGACTACCCCGAATGGTGGGTGCGCCAGGGCGGAAGCCTCAAGCGTTACCGCGTTGTTCAGGGGCGTCGGCAAGGCAAGGGGCTCGTGGTCGAGCTTGAAGGCGTGAAGGATCGCAATGCGGCCGAGGTGCTGTCTCAGGCCGAGATTCTCATGCCCAAGACGGAGCTTCCCGAGCTTGCCGATGACGAGTACTACTGGTATGAGCTTGAAGGCCTTGCGGTGTTCACACGTGCCGGCGAACGGTTAGGGCGGGTCAGTGGCCTGTTCGAAACCGGCGCTAACGATGTCATGGTGGTGCGCGGTGACCGCGACGCCATTGATCGACGCGAACGTCTGCTGCCTTATCTGCCCGGTGACGTCATCATTGAGGTGGATGTTGAAGCAGGCCGGATGTGCGTTGACTGGGATCCAGCGTTTTGAGTGCCAGCGTTTTGAGCACCAGTGCCCTGAAGGAAGATGCTGTTCCAGACTCCGTGCCCGCGCTGTGGGTCGGCGTTGTGTCGCTTTTTCCCGACATGTTCGCCGCATTGACGGAGCACGGCGTAACCGGCCGGGCCGTGGAAAAAGGCCAGCTGGCGCTTGAATACTGGAACCCGCGTGACTACGCGACCGATCGCCATCGCAGCGTTGACGACCGCCCCTACGGCGGCGGCCCCGGTATGCTGATGAAGGTCGACACCCTGCGCGGTGCGATTGCCGATGCGCGCCAGCGCGCCGCTGATGCCACCGGCCTTGTGCCGAAGGTGATCTATCTTTCGCCCCAGGGCAAAAAGCTGGATCAGCAGGGCGTGCAGTCGCTGGCGGAGCAAAGCCCGCTGGTGGTGGTGGCCGGGCGCTACGAAGGTATCGACGAACGCGTGGTCGAGAGTGACATTGATGAAGAATGGTCGATTGGCGACTATGTGCTGAGCGGTGGCGAGCTGCCGGCCATGGTGCTGATTGACGCGGCGGCAAGGCTGATCCCCGGCGTGCTCGGGCATCAGGACTCCGCCATCGAGGATTCGTTTAACGCAGGTCTGCTTGACTGCCCGCACTACACACGCCCGGAAGTGATTGACGGCGTTAACGTGCCCGAGGTGCTGTTGAGCGGTAACCATGCAGCGATCAGGCGCTGGCGCCTGAAGCAGTCGCTGGGCCGCACCTGGCTCAGGCGTCCGGAGCTTGTCGATGAACAGGCGCTGGATAAGGAACAGCGGCGGTTGTTGAATGAATTCATCGAGGAATACGCACTGTCTACCCGGTAAGCCAGACGTTGCCGGATGCAATCGGGCAGGCAGTGCGGCGGTGCAGGGCAGTGGCCTGGCCACGCACCTGCGTCACCCATAACGACTCCCGCGCACTCGTTTTGAGCGCCGGGATCACGGCTTCCGCCTTTCATGACCGAGCGGTAAGCCATGACGAACTATCAGGAGTAAGACGATGAGCAAGAACAAGGTGATCCAGGCGCTTGAAGCCGAGCAGATGAACAAGGAAATTCCGGCCTTTGCCCCGGGCGACACCATTGTCGTTCAGGTCAAGGTAAAGGAAGGCAGCCGCGAGCGTTTGCAGGCCTTTGAAGGTGTGGTAATCGGCAAGCGTAACCGCGGCCTGAACTCCGCTTTCACCGTGCGCAAGATTTCCCACGGTGTTGGCGTTGAGCGTACCTTCCAGACCTACAGCCCGCTGGTTGACTCTCTTGAAGTCAAGCGTCGCGGTGACGTACGTCAGGCCAAGCTTTACTACCTCCGTGAGCGTAGCGGCAAGTCGGCGAGGATCAAGGAAAAGCTGGCCTAAGGGCGAGCTTTGCCGTGCCGGGCGCTCTGGCGTCCGGCTGCCGAAACCCCGTCACCGCTCTGCGGGGCGGGGTTTTGCTTGTCTGTGCCACGTAACAGGCAGGCGGTCAGGATTTTGAACAGGGAAAGGCGGCTGGCCTATGGATCTCATTGATGCGTTTCTGGACGCGCTGTGGCTTGAACGCGGCGCCAGTGAGCATACGCTAGCGGCTTATCGGCGCGACCTGGAGGCCTGGCGTGATACGCTTGAGGCCGATGGCGACATGCTGGCATCGCCGCCGCCGGGCGTGTTGGTCAGCTGGTTTGATGCGCGTCGCACCCAGGGCTATCAGCTGCGCAGCAATGCCCGGCTGCTGTCGAGTCTGCGCAGCTTTTATCGCTGGGCGCGGCTTCACGGGCATGTGGCCAGTGACCCGCTGGCCGGCATTCGCCTGCCGCCGGTGCGGCCGAACCTGCCCGGCGTGCTGGATGAAGACGAGGTGGAAAGGCTGCTTGCCGCGCCGGATACGGCCACGCCGCTGGGGCTGCGCGACCGCACCATGCTGGAACTACTGTATGCCTGTGGCCTGCGTGTCTCCGAGCTTGTAGGCTTGAGTGTTGATGCGGTCAACCTGCGCCAGGGCGTCGTGCGAGTGCGCGGCAAGGGCGATAAAGACCGCCTTGTGCCACTGGGCGAGGAAGCCGGGCACTGGCTTGAACGTTATATCGCCACGGCGCGTCCGGCGCTGATGCAGGACACCACGCGTCCGGCTCTGTTTCCCGGTCGTGGTGATAAAAGCATGACGCGCCAGACGTTCTGGCATCGGACCAAGGCGCATGCATTACGTGCCGGCATTGATGCGTCGCTGTCGCCGCACACGTTGCGCCATGCCTTCGCCACGCATTTATTGAATCATGGTGCCAATTTACGTGTCGTACAGCTGCTGCTGGGACATAGTGACTTATCCACCACGCAGATTTACACGCACGTTGCAAAGGC
Organism: Halomonas sp.; assembly: GCF_030457605.1. Lineage (GTDB taxonomy): Bacteria > Pseudomonadota > Gammaproteobacteria > Pseudomonadales > Halomonadaceae > Vreelandella. Next base: position 18,968 of record NZ_JAKDUR010000001.1, read on the forward strand.
GCGCCTTGAGCAACTGCATGCCGATCATCATCCACGAGGTTGAACGACAATGGGTCGTACAGTTATTGCAGCTCGCCACATTTTTTGCAGCCTGGCGCTTGCCGGTGCCTTATTGCCTGCGCTTGCCCATGCCCAGTCAGCGCCGTCAGCGCTGACCGATTCGCTGCGTATCAATGGGCAGAAAGTCCCGGTAGAAAGCGTCAGCCCAACGCCGATGAACGACCTTTATCACGTACAGCTGGAAGGTGGCGAGGCGTTTTATGCCAACGCCGACGGCAGTTACTTCGTGGTGGGCGACCTTTACCAGAATGACAGTGACGGGCTGGTCAACCTGACCGAGCAGGACAAAAACCAGGAACGTGTAGCCGCGCTCGCCGCAGTGCCGCAAAGCCAGCGCGCGGTGTATCGTGGCGTGGATGAGCCCAGGGCCACCATCACGGTTTTCACCGATACCAGCTGCCCGTATTGCACACGGCTTCACGAAAGCATACCCGAGCTCAACGAGCGTGGTATCGCGGTGCACTATCTGGCCTTTCCGCGCGGCGGCATGCAAAGCCCGGCAGCCCGGGTGATGCAAAAGGCCTGGTGTAGCGACAATGTAAGCGAGGCGCTGAGCCAGGCGTTCAACAACGAGACGCTTGCGGCCAATGCCAGCTGCGACAACCCGGTGGCCGACCAGTATGAACTGGGTGTTTCGCTTGGTGTGCAGGGCACGCCGGCGATCATCCTGCCCGACGGCACCATGGTGCCGGGGTTTGTACCGCCCGAGCGGCTGGCTGCCATGCTGAGGCTTTCCGACTAGCACAATATTCCGGCGTAACGTTGCCAACCGAACGCAAGGTGACATAACGCTGGCTGCATCGTTGATAACCGTATCGTTAATCACTGCACCGTGACCCGGTGCGCAACGCAAAAGGGGATGTATTTTGAAACCGGTGAGAGTAGGCATCTGTGGACTGGGCACCGTGGGCGGCGGCACCTTCAACGTACTCACGCGTAACGCCGAGGATATTGCACGTCGTGCGGGCCGCCCGATCGTGATTGAACAGGTCGGGCATCGCAGCATTCACCCGGATTGCGACATCACCGGTATCAAGGCCACCAGCGATGTCTTCGAAGTCGCGGCCAACCCGGATGTGGACGTTATTGTCGAGCTGATCGGCGGCTATGACATCGCTCGCGAGCTGGTGTTGACCGCTATCGAAAACGGCAAGCACGTCGTCACCGCCAACAAGGCGCTGATCGCCGTTCACGGCAATGAAATCTTTCAGGCCGCTCATGAAAAGGGCGTCATCGTGGCGTTCGAGGCTGCCGTGGCTGGCGGCATCCCGGTAATCAAATCCCTGCGTGAAGGCCTCGGCGCCAACCGCATCGAATGGGTGGCCGGCATCATCAACGGCACCGGCAACTACATCCTGACCCACATGCGCGACGAAGGCCGCGCCTTTGAAGACGTGCTGGCCGAAGCGCAGGCGCTGGGCTACGCCGAGGCCGACCCCACCTTTGACGTGGAAGGCATCGACGCGGCGCACAAACTGACCATTCTGGCTTCCATTGCCTACGGCGTACCGTTGCAGTTTGACAAAGCCTTTACCGAAGGCATTTCGCGCATTACCGCTGAAGACGTGGATCAGGCCGACAACCTGGGCTATGTGATCAAGCATCTGGGGATTTCCAAGCGTACCGAGAACGGGCTTGAGCTGCGCGTACACCCGACCCTGATCCCCAAGGACCGCCTGTTGGCCAACGTCCACGGAGTGAAAAACGCCATTGCCGTGATGGGCGACGCCGTGGGCCCGACGCTTTACTACGGGGCCGGCGCCGGTGCCGAACCCACCGCCTCGGCCGTGGTGGCGGATATTCTCGATGTCGCCCGCGATATCAATACCGCGCACCACTACCGCGTGCCGTATCTGGCTTTCAGCGGCGTGGGTGAAGACATGAGCGCGCCGGCTATCATGCCCATGGAAGACATTACCACCGCGTACTACCTGCGTCTGCTCGCGGTTGATCGCCCTGGCGTGTTGGCGCGCGTGGCGACGATCCTGTCCGACAACGGCATTTCCATCGAAGCGCTGATCCAGAAGGAAATCACCGAAGGTGAGCTGGTGCCAATCATCCTGATGACTCACCGCACCAGGGAACGCCAGATGAACGATGCCATCCGCGAGATCGAGTCCATGGCCGATATCGCCGGCGCGGTTACCCGCATCCGGGTAGAGAGCCTGGACGAAGGAGAGTAACGCCATGCGCTATATCAGTACCCGGGGCCGGGCCCCGGCGTTGACCTTTGAAGAGGTCGTGCTTACCGGCATGGCAAGCGACGGCGGCCTTTACGTGCCCGAAACGCTGCCGTCGTTCACCCGTGAAGCCCTGGCCGACATGGCCGGGCTGTCCTATGCCGATATCGCCTTCCGAGTGATCAAGCCGTTCGTCAATGGCGAAATCGACGACGCGACTCTGTACTCGCTGGTGGTAGATGCCTACGCCACCTTCAGCCACGACGCAGTGGTGCCGCTCAAGCAGCTGGACGCCAACCACTTCCTGATGGAGCAGTTCCACGGCCCCACGCTTGCGTTCAAGGACGTGGCGCTGCAGCTGCTCGGCCGGTTGCTGGACCACTTCCTGAAAAAGCGCGGCGAGCGCGCCGTGATCATGGGGGCCACTTCGGGCGATACCGGCTCGGCGGCCATTGAAGGCTGTCGCCACTGCGACAACCTCGATATTTTCATCCTGCACCCGCATAACCGCGTTTCCGAGGTGCAGCGCCGCCAGATGACTTCGGTGCTGGCGGACAACGTGTTCAACGTCGCCATCGAAGGCAACTTCGACGACGCCCAGGCCATGGTCAAGGCAAGCTTCGCCGACCAGTCGTTCCTCAACGGCACCCGGCTGGTGGCGGTCAACTCGATCAACTGGGCGCGAATCATGGCGCAGATGGTCTATTACGTGGCCGCCGGCGTGGCGCTGGGCGCTCCCCATCGCGAGGTGAGCTTCTGTGTGCCCTCGGCCAACTTTGGCAACGTCTTTGCCGGCTACATGGCCTACAAGATGGGGCTGCCGGTGAAGCAGTTCATCATTGCCACCAACGCCAACGACATTCTCCACCGCACGCTTGCCGACAACGATTTCTCCAAACAGGAGCTTGCGGCGACGCTTGCGCCGTCCATGGACATCGTCGTGTCGTCCAACTTCGAGCGGCTGCTGTTTGACGCCTACGACCGCGACGGCCGCGCGGTGGCCGAGCTGCTGGAGCGCTTCCAGCAGGAGCCCGCAGCCCTGGCTGAGGCGCCGCTTAACAAATTGCGCGAGAAGTTCTCAAGCCACAGCGTGGATGACGACACCATCCTCGAAGTGATCCGCGAAGCGCATCACCGCACCGGCGAAGTGCTTGACCCGCATACCGCGACTGGCTATCGCGCCGCCGAATGTGCCCGGGCAGATGCTGCCACGCCGGTGATTACGCTTGCTACCGCGCATCCGGCCAAGTTTGCCGAAGCGGTCGCCAGGGCCGGTTTCCCCGGCGTGCCGCTGCCGGCGCACATGGACGATCTGCTGGAGCGCGAAGAACGCTACACGGTGCTGCCCGCCGAGCTTGCCGCGGTGCAGCAGTTCGTGGCGGAAAACCGCCGCTAATGACCGCGCTGACCGAGCTTCCCCACAGCTTGACCCGGCCGCGGCTGCAGCCGCGGCCGCGCGATGAGGCGGTTTACGCCAGGGCTCAGGCGCAGGGGCTTTCCGAGCTTCAGGCGCGGCTTTTGGCTTCGCGCCTGCCCGACTATGCGGGCGAGCTGGCACCGCTGATAACCCCGAGCCTGCGCTACCTGACGCACCCGGAAAAGCTCGCCGACGGCCGTCGCGCCGCCGAGCGAATTGCCGAGGCGGTCGCCGAAGGTGAGTCGATCGGCATTCTGACTGACTATGACGTCGACGGCATCACCTCCCATGTGGTCATCCGCCGCACGCTGGTGGAGCTTTTCGGCGTGCCCGAACACAAGCTTCACAGCCTGATTGGCCATCGCATCTTTGATGGCTACGGCATCAGCCTGCCGCTGGTCGAGCGCACGCTGGCCCTAAAGCCGCTGCCGACGCTGGTGATCACCGCCGACTGCGGAAGCTCGGATGAGCCGCGTATCGCGCGGCTCAAGGCCGCCGGCATCGACGTGGTGGTAAGCGACCACCACGCCTTGCCCGAAGAAGGCCCGCCGGCGTCAGCGTATGCCTGTGTCAATCCCACGCGGAAAGACTGCGACTACCCCGACGAAACGATTGCCGGCTGCATGGTGGCGTGGCTTGTGATGTCGCTGGCTCGTGGCGTGCTTATCGAGTGGGGCGCGCTGCCCGAGACGACGCCCAAGCTTTCCCCGTGGCTTTCCTACGTGGCACTGGGCACCGTGGCCGACTGCGTGTCGCTTGGCGCAAGCCCGGCCAACCGTGCGGTGGTCACCCAGGGACTTGCCTTGATCAATCGCATGGACGCTCCCTGCTGGCGTGCCATGGCCGAACGGCTGGGGCCGGATAGCGTGCCGTTCAACGCCGAAACCCTGGCGTTTCAGATGGGGCCGCGCATCAACGCCCGCTCGCGCCTCGATGATCCTTACGCCGCGCTGCACTTCATGCTCGCCGAAAGCGACGCCGTGGCCGTACGCCAGCTGGGTATCCTTGAAGACGATAACCAGTCGCGCAAGGCCATTGAAGCCGAGATGGCCGCCGAGGCGCGCGCGCTGGCTGCGGCCGAACTCGCCGCTAACGCTCCGGCGGTGGTGGTGTTTGTGGAAGACGGCCACCCGGGCGTGCAGGGCATTGTCGCCTCACGTCTGGTGCAGACCTACGGCCGCCCTGCACTGGTGCTTACCCGGGCCGCCGCGCCGGGCATGCTCACCGGCTCCGGCCGCTCGATTGACGGGCTGCACCTGCGCGACGCCTTGCAGCGTGCCCATGAGCTTGCCGCTGAAGCGCTACCACGCTTTGGCGGCCATAGCGGTGCTGCGGGCATTGGTGTGCCGGAGGAGCGCCTGGCTGAGTTCAAGGCAGCGTTTTTACAGGCCGTGGGCGAGCAGTTGGGTGATACGCCGCTTTATCCCAAACTCTGGACCGACGGCGAACTGGGCGCCGCGCAACTCGATCTTGCCACGCTGGACGAACTCGAGGCGCTGGGGCCTTATGGGCGCGAGTTTGATCCGCCGCTGTTTGAAGGGCACTTTCTTGTTGAATCCCTGAGGCCGGTGGGGGCGGACGGCACCCACCTGATGATGGAGCTTTCTATCGGTGCGCTGACGCTCAAGGCCATCTGGTTCCGAGCGCTTACCCCCGGCGAGCTGCCGGCCTTTGCCCTCGGCGATACCCTGCACTGTGCCTACAAGCTCAACCGCAACCGCTTTCGCGGCCGTGAAAGCCTGCAGTTGATGGTGGAGCACGCCGAACCGGTCTAGCGTCGTCCGAAAATGTCTGTGCTCGCTCACCGTGGTCATTTATTAACCCAAGGACCGAATATGTCAGCATCTGCCGCCTGTCAGACGCCCTCTGCTTCGGCGTCGCCGCTGGCCTTTCTGGGGCCGGCGTTTGCCTTTCTGGTGGTGATGCTGGGTACCACGCTGCCCACGCCGCTGTACCCGCTGTATCAGGCCGAATACGGCTTTTCCCAGCTGGTGATTAGCGTGATTTTTGCGGCCTATGCGCTGGGCGTCATTGGTGCACTGATTGTCACCGCGCGCTGGTCGGACCAGCTGGGGCGGCGGCCCATGCTGTTTGCCGGAATGCTCGTCGCCGCGCTTAGCGATGCGGTATTTCTACTGGGAGATAACCTTGCCTGGTTGCTGGTGGGACGAGTGATATCGGGTGTCTCGGCGGGGATCTTTACCGGTACGGCGACGGTGGCGGTGATTGAACTGGCACCGCCTGTATGGAAGGCCCGGGCAACGCTTGCCGCCACCGCGGTCAATATGGGCGGGCTGGGTTTGGGGCCGATGACTGCGGGTGTGTTCGGCGCCTGGTTGCCCGCACCGTTGGCGCTGCCGTACGGGCTGCATCTAGTGTTGTTGTCCGTGGGCATCGTGCTGGTTTGGCGCACGCCCGAAACCGTGGCGCGGGCGGTGAACCCGCGTCTAAGCATACAGCGTCTGAGTTTGCCACCCGAGGTGCGCCGAGTATTTTTACCCGCCGTACTGGCTGGCTTTGCCGGCTTTGCCGTGCTGGGCTTTTTTACCGCCATGGTGCCGGCGTTTATGCAGCAGGTGCTGGATCAGCACAACCTTGCGCTGATTGGTCTGGTCGCCGGCATGGTATTTTTTGCCTCGACGCTTGGGCAAGCGCTACAGGGGAGAATTACCGCTGCATGGCGCTTGCCGCTGGGCTGTCTGATGGTGATTGCCGGGGCACTTTTGATTGGCACGGGCATTTTGCAGGAGACGCTGACGGTGTTTCTGGGCGGCGCTCTGTTCGCCGGCGCCGGGCAGGGCATTGCTTTTCGTGCGGGACTCGGCGCCATCGCGGCCGCCTGCCCGGCAAGCCAGCGTGGCGCGGTCACCTCGACGTTTTTTGTCGTGGTGTATATCGCGCTGTCGATTCCGGTGGTAGGCATCGGCCTGGCCGCACGCCAGCTGGGGCTTACGGCCACCGGGGCCGGCTTTGCCGGCCTGGTGGCGCTGCTGTGCGCGGTAGCGCTGGTGCTGGTTCTACGTAACGCCAGGCGGACGGCTTAAACGCTAGCTCAGCCAGAACCACCAGACAACGGCGGCAATCAGCCCGAGACCCGCGAGATTAACCAGAAAACTCATGCGTGTTGCTCCTTGTTGGCGTGGTTGTCGCTTGTGTTGGCGGCGGTGGAGGGCGCCTGTTCGGGTTTCCACAGGCGCAAGCGGTTGGCGTTGCTGACCACGGTAATCGACGACAGCGACATCGCCGCCCCGGCGATCATCGGCGACAGCAGCGTGCCGGTCAGCGGGTAGAACACCCCCGCAGCAATGGGAATGCACAGCGCGTTATAGCCAAAGGCACCGGCCAGATTCTGCTTGATGTTGGCAAGAGTGGCCTGGCTGATTTCGATCGCGGCGGCCACGCCGTGCAGCGAGCCGCGCATTAGCGTAATGCCGGCGCTTTCAATCGCTACGTCGGTACCCTGGCCAATGGCAAAACCCACATCGGCCCGGGCCAGCGCCGGCGCATCGTTGATGCCGTCACCCACCATGCCCACGATGTAACCTTCCTGCTGCAGACGTTCGATCTCGGCGTGCTTGTCCTCGGGCTTGAGCTCGGCGCGATAATCGTCGATGCCCACTTCGTCGCCAATCGCTTTGGCCGTGTGGCGGTTATCGCCGGTGAGCATGATGATTCTCAGGCCGTCGGCCTTGAGCCGCGCGATCGCGTCTTTGGCATCGTCGCGCAGCGGATCGCTGACGCCGAACAGCGCGGCGAGCTTGCCGTCCACCGCGAGATACACCAGCGTGCGGGCTTTTTCTTCCAGTGTCCGGGCGCTGTCGCGGCCGGCCGCCAGGTCAATGCCGGCGTCTTCGAGCAGGCGGGCATTGCCCAGCAGTAGCTCGCCGGCGTCGCTTTGCGCCTTGACCCCGCCGCCGGTAACGCTGTCAAAGTCGCGGATGGTGGCCGCCTCCACGCCTTTTTCTTCCTCGCAATAGCGGAGCAGGGCGGTGGCCAACGGGTGCTCGGAGCCGCGCTCAAGGGCGGCGATCCGGCCGAGGGTGGCGGCTTCGTCGGCGCCGAATATCTCGGCTTCGGTGACCCGGGGTTTGCCTTCGGTCAGGGTGCCGGTTTTATCCACCACCAGCGCGGTGAGTTTGCTGGCGGTTTGCAGGGCGTCCCCGCTTCTTACCAGTACGCCGTGCTCGGCGGCCTTGCCTACGCCAATCATGGTGGAAATCGGCGTGGCCAACCCCAGCGCGCAAGGGCAGGCGATGATCAGCACCGAGGTCGCCGCCACCAGCATGTGGATAACGCGCGCCTCAACGCCGAGGTTGAACCACGCAAGCGCAGTGAGTACGGCAATAATCATCACCGAGGGGACGAAAACGCTTGAGACCTTGTCGGCCAGGTCGCCAATGGGCGGGCGCGAGTTCTGGGCGCTGGCCACCTGCTCGGTAATTTGGCCCAGCCGGGTATTGTTGCCCACCCGGGTGGCGCAATACAAAAGCCCGCCCTTGCCGTTGACCGTGCCGGCGCTAACGGTATCGCCTTTTGCCTTGGCTACCGGCAGCGGCTCGCCGGTGAGCATGGATTCGTCAATATGGCTCTGGCCTTCGGTGACGTCGCCGTCCACCGGCAGGCGCTCGCCGGGGCGTACGCGAATGGTATCGCCTTCGCGCACCGCGTCGCTCTCGACTTCCTGCTCCTCACCGTCGCGGATCACCCGGGCGGTGCGGGTTTGCAGGTCGAGCAGGCGCTTGAGCGCATCGCTGGTGCGCCCACGCGCTTTAAGCTCCATGGCGTTGCCCAGCAGAATCAGCCCGATGACCATGCTTGATGCCTCAAAATAGATCCCGCGGGCAGCCTCGGGCAGCCAGGAGGCAAACAGCACCACGACCATGGAATAAGCCCAGGCGGTGCCGGTGCCCATGGCGATCAAGGTGTCCATGTTGGCCTGGTGGTGTTTGAAGCTTTTCCACGCGCTGGTGAAAAAATGCCGCCCGGGAAAGGCCATGACGCCAAGAGTCAGCGCGCCGATGACCAGCCAGTACAACCGGCCGGCGCCAATTGGCTCGGGATGGAAGAAAAACATGCTGGCCATCAGCGGCACGGCCAGCACCAGTGAATAAAGACTGCCTTTCAGGCGTGCTTTGTACTCACGGGCCTCCTTGTCGGCGCGAGTGCTTTCGGCTTCGCGCATATCGACTATTGGCTCGGCGTCGTAGCCAACGTCCTGAACCGCGCGGATCAGCACGCTTTGCTCGGCGCTGCCGGCCACCTCGGCCGTGTGGGTGCCGAAGTTGACCGTGGCCGAATCGACGTTGGCGGTACGTTCAAGCGCCTGCTGCACGGTTTTCACGCAGCTGGCGCAGGTCATGCCGCCAATCGCCAGCCGTGTCTGGCGGCCGGATGCCGCGCCGGGCTCCGCGGCGTCTGCGCGGTTTTCGCTCGGCGCTGTGGCGCTCTCGTCGTCTGCGGTGTCGCCGCCTGTCTCTGTCTCGGGAGCGCCGGGCGGGTAGCCGGCGTCATCAAGTGCGCGGTCAAGCGTCTCGGCGTCGAGTGTGGTGGTCACGTCAAGGCGCTTTTCGTCCGGTGTGCCGGTGACTTCGGCGTCGGCGTCAAGCGCCTGAACAGCCTCGCGCATGCGCTTGACGCAGCCCTGGCAGTTCATGCCGGGCACGTAGCGAGTAAGGGTTTGCGGATTCATGGTGCCTCCTCGGGAAAGCTTTCAATCAAGCGGCACAGGCTGTGGCCGTCCGGCGTGCCGTCGGGCATGTCCTGCCAGCTGGCCAGCGCCTGTTCCATGCGTGCCGCCAGCGCCTCAAGCTCGGCAATGCGCGCGCGGATCTGGGGCAGCCGGCTGGCCAACAGGTCGCGCACCAGCGGGCAGGGCGAGTCACCCTGATCGGCATGGGCGAGAATCTCGCGAATCTCCCCAACGCTGAAGCCCAGCTTGCGCGCCCGCTGAATGAAGCGCAGGCGCTCAAGGTCGTGCCGGTCAAACAGCTGATAGCCGTTTTGCGGGTGTCGCGTGGGGGCGAGCAGCTGCTCGCGAGCGTAGTGGCGCACGGTTTCGGCCGTTACGCCGGCTTCTCGGGCAATTTCGCTGACTTTCATCCGTTTATCCTCTCTTGTTCTTGCCCAGCCGCCTGAGTAACAGGTGGTGCATATCCTTAGTGTAAAACCTTTGTGTTACCCATAGGTCAATTCGAGGCCGTAACACCGGGAAAGAGAGGGGCAGAATTTTGGTAAGACTAAAGGATGAGAAAAAAACACAATAAAACGGTCGTTTGCCCTTGAACCTGTGCGCCGGGTGCGAGAAAAAGACACTAGGTTAAAAGTACTTACCAAGGCGACGGGATTCACACGTTCGGAAGGGTTCACCGCAAGCCAGACTGCATCATCAATCAGGAAGCTGCATAACGATCATCGGGAAGAGAGGTTGACCATGAATAACAATATTAACCATGCCGCCAGAAACGATGCCAAACGGACTTTTTACGTTAGAAAACTTGCACTGGTAGCGGCCGTTAGCGCCGCCGCCGTTGCCGGCCAGGCCCATGCCGGCGGTTTTCAGCTCAACGAACAGAGCGTCAGCGGCCAAGGCTACGGCCACGCCGGGCGCAGCTCCAACGTCGAGGATGCCACTATCGTATATGGCAACCCCGCAGGGATGTCGTTCCTTGATCGCGCCCAGGTGACGGCGGGTGGCACCTACCTGAAGGTCAATAACGACATCAGCAATGCTCGAGCGTCGCAAACTAGCCCGGCGTTCTTGCAGGCCACCGGTGGAATAACTGATACGCTGCCGGTAGCGGGATCCAACGACGGCGACATGGTCGGCAACAAGGCGATTCCTTTTGCCTTCTATGTCCATCCGGTCAACGACCGGCTGGCCTTCGGCTTTGGCGTCTACGCGCCGTTTGGCTCCAAGACCGACTATGAAAGCGGGTTTCAAGGGCGCAATCAGGGCAACTACACCGAAGTCAAAGTCATGACCGCGCAGCCCACGGTGTCCTACCGTTTTAACGACCAGTGGTCGGTGGGCGCCGGCGTCACCTATAACCGCGTTGACGGTGAGCTACGCCGCCAGGTGCCAGTGGTCACCCCCTTAGGCAGAAGCGAAGTGGACTCACGGGTTGAAGGCGATGATGAGGCCTGGGGCTACAACCTCGGGGTGATTTATCAGCCGGTGCCGGAAACCACGCTGGGGCTGACCTACCGTTCCAAGGTGGACTATAGTCTTGATGGCGATTTCACCGCGTCGTCGCCAGCTTTGGATCAGCTGGGCATTGGCACCGTAACTGATGACGCGACTCTAGACCTGACTACCCCGGAGACCGTCAACTTCTCCGTGACCCAGCAAATGACCGAGAAGCTCAAGCTGATGTTTGGCGCCTCCTGGGCGCGCTGGAGCCAGTTTGATAAGATTTTGGTAGAAGGTGGTGCGCGCGGTGAGATTACCAACGAGGTGCAGAACTACTCCAACTCCTGGGCCTTCGCCGTGGGCGGCGAATACCAGCTGACCCCGCAATGGGCGCTGCGCGCCGGGCTGAGCCTCGACCAGACGCCGAGCAATGACGAGCACCGCAGCGTGCGGATTCCGTCCGACGACCGGCGCATCTTTTCGCTGGGCGCCGGCTGGACGCCGATTGATGATCTGACGGTGGACGTGGCCTATTCCTACCTTACCGAGCGCAGCACCAGCATTGATCAGGAGAAAGAAGACGGTTTCACAGTAGCTGGGCAGAAAACGCCGCCGGTGACGTCTCGCTACTCCGCCGACTACAAAAACGAAGCCCACGGCTTTGGTGCCCAGCTGACCTACCGCTTCTAGGCGCCACACCCTGCACTAATCTCACCAGACCCGGCTGCGGCCGGGTTTTTTGCCGGGTGCGTGTTTTTATGCGGATGTTGCCGGGCGATGGATGCGGGGCGCGTCGGGTTTCGCTACAATGCCCGTTTTGCCAAAGCCACATATCTGGGGCGCATTCATGCTGGAAACCAACCCGATTCATAACCAAATCAAGGATCTGTCGGAGCGGACAGGCATTCTTAGGGGGTATCTTTGACTATGCCGAGCGTAAAGACCGGCTAGAAGAAGTAACCCGCGAGCTGGAAGACCCGGCCATCTGGAATGACCCGGACTATGCCCAGAAACTGGGTAAGGAGCGCGCGTCGCTGGATACCATCGTCACCACCATCGACACCCTTGAGCAGGGGCTTGGCGACAGCACAGACCTGCTTGAGCTGGCCGAGATGGAAGATGACGAAGCGACGGTGGATGAAGTTCGCAAAGAGCTGGACAGCCTTCAGGCGTCACTTGAGACGCTTGAGTTTCGGCGCATGTTTTCCGGCGACATGGATGAAAACAACGCCTACCTGGATATCCAGTCGGGCTCCGGCGGCACCGAAGCACAGGACTGGGCCAACATTCTGCTGCGCATGTACCTGCGCTGGGCCGAGCATCACGGCTTCAAGGCAGACATCACCGAAATTTCTGCCGGCGACGTCGCCGGAATCAAGTCGGCATCGCTGCATATTCAGGGCGACTATGCCTTTGGCTGGTTGCGCACCGAAACCGGCGTACACCGCCTGGTACGCAAAAGCCCGTTTGATTCGGGCGGCCGTCGCCATACGTCGTTTTCCTCGGTGTTTCTCTCCCCCGAGGTGGACGACAGCTTCGAGGTGGATATCAACCCCGCTGATCTGCGCACCGATACCTACCGCTCAAGCGGTGCGGGTGGCCAGCACGTCAACACCACCGACTCGGCCGTGCGTATCACCCACGAGCCGACCGGAGTGGTCGTGGCCTGCCAGAGCCAGCGCAGCCAGCACGCCAACCGCGATTTTGCCATGAAGCAGCTCAGGGCCAGGCTCTGGGAGCTTGAGATGCAAAAGCGCAATGCGGCCAAGCAGGAAGCGGAAGACTCCAAGGCCGACATCGGCTGGGGCAGCCAGATCCGCTCCTACGTGCTGGACGACCAGCGCATCAAGGACCTGCGCACCGGCGTGCAGTCGAGTAACTGCGACAAGGTGCTCGACGGCGATCTGGATCAGTTTATCGTCTCCAGTCTCAAGCAGGGCTTGTAGTGTTTGCAGCGCTGCGTTGCTGTCAGGGTTTTATCGATTTTTCAGGTTTATTATTGTAAGGGTGCCCGAATGGCCAACCAGGATGCGTCTTTTGAGAACGAAAACCACTTGATCGCCGAGCGCCGCGCCAAACTTGCCGCGCGTCGTGAGAAGACCGCTGCTCAGGGGAAAAGCGCGTTTCCCAACGATTTTCGTCGCGATAGCCTGAGCATCGAGCTGCAGGACGCGCTGGGTGACAAGGAAAAGGACGCGCTTGAAGCGCTTGACCAGCAGGCGTCAGTGGCCGGGCGTATCATGCGCAAGCGTGGCCCCTTCATCGTGATTCAGGACGTGGCCGGGCAAATTCAGCTCTACGTGGATAAGAAAGGCCTGCCCGAGGACGTGCTCGACGACGTCAAGGGCTGGGACATCGGCGATATCGTCGCCGGGCGCGGCCCGGTGCACAAGTCGGGCAAGGGTGATCTCTACGTCAAGATGGTCGACGCCTCGCTTCTGACCAAGAGCCTGCGCCCGCTGCCCGACAAGTTTCACGGCCTGACCGACCAGGAAGCCCGTTATCGTCAGCGCTACGTTGACCTGATCATGAACCCCGAGTCGCGCCGGGTGTTTGAAACTCGCGCGGCGATCATCAGTGCCATGCGGCGTTTTTTCGAGGATCGCGGTTTCATGGAAGTCGAAACCCCGATGCTGCAGCAGATCCCCGGCGGCGCCACGGCACGGCCGTTTATCACCCATCACAACGCGCTGGACATCGATATGTACCTGCGCGTGGCGCCGGAGCTTTACCTCAAGCGTCTGGTGGTGGGCGGTTTCGAGAAAGTCTTCGAAATCAACCGCAACTTCAGGAACGAAGGGCTTTCCACGCGGCATAACCCCGAGTTCACCATGGTCGAGTTCTACTGGGCCTACGCCGATTACAACGATCTGCTCGACATGACCGAAGCCATGCTGCGTGCCACTGCCGAGCAGGTGCTGGGTTCCACGCTGATTCCTTATCAGGGCGCCGAGTACGACTTCGGCAAACCGTTTGAGCGCATCACACTGCGCAACGCCATACTGACCCACGGCGACGGTATTGTGGACGCTGATCTGGATACGCTTGATGCCGCTCGTGCGCTGGCCGAAAAGCTGGGTATCGCGGTGAAGGACATCTGGGGGCTGGGCAAGCTGCAAACGGAAATCTTTGAAGAAGTCGCCGAGCACAAGCTCGATCAGCCGACCTTTATCATCGAATATCCGGCCGAGGTCAGCCCGCTGGCGCGACGCAACGATGCCAATCCCTTCGTGACCGATCGCTTCGAGTTCTTTGTCGGCGGGCGCGAAATCGCCAACGGCTTCTCAGAGCTTAACGACGCCGAAGATCAGGCCGAACGCTTTAAAGAGCAGGCGGCGGAAAAAGACGCCGGTGATCTTGAAGCGATGTATTATGATGCCGACTACGTGCGCGCGCTGGAATACGGTCTGCCACCGACCGCGGGCGAGGGCATCGGCATTGACCGGCTGGTCATGCTGTTTACCGACAGCGCTTCCATCCGGGACGTACTGCTGTTCCCGGCGATGCGTCCGGAAGCGGAAGGGTAAACATCGGCCACCAGGTGGGCAAACGTTGGCATGTCGGCGTGTAAACGCCCATACTGACGTGGTTTAAAGTCCCGGTCTGAAAGACGCTGGTTTCAACATTCGATTTCGACGGTGAAAATCGTTCAGCCAGGCATCGCTTTGCAAGGAGAATCCCATGAAACTGCTTAACCGCTCCGCCCTGAGCGTCCGGCCGACCCAGGAATTTGTGGACTGGATCAACGCGCTTGAGCCGGCCATGGGAGAAGATGACCTGACGCTTGACGATGTCGAGCGTGAGAGCACCGTCTACCTGATTCCCGAGATGGACACGCCCGAGGCGCTTGAAGCCTACGTGCGCGAGCGCTACGTGGAAATTTTTGAAACCGAGCTGCGGGCCTGGGAAGAAGACGAGCGTCAGTGGCCGGAAGCGCTTGACTGGTCGCTGTTTCAGGATTTTTTGCGCATCGAGCACAGCTTTCTGGCCGTGGATCTTGATGATGAAACGGCGCTGGAAATCTCGGAAGTGGACGATGCGCTGTTGCTGGATAACGAACCGGACTAGGCGCCGTCTGAAAACCGGCTGGTGAGCCGGGCAGCACATGCCCGGCTCAAGGCATACCCAAACCGGCTGCGGCCGGTTTTCCTGTGTGTATTGCCCAAGGACTTTACCCATGCGACTGTTTGAAACGCGGGACGGCGACGATGGCCTGCCCGGCCCCGAGCGCTTTCTTGCCGTGCTGGCGCTGGTCAGCGGCACGCTGATGGCGGTGGTGGATACCACCATGATCAACCTGGCGTTGCCCTCCATTGCCGTCGACCTCGACGTGACGCCGGCCCGGGTGGTGTGGGTCACCAATATCTTCCAGGTAGTGTGCGCGGCATTTTTACTGGTGTTTGCGGGCTTGAGCGAGCTGCTCACCCGCCGGCGCATCTACCTGTTCGGGCTGGGCACCTTTGTGCTGGCCGCGCTGGGGTCGGCGCTGTCGCCCAACCTGGAAACCCTGCTGGTGTTTCGCGCCTTGCAGGGGCTGGGGGCGGCCGCGACGCTTTCCATTGGCCCTTCAATCTACCGGCTGATTTTCCCTTCGCGCCTGTTGGGCAGTGCGCTGGGGCTCTCGGCGCTGGTGGTGGGCGGAGGTTACGCCGCCGGCCCCACGCTTAGCGGGCTGGTGCTGTCGTTCACCCATTGGTCGTGGCTGTTTGCCCTTAACGTGCCGCTGGGGCTTGCCTCCTTTCTGCTCGCCCGCCACGCATTACCGAAAGAAACGCCGCGTCAGGGCAGTTTTGATGCCATCGGCGCGCTGTATTCCATGCTGATGCTCGCCGGCCTGTTTCTGACCATGAACGCCATAGGGCACAGCGCGCCCGCCTGGCAGTGTACGGGCTTCGGGCTTGGCATGCTGTTGGCGGGTACGGCATTCATCCGCCGGCAGCGGCGCGCACCCTATCCGCTGCTGCCGCTGCACCTGTTCCGCGAAAAACGCTTCACGCTGGCCGTGTCGGCTTCGGGGTTCGCTTTTATCGGCCAGGGGCTGGCGTTTGTGGCGCTGTCGTTTCTCTATCAGGAAAAAATGGGACTGAGCCCGTTGCTCACCGCCTGGCTGTTTACGCCCTGGCCGCTGGCGCTGATGGTGGTGGGGCCGTTGGCTGGGCGGTTGGCCGACCGGGTGAATCCCAGCGTGCTCTCCAGTGCTGGCCTGGGGCTTTTGATCGTGGGATTTGTGGCGCTGGCACTGGTGGATGAAAGCACCGGGATTGCCGGCAGCCTGTGGCGTGTGGCGCTTTGTGGCATCGGCTTCGGGCTTTTCCAGCCGCCCAACAATCGCGAGATGATGGCCAGTTTGCCGGCGGAGCGTAGCGCCAATGCCTCCGGGGTAATGAGTACCACGCGCACCGTGGGCCAGTCGTTGGGTGTGGCGCTGGTCGGCGCGACGCTGGCGCTGGGGCTGGCGGTGCAGGTGACGCTGTGGCTGGGGGCGTTGACCGCGCTGTTATCATTGCTGGCAAGCGTGGCGCGGATTCCGCTGGCACGCCGGGCCATGCGCGAGCCTTCATCGTCGCGTAGCGCGTAAGCGCGTACAACTTGACGCCTGTTCCGCCATTGAATTCAGCCTGGGAGATAACCGTGACGCTGCAGACACAGATCGAGCACAAACTTGAAGCGTTGGCACCGTCGGTACTGCAGGTGGAGAACGAAAGCCACCGCCACAACGTGCCGCCCAATTCCGAGACGCACTTCAAGGTCACGCTGGTCAGCCAGCAGCTTGACGGGCTCATGCCGGTCAAGCGCCATCAGCAGGTCTACAAATTGCTGGCCGACGAGCTTGCCGGCCCGGTACACGCGCTGGCGTTGCACCTCTACACGCCGGCAGAATGGCAGGCACGTGGCGGCCAGCGCCCGGACTCGCCCGACTGTCGCGGCGGCAGCAAGTGAACCAGGAAGCCGTTCGCCGGCAGTATCTTGACGCCATGGGCATTACCACGCTGGCGTCGCGCTACTGCCTGCCCAACGCGCTGGAAACGCCCGCCTGCGAGTGGGAGCAGGCCTCGCCGCAGGCGCCTGTTTCGCACAGCCAGCGTCTGCATGCACTGCTTGATGATGCTCAGCAGGCCGAAGCTGATCGCCGCACCACCCCGCCCGAGCCAGCGGCCAATCCGGCCTCGCTCAAGGCGCTGCTGGATGAGGGTGCTCCGCAGGCAGAGCCACCGCCGGCACCTGTGGAGCAAGCGCTGCCCGTGCCTGCCCCGGAAAAGCCCCGCCAGCCGCTGACCTTTACATTGTCGTGCCTGTGCCTTGGCGGACGTTGGCTCAGCCTTCATGGTGGTGAGCTGACGGTCGAGCAGCGCAGCCTGCTGGCCAATGCCTACCACGCGGCGGGTATACCTGCGTCAGCCATGTCGGCCTGGCAGACCTTTACCTGGCCGCCGCTGGCCGATGGTCCCGCAGCGCAGGAACCGCTGCTTGAAGCGCAGGAAGGCCTGAGCGCCTTTGTCAGTGGCACGGCAAGCCGCAATGGCTGGGCGCCGACCCGAGTGTTGTGGTGGGCCGGGGATGACACCTCGCCGCTTGCCCGGGTGCTGGCTGCGCAGGAAGAGGGCGAGCAAGTGGTTTCGCAAACCCTGTCACTGCCGCTGTGGCAGGGCCCTGATCCGGCGTCACTGCTGAACGATGGGGCCGCCAAGCGCAGGCTCTGGCCGTTGCTGGTCAGGCTGGGTGAGGCGTGGCGCGAGGAGCAGGCAAGTGAGTGAAAACGGGGCTGAACACAGCGTGGAGAGTAAAGTGGCAAACGGCGCCGAATGGCGGGTGGGACCTCTCGACTCTTGCGATGCCAGGCGGATCATGTCGGGCGGCAGCATTACCGGCAGCGGTGCCATGGCCGGGGCGCTATGCGAGGCCATGGAAGCCCGGGATGGCCGGGTGCTGGGCGTCATGGGTGGTGGTACGCAAGGGCTGATCGGGTATGTCTGGCTGGCGCGTCTGCCGTTTGATGCCGAGATTCAGGCGCTAGGCGTGATGCCTGATTACCGCGGCCGCGGCGTCGGAAACGCGCTGATTAGCGCCGCCTGCAAGCTGGCCAGACGCTGGCAAAGCGAACGTCTGCTGCTGGAAGTCCGCGCGGGTAACGTGGCCGCGATTGCGCTATACCGGCGCCACGGCTTCAGCGAGGACGGGCGGCGTAAAAACTATTACCCCGCCGCGCCCGATAGCCACGACGCCGGTCGTGAAGATGCGCTGTTGATGTCGTGTGCGCTGACGACTTAGCTGCTGGTGTCGTCGAATTTCTGCAGCAGGCCGTTGAGGCGGCGCTCCCATTCTTCACGCTCCTGCTTGAGCGTCTGGTTTTCTTCGCGCAGCTCGTCGTTTTCCAGCTTGGACAGCTCAAGTGCCTCGACCGTGGCGGTAACTTTTTGCTCAAGCTGATTGAACAGTTCCTGGCTCATGTTTTTCTCCTGACTAGTAAGTAACAGCGAAATAATCACGTGATGCAGCGTGGCCGACTGATGAAGCGCCGACCCTGAGTCACCGGGATGCGCTGAGCGTAACGCCCGCGCGTCGCCTCGGCAAGCGTGACTTATGGGCTTTCGCGCCGGTAAAGCCGTGCCGTGGTTTCGCCGGCCCGGGTTTGACGATAAAGCTGCCAGTTCTCGGGGGGCGCCGGCATGAGAGACGATTCTGCTTCCAGATAAATCAGCGCCTCCGGGGCCAGCCGGCCGCCGGTTTCAAGCGCCTCGCAGCAGGTGTCGATAAGCCCTTGATGAAAGGGCGGGTCAAGCAGCACCAGATCGAACGGTTCCTTCATCGCCGGCGGCTGGGCGAGAAACGCCTGAACGTCCTGGCGGGCCACATGACCTTTATCTGTCTGCAATGTGTCAAGGTTCTGTTGGAGTTGAGCCGCCGCGCCGGCATCCTGCTCCACGAAGTCCACGTGCGCAGCACCCCGGGACAAGGCTTCAATGCCCAGCGCGCCGGTACCGGCAAAGGCATCCAGCACGCGCTGGCCGTAAAGCGTCTGCCCCAGCCAGTTGAACAGCGTTTCGCGCACACGGTCCGGCGTCGGGCGCAGCCCCGGCAGGTCGAGTACGGGCAGCTGGCGGCGGCGGAAGTCGCCGCCGATGATGCGCAGTTTGCCGTTCGACCGGGTCTGGCCGCGCGTAGCGTTTTGTTTAAGGGAGCGTTTTCGTTTCATGGGCGGGGATTGTAGCGCCCTGCTTATCCAAAGTCTTGATGTGCGGTGGTAGGATGGAGCCCATTCTCTTTTTTTGATGATGACCTGCTCGGATATTGCCCATGTTTGGTTTTTTTAAACGCAAGAAAAAGCACGATACCCGCGACGCCACGCCGGAAGACGACAACGTACAGAATGCTGACGCCACGCCGGATGAAAGCCACGCAAAGCAGCAGGATGACAGCGTTGAGGCGCCCACGCCGCCAGCCGCAGCCGAACCGGTTGTGAAAGATGAGCCGGCGCCGCCGCCCGTGACCGAGGCCGAAGCCAAACCTGATCCGGTCGTTGAGCCCGCCTCCGAGTTGTCACCACACATGGAACCGGAGCAGGCTTTCGAACCCGAACCCGAACCCGAACCCGAACCCGAACCCGAACCCGTACCATCGCAACCGGCGGAGCGGCCGGTGAAAAAAGGCTGGTTTTCGCGCATGAAGGCCGGGCTGGGCAAGACCCGCGCCAACCTGACCGACGGCATCGCCGATCTTTTTCTGGGCAAAAAGCAGATCGACGATGAGCTGCTGGAAGACCTGGAAACCCAGCTACTGATGGCCGATGTGGGCATTGAAGCCACCACCACGATTATCGAGCGGCTCGAAGCGCGGGTATCGCGCAAGGAAATCAGCGATCCGCAGGCGTTGTACCGCGGCCTGCAGGAAGAATTGACCGCCATGTTGGAGCCGGTGACCACGCCGCTGAGCCTTGAGAAAAGCGGCGATGGCCCCTTCGTGATTCTGGTGGTCGGGGTGAACGGTGTGGGCAAGACAACCACCATCGGCAAGTTGACCCAGCGCTTTCAGCGCGAGGGCAAAAGCGTGATGCTGGCCGCCGGTGACACCTTCCGCGCCGCGGCGGTGGAGCAGCTCAAGGTCTGGGGCGAACGCAACAGTGTGCCGGTAATCGCCCAGCATACCGGCGCCGACAGCGCCTCGGTGGTGTATGACGCAGTGGCCGCCGCCAAGTCGCGGGGTATCGATGTGCTGATTGCCGATACCGCCGGCCGGCTGCACAACAAGAGCCACCTGATGGAAGAGCTGAAAAAGGTGCACCGAGTCATGCAAAAGCTCGACGCCAGCGCCCCCCATGAAGTCATGCTGGTGCTGGATGCCGGTACCGGCCAGAACGCGGTGACCCAGGCGAGCACCTTTAACGAAGCGGTGCCGGTCAGCGGCATTACCCTGACCAAACTCGACGGCACCGCCAAGGGCGGGGTGATTTTTGCGCTGGCCAAACAATTGCAAACGCCGATCCGCTTTATCGGCGTGGGCGAGGGCTTGGATGATCTTCGCCCCTTCGTCGCCAACGACTTTGTCAGCGCGCTGTTTGACCGCCAGGAAGACGACAGCCGCGAATGATCGCCTTCGAGAACGTCGGCAAGCGCTATGGCGGGCGCTTCGAGGCGCTGTCACACCTGAGCTTCAGCGTTGGCCGGGGCGAGATGGTGTTTCTGACCGGCCACTCCGGCGCCGGCAAAAGCTCGCTTTTGCGCCTGATCATGCGTCTTGAGCGCCCCAGCCGTGGCCGTGTGGTGGTGGCCGGGCACGATATTGCCCGGCTACATGCAAGCCAGGTGCCGTTTTATCGCCGCCAGATTGGCGTGGTATTTCAGGATCACCAGCTGTTGTTCGACCGCTCGATTTTCCACAACGTTGCGCTGCCGCTGGAGATCCAGGGGGCCTCCCCGCGGGAAGTGGCGCGGCGGGTACGGGCCTCGCTGGACAAGGTCGGGCTGCTGCATCGCGAGCGCGCGCTGCCCATCGAGCTATCCGGCGGTGAACAGCAGCGCGTGGGTATTGCCCGCGCCGTGGTCAACAAGCCCTCGCTGCTGCTCGCCGACGAACCCACCGGCAATCTGGACCCACAGCTGTCGGCTGACATCATGGCGCTGTTCGAAGACTTCAACCGCATCGGTACCACGGTGATGATAGCGAGTCACGATCTGGCCCTGATTACCCGGCTGCGCCATCGTATGCTGCGACTCAGTGACGGGCGACTGGTGGCTGACGAGGGGGCACAATGACAACGCCACGCAAACCCGCTACCACGCCGCGCCGCGGTGCCCGGCCAACACGCCGTGCCGCGCCGGCCGCCGCCGCCAGAGCGCCGAAGCCTGCGCTGTCGAGCACGCAGTGGGGTAGCCGCTTTCGTGCCTGGGCGCGCCATCACAAGGCCATGGCCATTGATAGCGTTCGGCGGCTATTGCGCTATCCCATTGGCAGTTTGCTCACCATGCTGGCCATTGCCATCGCGCTGGTGCTGCCTGCTGCCCTGTGGCTGACACTGTCAAGCGCCCGGTTGCTTGACGCCGAGCTGGACGACAGCGCCACGCTGACGGTGTATCTGCAATCACGCATTGATACCGCCCAGGCCGGGCGAGTGGAGCAGGCAGTAGCTGCCGAGCCTGCCGTTAAGACCACGCGGCTGATTACCGCCGCGCAGGGCATGGCGGACTTTCAGCAGGCGCTGGGGCTTGAAGATGCCCTTGACGGACTGGAAGACAACCCGCTGCCGGCCAGCATTGTGGTCACGCCGGCGAGCGTGGCGCCCGAGGCCATGCAGGCGCTTTCCGGGCGGCTGGAGGCGCTTTCCGGCGTGGATGAAGTCCGTGTTGACCTGGCCTGGGTCGAGCGCCTGCGGCATCTGGCCGAGCTTGGCCAGCGCGTGACGCTGGCGCTGGGCGTGCTGTTCGGGTTGGGTGTATTGCTGGTGGTGGGCAATACTATCCGGCTGGCGGTAGAAAGCCGGCGGCGCGAGATAGAAGTGGTGATGTTGATCGGCGCGACCCACGCGTTCGTGCGCCGGCCGTTTCTGTACAGCGGTGCCTGGTATGGCCTGGGTGGCGGGCTTTTGGCGCTGGGGCTTTTAACCCTGGGTGGGCGCTGGCTGGCGCTGCCGGTGCAGGCGCTTGCGGCCAGTTACGGCGCGGGGTTCAGTTTGCCGGCGCTGGGTATCGGGGGCTCTACAATCCTGCTGTCTTGCAGTACACTACTCGGCTGGCTGGGCGCTTGGGTTGCCGTCACGCGACATCTGGCCAGTATCAAGCCGCGGTAGGCGGAAGGATACTTTTACGGCATATTCCGCTACATTGCCGGTCAAACGCATTAAACACGGCGCGAAGGGAACTTTTTGTCAGTTGTAACGTCTATTGTTCCAGTCAACCACATTGGGGTTATCAGGGAGACCATCTGCACATGAGCAACAGTCTTCTACCGGTGGGTCAGCTCTCTCCAGGCAATGATCTGGGCGGCTATATACACGCGGTCGGCAGTATTGCGGTATTAAGCGCGGAAGAAGAGCGCACGTTAGCCTGGCGCCTTTACGATGAAGGCGACCTGGAGGCGGCGCGTCGTCTGGTGCTTTCGCACCTGCGCTTTGTGGTACATATTGCACGCAGCTATTCCGGCTACGGTTTGGCACAGTCGGATCTGATTCAGGAAGGTAACGTCGGCCTGATGAAGGCCGTCAAACGCTTTGATCCGAACCAGGGCGTGCGTCTGGTCTCTTTTGCCGTGCACTGGATCAAGGCCGAAATCCACGAGTTCGTGCTGCGCAACTGGCGCATCGTCAAAATTGCCACGACCAAGGCGCAGCGCAAACTGTTTTTCAACCTGCGTAGCGCGAAAAAGCGCCTGGCCTGGCTCAATAACGACGAAGTCAACGCCATCGCCAAGGACCTTGACGTCAAGCCGGCGGTGGTGCGCGACATGGAAGGGCGCCTGTCGTCCTACGATGCCGGCTTTGACGCCTCGCCGGGCGACGATGAGGACAGCAGCAGCGCCTACCGGGCGCCGGTGCATTTCCTCAACGATGAAGCCGCCGATCCGGCCACGCAGCTGGAAGACAGCGACTACGAGCAGGACGCTTCGCGCCGTCTGCAGGGAGCCCTTGAGGGGCTTGACCAGCGCTCGCGGGACATTCTCCAGCGCCGCTGGCTGGCCGAGCAAAAGGCCACGCTGCACGATCTGGCCGACGTTTACGGGGTATCGGCCGAGCGTATTCGTCAGCTTGAGAAAAACGCCATGAAAAAGCTGCGCCACAAGATGGGCGAGACGCTTTTCGCCTGATGACGCTTGCTCGATATGCCTGGCCTGTGCGGTAGTCGCACAATATAAAAACGGCGCCTTCAAGGCGCCGTTTTTGCGTCAGGGGCAGCGGGTCAAGCGCTTTGTGCGATCGGGCGCAGCAGCCGGGCCGAGAGCAGCGCCCACTGATCGTTCCAGTAGGTAGTGGGCAGGTGCTTGAAATCGCTACGCACATACTGGGAAATACGCCCTTCGGCGTGAGCCATCAGCAGGTTGGCCGCCGCCGATGCGGGAATGTCGGGGCGTAGCCCCTCATGCAGCTCGGCTTCGCGCAGTATCTGTTTGAACTGCAGCTCAAGCCGTTCGAACAACTGGTGAATGCGCTGGCGTAGCCTTGCGGTCTCGCCGGTTAGCGCATCGCCGCCCATGACCCGGGCCAGTCCCGGATTTTTTTCCGCGAAGCCCAGCAGCAGCGAAAGAATCGTGCCGCAGCGGTCAGTGGCGTTGGGCACGTCGCTCAAGATCAGGGTAACGCGGGCAAAAATGCTTTCCTCGATAAAGTCGATCAGCCCTTCAAACATGCGGGCCTTGCTTGGAAAGTGACGATAAAGCGCGGCTTCCGACACGCCGACCTGGCGCGCGAGGGCTGCGGTGGTAATGCGCTTGCCGCTGTCATCCTCGAGCATTTGTGCGAGCGCCTGAAGAATCTGCTCGCGGCGGCGCGGCTTGTGCTTCTCGCTCATGATCATGCCCTCCGTGGCGGTTATTCGGTATCGGTAATCAGCGTGCCTACCCCGGCATTGGTGAAAATCTCCAGCAATACCGCGTGGGGCACGCGTCCGTCGATGATGTGAGCGCTTTGCACGCCACCCTTGACCGCATCCAGCGCGCAGCGGATTTTGGGCAGCATGCCGCCGTGGATGGTGCCATCGCTGATCAGCGCGTCCACCTGAGCGGTGGTAAGGCCGGTCAACACCTCGCCGGTGTCGTCCATCAGCCCGGCGACGTTGGTCAAAAGCATCAGCTTTTCGGCGTTCAGTGCCTCAGCTACTTTGCCGGCCACAAGGTCGGCGTTGATGTTGTAGCTGTTGCCCTCGCCGTCCACGCCGATGGGGGCGATCACCGGAATGAAATCGCGCGCGGCGAGCATTTCGATCAGGTCGGTGGAGATGGATTCCACTTCACCGACGTGGCCGATGTCGATGATTTCAGACGCCTTGTGTTCGGGGTTTTGTTGTTCGACATGCAGCTGCCTGGCGCGAATCTGTGCGCCATCCTTGCCGGTCACACCGATGGCCTTGCCGCCGCACTGGTTGATCAGGTTGACGATGCTTTTGTTGACCAGCCCGCCCAGCACCATTTCCACCACGTCCATGGTTTCGGCGTCGGTGACGCGCATGCCGTTGACAAAGCGCGACTCGATGTTGAGCTTGCCCAGAAGCTCGCCAATCTGCGGCCCGCCGCCGTGAACGACCACCGGATTGATACCGACTTCCTTCATTAGCACGATGTTGCGGGCAAAGGAGTCAATCAGGGTGTCTTCGGTCATGGCGTTGCCGCCATATTTGACTACCACGGTTTTGCCGGAAAACTGCTGAATATAGGGAAGTGCCTCCGACAGCACTTCCACAACGACCTGGGGGTCGCGACTGGCTGAGTTCATGATGATCCCTTTGGTGCTGTTTTATTAAGCGTTTTATTGATGATTTTATTAATGTTTTTCGTGGCCGCTGTATGATCAGCGGCTGTCGGGCAGTTCCAGCGTGGCGTCAAGCTGTGACAGGGCGTCGGCAAAGCGCGACTTGATGCGCTCAAGCGCGGCGTCGCTTTTGCCTTCAAAGCGCAGCACCAGTACCGGCGTGGTGTTCGAGGCGCGGCACAGCCCCCAGCCGTCGGGATAGTCTACGCGGATGCCGTCGAGGGTGGTTTTGATACCTTCGCCGAAGTCGCCTTCCCGGGCAAGCTTCTCGACCAGCTCGAACTTGGTGGCATCGGTAACGGCGATATTGATTTCCGGCGTGCCCACGTCCAGCGGAAAGCGCTGGAAGAAAATGTCGGCATCGTCTTGCTGGCCGGAAAGGATT
Organism: Halomonas sp.; assembly: GCF_030457605.1. Lineage (GTDB taxonomy): Bacteria > Pseudomonadota > Gammaproteobacteria > Pseudomonadales > Halomonadaceae > Vreelandella. The sequence goes on from NZ_JAKDUR010000001.1 coordinate 44,090, forward strand.
TCCACCAGCCGCGCGGCGGCGTAAAGGCCGTCATCAAAGCCGTACCAGCGCTCCTTGAAGAACACGTGGCCGCTCATTTCGCCAGCCAGCGCGGCCCCGGTTTCTTTCATCCGTGCCTTGATCAGCGAGTGGCCGGTGCGCCACATTTCCGGCTCGCCGCCGGCCTGCTCGATGACTTCGGTCAGGTTGCCGGTACATTTGACGTCAAAAATCACCTTGGCGCCGGGGTTGCGGCCGAGCATGTCGGTGGCAAAGGCCATCAGCAGGTGGTCGGGGTAGATGAGCTTGCCGCTCGGGGTGATGACGCCCAGCCGGTCGCCGTCGCCGTCAAAGGCCAGACCGATGTCGGCGCCGGTTTCGTTGACCCTGGCCACAAGGTCAACGAGGTTTTCCGGCTTGCCGGGGTCGGGGTGGTGGTTGGGGAAGGTGCCGTCGATGTCATCGAACAGCGGCACGGTGTCGATGCCCAGCCGGCGGATCAACTCGGGGCCAAGTTCCCCGGCCACGCCGTTGCCGCAGTCGACCACGGCCTTGAGCGGGCGCTTGACGCGGATATCGCCGACGATGCGCGCCAGATACGTCTCGCGCAGGTCTTCTTCGCTGACCTGGCCTTCGCCCTGGTTGGCAGGATAAGTCAGGTCGCCGTCGACGATGCGTTGGTAGAGCGCGGTAATGGCCTCGCCGGAGAGCGTCTCGCCACCGAGTACGATCTTGAAGCCGTTGTAATCCGGCGGGTTGTGGCTGCCGGTGACCATGACGCCGGACGTCGTGCCGTCGAGCACGTGGGTAGCAAAGTAAAGCACCGGGGTCGGCACCATGCCGATGTTGATCACGTTCTGGCCGGCAGCGGTCAGCCCGCGGATCAGTGCGGCCTGCAGGCGCTCGCCCGAGAGGCGCCCGTCCCGGGCAACGACCACGGTGGTTTCGCCGCGGGCGCTGGCTTCACTACCGATGGCATGGCCGATCAGCGTGACGCTTTCGTCGGTAAGGGTGTCGTCAACGATGCCGCGAATGTCGTAGGCGCGGAAGATGGAGGCGTTCAGGGAGGCGTGGGTCATGGTCGTCTCTGCATGAAATCAAGCGGTGAAAAAGATATTAGTGCGCGCCGGTGCTGCCGAAGCCGCCGTCGCCGCGCTGGCTTGCGGTGAAGTGCTCGACCACCTCAAGCTCGGCCTGCACCACGGGCACCAGCACGTACTGGGCCAGGCGCGCGAACGGCTCGACGGTGAAGGCGCGCTGGCCGCGGTTCCAGACCGAGATCATCAGCTCGCCCTGATAGTCGGCGTCGATCAGCCCGACGAGATTGCCCAGCACAATGCCGTGCTTGTGACCCAGCCCCGAGCGCGGCAGGATCATCCCGGCAAGGCCCGGATCGCGGATGTAAATGGCAAGACCGGTGCGCACCAGTTCGCAATCGCCGGGCTCAAGGGTGAGCGGTGCATCAAGCAGCGCGCGCAAATCCATACCGGCAGAGCCCAGGGTGGCGTAGGTGGGCAGGTAGTCGCGCAGGCGCTCGTCCAGCAGCTGGCATTCAAGGCGCGGGCGGGTAGCAGTGGTCATGATGTTTCCCTGGTATGTGTCGATGGCGGGGCAGGCGAGAGTGTCAGCGCGCGCTGAACGACCGCTCGGGCAAGCTGGATTTTGGGCTGGGGCGACTGGTGTTCGCTGACGTTGCCCGACGGTGTGCGCCACAGCAGCCAGGCGGCGTTGTCGTCGCTGCCAAAGCCCAGCCCGGCGGCGGAGACGTCGTTGGCCACGATCATGTCCAGCGCCTTGCGCTTCAGTTTGCCTTCGGCGTAGTGCCTGACGTCCCGGGTTTCAGCGGCAAAGCCGACCACCACCGGCGGGCGTTGAGCAGCGTCCAGCGCGGTAACCTCGGCGATGATGTCGGGATTTTTGATCAATGTCAGCGTCAGGCCGTCGCTGTTGTCGGTTTTCTTGAGCTTGTGCTCGGCCGTTTCGGCAGCGCGATAGTCGGATACCGCCGCACAGCCGATGAATACGTCAGCAGTGGGCGCCAGTTGCATGGCTTTCTGGTGCATGTCGGCAGCAGTTTCCACGGCAATGCGTTCGGCACCGACAGGCGTGGAAAGGGCGACCGGGCCGCTGATCAGCGTGACCCGCGCGCCCTGTTCAAGGGCGGCGGTGGCCAGCGCGTAGCCCATTTTCCCCGAGCTGTGGTTGGTCAAATAGCGTACCGGGTCCAGCGCCTCGCGGGTGGGGCCGGCGGTGATCACCACATGCTTGCCGGTAGCGGCACTTGCCGGCGGGGCCAAGCGCGCGAAGAGCGCGGCCACGATGTCGTCGGGCTCGCTCATGCGCCCGGGGCCGGTGTCGCCACAGGCCTGATCGCCGGCCCCGGGGCCGATCAGCTGCCAGCCGTCCCCGTTCAGTATGGCGATGTTGCGCTGGGTGGCCGGGTTGCGCCACATGGCCTGATTCATCGCCGGGGCAATCAGTTTGGGCGCATCGCTTGCCAGGCACAGGGTCGTGAGCAGGTCATCGGCCAGGCCGTGAACCAGGCGGGCGATGAGGTCGGCGGTGGCCGGGGCGATCAGCACCGCATCGGCCCAGCGCGCCAGCTCGATATGGCCCATGCCGGCTTCGGCGTCGGCATCCAGCAGCGAGGTGCGTACCGGCTCGCCGGACAGCGCCTGCAGCGTCATCGGTGTGATAAACGCTTGAGCACCGTCGGTCATGACCACGCGCACTTCGCAGCCGGCCTGTTTCAGCAAGCGTGTAATCAGCGCGCTTTTATACGCGGCAATGCCGGCACTGATGCCCAGCAGTACGCGTTTGCCCGATAAGGATAAAGAAGCCATGGCGGGATAGCACCTCCGTTTTTCAAGGCGCTTACCATACCATTCGCGCCGCCGCTTTGGCATGCTGAGCGGACGGGCATTGGCCATGGATAACAGGCAGGAATGACACGGAGGCAGGGACGCGTATGGGTATCAATCACTGGCCGGAAGGCGAACGGCCGCGGGAAAAACTGCTGCATCTGGGCGCTCAGGTGCTGTCGGATGCCGAGCTGCTGGCGATTTTTTTGCGCGTCGGCGTGCGCGGGCGTTCAGCGGTGGATCTGGCGCGGGATCTGCTCTCGCAGTTTGGCGGGCTGCGTTCGCTGTTGGAGGCCGACCGCCAGACGTTTTGTGCCGGCAAGGGGCTTGGCGATGCCAAATATGCCCAACTACAGGCCACCCTTGAGCTTTCCCGGCGGCATTTGGCCAGCCAGCTGGCGCGCGGTAACGCGCTGACCTCGCCGGCGCTGGTGCGCCACTACCTGACCGCACAAATGCGCCACCTGGGCCACGAGGAGTTCGCTGCGCTGTTTCTGGATACTCAGCACCGTATTCTGCGCTTTGAGTCGCTGTTTCGTGGGACGCTGGACAGCGCCTCGGTGTATCCGCGTGAAGTGGCCAAGCGAGCGCTTGAGCTGAACGCTGGTGCGGTGATCCTGGCCCATAACCATCCGTCCGGCGTGGCTGAGCCGAGCGATGCCGACCGGCGCATTACCCGGCGATTGCAAGACGCGCTGGGACTTTTTGATATCCGCGTGCTGGACCACTTTGTGGTGGGTGATGGCGAGGTGGTGTCGTTTGCCGAGCGCGGCTGGATATAACGCGGATTTTATGCGATATTATGCGCCCTATTATCGGCGCGTCTGCGCGCCGGTGTCATTATATGGTTTGTTGAAAGTGTCCACTGAAGCGGTTCACGGAAACGATTCGGCACTGGGCTTTCGATCAACAGGGCAAGGGATTACCGGAGCAAGGCAGGCCGATTTTGCCCGACAGAGCGGGTAACGGCATGTTTATGCTGTGTGGCAGCGGTTTTCCTTGTTGCCTGCGGTAACTTCTGGTATAAAGTGCCACCTTTGAATTTGGGTTGAATAACGGGTTTGGGAAAAGTCGCGGCATAACGCGTCGGTTGCCTCCCTGCTCCGATCTGCCCGACGTTTTAAAAAACGACTTTGAACAACTCGCCAAGCGGTTGGAGGCTCTCATGTCCAATGTATGTCAGATTACCGGCAAGCGCCCGGTATACGGTAATAACGTTTCTCACTCTCAGCGTAAAACGCGTCGTCGTTTCGCGCCGAACCTGCACTCGCACCGCTTTTGGGTCGAGTCGGAAAACCGCTTCGTCAAGCTGCGCGTTTCCTCCAAGGGTATGCGCATCATCGACAAGAAAGGTATCGACAGCGTACTTGCCGACATGCGCAAGCGCGGCGAATCGTTCTAATACGCCTTCGGGCCAGGTTTTGGTTCATTTCTTGAGCCAGTTTTTGGGAGAGTTACACCATGCGCGACAAGATTAAGCTGGTATCCAGCGCCGGTACCGGCCATTTCTACACCACCGACAAGAACAAGCGGAACACCCCCGACAAGTTCGAGTTCAAGAAGTACGATCCGGTGGTACGCAAGCACGTCATGTACAAGGAAGCCAAGATCAAGTAAGCGCTTATGATTGGCTTTCCCCGCAGGCGAGCGCCTGTTGAAAAACCCGGCTTCGTGCCGGGTTTTTGCATGTGCGCTGCCCTGTACCTTTACCTGTATGAATGCCTTGCCGCCGTCTGGCTGATCCCCGGGAGACAGCTCCATGCCTGAACTGCCCGAAGTGGAAACCACGCGCCGCGGTATAGCCCCCCATGTTGAAGGGCAGGAGATCACCGAAGTGCGCGTGCGCCACACCCGCCTGCGCGTACCGGTGCCCGATGACCTGGCCGAGCGGCTGGTGGGCGCACGCATCGGCACGCTCAGACGCCGGGCCAAGTATCTGCTGGTGCCCCTTGCCGGTACATCCGCTACGTTGCTCTGGCATCTGGGTATGTCGGGCAGCCTGCGCATTGCGCAAGTGGGCGATTTGCCCAAAAAGCACGATCACATCGATGTCGTACTGGCCAACGGCCATGTGCTGCGCTACCACGATCCGCGCCGCTTCGGTTTTGTCGACTGGCTGCAAGCCGACGAGCAGCACGATTCGCGCCTGGCCCATCTGGGGCCGGAGCCGCTGTCTGATGCCTTTACCGGAGAGCAGCTTTATCGGATGTCCCGGGGTCGGCGCATGGCGGTCAAACCGTTTTTAATGGACAACCGCATGGTAGTCGGCGTGGGTAACATCTACGCTGCCGAAGCGCTGTTCATGGCCGGGATTGATCCGCGCCGCGCCGCCGGTCGCATTGCCCGGGTGCGCTATGAGCGCCTGGCCGGGGCTGCCAAAGAGGTGCTGGCCGCCGCGATTACCCAGGGTGGCACCACGCTGCGCGATTTTGTCAGCGGGCAGGGCGAGCCGGGCTATTTTGCCCAGCGGCTCAACGTCTACGGCCGCCAGGGCGAGCCCTGCCGGCGCTGTGGCGCGTTACTCAAACATATTACCCTTGGGCAGCGGGCAAGCGTCTACTGCCCCGTATGCCAGCGCTAGGCGCTGTATGCGTAGCCCTATATCAGCCTCTGCATCAGCCCCGACCGGGAGAATTTTGTGAGCCAATCACTGAGACTCAAGAAAAACGCCGACCGCCGCTTGAAAGCCGGCCACCTGTGGATCTATTCCAACGAAGTGGATATTCGTGAAACGCCGCTCAAAGCCATGCAAAGCGGTGACGTGGTGCGGGTGGAAGAAGCCAACGGCCGTGCGATCGGCGTGGCTTACGTCAATCCCAATTCGCTGATTTGTGCGCGGATCATGTCCCGGGACCCGGCGATGCAGATTGACCGCTCGCTGTTTGTCCACCGCTTCAAGCAGGCGCTTTCGCTGCGCGAGCAGTTTTTCCCTCAGCCGTTTTACCGGCTGATTCACGGTGAAGGTGATTTGCTGCCCGGTCTGGTGATTGACCGCTTTGGCGACATTCTGGTCGTGCAGCTCAATACCGCCGGCATGCAGGTGCTCAGCGACGCCATTGTTGATGCGTTGGAAAAAGTCATCAAGCCCGCTGCCATCGTGTTCCGCAACGATACCGGTGGCCGCCGTCAGGAGGGGCTGGACGCGCATGTGGAAGTCGTCAAGGGCACGCTGCCCGATGAAGTGCTGATCGAGGAAAACGGCGTGCGCTTTGCTGTGCCGGTGCTGGACGGCCAGAAAACCGGCTGGTTCTTTGATCACCGCGACAACCGCGCCTGGCTTAACCGTCATGTTGCCGGCAAGCGTGTGCTCGACGTTTTCAGCTACGTGGGCGGCTGGGGTGTGCAGGCGGCGGCCAGCGGCGCCTCCGAGGTGCTGTGTGTGGATTCATCAGCCCCGGCCCTTGAGCGGGTGGCGCGTAATGCCGAGCTGAATGGCCTGCACGAACAGGTGACCATCGGCGAGGGTGACGCTTTTGAAGCGCTGTCTGCGCTCAAGGCCGACGGCGAGCAGTTCGACGTCGTGGTGCTCGACCCGCCGGCGTTTATCAAAAAGCGCAAGGATATTCCCAACGGCGAGCGCGCCTACACCCGCCTGAACCGAGAAGCCATGCGTCTGCTGGGCCGCGACGGGCTGCTGTTGTCAGCTTCGTGCTCGATGCATCTGGCGCCCGAGCGCCTGGTCGATGTGGTACGCGGGGCGGTACGCCATCAGGACCGCCACGGTCAGGTGATTTTTCAGGGCCATCAGGCAGCGGATCATCCGATACACCCGGCGATCCCCGAAACGGCCTATCTCAAGGCGCTGGGCGTGCGTGTCTTCCGTGACTAGGATGGCGGCGGGCGTGACGACGATTCGCCCCGGCGGTTAACAGCGTGCTATACGCGGTTTTGCTTTGGCAGGTAAGATCAGTGGTGGTCAACACCAATAATAAATCTGATCTGCAAGGAGCCCTGCATGCACGTTGCCGTTCCCAAGGAAATCAAGAACCATGAGTATCGCGTCGCGCTGACCCCGGCCGGCGCGCGCGAGCTTGTCGAGCACGGGCATAACCTGAGCGTTGAGGCGGGTGCCGGCGAAGGCGCCGGCTTTGACGATGCCGATTATCGCGCTGCCGGGGCGCGTATCGAAGCCGATGTAGACGCGCTGTGGCAAAACGCCGGGCTGATCCTCAAGGTCAAGGAGCCTCAGCCTGAAGAGGTGGCGCGCCTGACGCCCGAGCACACGCTGTTCACCTACCTGCATCTGGCCGCTGAAGAAACCCTGACCCGGGGGCTGATGCAAAGCGGGGCGACCTGCATTGCCTATGAAACCGTGGTTGACGGGCGTGGCGGCTTGCCCCTGCTGGCGCCGATGAGCGTGGTGGCAGGGCGAATGGCGGTGCAGGCCGGTGCCCATAGCCTGGAAAAGGCCCAGGGCGGTGCCGGTGTGCTGTTGCCCGGCGTGCCGGGCGTGGCGCCGGCGACTATCAGCGTGATTGGCGGCGGCGTTGTGGGTGAAAACGCTGCGCGCATGGCGTGCGGGTTGGGCGCCAACGTGCGCATTCTGGATACCAGCCTTGCCCGGCTGGCCGAGCTGGATAATCGCTATCAGGGCACTGTCAGCACCGTGTATGCGACCACTGAGGCCATCGACCGCGCAGTGCGCGAGTCGGACATGATCATCGGCGCGGTATTGTTGCCCGGCGCGGCGGCGCCCAAGCTGATTAGCCGTGCGATGCTGGGCGATATGCAGCCGGGCAGCGTGCTGGTGGATGTCGCCATTGATCAGGGCGGCTGTTTTGAAACCAGCCGGCCCACCACGCATGCCGAACCGACCTATGTGGTCGATGGCATTGTGCATTACTGCGTGGCCAATATGCCGGGCGCGGTGGCGCGCACCTCGGCACAGGCGCTGACCAACGCCACGCTGCCGTTCGTGCTGGCGCTGGCCGACAAGGGCTGGAAGCAGGCGCTGGCCGATGATGCGAACTTCTTGCCGGGGCTCAACGTGCACGCCGGCCAGGTGACGTATCCCGCCGTGGCAGACGCCTTCGCACTGGATCTGGCCGACCCGGCCGCTGTGATCTTGGCGTAGCGCCGGGGTGCGTTCACTTCACCGTTGCCGGTACACATTAACCACGACTAATAGTGGGGCGGTTGTTCGTCGGCCTGTGACGTGTGGCTGTCATCTGCCGTTTGCCCTGATTCATGGAAAGGTTCGTGAGCGCGCTCGCGCAGCCGTTCGCGCATCAGCGCGCTGATTTTTTCCAGCGCGTCCAGCCGGCGCTGTTGTTCAATCACGGTCCGGTCGAGGGTGTCGAGCCAGTCTTCCTGATAGGCCAGGCGGCTTTCCAGGGCTTCCAGACGCGCATCAAGCGCGGCAGGCGACAAGTTGTGGGGCATGATAACATCGCAGTCTTGTAGAGTATGGCCGGTGCCGTTAAGCCGGCACCGGTTGATAAACGGCGTTTGCCGCCGACAAGGACGGCTATGACGCCGCGTATCGGGACGACGTATTGTCCTGCCTTTGTTATCCATACAACAAGCGAGCTTTTTATATCCATGAATCCAAAAGTTGTGTTGCGCTGTATTCTGATCAGTATCCTGCTGGCCGCGCCGGCACCGTTTCTGCTGATGGGCATTTTTCATCTGGTGAGTGCGCCGCTCATTGAAGAGTGGGTGAGCGAGCTTGCGCTGATGGGCGGTGCCAGCGTGTATTTTGCCACGGCGCTTGGCTGTTTCGTGCTGCTCTGTCTGGCTACCGTGGCGGCTGCCGCACTGGCTCCGCCCATGGTCGTGCGGGCCGTTGCAGACGCGCCTGTCGCGGCATCGCCGCGGACGAAGCCCGCACCGCGTCAGCCGGTGGCCGCTGAACCTGCCACGCATGAAGTCGAAGAGGATGACTGGGACGATGAAGAAGATGTCATTGATCCCAATGACGGCCGCGAAGAAGGCGACGTCAAATGGTTCAACACCAATAAAGGCTATGGCTTTATTACCCGGGATAACGGCGAAGATGTCTTTGTGCATTTTCGTGCGATCCGCGGCCGTGGCCCGCGCATGCTGCATGAAGGTCAGATCGTGCGCTATCAGGTGATCAAGAACGAACGCGGCCTGCAGGCCGACGACGTCAGCATCATCGAATAGCCCGCGACATCCTGCGCAAAAAACCCCGCTACGGCGGGGTTTTTTGCGTACTGGGGGCGTGTTGAGCAGGCGTGTTGATCAGGCCTGGCAAGCGGGGCTGGCGAACTAGCCGGGCCAGTGAACCGGGCCTTCCTGGCCGTCGGGCATTACCTGCCAGAAGCGGTCCGGATCATCGCCCGGGCTCCAGCCGCCCAGCGAGCAGCGCACCTTGGCGTTGAGTGCGCTGGCGGCGTGTCGGGCGGCTTCCTGGTCGGTTGGCCAGGGTGTCTGGTCGCTGTCGAACCACAGGCTGGAAAAGCCGTCGGCGGCGTTTTCCACCAGCAGCACCGGCACAGAATGCCCATGGTATGTGCCCGTTGTTTGCCATTTTCCCTTGCCCGCCGGCGACAGCGGTGCGGCATTCAGCGCTTCACCCAGCCAGGCATCCAGCGCGGACACCGGCGTGCGGGCAAGGTAGATCTCGATGTCCGGATAGCGCTCCATCAGGCGGGCTCCTGCACGGGCACAAACAGTGCTTCGAGAGTGGTTTCGTAGATGCGGCTGAGTGTGTCCAGATCGTCGGCGCGGATGCGCTCGTTGACCTTGTGGATGGTATCGTTCAGCGGGCCAAGCTCCACCACCTGGGCGCCCAGCGTGGCAATGAAGCGGCCGTCGGACGTGCCGCCGGAGGTGGATAGCGCCGGCCGTTCGCCGGTGACAGCTTCCACGCCCTTGATCGTGGCGTTGACCAGCGCGCCTTCGGCGGTGAGAAACGGCGCACCGTTGAGCGTCCAGTCGAGTTCGTACGTCAGCCCGTGGGCGTCCAGCAGCGCTTCGGTGCGCGCCTGTAGCTCGTCGTGGGTGACTTCCGTGGAAAAGCGGAAGTTGAATACCACTTCAAGCTCGCCGGGGATCACGTTGGTGGCCCCGGTGCCGGCGCGCAGGTTGGAGACCTGAAAGCTGGTGGCGGGGAAAAAATCATTGCCGTTGTCCCAGCGTTCCTGTGCCAGCGCGTCAAGCGCCGGCATGGCTTGATGCACGGGGTTGCGTGCCAGGTGCGGGTAGGCCACGTGCCCCTGAATGCCTTTCACCCGCAGCACGCCACCGAGCGAGCCGCGCCGCCCGTTCTTGATCACGTCCCCCAGCCGCGCGGTGGACGACGGCTCGCCAACAATGCAGTAATCCAGCCGCTCGTTGCGCTCGCGCAGGTGCTCAACTACCGCGCGGGTGCCGTCAATGGCGGGGCCTTCCTCGTCGGAGGTGATCAGAAAGGCAATGCGCCCGTCGTGATCGGGGTGCGCGGCAACAAAGCGTTCCACGGCGGTCACCATGGCCGCCAGGCTGCCTTTCATGTCCGAGGCGCCGCGCCCGCAGAGCATGCCTGCGTCGTCGATGCGTGGCGCGAACGGCGGGTATTCCCAGCCGCTTTCAGGGCCGCTGGGCACCACGTCGGTGTGGCCGGCCAGAGCGAGCACCGGGCCATGATGGCCGCGTGTTGCCCAGACATTTTCCACGTCGCCGAAGGGCAGGCGCTCAATGTGGAAATCGAGCGCCTCAAGGCGCTCGATGAGCAATGCCTGACAGCCCTCGTCGTCGGGAGTAACCGACGGGCGGCGCATCAGATCAAACGCCAGCTGCAGCGTCGGCGAGAGAGCATCCGGCTCAGTTATGGGCATGCAGTGCCTCGTTCAGCGCCACGGCGCTTTTGTTGGTCAGACACTCGATACGGCCGTTTTGCGAGTTGCGGCGCAGCAGCAGGTCATTCTGGCCGGCCAGCTCGCGGGCGGCCACGGTATCGGCATCGTTGCCGTCGGCATCGACCAGGGTGACCTTGGCACCGGCGGTAATGTAGAGGCCGGATTCCACGGTGCAGCGGTCGCCCAGCGGAATGCCGATGCCCGCATTGGCGCCGATCAGGCAGCCTTCTCCTACCTTGATAACGATGTTGCCGCCGCCGGACAGCGTGCCCATGGTCGAGCAGCCACCGCCCAGGTCCGAGCCCTTGCCGACCACCACGCCGGCTGAAATGCGGCCTTCGATCATGCCCGGGCCTTCGGCGCCGGCGTTGAAGTTGACAAAGCCTTCGTGCATCACTGTGGTGCCTTCACCGAGGTAGGCGCCGAGGCGTACCCGGGCGGTGTCGCCGATACGAATGCCGGTGGGTACCACGTAGTCGGTCATTTTGGGGAACTTGTCCACGCAGTCCACGCTGAGCGTGCGGCCGGCCAGGCGCGCCTTCAGGCGGCGGGCGGGCAGCTCTTCGATGTCGATCGCGCCTTCGTTGGTCCAGGCGATGTTGCGCAGCAGACCGAACATGCCGGTGAGATCAACGCCGTGGGGCTTGACCAGGCGGTGCGACAGCAGGTGCAGCTTGAGATAGACCTCGGGTGCGCTTTGCGGCGGCTGGTCGGTTTCCATGAACATGGCGACCAGCGGGCGCTGGCTGGCGGCAAAGGCCTCGGCAAGCTCTGCCTGCTCAGGGTGGCCGGCGGCCTTGAGCGCTTCGCCAAGGCGTGCGCAGTCTTCGGGCAGAAAGCTGACGGCAGCGTTGCCGGCAGGGGCGTCCAGTGCCTTTTTTGCCGCGGCTACAAGGCTGTCATCCGGGGTTGAAAGCGGTGCCGGGTAGTAGATTTCCAGCCAGTCGCCCTGAGTGTTCTGGGTGCCGATGCCAAGTGCAAAGCTGAGCATAAAAGTCATCCTTTTGTGGTTATGTGGGTAAAGCGTTGTCGCTGAATCAGTCGTCGTTGATCGGTCGTTGCCGGTGTTTACAGGCTGTCATAGTCGCCGTCCCTGTAACCGACCATCAGAGTGGCGTCGTTCACGGCCAGCAGCGGGCGTTTGAGCAGCGTCGGGTGGGCCTGCAGCAGTTTGCGCGCCGGGCGTGAGTCGTGATCAAAAGCCTGTTTGTCGGTGTCGGTAAGCTCGCGCCAGGTTTTGCTGCGCTTGTTGACAGCATCAGCGAGGGGCACGCGCTCGAGAATATGCTCCAGCAGCGCGTCGGACAGGCCGTCGCGACGCAGGTCGTGAACGCGATAGTCCACGCCTTTGGCGTCCAGCGCACGGCGCGCCTTGCGGCAGGTATCGCAGGTGTTGATGGTGTAAAGCGTCAGCATGAAGCCTCCGTAAAACGAGCGTGAAACGGGCGCAAGCGCATAACGCCGGAATTAGCCGCGTTGGATAAAAGTACGCAGGCGCTGTGCGGCTTCAAGGGTCGCGGCCGGCTCGGCAACGAGCGCCAGGCGCATGCGGCCGGCACCGGGATTGACCCCCGCGCTGTTGGCCCGCCCCATCAGGCTGCCGGGCAGTACGCTAACGTGCTGCGCTTCAAACAAGCGCTGGGCGAAAGCCACGTCGTCGCCACCGGGCACTTCCGGCCACAGGTAGAAGCTGGCCTCGGGGGCGGGGAAGTTCAGCACCGGCGCCAGCTCGGCGGTCACGGCGGCGAATTTCTCGCGGTAGGCATCGCGGTTGGCGCGGACGTGGATTTCATCCTGCCAGGCCGCTACGGAGGCGTGCTGCAGCGGCAATGACATGGCACAGCCGTGGTAGGTGCGGTAGCGCTTGAATGGGGCGATGAGGGCGGCATCGCCGGCCACAAAGCCCGAACGCAGGCCCGGCAGATTGGAGCGTTTGGACAGCGAATGAAACACCACGCAGCGGCAGTAGTCGTTGCGGCCGAGCGCCGCGCAGGCTTCCAGCAGCCCCGGCGGCGGGGCGCTTTCGTCCAGGTACAGTTCGGAATAGCACTCGTCGGAGGCGATGATGAAATCGTGCTCGTCGGCTAGCTGAATCAGCTGCTTGAAATCGGCAAGCGGCGTCACGGCACCGGTGGGGTTGCCCGGCGAGCAGATAAACACGATCTGTACGTCGCGCCAGGTGTCGGCCGACACGGCGGAAAAATCCGGGCGAAAGCCGTTCTCGGCGGTGCAGTCAAGGTACAACGGCTGGCCACCGGCGAGCAGCGTGGCGCCTTCGTAGATCTGGTAAAACGGGTTGGGCACGGCCACCCTGGCTGGCCGGGTGCGGTCAAGAGTGGCCTGGACAAAGGCAAACAGCGCCTCGCGGGTGCCGTTGACCGGGAGTACCTGGCGCTCGGGATCAAGCTCGGCAAGCCCGAAGCGTTGCCGTGCCCAGTGGGCCAGCGTCTCGCGCAGTTCGGCCATGCCGGCGGTGGCCGGGTAGCGCGCCATTTCGCGTTGATGGGCGACCAGGGCATCAAGCGCGCCGGCGTAGGGCGCGTGTTGAGGCTCGCCAATGGTCAACGCAATGGGCGCAAGGTGCGTCGGCGGTGTCAGGTGAGCCTTCAACGCCGCGAGTTTTTCAAACGGGTACGGGTGCAGGGCATCAAGATCGGGATTCATGAGTGTCCAGAGCGCCTTTTTACGCGGCGTCGCTATGTCGTGGTTATTCCAGCAGCAGGCGGCTGATTATAGGCAAGCCCCTGCGTTGGCTCAAATCCGCGGCTAAACGCCCAGTACCTCGACCAGCCGTTCGCGCAGTCGGGCCTGGCGTCCGGGGTCAATCAACGGTTCGCCGGCCTTGGTGGTGATGAAGAACACATCCTCTACCCGCTCGCCAAGCGTGGCGATCTTGGCGGCAGAAAGCGCGATGTCCTGCTCCATGAAAATCCGCCCTACCCGGGCCAGCAGGCCGGGGCGATCGGGGGCGGTGAGCTCTAGCAGGGTGCGCTCGTTACCGGGGTCCTGTTCGATCAGCACGTTGGTAGGCACCTTGAAATGCCTGAGCTTGCGCGGCGTATGGCGGCTGACGATGCGCGGGTAGTCGTCCGGATCGTCCAGCTCTTCCACCAGGTGGCGGCGCATTTCTTCGATGCGTTCGCCGTCGCGGATCGACTGGTGCTGGCTATCCAGCACGATGAAAGTGTTCAGCGTCCAGTCGTTGCGCGAGGTGGCGATGCGGGCATCGTGAATCGACAGGCCGAGCTGCTCCATGGCCGCGGCGGTGGCGGCAAACAGGTCATCGACCGAGCGGGTGTGAATGAACACCTGGGTGCCGCCTTCGGCCATGTCGTCGGCGGGAGCGCTGATCAGCACCAGCGGCAGGTGGGTGTCGCGGTGGGAAAGAATGCCCCGGGTCTGCCAGACGATTTCGCTGGGCGCGTATTGCAGGAAGTAGTCTTCGCCGAGCGAATCCCACAGCGGATCAATCTGGGCTTCGCTGATGCCCGCCGACTGCAGCAGCGAGCGCGCCTCGTCGCGGGTTTCGTGCACCCAGTCGTCGCGATCGGGCGGATTTTGCAGGCCGCGTCGCAGCGCGCGTTTGGTTTCGGCGTGCAGTTGGCGCAAAAGCGTCGCCCTCCAGCCGTTCCAGAGCGTGGGATTGGTGGCGTTGATGTCGGCCACGGTGAGCACGTAGAGGTAATCCAGCCGGGTTTCGTTCTGCACCGTCAGGGCGAAATCGCGGATCACCTCGGGGTCGGTGGTGTCGCGCTTCTGCGCGGTCATCGACATCAGTAAATGGTGTTCGATCAGCCAGCTGGCAAGCTTGGTGTCGTGATTGGACAGCCGGTGGCTGTGGCAGAACTGTTCGACGTCCCGGGCGCCGATAATCGAGTGGTCGCCGCCGCGGCCCTTGCCGATATCGTGGAACAGTCCGACGATCCAGAGGATGTCGAGCCTGGGCAGCTTGGGCATCAGCGTGGCGGCAACGGCAAAGTCTTCCCGGGCGTCGGGTTTGCGAAAGCCGTGCAGCAGCTTGAGCAGTTTGAGCGTGTGGGCGTCCACGGTGTAAATGTGGAACAGGTCGTGCTGCATGAGCCCGACCGCGCGGCCGAATTCGGGCAGATATTTGCCCAGAATGCCGTAGCGGTTCATCCGCCGCAGCTGGCGCGGCACGTTGCCTGACGAGCGCAACAGCGCCATGAACAGTCGTTGATGCAACGGGTCGTCGCGATAGTGGTCGTCGATCAGGTGGCGATGGTCGCGCATCAGGCGGATGGTGTCGGCGCGCACCCCTTCGATCTCCGGGTGCTCGGCCATGAGCAAAAACAGTTCCAGCAGGGCCTCGGGATGATCCCGGAACAGGTTTCTGGAACGCGCCTGAATATAGCCGCCCCGGGTTTCAAAGCGCTCGTTGAGCTCCACGGCGGCAAGCGACTGCTCGCCGCGCAGGATGACTTCATCAAAGTGTTGCAGCAGCATGTCGTTAAGCCCGGCCAGCGCGGTGACGTGGCGGTAGTAACGTTTCATGAACTGTTCGACGGCGAGGCGCTCGGCGGTGTCCTTGAAGCCGAAAAGTTCGGCGATGCTGCGCTGGTGGTCAAACAACAGGCGGTCTTCGGCGCGTCCGGCGAGCATGTGCAGGGCATAGCGCACCTGCCATAAAAACGCCTGGCCCTGGCTCAGGATGCGCAGTTCGGCGTCGTTCATGAAGCCGTTGGCGACGATGTCGGCGTATTTCTCGGTGCCGAAATGACGCTTGGCCACCCAGCCGATCATCTGGATGTCGCGAAGCCCGCCCGGCGAGCTTTTGATGTTGGGCTCAAGGTGATATTCGGAATTGTTGTAACGCTGGTGACGAGCAATCTGCTCTTCCCACTTGGCGGCAAAGAAACGGTCGGCCGGCCACAGATGCGTCGCGTCCAGGCGCTCGCGCATGGTCTCCCGCAGCCGTTCGGGGCCGGCAATCAGGCGCGTCTCCAGCAGGTTGGTCATTACCGTGACGTCGGCGGCGGCCTCGCGCTCACAGTCATTCAATGAGCGTACGCTGTGACCGATCTCCAGACCGATATCCCACAGGAAGGTAACAAAGGCCATCAGGGGTTCACGGTAGGGGATGTCGTCGTCGCGTTCGAGCAGCAACAGCAGGTCGATATCCGAATACGGATGCAGTTCGCCACGCCCATAGCCGCCCACGGCGAGCAGGGCGACGCCGTCGTCCGGCCAGGCGTGCTGTTCCCAGGCTATCGCCAACAGCCGATCGAGGTGCCAAGCGCGCCCGCGTACCAGGTCGCGGATATCTGCGCCTGCGCGAAAGCGCGCGTCAAGGCGTGCCTGCAGCGTTTCCAGCGCGCCCTTGAACGGTGCGATCGGCGAGCGCGAGCCGGCCAGCTCGGCGCGAAAGGCGTCAAGATCCAAAAGCGAGGTGTCCGGCACGTACCGGTAATGATGAAGAAGCATCAGCGGGCGAGAAAACTCAGGTCTTCATCGCTGCGTGCGGTCAGCACTTCCACGCCGGACTCGGTGACCAGCAGAGTGTGCTCCCACTGGGCCGAAAGGCCGCGGTCCTTGGTCACGGCCGTCCAGCCGTCGCGCAGCACCTTGGTCTTGTAGTTGCCCGCGTTGATCATCGGCTCGATGGTAAAGCACATCCCGGCGGCAAGCTCGATGTCGGCCTCCGGCGCGTAGCCGTCGTAGTGCAGAAACTGTGGCTCTTCGTGAAAACCGGCGCCGATGCCGTGGCCGCAGAAGTCGCGTACCACCGAGTAGCCGTTGGCTTCAGCGTGTTGCTGAATGACTCGGGCAAGCTCTGACAGGCGTACGCCGGGCTTGATCGCGGCCATGCTTTTATACAGGCATTCCCGGGTCACGCGGCTCAGGCGCTCGCCCTTGATGCTCTCGCCGACGATGAACATCATGCTGGAGTCGCCGTGATAGCCGTCGGCGGTCCTGACGGTGATGTCGAGGTTCATGATGTCGCCTTTTTTAAGCTTCTTGGCGTCATCGGGAATGCCGTGGCAGACCACGTGGTTGATCGAGGTGCAGGTGGCCTTGGGAAAGCCGTGGTAGTTGAGCGGCGCCGGCGTTGAGCCCAGCCCGTCAACGATATATTCATGGCACAGGCGGTCGATTTCGCCGGTGCTGATACCCGCCTTGACGTGGGGGATGATCATTTCAAACACGCTGGCCGCCTGACGGCCGGCTTCGCGCATCTTGTCGATTTCGGCGGGCGTTTTAATCGGAACGTTCATGGGCACTCGATTGCATGAAAAAGGAAAAACTGAAAGTGAACAAACCACGGCAGTCGTGAGCAGCCTCGGGCAGGGTGTCCCCCGGCCTGTGACAACGACTGCACTACAGCATACGCTCTTGCCGGTGAAACGTGGCCGGTCGGCGCATATAAGGTGGTGCGACTTCATCTTGGCAAGGAACTATGGTATAAAGCCGCGCGCTTTCCTGCAATCGTCCGCCGTGTCCGGCGCAGGCTCGCCGGAGCTTTTCTGCTCTCGGCCCGGGTCCTGTCGGCGCTCAGGATAAAAAGGAAGCCGTAAAGGCATCGCGCCGCTGGCGGCGTTGATGCATCAATAACTGCAAGCCTTGAAAACACACATGCACCGGCACATGGTCCCGGGTGCCTTTGAACGCCGCACGGCGTCACTGGTCGGATCCATGGGGTGCGTGGAGGCCTAACCCGAGTTTCAGGAGTTTTACCATGGCACATGTCAATATGCGTGACCTGCTCAAGGCAGGCGCCCACTTCGGCCACCAGACCAAGTACTGGAACCCGAAGATGAGTCAGTACATCTTTGGTGCGCGCAACAAGATCCATATCATCAACCTCGAGCACACGCTGCCGGCGCTGAACGAAGCGATCGACGTGGTTGAGAAAATGGCCGCGGCCAACAACAAGATCCTGTTTGTGGGCACCAAGCGCAGCGCCAGCAAGATCATCAAGGAAGAAGCCAACCGCGCCGGTCAGCCGTTCGTCAACCATCGCTGGCTCGGCGGCATGCTGACCAACTTCAAGACGATCCGTCAGTCCATCAAGCGCCTGCGTGATCTGGAAGCGATGCGTGAAGACGGCACCTTCGAGAAGCTGCTCAAGAAGGAAGTGCTGACGGCTACCCGTGAGCAGGAAAAGCTTGAGCGCTCCATTGGCGGCATCAAGGCCATGGGCGGTCTGCCGGACGCACTGTTCGTGGTTGACGTTGATCATGAGCGCCTCGCGATCAACGAAGCCAACAAGCTGGGCATTCCGGTCATCGGCGTGGTGGACACCAACTCCAACCCCGACGGCGTTGACTACGTGATCCCGGGCAACGATGACTCCATCCGCGCCATCCAGATCTACGTCAAGGCGATTGCCGATGCCTGCGGCCGTGCCAAAGAAGGCAGCCCGGACGAGTTCGTTGAAGTTGCTGACGACGCTACCGGCGCCGACAACAGCGCAGCCGCCGCCGAGTAAGGTGGCGAGGCGGCACATGACGTGCCGCATTGTCTGAAGAGGGGGCCTGGCCCCCCTTTTTTCCCGCTTTTCATCATTCAGCTAGACTCATTAGAGGTGAATTCCCATGGCAGCTATCAGCGCCTCTCAGGTTAAGGAACTGCGCGAGCGCACCGGTCTTGGCATGATGGAGTGTAAAAAAGCACTCACTGAAACCGGCGGCGACATCGAAGTCGCGATCGAAAACCTGCGCAAGAACTCCGGCCTTAAAGCCGCGAAAAAAGCCGACCGCACCGCCGCTGAAGGCGCCGTTGTGACCAAAGTGGCCGACGACGGCAGCTATGGCGTGATGGTCGAGATCAATTCCGAAACCGATTTTGTCGCGCGTGATGACAACTTCACCGGCTTCGCCAGCACCATCGTTGATGCCTTCTTCGCCGCGAAAAGCGAAGACGTGGCCGCCGTGATGGACGGTGACCTGGAAAAAGTCCGCGAAGAGTTGGTGCAAAAGATCGGCGAGAACATCAGCGTGCGTCGTGCCGTTGTGGTTGATGCCGGCGAAGGCAACACCGTGGGCGAATACGTCCACGGCGGCCGTATCGGCGTGCTGACCGTGCTCAAGGGCGGCACTTCCGAAGCGGCCAAGGACATCGCCATGCACGTGGCGGCGATCAATCCGAGCGTGGCACGCCCGGACGACATGCCCCAGGACGAGCTGGACAAGGAAAAGGCGATCATTCTGGCGCAGCCGGACATGGCCGGTAAGCCGGAAAACATCGCCGAGAAAATGGTTCAGGGTCGCCTCAAGAAGTACCTGGCGGAAAACAGCCTGACCGAGCAGCCGTTCGTCAAGAACCCCGATCAGAGCGTGGCCGAGTATGCCAAGGCCGCCGGTGGTGAAGTGTCCGGTTTTACCCGCTTTGAAGTGGGCGAAGGCATTGAAGTCGAAGAAGTCGACTTCGCCAAGGAAGTCATGGAACAGGCTGGCCGTAGCTAAGGTCAGACGTTTCACTGCGTGGGGCGTGCGCATTGGCGCACGCCTTCGCGTATCCGCTCCCCGTGCGCGGGGTGCTTTTGCCTATCCGCTGTTCAGGTCTGCCGCAGGAGAGATGCCATGCCCACTGAAACGAACGAACCCCAGACGCCCGCCCCCCAACCAGCCGTGAGTTCGAAGTCGAACTACAAGCGCATTTTGCTCAAGCTTTCGGGCGAAGCGCTGATGGGCGAGCACGAGTTCGGTATCGACCCCAAGGTGCTTGACCGCATGGCGCTGGAAATCGGCCAGCTTGTTGGTATTGGCGTGCAGGTGGGGTTGGTGATCGGCGGTGGCAACCTGTTTCGCGGCGCCGCGCTTAACGAAGCCGGCATGGATCGCGTGACCGGTGACCATATGGGCATGCTGGCAACGGTCATGAACGCCCTTGCCATGCGCGATGCGCTCGAACGCTCCAACATCCGCTCGCGGGTGATGTCGGCGATCCAGATGAGCGGCGTGGTCGAACACTATGACCGCCGTTCGGCCATCCGCTACCTGACGTCCGGCGACGTAGTGCTGTTCTCCGCGGGTACCGGCAATCCGTTTTTCACCACCGACTCCGCTGCCTGCCTGCGGGGCATCGAAGTGGATGTGGATGTGGTGATCAAGGCCACCAAGGTGGATGGCGTTTATGACAAGGATCCGGTAAAACACGCCGACGCGGTAAAATATGAACAGCTGAGCTATGACGACGCGCTGGATCAGAAGCTCGGCGTCATGGATTTGACCGCTATCTGCCTGGTACGTGACCATAATATGCCGGTGCGGGTATTTGACATGAACAAGCCTGGCGCGTTGCTGAATCTGGTCGTTGGCGGCCGTGAAGGCACACTGATCAACCAGGGTTAAACGTGAAGGGGTAAAGACGTGATCGAAGATATCCAGAAAGATGCCGGAACCCGCATGCAGAAAAGCGTTGATGCGCTGCACACGAACTTCAACAAGATTCGTACCGGACGCGCGCACCCCAGCATTCTGGACGCGGTGACCGTGGACTATTACGGCGGCCAGGTGCCCCTGAACCAGGTGGCCTCCATCAACGTGGAAGATGCGCGTACGCTGACCGTTAATCCCTGGGAAGGCAGCATGGTGCCCAAGATCGAGAAGGCCATCCTGACCTCTGATCTGGGGCTTAATCCGGCGAGTGCCGGCAACGTGATTCGCGTGCCCATGCCGATGCTGACCGAAGACACCCGCAAGGGCTACATCAAGCAGGCGCGCAGTGAAGCCGAAAGTGCCCGGGTGGCCGTGCGCAACGTGCGCCGGGATGCCAACGGTGATTTCAAGTCGCTGCTCAAGGACAAGGAAATCAGCGAAGACGAACAGCGTCAGGGTGAAGATGGCATCCAGAAGCTGACCGACAAGCACATTGCCGAAATCGACAAGGCACTGGCTTCCAAGGAAGACGACCTGATGAAGGTATGACGTGCGATGGCACGTCGTTTTTTATGATTGATTCCGGGTCCGAGACGCCATGACGCCACCGCAGTTTCCTGAACCACGCCTAGGCGCCGGCGAGTCCGGCGCTGAATCAGGCGCGCCCGCTGTGCCTGCCTCCGCGCCGGGAGCCGTGCCCGCGCATGTCGCCATCATCATGGATGGCAATAACCGCTGGGCCAGGACGCGCGGGCTCTCCGGCGTACGCGGCCACCGTGCCGGCGTCGAATCGGTGCGTGCGGTTATCAAATGCGCCGCCGAACGTGGCGTGGGTACGCTGAGCCTGTTTGCCTTTTCCAGCGAAAACTGGAAGCGTCCGGCAGCAGAGGTTCACGCGCTGATGGAGCTTTTCCTGATGGCGCTCAAACGTGAAGTCAAAAAGCTGCATGAGCGCAACGTGCGCCTGACCATTCTGGGCGATCGCACGGCTTTCTCCCACGCCATCCAGCAGCATATACAGCGCGCTGAAGCGCTGACCGGAGACAATACCGGCATGCATCTGGTGGTTGCGGCCAATTACGGTGGCAAGTGGGATATTGCCTGCGCGGCACGGCAGCTGGCCGAACAGGTGGCTGCCGGGGAGATTGCCCCCGCCGACGTGGATGCCGACCGGTTGGAACAGGCCATGGCGCAAAGCGGCGTGCCGCCGGTAGACCTGTGCATCCGCACCAGCGGCGAGCAGCGCCTGTCCAACTTCATGCTGTGGCAGCTGGCTTATGCCGAGCTGTATTTCTCTACGCTGTTATGGCCGGACTTCGGTGCTGAAGCGATGGACGCTGCCCTTGACGATTTCGCCGGGCGCAAACGCCGCTTCGGCATGACCCACGAGCAGATAGAGGCCCAGGGTGCTTAGACAGCGGATTATTACCGCCGCCTGGCTGGCACCGCTGGTGCTGGCCGGGCTTTTCGGTCTTGAAGGTGGCGCTTTTTCCCTGTTTGCCGCCGCCATTGTATTGCTTGGCGGTTGGGAATGGACAAACCTGGCCGGCGTGCTTGAACCGCGCCGGCGCGGGCTTGCCGTTGCCGGCCTGGCCGGAATCATGCTGGTGCTGTGGGGCACGGGGTCGGCACATGCGGTCTGGCCACTGGTGCTGGGTGCGCTTGGCTGGGCGTTAAACCTTTACTGGGTGGCGCGCTTTCCCGCGGCCACCGGTCAGTGGGCAAGCACCGTGCGCCGGCTGGCCATGGGGCTGTGGGTGTTGGTGCCGTGCTGGGTGGGGTTCAACGCCCTGCGCGCCACCGATCCCGGCGGCATCTGGCTTTTGTTTGTGCTGCTGCTGGTCTGGGCGGCGGATATCGGCGCGTACTTCGCCGGCCGCGCGCTAGGGCGGCGCAAGCTGGCCCCGGCGGTAAGCCCGGGGAAATCCTGGGAAGGCGTTTTCGGCGGCATGGCCGCCACCACGCTGTTGTCGCTGGGGTTTGCCGTCTGGCAGTCCGTTGGCGTGCCGGCCACGCTGGTGCTGCTGCTGGTAACGGCTGGCGTCACGCTGGTGTCGGTACTCGGCGATTTGCTCGAAAGCATGCTCAAGCGCCATCGCCAGATCAAGGATTCCAGCGCGCTGCTGCCCGGCCACGGCGGCGTGCTTGACCGCATTGACAGCCTGACTGCTGCGGTGCCGGTATTTGCCCTGTTCTACTTGCAGGTACTGCCGTTATGACAGACGCTGCCGTTCGCTGCGTAACCGTGCTGGGCTCCACTGGCTCCATCGGCAAGAACACGCTGGACGTGATCGCGCGCCACCCTGATCGTTATCGCGTGCATGCGCTGACGGCCCACGCGTCTAGCGAAGCACTGCTGGCCCAGTGCCTGGTGCATCGCCCGGCGGTGGCGGTGCTGTCGGCCGAGGCTGATGCAGCCTGGCTACGTGGCGAGCTGAAGGCGAAAGGCGTTGCCACGACGGTGACCGCCGGCGTTGAAGCGCTTTGCGAAGTGGCCCGCGACAGTGCTGCGGATACCGTCATGGCAGCGATTGTCGGCGGAGCAGGACTGTTGCCGGCACTCGCTGCGGCCGACGCTGGCAAGCGCGTACTGCTGGCCAATAAAGAAGCACTGGTGATGAGTGGGGCGCTTTTCATGGACGCCGTGGCGGCTTCCGGGGCGACGCTTTTGCCGATTGACTCGGAACACAACGCCATTTATCAGTGTCTACCCGCCGAGCATCGCGGCGGGCTTTCCCGCCACGGTGTCTCGCAGCTGTTGCTGACCGCGTCAGGCGGGCCGCTGCGTCACCTGAGCGCCGAGGCGCTTGAGCGCGTGACACCGGAACAGGCCTGCGCCCATCCCAACTGGTCCATGGGGCGCAAGATCTCCGTGGACAGCGCCACCCTGATGAACAAGGGGCTTGAGCTGATCGAGGCCTGCTGGCTGTTCGACGCCGCCCCCGAGCAGGTGCAGGTGGTAGTGCACCCGCAAAGCGTGGTTCACTCCATGGCCGCCTACGCGGATGGCTCGGTGATCGCGCAAATGGGCAATCCCGACATGCGCACGCCCATTGCCTATGGCCTGGCCTGGCCCGAACGTATTGATGCCGGCGTCAGGGCGCTTGATCTGTTCCAGGTGGCGCGACTGGACTTTGAAAGCCCGGACGAAGAGCGCTTTCCCTGCCTGCGGCTGGCCCGCGAGGCCATGCTGGCCGGCGGAACGG
This sequence comes from Halomonas sp., assembly GCF_030457605.1. Lineage (GTDB taxonomy): Bacteria > Pseudomonadota > Gammaproteobacteria > Pseudomonadales > Halomonadaceae > Vreelandella. The sequence continues at coordinate 67,276 of NZ_JAKDUR010000001.1, forward strand.
CGCCAGCCGTGCTCAACGCGGCCAATGAGATAGCCGTTGATGCCTTTCTTGACCGTCGTCTGGGCTTTGCCGCGATCGCCCGGGTGGTGGACGACGTGCTTGAGAGAGAGCCGGCGGCGCCGGCGGCAAGCCTTGAGGCGATTGTCGACGCCGACCGGCGCGCGCGCCACCTCGCCACTCAGCGGGTGAGCCACCACGGTATGCCACGACGATAAGCCGCGCAGCAAGCGCGCAGGAGAACACAGCCGATGGGCCTGATACAGAACATTCTGGCGGTTATTGTGGTGTTGGGGCTTCTGGTCACCTTCCACGAATTCGGGCACTTCTGGGTAGCGCGCCGCTGCGGGGTCAAGGTGCTGCGCTTCAGCGTCGGCTTTGGTAAACCGCTATGGTCACGGGTTGACCGCCACGGCACCGAATTTGCCGTGGCCGCGATTCCGTTGGGCGGCTACGTGAAAATGCTCGACGAGCGCGAAGCGCCGGTGCCGGCAGAGGAGCAGCATCGGGCATTCAACCGTAAAAATGTCTGGCAGCGTATTGCTGTGGTGGCCGCAGGCCCTGCGGCCAATTTCCTACTCGCCATCGTGGCCTACTGGGCGCTGTTTGTGGCGGGCACGTCTGTGGTGGTGCCCAAGGTGGGCGCCGTGGCGCCGCAGTCTCCGGCCCATGAGGCGGGGCTTCGCCAGGGCGACGAGCTGACCGGCGTGGAGGGAGAAGCCGTACGTTCCTGGGAAGATGTCAATCTGGCGCTGGTGGGGCTGATCGGGCATGACGGTGAACTCACCGTCGAGGCGCGCCCGGAAGGAGCCAGCGAGTCGCGGCGTTATGCCCTGCCGGTGGAGCGCTACCTGGTGCGCCAGGATCCGCCCCGGCCGTTGAAAACCCTGGGTATCACACCCTGGCAGCCGGCATTTCCGCCGGTACTGGGTCAGGTTGTTGACGGAGAAGCGGCGGCGCGCGCGGGGCTCAAGGCCGGCGACCGTATTGTCGCGGTCAACGGCGAGACCATCGATAACTGGATGGCATTTGTTGAACGAGTGCGTCAAAGCCCCGGGCGCACTCTGGAAATACGCGTCAATCGCGATGGGAATACCCGCGCGATGACGCTGACACCCGGCACTCATCAACTGGAAGGTGGCAGTGAAAAAGGTGGCAGTGAAATAGGCTACATCGGCGCCGGCGTGGCGTCGGCCCAGTGGCCCGACGAGATGCGTCGCGAGGTGCGCTTTGGCCCTGTCGAAGCCGTGGGCGAGGCGTTTTCACGCACCGGCGAGATGACGCTGCTGACGCTTGATTCCATCCGCAAGATGTTGGTGGGACTGATTTCACCGTCGAATCTGTCAGGGCCGATCACGATAGCCAAAATTTCCGGTGATTCGGCCCGGGCGGGGCTTGATGCCTTTGTCAGCTTTCTGGCGTACCTTTCCATCAGCCTTGGGGTGCTTAACCTGCTCCCGATCCCGGTGCTCGACGGCGGGCATTTGCTTTACTATGCCGTGGAGCTGGTGCGGGGGCGTCCGGTTTCCGAGCAGGCGCAGGCCGTCGGGCTGCGCATCGGTCTGGCCATGGTCGGTACGCTGATGCTGATGGCCCTGTATTTTGACCTGATGCGCCTGTGGTAATGACGCGTGTAAAGGCAGCGTGCCTTGTCATCTGCCTGCACAAATGTATATGGTGCCTGTCTGACACGGTGGGCAGACCAACGCGAGCGAATTGACTGCATGAAAATAAAGACCCTTGGAATGGCGGCATTTTTGCTGGCTTCGGCCGGCAGCGCCCAGGCACAACCCTTTGACGTTTCCGACATTCGTGTAGAAGGACTCAAGCGGGTATCCGCCGCCTCGGTCTTTAACGCCTTTCCGGTAAGCGCAAGCGATACGGTAAGCGAGCGCGAGCTGGCGGCTGCCGCCCGCGAACTGTTTGCCACCGGCCTGTTTGACGACGTTTCCCTGGCCCGTGAAGGCGATGTGCTGGTGATCAAGGTGATCGAAAGGCCGACCATTGCCCGGCTGGACATCAGCGGCAACGAACAGATTGCCGAAGATGACCTGCGCAAGGGGCTGACCGAAGCCGGGCTTGCCGAGGGCCAGGTGCTTGAGCTTTCCACCCTTGAAGAAATTCAGCGCGAGCTGGAAAACGTCTACCAGTCCCAGGGGCGTTATAGTGCCCGCATCGATGCCGAGGTCGAGGAAATCGACACCGGCCGTGTGCAGGTCAATATCAAGATCAACGAAGGCGAAGTGGCCAAAATCCGTCAGATCAATATCGTGGGTAACCGCGCCTTTGAAGACGAGACATTGCGCGACCTGTTCGAGCTTGAAGACCGGCCCGGCATGTTCTTCGGCTGGTTTTCAAGCGACGAATATTCGCGCCAGGCACTCGCCGGTGATATCGAGCGGCTGCGTTCGTACTATCTGGACCGCGGCTACGCCAACTTTGAAGTGACCTCGACCCAGGTGTCCATCGGGCCGGAAAAAACCGACATCTACATCACCCTGAACGTCGATGAGGGCGAGCAGTACCGCATCGGCGACGTGCGCTTTGCTGGCGATATGCCGATTGCCGAAAGCGAAGCCCGCAAGCTGCTCAAGGTAGAGCGCGGCCAGCAGTTCTCGCGCAGCAAGCTTAACGCCTCCACCGAGGCGCTGCGCAAGCGGTTGGGCGCCGAAGGCTTTGCCTTTGCCGAGGTCAACGCCGCGCCTGAAATGAACGACGACAGCACCGCCGATTTGATTCTCAACGTCGAGCCGGGGGAACGCACCTACGTTCGCCGTATCGAGTTCAAGGGCAATACCACCACTCAGGATGAAGTGCTGCGCCGGGAAATGACCCAGATGGAAGGCGCGCCTGCCTCCACCGATGAAATTACCAACTCTCGCCAGCGCCTCAACCGCCTCGGGTTTTTCAAGCAGGTGGAAGTGGACACCCAGCGTGTGCCCGGCGAACCCAACCAGCTGGACGTGACTTACGAAGTGGAAGAGCAGCCCTCGGGTTCGGTATCGGCAAGCGTCGGCTTTTCACAAAGTGCCGGTGTCATCTACGGCGCGTCGCTTTCCCAAAACAACTTTTTGGGCACGGGTAATCGCGTCAATCTGGGGGCCCAGCGCAGCGATACCTTCACCAGCGTCAACTTCGGTTTTACCGATCCGTACTGGACCATCAACGGCATTTCCCGGGGCTATAACGTTTTCTACCGTGAAACCGATTACGAAGATTCGGACATTTCCACCTATTCCACCGATTCCTACGGCGCCGGCATCAACTTCGGCTACCCGATCAGCGAGCTTTCGCGGCTGAACTTCGGCGCCAGCGCTGAAGACCTCAAGATCAAGACGTATTACGACACGGCGTCGGAAATCGAGCGCTATGTGGCAGACGAGGGCGATAGCTCCCAGGCCGTCAAGCTCACGGCCAGCTGGACGCGCAATAATCTGAACCGCGGCATCATGCCCACTGACGGCAGCTATCAGCGCGTCTCCGTCGAGACCGCCGCGCCGGGCAGCGACGTCAGCTATTACAAGTTCCGCGCGCGTGCCCAGCAGCTGTTTGCCCTGGATGACGACGACCTGTGGTCGCTCAAGTTTTCCGGTAACCTGGGCTATGCCGACACCTTTGGCGGTAACGACCCGTATCCTTTCTATGAAAACTTCTACGCCGGCGGGTTGGGCTCGGTACGTGGCTTTACCTCCAACACCCTGGGGCAGCGCACCACGCCCAAGCGCGTAGGCGGTCGCGACCGCACGCTGGGGGGTAACGTGCTGGTGGAAGGTAGCGCCGAGGTGCTGTTCCCGGTGCCGTTCGTGGAAAATCAGGATTCCATGCAAACCTCGTTGTTTGTGGATGCCGGTAATACCTTTTTGACGTCCTGCTATGACGTGCTCGACGACGACGCGGACCGCCAGAACTGCAGTTCCGGCGTTGATCTGGGCGAGCTGCGTTACAGCGCCGGGATCGGACTGTCCTGGCTTACGCCGGTAGGGCCGTTGACCTTTAGTGTGGCCAAGCCGCTCAATGACAAGAGTGAAGACGACACCGAGTTTTTCCAGTTCTCGCTGGGCCAGTCGTTCTAACGCGGGCATGGCACTTTGCGCCACACCCGGCTTGCGCCATGCCGGCGCGAGCCAGGCATATCAGCCCGGTTGTACCCATCTCAGCTGTACCCACGAGGAGTGATGTAGGATGCGCAAACTGATAGCCGCCGTCATGGTGTCCGGCCTTATGACACTGCCGGCATACGCAGCGGATGTGGCCGTACTTGACTGGCGCGCCGCGCTGATGAATACCGAGTCGGCCCAGGCGTCCTTGAGTCAGCTGGAAGGCGAAGTGGGCGCTCAGCAAAGCGAAGCGAAAAGCCTTGGCAATGAACTGCAAAGCCTGCAGCGGCGTCTGCAGGACGAAGGCGACGTGATGTCGGATTCCGAGCGTCAGCGCCTGATGAGCGAGCTGCAGCAAAAGGGCCGCCGCTTTGAAACCCTGCGCCGTGAAGTGCTGAGTGCGCAGCAGCGCTCGGAAAAGCAGTTTCTGGAACAGGCCGAGCCGACCCTCGAGAAGGCCGTGGATCAGGTGATCGCGCGCCACGGTATTGATATACTGGTCGAACCTCAGGGCGTGTTGCATTCCTCCATGGATCTGCCCAACCTCACCGACGAGGTGACGCAGGTATTCAATTCGCTGAATTAATTTTATCCGCTGCGGCGCTGTCGCAGCGCTAGCATTTCTGGGCTCTTATGACGCACGCTTCCCCCTCCCTGACCCTTGCGGACATCGCCCGCCATCTGGACGTGCCCTTGAGCGGTAACGCACAAGCGCCCATTCGTGGCCTGGCAACGCTGAAAGATGCCGAGTCTGACCAGATCGCGTTTCTGGCCAACCGCGCCTATCTCAAGGATCTGGCCACGACCCGTGCCGGTGCCGTGCTGTTGCATCCGGAACACAGCAAGACCTGCCCGGTGCCGTGGCTGGAGCTGGATAACCCCTACCTTGGCTATGCCCGGCTTTCCCAACTGTTTGATCCGCTGCCGGCGCGTGACCGCCCGGGCATTCATCCCGCGGCGGTGGTCGCCGACGACGCGAAGCTTGGTGAAGGCGTGTGCGTTGCCGCCAATGCCGTGATCGAGTCGGGCGCGGTGCTCGGTGAGCGCGTGGTCGTCGGGCCGGGCAGCGTGGTAGGCGCCGACAGCCAGCTGGGTGAAGGATCGCGCCTGCACGCCAACGTCACGGTGTGTCACGGCGTGGTGATTGGCAAGCGAGCGATTCTCCACAGCGGTTGCGTGATCGGTGGCGACGGCTTCGGCTTTGCCCATGATGGCGGTGCCTGGCACAAGATTGCCCAGCTCGGTGGTGTGGTGCTGGGCGACGACGTGGAAGTCGGCAGTTGTTCGAGCATTGATCGTGGCGCACTGGGCGATACCCTGATCGGCAGTGATGTCAAAATCGACAGTCAGGTACAGATCGCCCACAACGTACAAATCGGTGATCACAGCGCCCTTGCCGGCTGCGTGGGCATTGCCGGTTCCACCCGGGTAGGCAAGCACTGCATGTTGGGCGGTGGTGTCGGCCTTTCCGGCCACTTGACGCTGTGTGACGGCGTGCAGGTGACGGGCATGAGTCTTGTGACCAACTCCATTCATGAGCCTGGCGTCTACTCCTCGGGGACCGGTGCCATGGAGAACCACCAGTGGCGGAAAAACGCGGTACGTTTCAAGCAGCTGGACGATATTGCCAAGCGGCTTTCGCGGCTGGAAAAGCATCGCGATTGAACGCTTGCCCGGTTATTTTCACGGTGGTGCGCTTGAGGCCTTCGGACAGCGCGTTATAATCCACTGCTTTTTTTGCCGGCGGGAGCGCTGGAGTCACCCGGGGTTGCCCGGGTATTTTGTCATTTAGAGGTCGCTACGATGGTTATGGATATCAACGAAATTCGCGAATACTTGCCCCACCGTTTCCCGTTTTTACTGGTGGACCGGGTAACGCAGCTGGTGGAAGGCGAAACCATCGTGGCGTACAAGAACGTGAGCATTAACGAGCCGTTTTTCAGCGGTCACTTTCCCCATCATCCGATCATGCCCGGCGTGCTGGTGGTTGAAGCGCTGGCTCAGGCCTGCGGCATTCTGGGATTCAAAACCGTCGACAAGCGTCCGGCCGACGGCTATGTCTACTATCTTGTGGGCAGTGACAAGGTGCGCTTCAAGCGTCCGGTCATGCCTGGCGACCAGCTGACGCTTGAAGCTAACGTCATTCGCGGCAAACGCGGTATCTGGAAGTTTGCCTGCCGTGCCACGGTAGACGGCGAGCTTGCCTGCGAAGCTGAAATCACCTGTGCCGAGAGGAAGGTGGCTTGATTCATCCTACTGCTCTGGTTGATGCATCGGCACGCCTTGCCGATGATGTTGAGGTTGGTCCGTTCAGCGTGATCGGCCCCGATATCACCATTGGCGCCGGCTCCGTCATCGGCCCCCACGTGGTTATCAAAGGCCCGACAACGCTCGGGGAACGCACGCGTATTTTTCAGTTTGCCTCGGTGGGTGAAGACTGCCAGGACAAGAAATACGCCGGTGAACCCACCCGTCTGGTAATGGGCGACGATAACGTCATCCGCGAAGGTGTCACCCTGCACCGGGGGACAGTACAGGATCGCGCCGAGACCACCATCGGCTCGCGCAACCTGTTGATGGCCTATGTACACGTCGGACACGACTGCGTTATCGGTGACGACTGCATTCTGGCCAATCAGGTGACCCTTGCCGGCCACGTGACCCTTGGTGATTTCGCGATTATCGGCGGGTTATCCGCGGTGCATCAGTTCTGTCATTTTGGTGAACATGCCATGGCCGGCGGCGGTTCCATCATCACCAAGGACACGCCCGCCTTCATCATGATCAACGGCAGTCCGGCCCAGGCACACGGGCTGAACGCCATCGGGCTCAAGCGCCGTGGCTTCAGCCGTGAAGCGATCAAGGGGCTGACCGATGCCTACAAGCTGGTGTATCGCCAGGGGCTGACCGTGGAGCAGGCGCTTAATACCATGCGCGAGCGCTATTCACTGACCGAAGTGGAGCATTTCGCCGCGTCCATCGAACGCTCACAGCGTGGCATCGTGCGTTAAAGGCGATGCGTTAACCGATCCGCCCGGTGAGGCCTGCCATGACGCTTAGGCGTATCTACATTGTTGCCGGCGAGCTGTCCGGCGATATTCTGGGTGCCGGGGTAATGCGCGAGCTGAAAGCGCGCCATCCGGGCATCGAGTTCCGGGGCATTGGCGGGCCACGCATGCTGGCCGAGGGTATGCACAGCTGCTTCGCGCTGGAAACGCTATCCATCATGGGACTGGTGGAAGTGGTCAAGCATCTACCTGAACTGCTGCGCGTGCGCCGCACCCTGAAAGCCGATGCGCTGGACTGGCAGCCCGATGTGATGCTGGGCATTGACGCGCCGGATTTTAATCTCGGGCTTGAGCGGGCGCTGCGCGACGCCGGCATCACCACCGCACACTACGTCAGCCCCTCGGTCTGGGCGTGGCGTCAGGGGCGGGTGAAAGGCATTGCCCGCTCGGTGGATGCCATGCTGACCCTGCTGCCGTTTGAAGCGGCGTTTTATCGCGAACACCGTGTGCCGGTGACCTTTGTTGGCCATCCGCTGGCTGACGAAATGCCGTTGGAGAACGACCGTCAGGCCGCGCGCGAGTCGCTGGGGCTTGTGCCCGAGGCGCTGACGCTGGCGATTCTTCCGGGCTCCCGGGCCAGCGAAATCCGCTTTCTGGGCGCGGCCTTTCTGGCCGCTGCCGAGGCGCTGTGCCGCCGTTTTGAAGCGCTTCAGGTGGTCATTCCCGCAGCCAGCCCTGTGCGGTACGCAGAACTATCTGCGCTGCTGGACGACTATCCCGCACTTGCCGCGCGGATCATGCTGGTCGACGGCCAGTCCCGGGAGGCCATGGTGGCAAGCGATGCGGTGCTTTTGACCTCGGGCACCGCCGCCCTTGAGGCGATGCTGTGCCACCGGGCGATGCTGGTGGCGTATAAAATGGCCCCGACCACCCACTGGCTGGCGAAGCGGCTGGTCAAGACGCCGTGGATTTCGTTGCCCAACCTTATTGCCCGGGAGGCTGTTGTGCCCGAGCTGATACAGGACGCCGCCACGCCCGAGGCGATTGCCGAGTCGCTGTCCGCGATGCTGGAGGATGCCGATGAGCGTGCTGCGCTGGAAGCGCGTTTTGCCGCCATGCACAGCGAACTTCAGCGCGGTGCCAGCGCCCGTGCGGCAGACGCCATCGAGGGGCTGGCGGCAGGGCAACCGCTCAATGAGGCGTCGTTCAATGAGGATCAGCCATGAGCCACGCCAAACCGACCAGGGCCAGGCGCGCCGCCGTTGAGTTCGCCCCGCTCGAAATTGCCTATCAGGGCGAGCGGTTGGCCGGGGTAGATGAAGTCGGGCGCGGGCCGCTGGTCGGCAGCGTGGTAGCGGCTGCGGTGATCCTTGATCCGGCGCGGCCGATCAGCGGTCTGACCGATTCCAAAAAGCTCAGTGCCCGGCGCCGTGAAGCGCTGGATGCCGAGATACGCGAAAGCGCACTGGCCTTTGCTGTGGCCGAGGCAAGCGCGGCCGAAGTGGATGCGCTGAATATCTATCACGCCACGCATCTGGCCATGCGCCGCGCGATTGACGCGCTATCGCCTGCGGCCGAGTATCTGCTGGTGGACGGCAATCGGCTGCCGGGGCATGCGCTGCCGGGCCAGGCCGTGGTCAAGGGTGACGCCCGCCATCCGGCGATTGCCGCGGCGTCGATACTTGCCAAGGTGGCGCGGGACGCCCAGATGCTTGTCCTGGACGCGTGCCACCCGGATTACGGCTTTGCCCGTCACAAGGGCTATCCGACGCAAGTGCATCTGGCCGCCCTTGAGCGTTTGGGGCCGCTTGCCGAACACCGCCGCAGCTTCGCCCCGGTGGCTCGCCAGCTGTCGTTGATCTAGATTTTTACGTCAGGCTTTCACATCAGACTGGCCGGCTGTTTTTACTCCCTGCGTTTTTCTTTCCATGCGTTTTGTCGAGGCTATCATCGAGACTCCCATGACGGTTCCCTTTGTTCATCTGCGTGTACACAGCGAGTTTTCCCTGGTCGACGGGCTGGTGAAAATCAAGTCGCTGGTGAGCACTACCGCCGAGCGCGAGATGCCGGCGCTGGCGCTGACCGATGAAACCAACCTGTTCGGTCTGGTCAAGTTCTACACCGCCGCCCAGGGCGCGGGGCTCAAGCCGATCATCGGCAGTGACGTGTGGCTGGTTAACCCCCACGACGCGGCGCACCCGTATCGCCTGACGCTGCTGGCGATGAACGACACCGGCTATCGTAATCTCACCGAGCTGATTTCCCGGGGCTGGGTGGAGGGCCAACAGCAGGGCCGGGCGCTGCTGGAAAAACGCTGGGTACTTGAACAAGGCGGCGGGCTGATTGCGCTGTCCGGCGGCCGAGACGGCGAAATCGGCCGCCACCTGTTGAGCGATCACGAACGCGATGCCCGGGCGCTGCTGGATGAATGGCAGGCCGCGTTTCCCGAGCGCTTTTATCTGGAGCTGACCCGTACCGGCCGAGCGCTGGAAGAAGACTGCGTGCACGCGAGCGTTACGTTGGCCCTTGAGGCCGGCGTACCGTTGGTGGCCACCAACGACGTGCGCTTTCTTGAGCGCGACGACTTCTGGGCGCATGAAACCCGGGTGGCCATCGGTGAAGGCAAGGCGCTGGATGATCCGCGCCGTGAAAACCGCTACACCGAAGAGCAATACCTCAAAAGCCCCGACGAAATGGCCGAGCTGTTTGCCGACATTCCCGAGGCGCTTGAAAACAGCGTGATGATTGCCAGACGCTGTAGCGTTGACGTGCGCCTGGGGGAAATCTTTCTGCCCGAATTTGCCATCCCCGAGGGCATGACCCAGGACGAGTTTTTCCGCAAGGTGTCCCACGACGGGCTGACCGAGCGGCTGGACTTCCTGTATCCCGTCGAGCGCTATCCCCGGGACGGTGACGACTACCGCGAGATTGACGCCCGCTACCGCGAGCGGCTGGATTTCGAACTCAACATCATTTTGCAGATGGGCTTTCCCGGCTATTTTCTGATCGTGATGGACTTTATCCAGTGGGCCAAGGATAACAACGTGCCGGTGGGGCCGGGGCGTGGCTCGGGTGCCGGTTCTCTGGTGGCTTATGCCCAGAAGATCACCGATCTGGACCCGATCAAGTACGACCTGCTATTCGAGCGCTTTCTCAACCCCGAACGTGTGTCCATGCCCGACTTTGACGTCGACTTCTGCATGGAAAAGCGCGACCGGGTGATCGAGTACGTGGCCAGCCACTACGGACGCGATGCTGTCTCGCAGATTGTGACCTTCGGCACCATGGCGGCAAAGGCCGTGGTGCGCGACGTGGCCCGGGCCCAGGGCAAGTCGTATTCGCTGGGCGACAAGCTGTCCAAGCTGATCCCGTTTGAAGTGGGCATGACCCTGAGTAAGGCCATCGAGGCCGAAAGCGCCCTGCAGGAGTTTATTGCGGCGGATGAAGACGCCGAAGAAATCTGGGAGATGGCGTTAAAGCTTGAGGGCACTACCCGGGGCACCGGCAAGCACGCCGGCGGGGTAGTCATCGCGCCGACCAAGCTCACCGATTTCTCGCCGCTGTTGTGCGACGAAGACGGCTCGGGGCTGATGGTGCAGTTCGACAAGAACGACATCGAAGACGCCGGGCTGGTGAAGTTCGACTTTCTTGGTTTGCGCACCCTGACCATTATCGACTGGGCGCTGGAGATGGTGGACAAGGTGCGTGCCGTGGACGGCGATGCCCCGCTGGATATCGCCGCCATTCCGCTTGACGACAAGCCCACCTTCGAGATGCTCAAGAAGGCCGAAACCACCGCGGTGTTCCAGCTTGAGTCCCGGGGCATGAAGGAGCTGATCAAACGCCTGCAGCCGGACTCGCTTGACGACATGATCGCGCTGGTGGCGCTATTCCGCCCCGGCCCGCTGCAGTCGGGCATGGTCGATGACTTTATCAACCGCAAACACGGCCGGGCCGAAGTATCTTATCCACACCCGGATTACCAGCACGAGCTGTTGAAACCCGTGCTGGCGCCCACCTACGGCATCATCCTGTATCAGGAACAGGTGATGCAGATTGCCCAGGTGATGGCCGGCTACAGCCTGGGGCAGGCGGACATGCTGCGCCGCGCCATGGGCAAGAAAAAGCCCGAGGAAATGGCCAAACAGCGCGCGGGCTTTATGGAAGGGTGTGCGGAAAACGGCATTGAGAAGGATCTTGCGGGCAACATCTTTGACCTGGTGGAAAAGTTTGCCGGCTACGGTTTCAACAAGTCGCACTCGGCGGCCTACGCGCTGGTGTCGTACCAGACGGCGTGGCTCAAGGCGCACTATCCCGGCCCGTTCATGGCCGCGGTCATGTCCACCGAAATGGACAACCTCGACAAGGTCGTGCCGCTGATCGAAGAGTGTCGCCATCTCGGGCTCACGGTGACGCCGCCGGACGTCAATGTGGGCGGCTACAAGTTCACCGTGGATGCCGACGGGCGCGTGGTATACGGCCTGGGGGCGATTCGCGGGGTGGGTGAAGGCCCCATTGGCGCGATTGTGGCAGCCCGGGAAGACGGCGGGGCGTTTACCGACCTGTTTGATTTCTGCCGTCGGCTGGACCCCAAACGCATCAATAAACGCACCCTTGAAGCGCTGATTCGCGCGGGTGCGCTGGACAACCTGGGCGATAATCGCGCACTGCTGGCCGCCTCCACGGAAGACGCACTCAAGGCCGCCGCGCAGAATCATACCAACCGGAATCTGGGTATGACCGACATGTTCGGTGATGCCTTCGCCCCCGCCGAAGACCGCGACGTGTATGCCGATTATCGCGGCGTGCGTGAATGGACCGACCGCGAGCGGCTGTCCGGTGAAAAAGACACCCTGGGGCTGTATCTTACCGGCCACCCGATTGACGAATACGAGCGCGAGCTCAAGCGCTTTGTCTCTACCCGGATCAGCGATCTGTCGCCGTCACGAGAGCCCCAGCGCGTGGCCGGGTTGGTCATCGGCGTGCGCACGATGAAATCCAAACGCGGTGATACCATGGCGTTCATCACCCTGGACGACCGCACCGGGCGTATTGAAGCGTCGCTCTTTGGTGAACTCTTCGAGACGTTGCGCGGCCAGATCGAGACCGATCAGGTCATTATCGTGGAAGGTGAAGTCTCCACCGATGACTATTCGGGCGGGGTCAAGCTGCGGGGCAAGGACGTCACGCCGATGGTGACGGCTCGGGTGCGCTACGGGCAATCCGTTGACGTGGCGCTGGATGCCACCCGGATCAACGGTCGTTTGGTGGACAGCCTGCGTGATAGCCTGACGCCATACCGCGACGTCGACGGCCTGCCGGTCCATCTGCAGTATCGCCATCCGGAAGCGACGGCCTGGCTTAAGCTGGATGAGACCTGGCGGGTGGCACCAAGCGATGCGCTACTGCTGGCGCTGCGCGATGTCCAGGGTCAGGCCGGCGTCAAGCTGCGTTACCGTTAACCCGCGTCACGCTGCGCGCCTGCCTTGCGTGACAGGGCCAAGCTGCGATAATGCCATCCCATAATGCGTTCGATTTGTTCACGCTGGCTTTTTCTTTACAGGCTTTTTTTACAGGTTCTTTTTACAGGCGACGCCCATGAATCCCAACTATCTCGATTTTGAACAGCCGATTGCCGAGCTACAGGCAAAAATTGAAGAGCTGCGGCTGGTCAGTTCCGACAGTCAGGTCAACCTTGCCGATGAAATCGAACGTCTGGAGGCCAAACGCCGCAAACTGACCGAATCCATCTTCAAGGATCTCACGCCCTGGCAGGTAACACAGCTGGCACGCCACCCCAAGCGTCCGTATACGCTCGATTACCTTGAGCACGTGTTTACCGACTTCGACGAGCTGCACGGCGATCGGCGCTTTGCCGACGACGCCGCGCTGGTTGGCGGTGTGGCCCGGCTGAACGACAAGCCGGTGATGGTGATCGGCCATCAGAAAGGCCGCGATGTGAAAGAAAAAGTCCGCCGCAACTTCGGCATGCCGCGCCCTGAAGGTTATCGCAAGGCCTGCCGTTTGATGGAAATGGCCGAGCGCTTTCGCATGCCGGTGTTCACCTTCATCGACACCCCCGGCGCCTATCCGGGCATTGACGCCGAAGAGCGCGGGCAGTCCGAGGCCATCGCCCACAACCTGGCGGTGATGTCGCGGCTGAAGACCCCGATTATTTCCACCGTGGTCGGCGAGGGCGGTTCCGGCGGTGCGCTGGCGATTGGCGTGTGCGACGAGCTGGCCATGCTGCAGTATTCCACCTATGCGGTGATTTCACCGGAAGGCTGTGCCTCGATTCTGTGGAAGAGCGCGGAAAAAGCCTCCGAAGCGGCTCAGGCCATGGGCATTACCGCCGAACGCCTGCAGGAGCTGGGCTTTGTCGATACGTTGATCAAGGAACCTCTGGGCGGCGCTCACTGCTACCACGAGCAAACCGGTGAACGGGTGAAAGAAGCGCTCAGCCAGAGTCTGGAGCGGCTTGAAGGGTTGGATACCGAGACGCTTCTGGCGCGGCGTTACGAGCGATTGATGAGCTATGGCGCGCCCGCCGCATAATATCTTGCCGGCACTGCTTGAACGCGCCCTGGCGGAGATCCCGCCGGGGCGTGGCGTTTGGGTAGCGCTCTCCGGTGGAATGGACTCGTCGCTTTTACTGATGCTTGCCGCCGAGGTCTGCCATGCCCAGGGCCGCGCGCTTTACGCTTTCCACGTCAATCACGGCCTGCAGGATGCTGCCGCGGAGTTTGAGTCTCACAGCCGTGACCTGTGCCGAAAGCTTGACGTGGCGTTGACTGTGGCATCGGTAGACGCCAGCGCCAAAGGCAGGGGCGTGGAAGGTGCCGCCCGTGAAGCACGCTACGCTGCCTTTGCCCGCCACGTTCCTCCGGGCGATACGCTGTGGCTGGCCCAGCATCAAACCGATCAGGCCGAAACCTGGCTGCTGGCTGCATTGCGCGGCAGCGGCGTGCGCGGGCTTGGGGCCATGCCCGGGCATCGGACGCTTGGCGGCATTACGCTGATGCGCCCGTGGCTTGATGTGTCGCACCAAGCCCTTGCCGATGAGGCTCAGGCGCTCAAGCGTGCGGGGAAGCTTGGCTGGTGCGATGACCCGACCAACGCTGATACATACTTCGAGCGCAACTATTTACGCCACCGGGTCCTGCCTCTGCTGCAGGCGCGCTGGCCCCATGCCGAACGCGCGCTGGCTACCACCGCCCATCACATGCAGGACGCCGACGCACTGCTGACCGCCTACGCCAGCGACGAGCTCTCCACGCTCATACTGGCCCCCGGCCAGCTTGATGCCAAGGCGCTTGCTACCCGTTCCCGGGCACGCCAGCGGCTGCTGGTGCGCACTTTTTGCCAGCAGCAGCGGCTGGCCAAGCCGCCGGCCCGGCGGCTTGATACCCTGCTTGACCAGCTGAATGCCGGTGCCGACGCTCAGGTGTATGTTGCCTGGCCGAGCGCCTGCGCGAGAGTCTGGCGCGGGCGGCTGTATCTGTTCACGGAAGAGCGGTTAACCGCACGCGCCGCGCAGCCTGAATGGAGGGCAAGCTGGAGCAGCGGCATCCCGTGTGCCACACCGCTGGGTGAGGTGATGATCAAGGCGGAGGGGGCGGCAGCGGAAACCACACTGCCACTGGCGATGAGCTGGCGGCAAGGCGGCGAGGTTATCCGGCTGGCCGGCCGTGGCCGGCGCGACCTCAAGCGGCTGCTGGCCGAACTGGGTGTGCCGCCCTGGGAGCGCCACGAGGTGATGGTGGTGTGGGCTGGCGATACCTGCATCGCCGCGTTCAAGGCGCCGGAGACGTTGCTGTGTCAGGCAGCGGGCTGGCAGATTTCTCTGGCGCGGGTCAGTGAGCCGAGCGGATGAGCGAAAGGGAATAGCCGGCCGCTTCGAGATAATGGGCTTCCTGCTCCAGGTCAGCGCCCAGCAGGGTGTCGCTGTCGCGCAGTGATAGTGCCACCGCCGGGCCGTCATTCGCCATGCTGACGGGCAGTTCAACCGGCGCCTGTTCCGGGCGTGAGTGGTTGAACAGCACGGCCAGGCGCAATAACCGCGCCAGCCGGGCGGCATCCTGCTGGCGGGCCCGGGGCAGCATCAGGTATTCTTTCCGAGGAAACTTGCGCCGGTGGGCGCGCACCAGAAAGGCCAGCAACTGCTGCTCGGGGCGCGAAAAGCCGGCCATGTCGGAGTGCTCGATCAGGTACGCGCCGTGGCGATGAAAGCGGCTGTGGGAGACGGCAATGCCGAGCTCGTGAAGTTCGGCTGCCCAACACAGGTAGCGGCGCAGTTCGTTGCCCAGTGGCCAGTGCTGGCGTGCGCGATCAAACAGCTGGCCGGCGGTGGTGGCTACGTTGTGCGCCTGGCGCTGGTCAACGCTATAGCGTTGCTTGAGCGCGGCGATGCTCTTGCCCCGGGAGTCTTCGGCGTGATCACGGCCGACCATATCGTAGAGGACGCCTTCACGCAGGGCGCCTTCGGCAAAGCGCATGCGTTCAAGGGAAAACGCCTCGAATATCGCGGTGAGCACCGCCACGCCGGCGGGCAGGATGCTGGCGCGATCGGCTTTCAGGCCGTCCAGTGCCACCTTGTCCAGGCGTTTGCAGTCCAGCAGGCGTTGGCGCAGCTTATGTAGCCCCGTGCGGGTAATAATGCCCGGCTGAGGGCTGTCGCCGTAGGCGTGTAATACGCTGGCCACTGCCTTGGCCGTGCCGCTGGTGCCCACCAGCTCGTCCCAGCCCAGCTGCTGGTAGGCGCGCTGAATGTGAACAAGCTCGGAAAGCGCGGCCAGTTCGGCGCGACGCATATTCGCTTGGGTAATTCGGCCGTCAGGAAAGAAGCGCCGGGAGAACGTCACACAGCCCATCCGCAGGCTTTCCAGTGCCAGAGGCTCAAAGGCTTCACCAATGATGAGCTCGGTGGAGCCACCGCCAATATCCACAATCAGCCGTCGACCGTTCTCGGCCAGCGCATGGGCGGCCCCCAGATAGATCAGCCGGGCTTCTTCACGCCCGGCAATGATTTCGATGGGGTGACCAAGCTGGGCTTCCGCCTGATCGATAAAGGTGCGGCTGTTGTCGGCTTCGCGTAGCGCGTTGGTGCCGACAATGCGCAGGTTTTCCGGCGCGATATTGCGCAGGAAGGCAGAAAACCGGCCCAGGCAGCCCAGCGCCCGCTGTATTGCGGCATCGTCGAGATGGCCGTCAGCGCCAAGCCCCGAGGCCAGCTGGACCTTTTCCCCGCGCCGGGCAACGATCTGTAGCCGTCCATGTCGGGAGTTGGCCACCAACAGGTGAAAACTGTTGGAACCCAGGTCAATAGCGGCCACACGCGTTAAGGCGGCGTGACGTTCCTGCGTACGACGCCGGGATTGGGGGCTGGCATGATGAGCGTCGGCGACGGGAAAAGGCGTGTCCTTGGGCATGGGCTGTCCTTCCGGTTGGTCAGGCCAAGGTTGCGGGGCCCCTGCATGATTGTCAATCGTCAAAGGCTTGCGTTTGCTGCGGCGCTTGACTACCATCCAGTGACTGGTTTGAGCCGCAAGGGCACATTGTAGATCCGTACTTTGTCACACGTCATTCAATCGCGTACCTTGTATTGATCGTACCACCTGGCTCTTCGGCCATCCTGGGCTTTACCGGATTTCCACATGTGCATCAGGCGTTTTCCCACGATTTTTCAGCTGTGCTTCATGCTTCACCCGTACTTCATGGTAAAATCGTTCAAGCGTCAGGTTCGCAGCGGTGGTAGAGCTGGCCAGATGTCCAAGTCGTCAGATTATCCGTTGAACCGACTTTCCCAATGTCGGGCGTACGTACTTTAACAGGCACGTACTTATCACAGGCGTTAGCATATTCACGCTGAAACCCGGTATCTCCCGGTTCAGCCTGACCCCTTTCATATCGAGCACGCGCCTTTTCGGAATCTGAACGCATCATACGGCGAATTTCACGCCCCTTTCTTATTCTTGGCGCCTGGCGCCTCGCTTCCATGAGCAACGTTCTAACACACCGATGAATCTTACCGAACTCAAGCAAAAAACTGTTCCCGAGCTGCTGAATATCGCCCGCGAAATGGGGATTGATAATCTGGCTCGTTCGCGCAAACAGGACATCATTTTCGCCATCCTCAAAAAGCACGCCAAAAGCGGCGAGGATATCTATGGCGACGGTGTGCTGGAAATTCTCCAGGATGGCTTTGGCTTTCTGCGCAGCGCCGACAGTTCCTATCTGGCCGGCCCGGACGATATCTACGTCTCGCCGTCGCAAATCCGCCGCTTCAACCTGCGCAAGGGTGACTGCATTGCCGGCAAGATTCGTCCGCCGAAAGACGGCGAGCGTTACTTTGCCCTGCTCAAGGTCAGCCAGATCAACTTTGATCGTCCGGAAAACGCCAAGCACAAGATTCTGTTCGAGAATCTGACGCCGCTGTTTCCTGATGAACGGCTGCGCATGGAAATCGGCAACGGCTCGACGGAAGACCTGACCGCGCGGATTCTTGATCTTACCGCGCCGATCGGCAAGGGGCAGCGGGGGCTTCTGGTCTCGCCGCCCAAGGCGGGCAAGACGCTGATGCTGCAAAACATCGCCACCTCGATCACGCGCAATAACCCCGAGTGCCACCTGATCGTTTTGCTGATCGACGAGCGTCCGGAAGAAGTCACCGAAATGTCGCGCACCGTGCGCGGTGAAGTGGTGGCCTCGACCTTTGACGAACCGCCGGCGCGCCACGTTCAGGTCGCCGAGATGGTGATCGAGAAAGCCAAACGGCTGGTCGAGCACAAAAAGGACGTAGTGATCCTGCTGGATTCCATCACGCGTCTGGCGCGAGCCTACAACACCGTTGTGCCAAGCTCGGGCAAGGTGTTGACCGGCGGTGTTGACGCCCACGCCCTGGAAAAGCCCAAACGCTTTTTCGGCGCGGCGCGTAACATCGAAGAGGGCGGCAGCCTCACCATCATCGCTACGGCGCTGGTGGACACCGGCTCGAAGATGGACGAGGTCATCTTTGAAGAGTTCAAGGGCACCGGCAACATGGAAGCCCACCTGGACCGCAAGCTGGCTGAAAAGCGCGTCTTCCCGTCGTTCAATATCCGCCGCAGCGGCACCCGGCGCGAAGACCTGATCGCCTCGGAAGACGAAATGCAGCGCATGTGGATTCTGCGCAAGCTGCTCAATCCGATGGATGATATCGGTGCCACGGAGTTCCTGATTGATCGCCTGAAAGATACCAAGACCAATCTGGAATTCTTCGAGGCCATGAAGCGCCGCTAACCATTGTTGCCCTGCCGGCGAGCGTTACCGGCATCGGTGACACCCAGGAGAACAGGAACCCTGCCGTGAAATACCGCGATCTGCGCGATTTTATCCAGGCGCTGGAAGCCAAGGGCGAGCTGGTTCGGGTCTCGGCCGAGGTCGATCCGTACCTTGAGATCACCGAAATCTGCGATCGTACCCTGCGCGCGGGTGGCCCGGCGCTGCTGTTTGAAAACGTCAAGGGGCACGATATGCCGCTGCTTGGCAACCTGTTCGGCACGCCCGAGCGAGTGGCGCTGGGCATGGGCGAAGACTCGGTCGAGGCGCTTGGCGAAGTTGGCAAGCTGCTGGCGTTTTTAAAGGAGCCGGACCCGCCGAAAGGGCTGAAGGACGCCTGGAGCAAACTGCCGATTTTCAAGCAGGTGCTGAGCATGGGGCCCAAAATGGTCAAGCGTGCACCGGTGCAGGAAGTGGTGTACGAAGGCGATGATGTGGACCTCGACCGCCTGCCCATTCAGCATTGTTGGCCGGGAGATGCTGCACCGCTGGTCACCTGGTCGCTGGTGGTGACCCGCGGGCCGCACAAGGAACGCCAGAACCTGGGGATTTATCGCCAGCAAAAAATCGGCAAAAACCGCCTGATCATGCGCTGGCTTTCGCACCGCGGCGGGGCGCTGGATTTTCAGGAGTTTCAGCAAGCGCATCCCGGCGAGCCGTTCCCTGTGGCGGTGGCACTGGGCGCTGATCCGGCGACCATTCTCGGCGCAGTAACGCCGGTGCCGGATACGCTGTCGGAATACGCCTTTGCCGGCCTGTTGCGCGGGTCGCGTACGGAGCTGGTTAAATGCGGCCACGCCGAGCTTGATGTGCCGGCATCAAGCGAGATCATTCTCGAGGGCTACATTTATCCCGACGACACCGCACCGGAGGGGCCGTTTGGCGATCACACCGGCTACTACAACGAGGTGGAGTCGTTTCCGGTGTTCACCGTGACGCGTATTACAAAGCGTCGCGATGCGATTTACCACTCGACCTATACCGGCCGTCCGCCGGACGAACCGGCGATTCTGGGCATGGCGCTCAACGAAGTGTTCGTGCCCATCCTGCGCAAGCAGTTCCCCGAGATCGTGGATTTCTACCTGCCGCCGGAAGGCTGCTCGTACCGCATGGCGGTGGTGACCATGAAAAAGCAGTACCCGGGGCACGCCAAGCGGGTGATGATGGGCGTGTGGAGTTTTCTGCGCCAGTTCATGTACACCAAGTTTGTGGTGGTGCTTGACGACGACGTCGACGCCCGCCGCTGGGAAGATGTGATCTGGGCCATGACCACGCGCATGGATCCTGCGCGGGATACAGTCATCGTGGAAAATACTCCCATCGACTATCTTGATTTTGCCTCGCCGGTATCGGGGCTGGGTTCCAAGATGGGCTTTGACGCTACCAATAAATGGCCCGGCGAAACCGATCGCGAGTGGGGCGCACCCATCGCCATGGATAGTGAAATCAAGGCGCGTGTGGACGTACGCTGGGAGGCGCTGGGTATCGGCATACCGCTGCCGCCGGCGCGAAGCGGCAGCAGCGGCTGACTGCATCATTCATATTGACTCTTCATCATTCACGACGTCGCGTTACCCGGATGGGACGCTGAACAAGAGGTTTGCATGAGCGCTAGAACGATGACCTGTCAGGTCACCGAAGTGGAAAGTCTGACCCCCGACGTGTTTGGCGTGACTCTCGAAGGACGCGCCGAAGCCATGCGCCATGCGCCGGGGCAGTATCTGGAGCTGGCGCTGGACGAAAATACCTGGGTGCCGTTTTCGATTGCCAGTGCCGCCCGCGGTGACGGCCGGCTGGAATTACACGTACAGCACTGGCCGGAACGCAGCAATTCGGCACGCTTGCGCGAGCTTTTGAAGGTGGCCAACCAGCTGACCGTACGTTTGCCTGGCGGCGACTGCGTGCTGGATGACGCAAGCAGCCGCCCGCTTTTGCTGATTGCCGCCGGCACCGGTTTTGCCCAGATGAAGGCGCTGGTGGAAGCCGCGCTGGAGAAACATCCCAAACGCCGGATTGATCTGTGGTGGGCCGCCCGGGAGCATCGTGAACTGTATCTTGAGCCGCTGGCCACGCACTGGGCGCAAACCCGGCCGCAGTTCTGCTTTCACGCGGTGACCGAGTCCCCCCTTGAAGAGCCGCTGGCTGAAGGCGAGCGCATCATTCATCACGCCGGACGTATCGACGAAGCGCTGGAGCGTGCCGAGCTTTCGCCGGCGGAATACGATGTGTATCTGTCCGGCTCGCCGGGCATGGTGTATGCCTGCCTGGATGTTCTGGAAGGCAAGGGCATTGAACAAACTCGGGTCTTTTCCGATGTGTTCAGCTATGCCCCGCGTGATAAAGCCTGAAACGCTGCTCGGGATTTTGCTAAACTGGGAAGAGAAACCCAAGCGGTGGACGCTTGCGCACCAGGCGTCACAAGGCTTGATGTATGAAACCGGCGTAATAAAAACAGGGAGGCTTATATGGCCCACGACGAAAACTATCACGACAGCTCCGGCTTTTTGTCCATCCTGATGGGGCTGATTGTGCTGGTGAGCATGAGCTGCCTGCCGGCTACCATCGGCTGGATTCAGGCGTTTACCGGCTAGCGGACTGTCTTGCCAGGGGAGCATTAATCAGGCTACTCTGGCGTCAGATGACTTACTAACACGGCAACCCGACCCACAGGCAGAACGCATGAATACCGTCGATTCCACTTACAGGGTATTTCTTTCACCGGTGCAAAGCACCGTGTCTGCCTGCGGTTATGGTTACTGGTTTAGCCAGGGGGTGGCCGTGGCCGACGCATGAGTCGCGCCAACGGGCATCCCCCAACGGGTTGCCTGCCGCGAAAACCCCGGTGGGTATACCCCAGCCGGGGTTTTTTGCGTTTATACCTCGGTCCGGAAAAAAACCTGAATGATCCACAACAGCGATTTATGACACAGGAGCTGCACCATGAGTTACCGCGCACTGGCCAACATCGAATCTCCCGTTTTGTACAGCTATCCGGCGTACGACTACGGGTGGCGATTTAGCCCCGCGCGGCCGGCAGCAGCAGCCACCTCCGGTCGTGTGCATACGGGTGGCGAGAGCCCACGATGTCCCTTGCGTACGGAGAGCTAACCCATGAATGCGACTGTTTCTGCCCTTGAATCTGCCACGACGGCAGCTGCCCCTTCGTTGACCACGCCGGCCGTAACGCACGCGTTACCCACGCCCGGCGCGCTGCACGCCGAGTACCCGGTAAATCGTGCGCTGCACGCGCAAATCAGCGCCCAACGTCAGGCGATAAAACGTATTTTGTCAGGCGAGGACTCGCGCCTGCTGGTAGTGGTGGGGCCGTGCTCAGTGCACGATCCTCGTGCGGCCCTTGAATACGCCGAGCGCCTCGCCACGCTTGCCGACGACGTCGCCGGCCAGATTCTGCCGGTCATGCGCGTGTACGTGGAGAAGCCGCGCACCACGGTGGGCTGGAAAGGACTTGCCTACGACCCGGACCTTGACGGTAGGGGTGATATCGCCCGAGGGCTTGCGCTTTCCCGGCAGCTGATGCGCGACGTGGCCGAATGCGGCCTGCCGATTGCCACCGAGCTGTTGCAGCCCATGCTCGCGCCGTATCTGGATGACCTGCTCAGCTGGGTAGCGATTGGTGCGCGGACGACCGAATCTCAGCTGCATCGGGAGCTGGCAAGCGATCTGGGGGCTGCGGTGGGCTTCAAGAACGCCACCAACGGTGGCGTGCAGGTAGCGGTTGACGCCATGGCGGCCGCTGCGCACCCGCACCAGCGCTTTGCCATGGATGCCGACGGGCGGCCGGTCATGCAGCAAACACAGGGCAATCCGCATACGCACCTTGTACTGCGCGGCGGCAGCGGCGAGCCCAACTATGCCGCAGAACACGTGCGCGTCGCGGCGACGGCGCTTGCACACGCCGGACAAAACCCGCGGCTGATGGTGGACTGCAGCCACGCCAATGCGCGCAAGGATCACCGCCGCCAGAGCGAAGTGATGCTTGACGTGCTTGCCCAGCGCGAGGTGGGTAATCTCAATCTGGCGGCGCTGATGCTCGAAAGCCACCTGCATGAAGGCAAGCAGTCGCTTGGTGGAACGCTGCGCCACGGCGTGTCCGTGACCGATGCCTGTATCAACTGGGACACCACCGAGCGCCTGCTGAAAACCGCCGCGGAACGGTTGGCCTGATGGATGTGCTTGTCTGCGCCGGCAGGCGCCGTATGATGGGCGTCTTATCGTCTATAAAAGCGTCTATCAAGACTGTTTATTATTACGTTTTTTATCAAGAGACCGGCCATGGCACGTTTTATACTGCAACATCAGGATGCCCACGCGTATCGGCGCAAATCGCGGATTATCAGCCTGGTGATGGCGGGGCAGTTCATCGTGCTAGGCATGCTCTTTGCCATGCTGCTGACCGCGGCCTTCGGTAGCAGTCTGGCGCTGAATGCG
Source organism: Halomonas sp. (assembly GCF_030457605.1). GTDB lineage: Bacteria > Pseudomonadota > Gammaproteobacteria > Pseudomonadales > Halomonadaceae > Vreelandella. The sequence continues at coordinate 90,143 of NZ_JAKDUR010000001.1, forward strand.
TTGGGCGTGCTGCTGGGGCTTCTGGCCACCAGTGCGATGTTTGCCGTGCTCAAGGATCGCCCATGGATGACCGAGGTGCGCTATGTCTGGCAGCTCAAACACCACCTGGGGCAAGTCAGCGGGTATCTTTCGACCCTGCGCAGCGCCATGGATAACGACGACCCCACGGCACTGGATATTGTTACGTTTTACCATCAGGGCATGGTACAGCTGGCTGAAATGAACGATCGCACCACCGACGATGACGCCGAAAGGCTGGCCGAAAAAGTGCAGGTTCGGCTAAAGCGTGAGGCCCTTGAACTGCCCGAAGAGGTAGACGGTTTCAACCCCGACGACCTGCAGCATTACAAGCGTGCCTGAGCACGTGAATCACATCAGGGAGATCCACATGGGAACCTATCACTACGCTTTGCCGCTGGTGGCCGCCGGTGCGCTTGTCCTCGGTGGTTGCGCCTCTCAGGGCAAGGTGTCCTCGGTGGCCCCGGCCGCTTCTGAGCAACACTCGCCGGCCACTACGGCGCCGCTGCTGCCACCCATGCTGTTTTCCGGCGAGGCAGAGCGCTTTGAAGCCTGGCGCTGTGCGCCGGCCAATCAGAATCTGGTCACCGCTTTTGGCGATGAAACTCTCCGGCTATGGTCACTGCACGGTGCCTGGCGACTGCCCCGGGCCGTGGTGGCGAGCGGCGCACGCTACCAGAATGGTGAAATCAGCTTCTGGAATCGTGGCGACAAGGCCCAGGTGGAAACCTCGCGCGGCCAGCTGCAGTGCCAGCTGGCGCATAAACGCACGGCACGAACCCGGAAGGAGCACCCCGGTGTGATGTTTTTTGCCCACGGCAACGAGCCCGGCTGGACAGTCGAGCTGGATAACAAGGTGCCCACATTGACGCTATCCACCGACTACGGTGAAACCACTGAGACGCTGCCCTACATGATGAGCGTGATGGACAACGCTGCCGGCCGCGTGGTGCTGGAAAACGCCGATGCCTCGCGGTTTTTCCGTGTGCGTATCGAAGCGGGGGCCTGCTTTGACGACATGAGCGGCAAACCGTATCCGGCCCGGGTCACGCTCTCCATCGGTGGTGAGCAGTACAGCGGCTGTGGCGAGGGCATCGCTCCATAAGGCTTGCCAGCGCTGCCGCCGCGGCGTTAGCCTCGAACGGTTTGCATCCGATATGCCGAGGACTGACATGCAATATCTCCATACCATGGTTCGCGTAAGCGATCTCGACGCTGCACTGCATTTTTATTGTGACCTGTTGGGGCTTGTCGAAGTGCGCCGCAAGGACAACGAAAAAGGCCGCTTTACGCTGGTATTCCTGGCTGCCCCGGAAGACGAAAGCCGCTCGGCGGAAAAGCAGGCGCCGGAGCTTGAGCTGACCCACAACTGGGACCCGGAAACCTACGACGGCGGCCGCAACTTTGGCCATTTGGCCTACCGCGTTGATGATATTTACGCCCTTTGTCAGCGCTTTCAGGACAATGGCGTTACCATCAACCGTCCGCCAAGGGATGGTCACATGGCTTTTGTGCGCTCTCCCGACGGTATTTCGGTCGAACTGCTGCAAAAGGGCGAGCCGCTTGAACCCGCTGAGCCCTGGGCGTCCATGGAAAACACCGGCAGCTGGTAGTTCGCCACGCCACACCGAGGAAAACCCAATGACACAACGTGCCCCAGGCAAGCAAACAGGCCGCTTGAGACAGGGCTTGAGAAAGCACTTGCAGCTCGCCGGCGTGGCGGCGTCCATGGCGCTACTGGCCGCCTGTTCAAGTGCGCCACCGGTGACCAGCCCTGCCGGCCCTGATGCCTCCAGCCCGCAGAAACTGAGCGGTGAGGTCATTGATCAGCGCTGGAATTTGCTGCTTATCGGCACCCATGAGCGCATCACGTTGCCTGCGCCAGCGCATTTTCGTATTGCGCCCGACGGCAGCGTCAGCGGCAGCGATGGTTGCAATCGCTTTACCGGTAACGTCTCGCTGGGCAAAAAGCAGCGTATCGATTTTGACGAGTTGGCCACCACGCGCAAGGCCTGCCCAGCGCTTGACGATGCCAAACGCGTGACCGATATGCTGGAAAACGCCTACGGCTATTTGATCGACCACGACCGGCTGGTGTTTTTTGGCCCTGATAGCCGGGTGATCGGCGGCTGGCGCAAAGCCAATTAAGTCACACCTGGCAAACGGCGATCATGCGTCGTTAAACGGCGGGTTGAAGCGGGCGATAAAGCGCGTATCAAGGCGTTTTTTTGCCCGCCATAGCCACTTGCCCGAAGCGCCGAGCACGCCGTAACTGGCGATGGCACGACCGTCGCCGGTGTTGATCAGCGCCAGCACCCGCCGGGGTGGCTGCCAGTTTTCGAGCGGTTCGCCCCGGCAGGCCCGGCGCAGGTTGTCGGCCAGATGCGGCCCGGCGCGCACGGCGTAAACGCCGGCCTTGGGCAGCGAGCCGGGAAATGCCGCGCAGTCGCCGGCGGCAAATACCCCGGGCGCGCCCCGCGCCTGCAGGCTTTTCTCCACATTGATAAACCCACGCTGGTCAAGCGCAAGGTCGCTCTCCCTGAGCCAGCCGTGGCCCACCGCACCGGTGGCCCAGAGCGCAATGTCTGCCGGCACCGGCGCGCCTTTTTCCAACGTGACCGTGGCTTTTCCAGACTCATTTCCCCCAAGCCCGCTGGCCCGCACGCCGAGGCGCAGAGTCACGCCGGCTTTTTTTAGTGCCCGCTTCAATAGCGCCCGGGGCAGCCGGCCTGCGCCGGGTAACAGCCGGTGCCCGGCGCTTAGCAGGGCGGCGTCAAAGTCCACGTCCGGCCGGCGGGCGCGCAGCGCGGTAAGCACCGCAAGCAATGTTTCGCAGCCGGCCGCGCCCCCGCCCACGCTGACTATCTTCTGCTGGCTGCCCGGCGGCAGGGTATCCACGCGCGCGCACAGCGCCTGCCAGCGCGACGGCAGCGCAGCCAGCGGGCGCATGGCCAGCAGCTGCGGCGCTGTGCTGGCGCAACCCTCGGGTGCGAGCAGCGTCGCGCCGACGTTGATCGAGGCCACGTCAAAGCGCAGCCGTTCGCCGCTGGCAAGCGTGACCTCCCGCTGCGCGGCGCTGAATGCCACCGCGCGCTGGGGGATAAACCGCGCGCCGGCCCAGCGGCACAGCGCAGCGATATCGATACGGGTGTCTTCAAGCGAGCACTCGCCGGCAAGCCAGGCCGGCACCCGGCCGGAGTAGGCTGCCAGTGCGCTTTCGCTGATCACGGTCAGGCGCACGCCGGGCTCCGGGCGGCGGGCAAGGGCCTCAAGCGCCAGCGCGTGGGCGTGGCCGCCGCCGATCAATACCAGCTCTTTTGGCGGAAGCCCCGTCATGCGCCTCGCCGCCAGCGGAAGTAGCGCTCCAACAGCGCCAGTGCGCGTTCGGGTTTGTGGGCGTTTTTCCATGCCCCGGCGGTGGCCTTGGCCGCCTCGCCCAGGGTGGGGTAGGGGTGAATCGTGCCCAGCAGCTTGTTCATGCCAAGCCCGTGCTTCATTGCCAGGCTGAACTCGCCCAGCCATTCGCCGGCGTTTTCGGCAACGATCGTCGCCCCCAGAATCTTGTCCCGGCCGGGTACGGTGAGCACCTTGATAAAGCCTTCCGTGGCCCCCTCGGCCATGGCGCGGTCGCTCTCGCTCATGGCGTAGCGGGTCAGCTCGTAATCGATGCCCTGTTCTGTGGCCTCGCGCTCGTTGAGCCCCACCCTTGCCACCTCGGGCTGGGTGTAGACCACGGCGGGGATAAAGCGGTAGTCGACGTTGAAGCGCTTGACCTCGCCGAACAGCGCGTTGACCGCCGCGTGCCAGGCCTGGTGGGCGGCGGCGTGGGTCAGCTGGTAGGGGCCGGCGACGTCGCCGCAGGCCCAGACGTTGGGCAGCCGGGTCTGTAGCTGGCGGTTGAGTTCCAGGGTGCCGGTATCGGCGGTGGTGATGCCCAGCGCCTCAAGCCCCAGCCCCTCGACGTTGGCGCGGCGGCCGACGCATACCAGCAGGGTGTCGAACTCCACGCTCTGCTCGCCCTCGGCGGTTTTCAGGTGCAGCCGCTGGCCGTCGTCGTGGCTGATGCGCTCGGCGCGGGTGCTGGTCAGCACGGTGACGCCGTCCTGCTCAAGGGTTTGGGCCATGTGCTCGCCGACCTCGGCGTCCTCGCGGCCCAAAAGCTGCTCGCCGCCTTCGATCAGCGTCACGCGGCTGCCGAGCCTTGCAAAGCTCTGGCCAAGCTCGCAGCCGATGGCCCCGCCGCCGAGCACCGCCAGCCGCCCGGGCAGCTCGTCCAGCTGCCACAGGGTTTCGGACGTCAGCATCCGGGCCTGTTCGATGCCGGGAAGCGGTGGCACCGCCGGGCGCGCGCCGGTGGCAATAACGATGTGCCGGGCGCTTACGCGCCTGCCGCCGACGTCGACTTCCCAGGGGGTGACAAGAGTGGCGCGAGCCTTGTGCACGTCCACGCCGAGGCTTGTGTAGCGTTCGACGCTGTCGTGGGGGGCAACGCCTTCAACGGCACCGCGCACGTGCGCCATGACCCGGGAAAAATCGACCGTCGGCTCGCTTGTGCCCTGGCCCGGGAGAATGCCAAAGCGCTCGGCGTGGCGCACCTCGTGGGCGGCGCGGGCCGCGCGGATCAGCGCCTTGGAGGGCACGCAGCCGGTATTCAGGCAGTCGCCGCCCATCTCGCCTTCTTCCACCAGCGCGACCCTGGCCTTTACCGCGCTGCCGATGTAGGCGCTGACCAGCCCCGCCGAGCCCGCGCCGATCACCAGCATGTCGTAGTCGAAGCGCCTGGGCCGCTCAAGGCCCTGATAGGCCTTGCGCCGCTGGACCAGGCGGGTGATCTTGCGTGCGATCCAGGGAAACAGCGCCAGCAGCGCAAACGAGGCGACCAGTTCCGGGGAGAGCACATCGCCCAGCCGTTCGATATCGCCCAGCTGGCCGCCGGCGTTGACGAATACTGCAGTGCCGGGAAGCATGCCCGCCTGGCTGACCCAGTAGAAGGTGCGCGCCTTGATGCGGGTCAGCCCCATGACCAGGTTGATCACGAAAAACGGAAAGACCGGCACCAGCCGCAGGCTGAACAGGTAGAACGCGCCGTCCCGGTCCACGCCGCGGTTGATGGCGGCCAGGCGGCCGGGAAAGCGCCGCTCGATGGGCCCGCGCAGCAGATAGCGCGAGATCAGAAAGGCAAGCGTCGCGCCGATGGCGCTGGCAAACGACACCAGTACCAGACCCAACCCCAGGCCAAACAGCGCCCCGCCCAGCAGGGTCATGATGGCCGCGCCGGGCAGCGACAGCGCGGTGATGACCACGTAGGCGGCGAAAAACGCCCCGGCGATCTGCCACGGATGGCGCTCGAAGGCGGCCTGGAAGTCGCTTTGGTAGGCCTTGAGGGTGTCCAGGCTGAACCACTCGTGGGCACCGGTGGCAAAAAAGGCGGCCACGGCGATCAGCAGCAGAGCGATAAGCAGCAGGCGTTTTCGGGTCACGGACGTCTGTTGTGTCATGGGTGGCTCCGGCTTGGTGGGAAGGCAGGGGGTAAAAGGGATGGCGCACGGGGATAAAGGCGGCGATAGCGCTGCCAGTCTTCGGGACGGTCCACGTCCCACACGGTGGCGGGGAAGGCGGCCTCAAGCCCTCGCGCGGCAAGGCGTTCGCGGGTGGCGGTGAGCACTTCGCCGCCGCCCCAGGGAATGTCATCAAACAGCGCCCGAGTGTCGGCAGGGGTGAGGGCGTGAATGCCGATCAGACCGTAGCCGCCGTCCTCGGCGGGTAGTATTGCCACCGGGTGAGTGGCGAGGCTTGCCGCGCAGGCCTTGATGAGCCCCGGAGTGATCGAGGGGCAGTCGCTGCCCATGATCATCGAAGCGCCCGGAGAGCTTGTCAGCGCATGGTGAATGCGCACGCCAAGATGGCCCTCGGGCTGAGGTGCAAGATGAATGCCCAGGCGTTGCTTGAGCTCAATAAACAGCGGGTGAGCGTGGTCGAGCGCGGTCCACAGAGTGACCTGTGCTGCCGGCAGCGCCTGGCAGGCGTGAGCCACGCAGCGCCTGACCATCTCGGCGTGGGCGCTGGCCGCCCCGTGGGCGCCCAGGCGCGGCATGAGCCGGGTCTTGACCCGGCCGGGAAGCGGGGCCTTGGCCAGCAGGTGCAGCGCCACCGGGGCGCATTCGGCAGAAGGGTCATCGTGCATCGCGGTTGTCTCGCTGTGTGTATTCGCGCGCCAGGTCTGCGGGGTGTGCGCCGCACCAGTAGCGAAAGCGCAGCCGCCACATCAGCCAGATCGTGGGCCAGACGCCGTGGCGCTCAAAGCGCCGGCCGGAGCTTTCGACGCAGCGTGTCAGGCAGGCCGGGCGGCCGGCCTTTTTCAGCTGTCTGGCAAGCGTAATGTCTTCCATCAGCGGCTGTTCGGGAAAGCCGCCGGCGGCGGCAAAGGCGGCTCGGGTCATGAACATCACCTGGTCGCCGGTGGCGATGCCGGTCAGGCGCGAGCGGGCGTTCATCAGCGCGGCAATCACGCCGAGCCAGCGGCTTTGGCCGACAAGCGCTATGTCAAAGCGGCCCCAGCGGTGCCCGGCCAGCGCTTGCTGGATCTGCTCCGGGGCGTCGTCGGGCAGGCGCGTATCGGCGTGGAGAAACACCAGCGTATCGCCGCTGGCGGCGCTGGCGCCGAGATTCATCTGCGAGCCGCGCCCGGGCGGGCCGGTCAGCACGGTGTCGGCAAGCGGCAGGGCGATGGAGGCGCTTGGGTCGGTGCTTTCGCCGTCGACGACGACCACCTCCACGCCGCGCCGGCGCAGGGGGGTTAGCGCGGCGAGGGCCTCGCCAAGCATTTCGGCCTCGTTGCGCACCGGCATCACAATGCTGATGCCGGTGAGGTCCTGGCGGTCAGTGGTGGCCATGGCGGGTCTCCCGACGGGTGAGAAAACGGGGCAGGGCGGCGGCCAGCATGAAGCCCAGAAGCGGCAACAGCGCCTGCACCAGCGCCCACACGCTGATCAGCCGACGGTTGCCGCCGGAGGCCAGCGCCACGGCTTCGGTGGTCACGGTCTCCACCCGGCCTGCGCCCAAAAGCCGCGTGGGCAGATACTGGCCGATGCTGATGGCAAGCCCCACGGCGCAGGCCGTGGCCAGCGGGGCGGCGAGCAGCGGCAGACGCACCCGCACAAAGGCCGCATTGCGCGAGACGCCCAGCGACCGGGCGATTTCCAGCCAGCGCGGGTCCAGCCGCCGGTAGGCTTCGGCCAGTGATAAATACACGTAGGGCAGCACAAACAGCAGGTGCCCGGCGATCACCAGCCCGATCTGCGGGCCGATGCCCACGCTTTCAGCGGCCACCACCAGGCCGAACAGAAAGGCAATCTGCGGCACGATCAGCGGCAGGTACAAAAGCCACAGCGAACGTGCCGGCTGCAGCTGCCGGCGGTGTTCGTTTTCCAGCACGGCAAGCACCAGAAGCGTGGCCACAAGCGTGGCGGCCAGCGCAATAATGGCGGTGCTGCCAAGCGCCTCGCCGAGCATCGGCGTAAAGCGCTGCCAGTGATCCAGCGTAATGCTCTGGGGCAGCGCCTCGGGGAAGCGCCAGAAGCCGGCCACGGAAAACAGCGCCAGCCCCACAAGGGCGGCAAGCGCGACAAGCCCCGCCACCGGCAGCAGGGTGCGGCCCACCAGCCGCAGCGTGGCCTCGCCCCGCTGTCGGCTGCCGGCGCAGAGCCAGCCGCGCAGCAGCCGTGCCATGATGCGCTCGCCCAGCCACCAGATCACAAGCGCTGTCAGGGTAACGCCAAGCTGCAGCACCGCCGCAGCGGAGGCCATGAAACGCCGCTCGAGATCCGGGTCGTTGAACCACTCAAGAATCGATACCGCAAGCGTTGGCGGGAGCCTCGGGCCCAGAATCAGCGCCATGTCGACGTTGGCGCTGGCGTAGGCGATCACCGCATACACCGGTAGCCGGATCAGCGGATACAGCACCGGCAGCACGGTCTTCAGCCAGCCAAGGGTGGGCGCGTAGCCAAGCGAGCGCGCCGTTTCGACGTGTTTTTCCGGCCTGAGCTGGTACAGCGCGGCCAGGCTCATCAGCAGCAGAAAGGGGATTTCCTTGAGGACCAGCCCGGCCATCAGCGAAAGCCCCAGCGGGTCGTTGACGATCAGCGCGTCAGGCGGCTGTTTGGCACCGGTCAGCCAGGGCGAGAGAAGGCGCATGGCGAGCCCCGAAGGGGCGATCAAGAACGCCAGGCCAAAGCCAAGGGCGGCGTGGGGCACGGCCAGCAGCGGCGAGATCAGCCGGTGGACCGCGCGTGCCAGCCGGCCGCGCTGCCCGGCGGCCAGAAACAGCACCACGGCCCCCAGCGCCACGGCCGGCGTGGCAAGCCCGCTTGCCAGGCTCAGCGCGGCGGAGCGCCAGAGCCCGGGCTGACTGAACAGTTCCCGCCAGGGCGCGAGGCTTAACGCCTCGCCGCCCAGCACCGGCAGGTAGCCAAACGCCGGCAGCCCCACCATGACCAGCCCCGCGGCTACCGGCAGCGTCAGCAGGGCGATGACCAGCGCCGGTGCCAGTCGCAGCACGTCTAGTTGACTCCGTAGCGCTCAAGCCAGGCATCCTGCAGCGCGGTCATCCAGCTTGGGTGCGGCTCGGCCAGGGTTTTGTCGAAGGCACCGGCCGGCGGCAGCGCGGGGTTGTCGCCCTGGGCCTCAAACAGCGCCTGCTGCTCGTCGCTCAGCCGGGCCATGTCGAGCACGGTACGATCGCCCCAGTAGTCCAGCGACTGCTTTTTGGCCTGGGCGACGGGCGAGAGCAGAAAGTTGGCCAGCGCCATGGCCCCGGCCTTGTGCGGCGAATTGTAGGGAATGGCAACGAAGTGCACGTTGCCAAGGGTGCCGCCGTCAAGCACGTAGCTGCGCACGCTTTGGGGCAGCTGGTATTCCCTGACCGCCACGGCGGCGTCGGTGGGGTAGAACGAGAACGCCAGGTCCAGCTCGCCGTCGCTCATCAGCGCGCGCAGTGCCGGGCCGGACTCGGGAAAGCTGCGGCCTTCGCGCCACAGGTGCGGGTGCAGCGCGTCGAGGTAGTCCCAAAGCGGCGCGGTAACGGCGGCAAAGTCGCTTTCCGACACCGGCTGATACAGGGCATCGTCCTGTTCCGTCAGCTCGATCAGCGCCTGCTTTAAAAAGGTGCTGCCGGTAAAGTCGGGAATGCGCGGGTAGGTAAAACGCCCGGGATTTTCCCGCGCCCAGTCGAGCAGCTCGGCCATACTGCCGGGCGGCTCGCTTTGGCCGGCCAGGCTTGCGGCCCGGCTGTCATAATAAAAGGTGATCTGCGCCCGGCCCCAGGGCGACTCGAAGCCCTCGGTGGGCAGGGTGAAATCGGTGATCACTTCGGGGTTGTCCGCAGGATGGGTCAGATCGAAGTGGGGCAGCGACTCGGCGAAGGGGCCGAACAGCAGTTCATGCTTGCGCATGGCGGCAAAGTTTTCGCCGTTGATCCAGATAAGGTCCACGCTGCCGTCGTCGTCGTTGCCGGCCTGCTTTTCCGCCAGCACCCGGGCCACGGCGCTGCCGGTGTCCTCGAGCTTGACGTGCTCGACCTCGACGCCAAAGCGCTCCTGCATCCGCCCGTCTACCCAGTCAATGTAGCGGTTGGTACGCGAGTCGCCGCCCCAGGCGTTCCAGTACACGGTCTGGCCGTCGGCCTGCTCGAGCACGGCATCCCAGTCGTTTGGGTCGGGGCTTGCCAGCGCCGTTGACGCGAGCGTGGCCGAGCACAGCGCGGCAAGGCCGATGGCGGCCGCCAGCCGTCGGGGAGCGAAAAGGGCAAAAGCGGCGGTGTGGGCAAGCGTGGTGTTCATCGGCAGAGGTCCTTTGCGGGTCGGGGCGACGCGAGTCCGGCACGTCGTCAGGCTGGTTCAGTTCGTCGTCAGGCTGGTCCAGTACTTCATCAGGCTAGTCCAGTACTTCATCAAGATAGTCGAGTTCGTCTTCCACGAAGTCGATGGCGGGCAGCGATAGATAATGCTCCACCCGGTCGCGCACGTGGGCAATCAGGGCCGGGTCGCTGAGCTCGGCGGACCAGTCCTCGCCCTGGTGGCTTGCGTCTCTTGCCTGCAGGTGCTGGGCGCGCCACTTGGCGCACCAGGTCAGCGACCACAGCCACATGGCCCGGCGGCAGGCCAGCAGGGTCTCGGTATCGGCCAGCGCATCGGCGGTGTCGGCCCCCAGGGTGCGCCGCCAGTGGCGATAGAATTCGGCCACGTCCCGCGGCGTGAGCGTCGCACTGCTCTCGATATCCCAGGTGGTGGAGGTGTAAAGGGTGGCGTGGGCCAGATCGAACCCGGCCAGCCCGTAGCGGCATTTCTCAAGGTCCACCAGCACCGCGCGGCCGCGATCGTCGATGAGAAAGTTGCCGGGATGGGCGTCAAAGCTGATCAGGCAGGCGCGGGTGTCGTCGAGCCTTGCCGGCAGCGTCTTGAGCGCGGCATGAATGCGCCGGCTGGCGGCGTCGGGCAGCTGGGCCATGTCGACAAAGCAGGCCTGTTCGGCAATTTCCAGACGCATGGCCCGCCACGGGTCGGCCGGGGCCTTGAGCGGCGCGCGCTGGCTGGCGGGCGGCACGGCCAGGCCGTGAATGCTGGCCAGCGCCCGGCTGATTTTCGGCAGGTCATCGGGCAGCCGAGCCGGCCGGCCGTGGATGGCCTCGACCACCAGCCCGCCCCGGGGCAGGTGGTCATCCGGCGGCAGTACAGCGTGCAGCCCGGGCGTATGGCCGCCGGCCGCAGTGCGCCGGTAGCAGGCTGCCTGGTAGGCCAGGTTGGCCTCGGGGGGCAGGTTCATCTGGCTTTGCTTGGGCAGCCGGGCGACCCGATCGTTGCCGCCGTTGTGCAGCCAGACGTGATCGTGGGCCAGGCCGGTGGCGGCCATGGGCGTCAGGGAGGCGTAGTCCAGGCCGGCGTGGTGCAGTGCCGCCTCAAGCAGCGCGGTGGCAATGGGCATGGACCCTCCTGCATGGATAGCGGGTAGTGGTGGCGAACGTCGTGGTCGTGTATCGCCAATATTGTACAGAAGTGATTCAGAATATATACAGTATACGCAGCGGAGCGGCGTGCTGCACCGACGGCTTTCAACGCTTTCATCACGCCGCGCCGCGCGGGCAGCAAAACGCCCGCACGATGGCGGGCGTTGGGGACAGCCGGGGCGGCTTACAGCGCCTGGATTTTCTGGCGCTGCTCTTCCAGCAGTGCCCGGGCGGCGCGGGCCTCGGCAAGCTTGCCGCGTTCCTTGTCAACCACGGCCTCGGGTGCCCTGGCGGTGAAGCTCTCGTTGCCAAGCTTTTTCTCGATGCCTTCGATCTGCTTGTCCTGTTTGGCGATTTCCTTTTCCAGCCGGGCAAGCTCGGCGTCCTTGTCGATCAGCCCGGCCATGGGCACCAGCACTTCCATGTCGCCCACCAGCTGGGTGGCCGAGGGCGGGGCGTCGTCGGGGTTGGCAAGCCAGGCAGCACTTTCCAGTTTGGCCAGCTTGAGCAGGAAGGTGCGGTTTTGCTCCAGCCGCTCGGCATCCTCGGCGCGGCCCTTGGTCAGCAGCACGCTGATCTGCCTGCCCGGGGCGATGTTCATCTCGGCGCGGACGTTGCGCACCGCAACGATCACGCCCTTGAGCCAGTCGATATCGCGCTCGGCGACGCCGTCGATCAGCTGTTCGTCGGCCTTCGGCCACGGCTGGGCCATGATCGAGTCGCCTTCGCCCTGATGGGTGCCGGCAAGCGGGGCCACTCGCTGCCAGATCTCTTCGGAGATGTAGGGCATCATCGGGTGGGCCAGGCGCAGCACGGCTTCGAGCACGCGAACAAGCGTGCGGCGGGTGCCGCGCTTGCGTTTTACAAGCTCGGCTGCCGCTTCGGGAGACATGCCTTCTGCTTCTTCCCAGAGCACCGGCTTGGAAAGCTCCAGATACCAGTCGCAGTACTCGTTCCAGACGAAGTCGTAAAGCGCCTGGGAGGCGTGGTCGAAGCGGTAGTCGTCGATGTGGCGGGTGACCTGGGCGGCGGTCTTTTGCAGCGCCGAGAGAATCCAGCGGTCGGCCAGCGACAGCGTCACCGGGCTGCCACCTGGTTCCTGGGACAGCTGGCCGCAGTCCTCGCCGTCGGCGTTCATCAGCACGTAGCGCGAGGCGTTCCACAGCTTGTTGCAGAAGTTGCGGTAGCCGTCCAGCCGGCTCATGTCGAACTTGATGTCGCGCCCGGTGGTGGCCTGGGAGAGGAAGGTAAAGCGCAGCGCATCGGTGCCGTGGGGCTCGATGCCGTCCTTGAACTCGGCCCGGGTGGCCTTGGCAATCGCCTTGGCCTTCTGCGGCTGCATCATGTTGCCGGTGCGCTTCTCGACCAGCGCATCAAGGCTGATGCCGTCGATCAGGTCGATGGGGTCGAGCACGTTGCCCTTGGACTTGGACATCTTGTTGCCCTGGCCGTCGCGCACCAGGCCGTGCACGTACACCGTCTTGAACGGCACCTCGCCGGTGAATTTGAGCGTCATCATGATCATCCGCGCGACCCAGAAGAAGATGATGTCAAAGCCCGTCACCAGCACGCTGGTGGGGTGGAAGGTGGCAAGCTCTTCTGTCTGCTCGGGCCAGCCCAGGGTGCCGAACGTCCACAGCGCCGAGCTGAACCAGGTGTCGAGCACGTCGTCGTCCTGGGTCAGCGTCACATCAGCCGCGAGGTTGTGCTTTTCCCGGGCCTCGGCCTCGGTGCGGGCGACAAAGACGTTGCCTTCATCGTCGTACCAGGCGGGAATGCGATGCCCCCACCACAGCTGGCGCGAGATGCACCAGTCCTGCAGGTCGCGCATCCATGAGAAGTACATGTTCTCGTAGTTTTTGGGCACAAACTCGATGTCGCCGTCTTCCACCGCCTTGATCGCCGGGCGGGCCAGCTCTTCCACCGCCACGAACCACTGGTCGGTCAAAAGCGGCTCGATGATGTCGCCGGAGCGGTCCCCAAAGGGCATGGTGTTGTTGACCGCTTCAACCTCCTGCAAAAGGCCGGCGGCGTCCATGTCGGCAACGATCAGCCTGCGCGCTTCGAAGCGGTCAAGCCCGGCGTATTTGGCCGGCAGGCTGGCGTCTTCGTCGGGCTGGGGCTGGCCCTTGAGGTTGTAGATTTCGGCGCGTTCAAGCACTTCGGCGTTTTGCGAGAAGACGTTGATCAACAGGTGGTTCTGGCGCTTGCCGACTTCGTAGTCGTTGAAGTCGTGGGCCGGGGTGATTTTCACGCAGCCCGAGCCCTTGTCCATGTCGGCGTGCTCGTCGGCGACGATCGGGATGCGCCGCCCGACCAGCGGCAGTTCGATGAACTTGCCCACAAGCGACGCGTAGCGCGGATCTTCCGGGTTCACCGCCACGCCGGTGTCGCCCAGCAGGGTTTCCGGGCGGGTAGTGGCGACGACCAGATAATCGCGGCCGTCGTCGGTCTTGACGCCGTCGGCCAGCGGGTAGCAAAAGTGCCAGAAGCTGCCCTGCTGGTCGCGGTTTTCCACTTCCAGGTCGGAAATCGCGGTGTGCAGGGTGGGGTCCCAGTTGACCAGCCGCTTGCCGCGATAGATCAGGTTGTCTTCGTGCAGGCGGACAAACACTTCCTGGACGGCCTTGTAGAAACCGTCGTCCATGGTAAAGCGCTCCCGCGACCAGTCGACGCTGGCGCCCATGCGACGCAGCTGGCGAGTAATGTGGCCGCCGGATTCTTCCTTCCATTCCCAGATTTTATCGGTGAACGCGTCGCGGCCGAGATCGTGGCGGGTCTTGCCTTCTTCGGCGGCGAGCTTGCGCTCGACCAGCATTTGCGTGGCGATGCCGGCGTGGTCGGTGCCGATCTGCCACAGGGTGTTGTTGCCCTGCATGCGCTTGTAGCGGGTCAGGGTGTCCATGATGGTGTCCTGAAACGCGTGCCCCATGTGCAGGCTGCCGGTGATGTTGGGCGGCGGAATCATCATGGAAAACGGCGCGCCAGTGCCCGAGGGGGCAAAACGGTTGTCGGCTTCCCAGCGCTGATACCAGCGCGTTTCGATGCTTTCGGGTTGGTAGGTCTTGTCCATGGGGTCACTCACAGCAGAGACGCCGCGCCGGGGCGCAGCATCGAATTCATGTCATTGGGCGGCAGCGTAAAAATGCGGCCGATTATAGCGCGTGATGCGGGGTGACGTCAGGCCTTGTCGCCGCCGCCGGCCTGGCGCATGGCGATGAGCCCAAACATTGGCCCGGGCAACAGCCACCACAGCACCGCGAGCCCGTGATCGGCCCACAGCGTTGTCACCAGCGCAATCGCGGGGATGGTCAGCGCAAAGCCGATCGCATTCATGCCGGCAAGCGCAGCGCCCAGTCGTGCCGGTGGCGCGTGGGTCGAGGCCAACGCCGAAAACTGCGCCGAATCGGCAATCACGCTGATGCCCCACACCAGCAGCAGCGCGATAAGTACGAGTGGTGACGAGCTTCCCAGTAGCGGGTAGAGCAGGCACAGCGCGCCTGATGTGGCAAGTGCCGCGCGCGCCACCGCGGCGCTGCCGTAGCGCCGGCTGGCCTTGCCGGCGAGCACGCAGCCCGGCGTACCCACCGCCATCACCACAAAACTGAGCCAGGCCACGCCGCCCGGCGAGGCATCAAGGCGGGTTAGCTCGCGCGCTACCAGCAGTGGCACCAGCGCCCAGAACGCGTAAAGCTCCCAGTAGTGGCCGAAATAGCCCAGTGCCGCCGCGCGAAACTGGCGCTGTTTGAAGGCACGTGCCTCGGCCCAGGGCGGGCCCGCAGGCGGCGTTTGGGGCAGGTGGGGGCCGACGCCCAGAAGATACACCAGCGCGGCGGCAATGAGGGTCAAAGCCGACGCCAACGCCAGTGGCCATTGCCACGGCAGCGAAAGCGTCAGCCCGCGCAGCAGGTGCGGCGAGGCGGTGCCCAGCGTGAGTATGCCCACCAGCCAGCCGAGGGCAGCACCTGACTGGCGGGGCGTCCAGCTGACCACCAGTTTCATCCCCAGCGGGTAGATACCCGCCAGGCACAGCCCGGTGAGAAAACGCAGCAGTGCGCCGGCGGCCAGGTGGTCGGCAGCGAGAATAAACGCGACGTTGAACACCGCGCCGGCCACCGCCGAGCCGGCAAACAGATAGCTGGCGCGGACGCGATCCGCCAGCCCCGTGGTAGCAACGGTCAGCGTGCCGGTAATAAAGCCGGCCTGCACGGCAATGGTCAAAAGCCCCAAATTGCTTGCGCTCAGCCCGACCGTTTGCTGCAACGCCTGCCCCACCCCGTTGACGCTGAACCAGAGCGAGGTGCCAAAAAACTGCGCGATAACGATCGTGGTTAACGGGAAACGCGCGAGCTGTGAATGCAGCATAAATCCACCGGGAGAAAGCGGCATGGGTGGCAAGGCACTTGTTGAGCGACACTTGGCGGACAGTGCTTAATGTCTAGCCAAGCTTGTGGGGCACCACCTCATGACCGAGCGTCTTGTAGCGCTGCCAGCAGGCGCGTTTGGCCATCAACACGGCCTGGTGCTGGTTGATGATTTCGGCTACCCGGGCGTAGCGCTCGAACCCCTCGGGAATCTCGGGGTGAAGATTCAATAGCGCGGTCTCGCCCTGGGGCTCTGGCAGTGCCTGAAAACCAAGGGTTACCGGGACGCTTTGGGCCATGTCGCTGTCTTCCAGCGCGTGGGGCAGGTAGGCATCGGGGCGAAAGTCCCACAGCGCGGCGTCGGCCTGTTCGGCAAGGGCTCGGTCTTCGCAGTGCAGGTGCAGCCGGTAGCCCTTGTTCCAGATGGTCTCGGCAAGTTTGCAGGCAAACGCCAGGCGCGCGTCGAGGGTGGTATCTTGCAGAATGTAGAAATCGATGCGCGCCATAAAGGCTCCTGCGCTGTGGCCTGTGGCGTTTAAACCAGTCGGGTCAGCCAGCCGTGAGTGTCTTCGCTACGGCCGTACTGGAGGTCGAGAAGCTTGGTGCGCAGGCGCTTGGCCACGGCGTTGTCGCCGCCGGCGGAGAGGCGGATGCGCTCGTCTTCGGTGACCAGCTCGCTGACCGGAGTGATCACCGCGGCGGTGCCACAGGCAAACACTTCGGTGATCTCGCCGGACGCGGCCCCTTCACGCCATTCGTCCAGGCTGATGGAGCGCTCTTCCGGCGTCAGGCCTTCATCCTTGGCAAGGGTCAGCACCGAGTCCCGGGTCACGCCTTCGAGAATGGTGTCGGTGAGGCGCGGCGTCACCAGTCGACCGTCCTTGAAGACGAAAAACAGGTTCATGCCGCCCAGCTCTTCGATCCAGCGGTTCTCTGCCGCGTCGAGAAACGCCACCTGGCTGCAATGCTGTGCTTCGGCCTGCTTCTGTGCGGCGAGCGAGGCGGCGTAGTTGCCGCCGCACTTGGCAAAGCCGGTGCCGCCGGGCGCGGCGCGCTTGTAGTGGCTTGATAGCCAGATCGAGACAGGCTCTACGCCGCCCTTGAAGTAAGCCGCCGCAGGCGAGGCGATGACGTAAAAGTCCACTTCGTGGGAGGGGCGCACGCCGAGAAAGGCCTCTGAAGCGATCATGAACGGGCGCAGGTAGAGGCTGCACTCGTCGGCTGCGTCAGCGGGGGTCGGCACCCAGCCGTGATCCTGGGCCAGCAGCGCCTTGATCGCGCCGATAAAATCCTCGTCGGAAAGCTCCGGCAGGGCCAGGCGCCGCGCACTTTTGCGAAAGCGTTCGGCATTTTTTTCCGGGCGAAAGGTCCACACCGAACCGTCGGCGTGGCGATAGGCCTTGATGCCTTCAAAGATTTCCTGGCCGTAGTGCAGCACCGCGGCGGCAGGATCGAGGGTCAGCGGGCCGTAGGGGCGTACGCCGTGTGCGTGCCAGCCCTCGTCCAGCGTCCAGCGAATATGCGCCATGTGATCGCTGAAGTGAATACCAAACCCGGGTGCTTCGAGAATGCTGTCGCGGATGTTGTCGGCCGTCGGCAGGTTGGACGGCTGGGTCTGAAAGGTGGCTGAAGGCACGAGCGTATTCTCCGCTAAAGCCCAGCGCCGCAGCGCTGGCGTGAAAAGACTAGGTAAAAGGCTGACATAAAAATAACGACGGGCGTTGTCAGGCGCGCCCGGGCGTTCCATATTAGCGCTCGGCGTCTTCCACGTCAGCCTCGTTTTGCCGATCCAGCAGATACTGGGTCAACAGGCCTACCGGTCGGCCGGTCGCGCCTTTTTGCTTGCCCGAGTGCCAGGCGGTGCCGGCGATGTCGAGGTGCGCCCAGGGGTAGTTGTCGGTGAAGCGCGACAGAAAGCAGCCGGCGGTAATGGTGCCCGCCGGTGCGCCGCCGATGTTGGCCAGGTCGGCAAAGTTGGAGTCCAGCTGCTGCTGATATTCGTCCCACAGGGGAAGGTGCCAGGCGCGGTCCCAGGCGGTTTCACCGGCGTCGAGCACGTCCAGCGCGATGTCGTCATCGTTGGAGAGAAGCCCGCTGGCATGGTGGCCAAGGCCGGTAATCACAGCGCCGGTGAGGGTGGCGATATCCACGACGCTGGCCGGCTCAAAACGTTCGGCGTAGGTCAGCGCATCGCACAGCGCCAGGCGGCCTTCGGCGTCGGTGTTGAGCACTTCAACGGTCAGCCCCTTGAGCGTGGTGACGATGTCACCGGGTTTGGTCGCCTTGCTGCCCGGCATGTTTTCCGCCGCGGCGACGATAAACACCAGGTTGAGGCGGGGGCGAATGCCCAGCACCGCCTTTGCCGTGCCGAAAACGCTGGCCGCGCCGCCCATGTCGAATTTCATTTCGTCCATGCCGGCGCCGGGCTTGAGGGAAATGCCCCCGGAGTCAAAGGTAATGCCCTTGCCCACCAGCACGTGGGGTGCTTCGTCGGGGTTGTCGGCACCACGATAGTGCATCACGATCAGCCGGGTAGGCTCGGCGCTGCCGCGCCCTACCGAGAGCAGCGACCCCGCGCCCAGGGCTTCAAGGGCGTCTTCGTCGAGAATCTCGGCGGTGAGCGCGCCGCTGGATTCCGTTGCGAGTATTTCGGCCTCGCCAGCGAGATAACGCGGCGTACATACGTTGCCGGGCAGGTTGGCCAGGGTGCGGGTGTAGTTGATGCCGTCCCCGATGGCGAGCCCTTCCTGTGCGCCGGCTTCAATATGGCGGGCGTCGTCGCTGTCATGCGCGGTCAGTGTCAGCTGTTTGAGGCTGGACAAGGGCGTGGGGGACGATTTGAATCGGTCAAAGCGATAGCCGGCACGGACGATGGCTTCGAGTATCTTGCGCGCTTTCCAGGCGCTGTCGCGATCTTCCAGAGGGACGTCGATGAAGGTCGTCACGGCATCGTCGGCGGGCAGTTTGATCAGCGCTTCGCTGGCGGCGTCGAGCGCCCTGAGAAACGCGGTTTCCTGACAGTTTTCCTGTTTGCCCAGGCCGACCAGCATCAGGCGTGCGGTACACAGCCCAGGCGCAAAAGGCACCATCAGCACGTTGCCAAGGGTCGCATCAAAGTCGCCACGTTCCACCAGCTGGCCAATCAGCCGCTCGCTGGCGTCGTCCAGTTTGGCCGCAGCGGGTAACAGCTCGCCGTCCTTGAATACGGGGACAACAACGCAGTCGGTTTCGGCTTTGGCGGGGTTGGCAGTCTGAACGGAAAATTGCATGGCGTCTCCAAACAAGACAAGCATTGTGAGAATCGGGATAATGCCTCCCAGTGTACCCAAGCCATGGGCGCATTGCATGGCAACCTGCGAGACTGGCCGGAGAACGCGTTGATTTTATTTCGCTACCTAACCCGCGAAGTGCTGCTCACCATGTCGGCGGTGGCCGGCATTTTGCTGTTGGTGATTATGGGCAGCCGTTTCATTCGTTATTTTGCTAATGCGGCAGAAGGCGATTTCCCCGTGACTATCCTCGGCAACCTGATGCTGTTCCACCTGCCGGGCTTTATGGAACTGGTGCTGCCACTGGCGTTTTTTCTGGGCATTCTGCTGGCTTACGGCCAGCTTTACATGAACAGTGAAATTACCGTGATGGTGGCCTGCGGCATCAGCCCGCTGAAGCTTTTGAACATCACACTGCTGCCGTCGATGGTGGTCGCCGTGCTGGTGGGTATTTGCAGTATTTGGCTGACGCCCTGGGGCAGCATGCTGACCGAAGAAATTATTCAGGAACAGCGCAGCCGGCTGGACACATCGGTACTGACGCCGGGCCGCTTTCAGGAATTCGGTGAGGGGCGCACGGCGTATATCAGCGGATTTTCCCGGGATGGCAAGAAAATGGAAGACGTCTTCGTCCACGAGCTGGGCAATCGCGGTGAAAATGTTCCCAATTACGTCACCCGGGCGGATCAGGGCTATCAGGAGGTTCGTGACGAGACCGGCAGCCGCTTTCTGGTGCTGGAAAGCGGTGATCGCTTTGGGGTAACGCCGGGCGAGCATCGCGCCGAGCACCTGTCTTTCGAGCGCTATATCATGCGCCTGGGACTGAGCGGGGATCGTCGTGAGCTGGATGCCATGGAATATCAGAATACCGCTGCCCTCTGGCAAAACGGTGGGCCCGCTGCCATGGCGCAGTGGCAGTGGCGGGTAGGGTTGCCGCTGATGGTGTTTGTGCTGGGGCTGATGGCGCAACCGTTGTCACGGGTGAACCCGCGCCAGGGGCGTTTTGCCAAACTGTTGCCGGCGGTGTTTTTGTACGTCGCTTATTTGAGTCTTTTGCTGGCCGCGATAGATGCCATTGGTAGCGGCGCCTTGCCTGCTGCACTTGGCGTATGGCCTATTCACGGCGCATTTCTCACGCTTGGCCTTGTGCTGCTGTGGCACTCGCAACGCAGGGGGATGCGCTAATGTTGATGGATCGTCTGGATCGCTACATCGCGCGTAACGTACTGGCGTCAATTATCGTGGTGCAGGCCGTGCTGCTGGGGCTTGATTTCATCATCGCCTACATTGATGACCTGGGCGACGTGGAGGGAGCCTACAGCAGCCTGGATGTGCTGCTGTACCTGGGCATGCGGCTGCCGTGGCGGTTTTACCAATATGCGCCGGTAGCGGTATTGATCGGCGCGCTGGTGGGGCTTGGCAGCATGGCCTCAAGCAACGAGCTGACGGTGATGCGTGCGGCGGGGCGCTCGCTGTCGCGCATTGTCTGGGGCGTGATGAAGCCTGTACTGCTGGTGGTGGCAGTAGTGCTGTTGGTAGCCGAGTTTGTCAGCCCGCGCACCGAGCAGTTTGCCGAAGCCTGGCAGTTTGAGCAGCGTATGGGCGAGGGGGCTTTGCTGACCAGCCGCAGCGCCTGGCAGATCGAGGATGACCGTGTGTACCGCTTTGGCGCCATCCGCGCCGATGACGTGGTGCTTGACCTTTTGCGCTATCGATTTGATGACCGCCGACTGGTCGAGGCCTCCTATGCCGAGCGCGCCTACTGGGAGAATGGCGAGTGGCGGTTGGCCAACGTGTCTACCACGCGGTTTTATCCCGAGCGTACGGAAACCGATTATCACCAGAGCCAGGCCTGGGACACGGAGCTGACGCCCATGCAGCTTGAACGGCTGCTGCGCGATATTGCCAGCCAGTCGCCCAGCGAGCTTTATGCCTACGCCCGGTTTCTCGTCTCCCAGGGGCGCAATGCTGAACAGCCACTGTTGTATTTCTGGCAGAAAGTGTTGCTGCCACTGACCATGGGATCGCTGGTGTTGATTGCCGCCTCGTTCGTATTCGGCCCGCTGCGCACCGTGGCCGCCGGTACGCGGGTGTTTTACGGCGTGATCACCGGACTTGTTTTCAAATACACCCAGGATTTGCTGGCGCCGGCCTCGACGATTTTCGGCTTCTCCCCGGTATGGGCGGTGCTGGTGCCCACTCTTGCCTGCGCGCTGGCGGGGTTGTTGCTGTTGCGCCGCAACGGCTAGATGCGGCCCCAGGTTCGCTTTTGTTAAAGAGTCTTTCATGACCCAACGACGTTTTACCCAGCTGGATAGCGTTACGCCAGCCGCCTTGCCCAGGCGGCTGGCGGCGATGTTTTATGACGGTTTTCTGGTGCTGGCCATCTGGCTGGTGGTGACGGTAGCGCACCTGGCGTTCATGCGCTTTGTGCTTGGCTACAGTGCCGAAAGTGTTGGTGCCGGAAACCTGGCAGTGGCCACACTGCGCCTGCTGCTGGTGTGTTCCGCGGCTGCATTTTTTGCCTATTGCTGGCGCCGGGGTGGTATGACGCTGGGCATGCAGGCCTGGCGGCTGCGCGTGCAAACGCTGGATGGCAGCCCTATTAGCCTGTTTCAAAGTCTTGTGCGCTGCCTGACGGCCTGGGTGTCGCTTGCCGCGCTGGGGCTGGGCTACTGGTGGGTACTGTTTGATGCGGAAAAGCGTAGCTGGCCGGATATTGCCTCCGGCACGCGCACGGTGGTGCTGCCCAAAGATGAATTAAAAAAAGCTGTATTAGCTAAAGAGCGGGAAAAGCATCGGCCCGGGGGAAAGTAATAGGTGTCGTTACTACTTGCAAAGATGTATGGGAATCATTTACATTGGTGGCGTGTCCTGCATGAGGTGTTGCCATGTATGTTTGCGTGTGCAAGGGAGTAACCGACCACCAGATTCGCCGCGAAGTGGATGACGGCGCGCGTAGCTGGAAAGACGTCCAAAACGCGACCGGATGTTCCACCCAGTGCGGCAAATGCGCCTGCGTGGCGAAATCCGTGACCCGTGAAGCACTCAGCGAGGCTCGCGCCGAGGCCGATATGGGGCTTGCCTACGCCGTGTGACGCGAATCTTTACTGTTCTATTTAGCGTTAGCAACTTTATGATTTAGTTGAACTTTTCACGTTATCGCCTATACTCCCAAACATCCCGGGAGTAGGCTTTATCGCGCCTGTACCCCGGTTGAGCTGGTCTTGACAAGCCCGTTTTGATAGAAATGGGCTGACAGGACAAGTTCGAAAGAGCACGCTCAATAGCACGCGTGCGAGAAAAAGTTTTCGGCATTGTCGTGGGCAATGTCCAACCAGGAGGTGGTGTCATGAAAGGCGATCCGAAAGTTATTGAGCACCTGAATATTGCGCTGGGCAACGAACTTGTGGCGATCAACCAGTACTTTTTGCACGCCAAAATGTACAAGGACTGGGGCCTCAAGGCGCTGGCCAAGTGGGAATACGATGAATCCATCGAAGAAATGCAGCACGCCGACAAGCTGATCGAGCGTATCCTGTTTCTTGAAGGCATTCCCAACCTGCAGGATCTGGGCAAGCTGCACATTGGCGAAAACGTCAAGGAAATGCTCGAGTCCGATCTGAAAATCGAGCACGACGGGCGCAATGATTACATTGAAGCCGTGACCTATGCCGAAAGCGTCAAGGACTACGTCACCCGGGATTTGTTGCGTGACCTGCTGGCCGATGAAGAAGATCACATCGATCACATCGAAACCGAGCTGGGCCTGATCGAGAAGGTCGGTATCCAGAACTACATGCAGCGTCAAATGCAAATGGCCGGCGACGAATAAAGGCTACCAAAGCGGTATTTTCAAGCTGAAACGGGCAGGCCATGAGGCCTGCCCGTTTTGGTTGCGTGCTGCCTGGCTGTTGCGGTTATTGGCTGACAACGCCACAGGCCACGCGTGAGCCGCCGCCACCCAGGTGGGGCTCGTCGGAGTAGTTGTCGCCGCCGGCGTGAATCATCAGGCTGCGCCCGCTCATGTCTTCAAGGCTCAGGCGCGGCGCCAGCGTGGGCAGATTGGCTTCGCCGTTTTCATTGACGGCGAGCACCGGCAAATCACCGAGGTGGCCGTCGCCGTAGGGGCCCTGATGGGTCTCGGTGGACTCGGGATCGTAGTGGCCGCCGGCGGAAAGCGCAGCGACAGTATCACCGCTGTCGTTTTCGTCCGGTTCGCAGCTGGCATTCTGGTGGACGTGGAAACCGTGAATGCCTGACTCGAGCCCTTCGAGCGAGGGCGTGAGCAGTAGCCCGTGGTCGGTTTGCTCAAGGGTGACGCTGCCAAGAGAATCGCCAACGCCATCGGCGCTGACGCTTTGCATGTCAACGTCCAGCGTATCAGCGGCGTGAGCCGAGGCGGCAAGCAGCAGCGAGGCGGCAATACCGGTAAGCGGTGCTGTATAGCGCATGGTGATTTCTCCTTGCTGGTGTGGCGCTGCCCGGTTGGGCAGCTTTGGTCTCGAAGCCTCATTCGAGCCTAGCAAAGTTTTGCGCCGTGACCCAATGACGCACCCGAATCAGCGCTCATGTTCACAAAGGGTTCTTTATTACGGTGCGGATGACATCCGGCCGCCAAGCCGCGACAATAGCGCCATGTTTTGCAGGAGGCGCCCATGTCGCCATTGACACTCCTTTATCAGGACGAACATCTGGTTGCCGTACACAAGCCGTCCGGGCTTTTGGTGCACCGTTCGGCGTTGGCGCGCGGCGAGACCGAGTTTCTGCTGCAGCGGCTGCGCGACCAGATTGGCCGGCGTGTCTATCCGGTGCATCGGCTGGACCGGCCCACGTCCGGCGTCATGCTGTTTGCGCTGACCCCCGAGGTGGCCGCGAGCCTGTGCCAGGCGTTCAGCGAGCAGCAGATCGACAAACGCTACCTGGCGGTGGTGCGCGGCGTGGCTCCCGAGCGCGAACGGCTGGACTATGCGCTGCGCGAAGAAGATGGCACCCGACCCAAGGTTGATATGCCCGCGATGCCGGCGGCCACCGAGATCATCCGGCTGGACAGCGTCGAGCTGCCGATACAGATCGATCGTTACCCCAAAGCGCGCTACTCGCTGATCGAGGCGCGACCGCTGACCGGCCGCCGCCACCAGATTCGCCGGCATTTGTCGCGGCGCGGCTACCCGATCATCGGCGATGCCAAGCACGGTAAAAGTGTCCACAACCGCTTTTTTGCCCACCAGCTGAATGCACCTCGCCTGTTGTTGGCGGCCACGCAGCTGGCGTTTGAGCATCCGGTGCTCGGGCAACGCATCGCACTCGAATGTGCGCTGGATGCGCCCATGACCAAGCTGTTTCACCATTTTGGCTGGGCCGGCCACCTGCCGCTGAATCGCCGGCGTAGGGTGCCGGTGACCGAAGCGTTGCCCCTGACGTAAAGATAACGAACCATGAGCCTGATATGACCCAGACCCCTGCCGAGAGCGATATGCCCTCAAGTGATTACGCCCTGCGCTTTGGTGGTATCCGCCGGCTTTACGGCGCTCGTGCCGCCGAGGCGTTTCGCCACGCTCATGTTGTCGTGGTGGGCGCGGGTGGCGTGGGCAGCTGGACGGTCGAGGCGCTGGCGCGCTCAGGCGTCGGCAAGCTCACCCTGATTGATCTGGACGATGTCTGTGTGTCCAATATCAACCGCCAGCTCCACGCGCTGGACGGCACCGTGGGCCGCCCCAAGGTCGAGGTGCTGGCCGAACGCTGCCGGCTGATTGCCCCCGAGATCGAGGTCGTTGCGGATACCGCTTTCGCCACGCCGAGCAACCTTGACGCGCGCATCCCGCCGGATGCCAACCACGTGGTGGATGCCATCGACAGTGTGGTGGCCAAGGCGGCACTGATCGCCTGGTGCAAACGGCGCAAGATTCCCGTGACCGTGACCGGTGCGGCGGGCGGACAAACCGACCCGACGCGCATTCGAGTGGCCGATTTGACCCGAACGCAGCACGACCCGTTGCTGGCCAAAGTGCGCGCCCGGCTGCGCCGGGACTTCGGCTTTTCGCGTAACCCTCGGCGGCGCTTCTCGGTAGAGTGCGTCTACTCCGATGAACAGCTTGTCTACCCGGGCGCTGACGGCGAGGTCTGCCAGCAGAAGCCGGCCAGCGGTGAGTCCACACGGCTGGACTGCGCAAGCGGTTTTGGCGCTGCTGCCTTTGTCACCGGCACTTTCGGCTTTGTGGCCGCCTCACAGGTGCTGGCTCGCCTGGCCAAAAAATCCCGAGCCGGGAACGGAGCGCCAGCCTTGCACCATTCAACCTCGCCAGGAGAAACAACGTGACGCCACCCCCTGTTCCGGGTATCTACCGCCACTATAAAGACGCGCTGTATGAAGTGCTTGGCACTGCACAGCACAGTGAAAACGAAGAGACACTGGTGGTCTATCGCGCCCTTTATGGCGAGTACGGCCTGTGGGTGCGCCCGCTTGCCATGTTCAACGAAACGGTGGAAAAAGCCGGGCAGATCCGGCCGCGCTTTGCTCTGGAAAAAGCGTTTTAGCCTTTTCTGCCGATACCCGATGTGCCCCCATAATCAAGGACTCTCTCCATGAAAATCAGCTTCTGGAAGCGGATGGCCATTTACCTCGTGCTGTCCATCATCGTGATGGTGCTGATGAGCTACTTTGCCGATGACAGCGATGCCCGGGCGAGCGTTCAAACGGTGGCCGAGGCGCAGCCGCTGGCCCTCAGTGCGTTGCCGGCGGCTTTTTTGCCGCAATAAGCGCACGAAATAGCGAGCCCATCAGTACCGGCCTGTCGCAGCGCACGGTGAAGCCCGCGCTGTTAAGTAGCGGCGTGGCCTGGCGGGTAATGTCAGTAGCAATGGCTGCGGTAACGGCATTGAGCAGGCGGCGCCCTGTGCCGGCAGGACGATGGTCGGGCTGGAACTTGTCCATCACGCAGAGCTGGCCGTCCGGCTTGAGCACGCGATGCGCTTCGGCAAGCCCCCGGGCGGGGTCGGGCATGACCGCCACGATAAAGTGCATTACCACCACGTCAAAATGTGCGTCGGGGTAGTCAAGCGCTTCGGCATCCATCACACGGCAGTCGGCATCCCGGCGCAGGTGAGCCGCCCGCCTGGCGGTGCGCTTGACCATCGCGGCCGAGAGATCAGTGGCATGTAGCTCGATATTACCCGGTAGAAACGGCAGGTCGAGCCCCGTGCCGGCGCCCACCAGCAGCACGCGCATACCCGGTTCCCAGTCCACCTGTGCCAGCGACGTCTCGCGCGGCTTTTGCAGTACACGCCCGGCCACCGCGTCATACAGCGGCGCGTAGACGGTGTAGCGCAGGCGGTTCCACGCGGTGGTGTTGAGCATGGCAGGCTCCTGATAGAACGGCTCCGGAAGGTAAACTATTGGTCATTCCAGGACTGTCGGTTCATTCTAGGAGAAGGGCAGACAGGGAGCCAGAAACAGTGTCGTATCCGCCAAAGGTCGTCTCGCGTGTAGCGTAGCGTTCAGCGAAGCTTGATGAAACGCACAGGAGATGCCCGTGAAACTTTCTGCCGCTTATCGCCTGGCTGCCACGGTATTGCACGGCTTTGATGAATATCGCACGCGCTTTCAGTCCATGACCGGGGATGCCCGCCGGCGATTTCGCGAGGCTGCCTGGCAGGAAACCCAGCAGGTCAGCGCTGCACGCATCAACCTGTACAAGGAAAAAGTGGACGACACCCTGGGGCGCCTGCAGCGTACCTTCAGCCAGGATGTACTGGCCCACTGTGACTACTGGCGTGAGGCACGCGGTCACTATGCCGAGCTGATCAGTCAGCGGTTGGACTTTGAGCTGGCCGAGACGTTTTTCAACTCACTGTTTTGTTCGATCTTCCATCATCGCCACATCCGCAACGACTGGATGTTTGTGTACAGCTCCCGGGATGATGCCCCGCGCCATTCGGGGATCGAGCTGTGCCGGCGCCAGCCGGTCAATGACGACTGGCAGGCGGGACTGATCTGGGCACTGACAAGGGCACCGCTGGATAACCCCTTTGCCCACGTGGAAAACGACGCGGTGCTGGGCGCTGCCTTTTTGCGCGATTACCTGCCGGCCGGCATCCTGCATGCGGAAGATGCCGAGATCGAGCTATTGCACAGCGTGTTCTACCGCAACAAGGGTGCCTATCTGGTAGGGCGCATTCGTGGCAGCGGCGAGCAGGTGCCGCTGGTTTTGCCGGTGCTGCACGGCAAAGGCGGCCGCCTGCATCTGGATACCGTGCTGATCGAGCCGGACGAAGTCTCGATTCTGTTCTCGTTTACCCGCGCCTACTTTCAGGTCGATGTGCCGGTACCCAGCGAATTTGTCGGCTACCTGCAGGCGCTGATGCCGCAAAAGCCCGAAAGCGAACTGTACGCCGCCATCGGCTTTTTCAAGCACGGCAAAACCGCGTTTTTTCGCGCGCTCAACCATCAGGTCGCCCGGCGCGAAGACCGCTTTATCATCGCGCCGGGGGTGCGCGGCATGGTGATGGCGGTATTTGTGCTGCCGTCGCACCAGACGGTGTTCAAGATCATCAAGGACACCTTTGATCCGGCCAAGGACGTAACCCACGATCAGGTGCGCGAAAAATATCGTCTGGTCAAACGCCACGACCGCGTGGGGCGCATGGCCGACACTCAGGAGTTCTCCAACTTTATTGCCCGGCAGGATCACTTTGACCCCGACTGCCTTGATCACCTGCTGGACGTCGCGCCTTCCACGGTGACGTTGAAAGGCGACAAGGTGATTATCCGCCACTGCTATACCGAACGCATGATGACGCCGCTCAACCTGTATCTGGAGCGCTGCGACGAAGCCGAGCAGCTGACGATTCTCAAAGACTACGGCAATGCCATCAAGCAGCTGGCAGCGGCCAACATCTTCCCAGGCGACATGCTGCTGAAAAACTTTGGCGTGACCCGCCACGGCCGCGTGATCTTTTACGACTACGACGAAATCAGCTACCTCACCGACTGTCACTTCCGCGCGATTCCCCGGCCGAGCTACCCCGAGCAGGAGCTTGCCGGCGAGCCGTGGTTTTCCATCGGCCCGAACGATATTTTCCCTGAAGAGTTTGGCCCGTTTTTGATCCCCAACCCTACCCGTCGCGAGCAGTTTTCGCGTTTGCATCCGGAGATCTTCGACCCGGCCTACTGGCAGGGGCTGCAGCAGGACATTCGCGCCGGCCGGGTGATCGACGTCTACCCGTACCGCAACAAACAGCGGTTTAATGGGGAGCGCCGGGCGTTGTTACACTGAGGAATGTGGGGAGGAACGTTGTCCGGAAAGCGAGGTAGGTATGAGCAAAGCGCCGCATCTGGTGGTATTCAGCGGTTCGGGAATCAGCGCGGAAAGCGGCATCGAGACGTTTCGCGCAAGCGACGGCCTGTGGGAAAACCACGCGGTTGAAGACGTGGCTACCCCTGACGGTTTTCAGCGCGACCCCGGCCGCGTGCTTGAATTTTACAACCGCCGCCGCGAGCAGGTGCGCCGTGCCCGGCCCAACGCGGCGCATAAGGCGCTAGCCGGGCTTGAACAGGCCGGGTTTCGCGTCAGCATCATTACCCAGAACATTGATGACCTGCACGAACGCGCCGGCTCCAGGAGCGTGTTGCACCTGCATGGCGAGATTTTACATGCCCGCTCAAGTGTTGATGCACGCATGCGCTATCCGTTGTCCAAAGGCGGCATTGCTCTGGGCGATGTGTGCGACAAGGGCAGCCAGCTGCGCCCTGATGTGGTCTGGTTCGGCGAGGCCGTGCCGCTGTTTGATGACGCCTGCGCGCTGGTGGAAGAGGCAGATTTTCTGCTGGTGGTAGGTACCTCGCTTGCCGTGGTGCCGGCAGCGCTTTTGCTTGACCACCTCAACGTGGCTGTGCCCTGCGCGCTGATCGACCCCAACGCCCGCGCGTTAAGCCCGCCCGGCGTGCGGCCAATCAGCGCGACCGCGGGCGAGGGCGTCCCCGTGCTTGCCCGCCAGTGGCAGCGCGAGGGCGAGTTAGCGTTGGCCAGCGAGGCCGGATAAAAACCACGCTTTCATCACGGTGGTGATTTTTTGCATGTCGTCTTCGCCGGTAATGTAGGCGGGCATGGTGTACATCCAGCGGCCGAAGGCGCGCAGCCAGACGCCGTGCTGGCGGGCAAACTCGCGCACGCCGTCAAGTACGGCGGCGTCGTGGACCTCGATCACCGCGGCGGCGCCGAGCACGCGCACGTCGGCCACGACGTCACAGGCGTTAAGCGCAGCGTCGTCCTTCAGCTCCCGGGTTAATACCGCATTCAGCCGGGCGATCTTGCCCAGGTAGTCGTCTTCCTCAAATACCCGCAGGCTTTCGAGCGCCACGCGGCAGGCCAGCGGGTTGCCCATAAAGGTGGGGCCGTGCATAAAGGCGTGGATGTCGCTGTCACCGATGAAAGCTTCGTGGACACGATCGGTCGCAAGCGTCGCGGCGTGGCCGAGGTAGCCGCCGGTCAGTCCCTTGGAGAGCACCATGATATCCGGCGTCACGTCGGCGTGGTTGGCAGCAAACAGCTTGCCGGTGCGGCCAAACCCGGTGGCGACTTCGTCAAATACCAGCAGCACGTTGAACTCGTCGCACAGCGCGCGGGCGCCGCGCAGGTAGTGTGGCGAGGTCATGTTCAGCCCGCCGGCGGCCTGCAACAGCGGCTCCATCAGCAGCGCGGCGATCTCTTGGTGGTGTTTCTCAAGCATCTCGCGCAGGGCGGCAAGATTGCTCTCGACGTCTTCGGGTGCGGCATCAAAGGGGGCGGTCGGCGCGGGGGCGAAGTGGTGCTGGGGCAACAGCGGGCTGAACAGCCGGTGCATGCCGTTGTCCGGGTCGCACACCGCCATGCAGCCGCTGGTGTCGCCGTGGTAGCCGCGCTTGAGCGCCAGCATGCGCGTCTTTTCCGGACGATCGGTGAGGATGTGATACTGCAGCGCCATTTTCATCGCCACTTCCATGCCCACCGAGCCGCTATCGATGAAAAACACGTGGTTCAGCCCTTCCGGCGTAATGCGCACCAATTCCCGGGCGAGCTGCTCGGCGGGGTCGTGGGTGAGCCCGGCAAGCATGACGTGGCACAGCGTCTGCGCCTGGTCGGCAATGGCCTGAACCAGCCGCGGGTGACGGTAGCCGTGAATCATGCACCACCACGAACAGCAGGCATCAAGCAGCCATTCGCCGCTTTCAAGCTCGAACCAGGCGCCGTCGCCACCTACCACTTTGGGCGGCGCAAGGGCCGGGTTGGCAGAAGGGCTCAGTCGCTGGTAGGGGTGCCAGACGGGGGAGGTCATGAGAGTTCCTGTAATGTTAGATACGTTGATGCCGCCTCGGCGGTGGGTGTTTCAAGATGAGGAATGATGCCAAGGCAGGGCGCGCCCAGTTTGCGTTCCAGTAGTTCAAGGTTGGCGGTAAAGCGTGGGGTGTCAGCGCTGAACGCGGGGTCAATCGAGCTGCCTACCCAGCCGGCAAGCGTAAGGCCGTCGGCGGCGATGGCCTCAGCGGTGAGCCGGGCGTGATTCAAGCAGCCAAGGGTCAGCCCCACGGTGAGAATCACCGGCAGCTTGAGCCCGGCGGCCAACTCGGAAAAATCCTCATCGGCGTTGAGCGGCACCCGCCAGCCGCCGGCACCTTCCGCCAGGGTAAATTCCCGTGGCGTCTGCTTGAGCGTTTGCTTGAGCGCATCAATAATGGCGTTGGCGCTGAGCGGGCAGCCGGCCTCGTCCGCCGCCAGATGTGGGGCAATGGCCGGGGCAAAGGCGAACGGGTTGACGGTGCGATACGCCACCGGCGGCACACTTTGCGCCTGAAGCGCCAGCGCGTCGGCGTTGCGCAGCCCGTTTTCGGTCGCCTCGCTGCCGGAAGCCACGGGCTTTAACCCAAGGGTACTCAGGCCCTGGCGGCGCGCGGCGCAGAGCAGCGCACTGGCGACAAGCGTTTTGCCTGCGTCGGTATTGGTGCCGGTGACAAAATAGGTGCTCATGGTCGCTCCACAACAAGGGTTAAACAGCGGTAGCTAACGGGTAATCCCTGGGGCGTACGCAGCCGTTCCATGCGCGACTGCGCGGCCTTGAGATCTCGGCGGGTAAGCCCCGTACTCGCAGGGCGGGCCACCTGCGCGCCGACGCCCTTGATTGAAGCCATCACCGCCGCCATGTCCGGGTAGTAAAAGCGCTCCAAACGGATGTCTTCATGCGCGATATCAAGCCCGGCGGCCTGTGCGGCGCGGCGGTGAGCGGCTCGGCTTGAATAGTCCAGCAGCGCCCCCGGGCGCTGCCAGGCAAAGCCGATTTCCTCAAGGGTGCCGTCAAGTAGGGTGGTGAATGCCGCCCGGCCGCCGGGGGCCATCACCCGGGCGAACTCGGCCATTACCGCGTCGATATCCGGGCACCACTGCAGGGCGAGGTTGGAAAAGATCAGCTCCACACTTTGGGCATCTACCGGTAGTGCCTCGGCGCTGCCCTCGCGCCAGTTCACCCGCCCGCCGTGGCGTTTGGCCTCGGCGAGCATGCCGGGGGCGATATCCAAGCCGGTCACGGTCGCCGCCGGATAGCGCCCGGCAAGCCTGCGGGTCCAGTCGCCGGTGGCGCAGCCCACGTCCAGCACGCTTGCCGTCGAGCCCGGCAGGTGTTGCCACAGTGCTTCGCCGATGTGGCGCTGGGCACTGGCGCGTTCGTCGTAGCGCTCGGCAGCGCGGGAAAACGCCCGGGCCACCCGGGCCTGCCAGTCGTCACTGGCGTTGACGGTGTCGTCTAATACGTCGTGTGCGGCAAGCGTGCTCATGGGGCCTCCGCGGGGTGTGTCATTTCAGCCGCGATGCGGTAAAGCGCTCGGGCGAGTGCGGCAGGCTGGGAGACCATCGGGCAGTGGCCGGCCTGGCTCAGCCGATCTGTGGTTTCTGTGGCGCTTAATAGCGGGTCGTTATCCCCCGCCAGATGCTCTACAGGGCAGGGCAAGGCAGCCAGTTGCGCGCGGTTATCCAGCGTATCCAGCCAGCCAAGCCCGGCGGCGAGCGTTGCGGTATCTGCCGGCGGGGTTTTGCCCAGCAGCGCGTGCAGCTGTTTTAGTGCGTCCCGAGGGGCAGGCTCGCCGCTGCTCTGCCAGCGCAAAAAGTGCCGCCAGGCGGCGGTGGGCGAGCGATCAAAGGCGTGGGTGAAGTCGGCAAGGGCGTCAGGCGTGACGCCGCCGGGGGCGCAGAACTGCGCGCCTGCGCCGAGCAGAATAAGCCCCCTGGGCGGCGGCAGGTGCGCGGTAAGGGCGGCGGCCAACAGTCCACCGAGCGACCAGCCGACCCAAATGCTGTCGGCGGGCAACTTGTCGGCCATGGCGTCAGCGGTGGCGGTCAGGCTGGCCGGTTCGACAAGCGCGGGCGTGGTGCTGGCCCGTGTTGAAGTTTCGTCCCGTGATAAAGCGTACCCCGGCCAGTCGGGCGTGGTAATGCTTACGCCTTCCGGCCAGTGCGGGGCGAGCGGCTGCCAGATGCGCGAATCTACGCCCCAGCCGGAAAGCAGCGTCAAGCGTAGCGCGGGACTCATGGCGCCACCTCGCGCTGGCACGCCACCAGGCCATCGAGCAGACGTTCAATATCGTCCGGGGTATGCAGTGCGCTGAGCGTAATGCGCAGGCGCGCCTGCCCTAAAGGCACGGTGGGCGGGCGGATGGCACCCACGGCAATGCCCGCACGCTCAAGGCTGGCGGCCCAGCGCAGGGTGCGCGCTTCATCGCCGAGCATCAGCGGCTGAATCGGCGTGGTTGACTTGGCCAGCGGCAGACCCAAACGCTGGGCTTCGCGGCGAAAGGTGGCGATGTTGGCGTTAAGGCGAGCGCGGTGCTCGGGTTCATCGCGCACGATGTTGAGCGCGGCAAGGCTGGCGCTGGCCACGGCCGGCGGCTGGGCGGTGGTGTACACGTAGCTGCGGGCAAACTGTGTGATGTGTTCGATCAGCGCGGCATCTCCGGCCACAAAAGCACCGCCGGTGCCCAGCGCCTTGCCCAGCGTGCCCACCAGTACCGGCACCTCATCGCTGCCCATGCCTTCGCTACAGCCGCCGCCGTGCTCGCCGAGCACGCCGATGCCGTGGGCGTCGTCGATCATCAGCCAGGCCTGATGCCGGCGGGCAACGTGGGCCAGCGCATTAACGTCGGCCACGTCGCCGTCCATGCTGAACACGCCGTCGCTTATGATCAGCCGGTGCGCGGCATGGCTGCGGGCGAGCAGGCGCTCAAGGTCGTCGTTGTCGCGGTGATGAAAGCGCCGCGAGCGGGCGCCGGAAAGCGCCGCGCCGTCGATCAGCGAGGCATGATTGAGCCGATCCTGAAACAGCGCCGTGCCGCCGTCGGCCAGGGCTTGAAGCACGCCGAGGTTGGCCATGTAGCCGGTAGAAAACAGTAACGCGCGTTCGCGGCCCAGCCACTCGGCCAAGGTGTTCTCCAGCGCCTCGTGAATGGCCAGATGACCGCTGACCAGGTGCGAGGCACCGGCGCCCGCGCCAAAGCGGCGTGCGCCAACGGCCGCGGCTTCGCTGACCCGCGGATCAAGCGCGAGCCCCAGATAGTCGTTGCCGGCGAAATCCAGCGCCGCGCCATCATTCACCCGCCGGCGGCGCCAGCGCCGGGCGCCTTCGCGCTCACGGCGCGCGCCGGCCAGGCGCTCGGGCCAGGGCGTTGTGGCTGGAGTTGGTTTACGCACGGAGTCGGGTATGGGTTCAGGCACTGGCATCCACCGCCAGCGCATCGGCTTTTGCCGCCTGCGCCTGCCGGGCCAGGCGCTCGGCGTGAACTTCTTCGCTTTCGCAGGTCTCGCGGGTTTCGGGGTGCAGCCCGAGTTTGGCAAACAGCGCGCGGTCGAGATCAGCCTGGGGGTTGTCGGTGGTCAGCAGTTTGTCGCCGTAAAAGATCGAGTTGGCTCCGGCCATGAACGCCAGCGCCTGAGTGGACTCGCTCATGTTCTCGCGCCCGGCGGAAAGGCGAACGTGGCTTTTCGGCATCATGATCCGGGCCACGGCGATAGCGCGGACAAACTCGAGCGGGTCCATGTCTTCGACGTTTTCCAGCGGCGTGCCCGGCACCTTG
The DNA here is from genome assembly GCF_030457605.1 of Halomonas sp. GTDB lineage: Bacteria > Pseudomonadota > Gammaproteobacteria > Pseudomonadales > Halomonadaceae > Vreelandella. The sequence goes on from NZ_JAKDUR010000001.1 coordinate 123,884, forward strand.
ACCAGCATGTTGATGGGTACCGATTCCGGGTGCGGCGACAGGCTCGCCAGCTGCTGCAGCAATGCACTGCGGTCGCGCGCGCTTTCGCCCATGCCCAGAATGCCGCCGGTGCAGACCTTCATACCCGCATCGCGCACGTGGTCGAGGGTTTCCAGCCGCTCGCCGAAGGTGCGAGTGGTGATGATTTCGCCGTAGTACTCCGGCGAGGTATCGAGGTTGTGGTTATAGTAGTCAAGCCCGGCCTCGGCCAGCTGTCCGGCCTGTTCACCACTGACGCTGCCCAGGGTCATGCAGGTTTCAAGCCCTAGCGCCTTCACCTGGCGGACCATCTCTTCGACTACCGGCATATCGCGCTCGCGGGGGCTTTTCCACGCTGCCCCCATGCAAAAGCGGCTTGCGCCGGCTTCTTTGGCGGCGCGCGCCTGGGCCACCACCTTGTCCACCGCCATCAGCTTTTCCTTTTCCAGCTGGGTGTTGTAGTGGCCGGACTGGGGGCAGTATTTGCAGTCTTCGGGGCAGGCGCCGGTTTTTATCGACAGCAGCGTGGAGATTTGCACCGCGTTGGGCTCGAAGTGCTCGCGGTGTACCTTCTGAGCGTCAAACAGCAGGTCGTTGAACGGCAGGGCGAACAGGGCATTGATTTGTTCAAGAGTCCAATCATTGCGTGGCGCGGCGGTCTCGGTCATGGGTAAACCTGTTTCATTTTTAAAGTTGACGGGACTTTATCGATGCGCCGTATTTCATGTCAACCTGAAATAATAAAATGGTTTACATGGTGGGCGTCAACAAGAGAGGTGGCGTCGTCACACAGAGGCGACTGCTTTACAATGCATGCTTTATGACAAGCAGCGGGAGCGCACATGCAGCGCGAGGAAAAGCCTCAGCCGGTACGCGGCGGATTCAAGGCGCGGGGCAGCTTTGTGGTGCGCTGCGAGAGCTGCAACCTGCCGGCGCTTAACTGCCTGTGCCCGTACCGGGTCAGTGCCAGAAGCCGCATTCAGGTGTGGCTGATTACCCACCGCATGGAACACTACAAACCCACCAATACCGGCCGGCTGATTGGCGATGTGCTGGACGATACCCGCGTGTTTACCTGGCATCGTACCGAGCCTGACGCCGAGCTTCTGGCGCTGCTGGATGATCCGCGCTACGCGCCCTTTGTGGTGTTTCCCGACGATCAGCCCGACTACGATAGCGGGCGGGTGGTAGGCATTGATGCGGTAACAAGCGCGCAGGCGGCGGGCAAGGTGGCGGTGTATATCCTGCTTGACGGTACCTGGCGACAGGCGCGGCGGATTTTTCGCAAAAGTCCCTACCTCGACCGCTTGCCGGTACTGCCGCTGCGCACCACGCGTGAAACCCGCTATCGATTGCGCAAGCCGGCTTCCAGCGACCACCTGTGTACTGCGGAAGTGGCCGCCGAGCTTTTGCGCCAGGGCGGCGACGCCAACGCCGCCGATGTGCTGGATGATTACTTCGACGCTTTCAACCAAAGCTACGCGGCCAGCCGTGGCCACCGAAAAATCGACACGCCAGGCCCCGCCATGCAGCGGCTGCTGGCGCGGAAATCCCCTGCAAGGAGTGAATAACAATGCAGTATTTCGAGCGTTTTAACCGGCTGTTTCCCCTCTGGGCCGTGCTGCTGGCGGTAGTGGCCGCGCTGGTACCCGAGTGGTTTACGGGGCTGGCGGGTCAGATCAAGCTGTTGCTGACCGTGATCATGTTTGCGATGGGGCTGACGCTCTCGGGCAGTGACTTCGCCCGGGTGGTGAAATCTCCCGCACCGATTGCCGTGGGGGTAGTCTTGCAGTTTTTGATCATGCCGCTGGCGGCATTGGCCATCTCCCGGGTGCTTGCCCTGTCGCCCGAGCTGACCGTGGGAATGGTGCTGGTGGGGGCGACCGCCGGCGGCACATCGTCCAACGTCATGACCTGGCTTGCCGGCGGGCGTGTGGCGCTGTCGGTATCGATGACGATGGTCTCGACGCTTGTCTCCGTGGTGGCCACGCCGCTGTTGACGCTGCTGTTGGTCGGACAAAGCGTGGAGGTGCCGGCCGCGGGGATGCTGTTGAGCATCGCGCAGCTGGTGGTAGCCCCGATTGTCGTGGGCGTGGTGGTGCACCACCTGTTGGGGCATCGCATCAAGGCCGTGGAGCCGGCGCTGGCGAGTCTGGCGATGCTTTCCATCGTGTTGATTATCGCCATTGTGGTGGCCTTGAATGCCGGCCGTTTGGCCACGCTTGGCCCGATTGTGGCGCTGGCAGTGATTGCCCACAACGGCGTGGGGCTGGCGGGTGGCTATGCGCTGGCGAAAGTGCTGCGCTTTGATGAGCGCACCGCGCGCACGATTGCCTTTGAAGTCGGGCTGCAAAACTCGGGGCTTGCGGTGGCGCTTGCCAACCAGTTTTTCACCGCCGGTGCGGCCTTGCCGGGCGCGCTGTTCTCGGTCTGGCATAACGTGTCGGGCTCGTTGCTCGCCGGCTGGTGGAAGCGTCGGCCCCTGTCAGACGCGGACGCGCTGACAGGCAAAACGTCGCATGCTGCCACCCGGTAAGCGGGCTATGACCGCCTGCGGCGCAGGGCGGAGGCAATCCACTGCCAGCGGTTGATCAGCAGGGCGAGAAAGATCAGCCCGCAGCCGCCCAGCTGTAGCGCGGTCATGGTTTCGCCATACCACAGGGCGGCAAACAGCGCCGTCCACACCGCTTCAAGCATCAGGATAATCGAGGCGTGGCTGGGCGTGGTCAGGCTTTGCCCCTTGATCTGCAGGAAAAAACGCAGCGCACTGGCAAGGATGGCGCTGGCCAGAAACCAGCCCCAGATCGCCGGGGTGAGGGCATAGCTGCCGTGCTCAAAAGCAAACGAGGCCGGCGTGAGCACAACGCCAACCACCAGCAGCTGCAAGGCGGTGAGCGGCAGCGCCGGCAGGTGGCGCACCACGCGGATGTTGACGTTGATCAGCAGCGCAAAACACGCCGCCGAACAGAGCATGAACAGCTGCCCCGCTTCGAGCCGGAAGCCTGAGTTGAGCGATAGCAGGGCAAAGCCCAATAGCGCCACCGGCATGGCCACCCAGGTGGTGCGCGGCGGCCGCTCGCCGAACAGCAGGCGCGCTACGACCGGCACCATCAGAATACCCAGACTGTTGATAAAAGCGCTTTCGCCCAGGTGGTGTGAATGGGCCAGTCCCAGCACCCAGAAGGCGATGGCCGCGCTGAACAATAGCCCCACCAGTAACCCGCGGCCCAGCGCCGTCACAGAGAGCCGGCGCAGCCCCGGCCAGGCAAAGCCTGCCAGCAATATTCCGGCAAGCAAAAACCGCGTACCGATAAAGCCGATGGGCGGCATGCCGGCCAGTGCCTCCCTGGAGAAAATCCAGCCGGCGGCGGCAATCAGTGTAACGAGCAGCAGCAGGGCATCAGCCTGCCAGGAAGCACGGGCGCTGATTATTCTACTCCGCCCAGCAGCGCACCGGCGATGCGAAAGCCGGCGACCCAGGTGCCCACGGCTGAACCCAGGGTAGCCATCAAAAACACCAGCAACGTGCGCGAGACGCGATTTTGCCACCAGCCTTTCAGCCGGGTGACGTCGTGGCGCAGGGTGGCAAAGTCACGCACCTTGGGCCGGCGCATGTAAAGCTCGACGCCGGCGGCGACAAAGCCCGCGCCGATGGTGGGGTTCAGGGACGTTAGCGGGGCGGCGACAAAGGTTGCCAGCACCGTCACCGGATGCGCCAGCGCAATAATGGTGGCCCCGGCGGAGAGCACGCCGTTGATCAAAAACCACTCGCTGACCAGCTGCCAGCCCAGGTCGGTGTTGCGCGAAAAGCCGATGGCAAAACCGATCAGCACCAGCGCTGATACCACCCAGGGCAGGGCTTTCCAGATTTTTGACGGCGCAGGCGTCGCCTCAAGGGTTTCCCGCTCTTCGGCAGGGGCCGGAGGAAGCGGCGCGTCAAGATGCTCACCGGTGCCCTGCAGGTGCCCGGCGCCCAGCACCACCAGTACGTTACGATAACGCCCGGGCGGTGCGGTTTCGGCCAGCTTGAGTGCCATGTAGCGGTCGCGCTCGCGGATCAGCGGCGTGTAAAGCGACTCGGATTCGGCGGCAAACTCGCTGAAAGTGGCTTCGAGTACGTCGCCTTCCTTGAGCTTTTCGATATCCTCGGAGGAAATTTTCTGACGCGACAGCACGCTGCCCAAAAGCCCCGATAAAAGCCCGAAACGCTGCCACCAGGGCACGCTGTGATATACGCGTTTCAGTGTCGTGCCGACGTCGCGGTCGATGAGCAGCAGCGGAAGCTCAAGACGTTCGGCCTGTTCCACGGCGGCGCGCATTTCGGCCCCTGGCTGAATCTCGGACTGCTCGGCGATACGCTGCTGAAAGGCGCCCAGCGCCAGGCTTGCCGCCACCATGCCGGCCTTGCCCTGCTTGAATACCTGAAACAGGTCCTGTTCGCCCATGGCGTCGGGCTGGGTCATGCTGTGGTGGCGCGCGGCGCACAGCTCGATAGCTACGGCGTCGAATTCGCCGGTGGCCAGCAGCGCGTCTACGTCGTCGGCGCTTTCCCGGGACACGTGGGCGGTGCCCAGCAGAGTGTATTGCGTGGTGCCTACGGTGACGGTTTTCAGCGGCCCGCTGGTAGCAGGTAATGTGTCGGGCGCAGGTGACAGAACTTCATCTTCGCTCATGCAAGAGTCTCAATCGTCGGCAAATGGAAGGCGTCGCTAGCGACGCCAGAAAGCGGGCGTAAACAGCACCAGTACGGTAAAGATTTCCAGACGTCCGAGCAGCATGGCAACCACCAGCACCCATTTGGCAAAGGCCGGCATATTGCCGTAGTGGGTGCTGGCTTCGCCCAGCGCAGGCCCCAGATTATTGAGCGCCGAGCCGACCGTCGACCAGGCGGTGATCTGGTCGACGCCGGTCGCCATGACGCCCACCATCATCAGGAAAAACAGCATCACGTAGACCGAGAAAAAGCCCCACACCGCCTGGGCGATGCCGTCGGGCACGCTGACCTTGCCCACCTTGACCGCGATCACCGCGTTGGGGTGGATCAGCCGCATGACCTCGCGCATGCCCTGTTTCAGTATCAGGATAATGCGGATGACCTTCATCCCGCCGGCCGTAGAGCCGGAACAGCCGCCGACAAAGGCGGCAACAAAGAGTAAAAACGGCAGCGCCCCCGGCCAGGTCGAAAAGTCCGCCACGGAAAAGCCTGACGTGGTGGCAACGGAGACCACCTCGAACAGCGCGTGGCGCAGCCCCAGGGGGCTATCGTAGGTATGGGACAGCCACAGGGTAATCGCCGTGATGCTGACCAGCCCCAGCAAAAACAGCATCAGGAATCGCGCTTCGGGGTCCTGAAAATAGTGCAGCAGGCGTTTTTCGCGCCAGGCAATAAAATGCAGGCTGAAGCTGAACGCCGAAATCAGCATGAAGCCGGCACAGATCAGCTCGATGGCGGCGCTGTCAAAAAAGCCGATGCTGGCATCGTGGGTGGAAAATCCGCCGATGGCCACGGTGGAAAAACTGTGGCCGATGGCATCAAACCAGTCCATGCCGGCCGCCATATAGGCCAGCATGCAGCTGATGGTCAGGGTGGCGTAAATGTACCACAGCGCCTTGGCGGTTTCGGTGATGCGTGGAGTGAGCTTGGAGTCCTTCAGCGGGCCGGGGATTTCGGTGCGGTAAAGCGCCATGCCGCCGACGCCCAGCGTGGGCAGAATGGCTACGGCCAGCACCACGATCCCCATGCCGCCGAGCCACTGCAGCTGCTGGCGGTAGTAGCGGATGGATTCGGGCAGGAAATCGATCCCGGTGATCACCGTGGCACCGGTGGTGGTAAGCCCCGAGAACGATTCGAATACGGCGTCGGTCAGCGTAAGCGATGCCTCGCCGAAGAGCATCAGCGGCAGCGAGCCGAACAGGGCGAGTACCGTCCAGAACATCGCCGCGATAAGAAAGCCGTCGCGGATGCGCAGCTCCTTGTGCGCGTGGCGGTTGGGCAGGTAAAGCATCAGGCCGGTAGCCGCCGTAATAGCAATACCGATGACAAACGCGTCCCATACGCTGTCGCGAAACCATAGCGACACCAGTATTGGTGGCAGCATGGTGAGGCTGAACAGCATCAGCAACAGCCCCAGAATACGCAGAATCACCCGCAGGCTCATGGTCGGCGTGGCTCCTTATGATGTGTCACGCAGGGTGGGCGCAGGCTGTACGGCATATCAGAAAAAGCTCAGCCCGACCTGAAACAGGCGCTCGACGTCGCGGATGCGCCGCTTGTCGATCACGAACAGGATCACATGATCGCCTGACTCTACCACTACGTCGCCCCGGGCAATCAGCACTTTCTTGCCGCGCACGATGGCGCCAATGGTGGTGCCCTGGGGCAGGTCGATTTCCCTGATGCTGCGTCCGACGACCCTGGAGGACTGCTTGTCACCGTGGGCGATGGCTTCGATGGCTTCGGCGGCACCCCGGCGCAGCGAGTGGACATTGACGATATCGCCACGGCGCACGTGGGTCAGCAGGCTACCGATGGTGGCCTGCTGGGGCGAGATGGCGATATCGATTTCGCCGCCCTGCACCAGATCCACGTAGGCGGCGTTGTTGATCAGCGTCAGTACCTTTTTGGCACCCAGACGCTTGGCCAGTAGCGACGACATGATGTTGACCTCGTCGTCGTTGGTCAGCGCGCAGAAAATGTCGCAGTCCTCGATGTTTTCTTCTTCCAGCAGGCGCTTGCTGGTGGCGCTGCCGTGCAGCACCACGGTGCGGTCGAGGCGTTCGGACAGACGGGTGCAGCGTTTCAGGCTGTGCTCGATGATCTTGACCTGATGGCTGTGTTCCAGATGCTCGGCCAGGCGCTCGCCGATGTTGCCGCCGCCGGCAATCACCACGCGACGAAAGGTACGCTCGATGCGCCGCAGCTCGCTCATGACCGCGCGGATATCCCGCCGGGCGGCGAGGAAGAAGACTTCGTCGTCGGCTTCGATCACGGTGTCGCCGCGTGGGATGATGGGTCGGTTACGCCGGTAAATCGCCGCGACGCGGGTATCCACGTTGGGCATGTGACGGCGCAGAAAAGCCAGATCCTGACCCACTAGCGGGCCGCCGTAAAAGGCCTTGACCGCCACCAGCTGCACCAGCCCGCCGGCAAACTCCAGTACCTGCAGCGCGCCGGGATGTTCGATCAGGCGGCGGACGTGGTCGGTGACCACCTGTTCGGGGCTGATCAGTACGTCGATGGGGATCGCTTCGTGGGCGAAAAGCCCCTTGCGCGTCAGGTAGGCGGTGGTGCGCACCCGGGCAATTTTGGTCGGCGTGCGAAACAGCGTGTGCGCCACCTGGCAGGCGATCATGTTGATTTCGTCGGTATTGGTCACCGCGATCAGCATGTCGGCGTCTTCGCAGCCGGCTTCGCGCAGGATGATCGGATACGAGCCGGGGCCGGTGATGGTGCGGATATCCAGCTTGGTATGCAGTTCGCGCAGCCGGTCGCCGTCGGTATCCACCACGGTGATGTCGTTTTCTTCGCGCGCCAGATGTTCCGCCAGCGTGCCGCCGACCTGGCCGGCGCCGAGAATGATGATTTTCATCGCGTTAGTGGGCGTCCGTCGTCGAGCGTTTCTCCAGCCGCGCATAGAAAAAGCCGTCGTGGCTTTCCTGCTGCGGGAAAAGCTGCCGGCCATCGCCGCTGGCCTGCCCCCAGGTCACGTCGCTGGGTGTGGTGACCCGGGCGTTGGGGGTGCGCGCGAGAAACGCGCTGATCTGTTCGGCGTTTTCTTCCGACAGTACCGAACAGGTGGCGTAGAGCAGCGTGCCGCCTTCGACCAGTAGCGGCCAGAGGTTGTCCAGGATACGTCCCTGCAGGGCGGCCAGTTTGGTGATGTCCGAGGGGCGGCGCAGGCGCTTGATATCCGGGTGGCGACGAATCACGCCGCTGCCCGAGCAGGGGGCGTCGAGCAAAATGGCATCGAAGTCGGCCTGGCTCCAGTCGCCGCGCTGGCTGGCGTCGGCGTGGTGCAGTTCGCCGCGAAGCCCAAGCCGGTCAAGGGTCTCTTCGACCCGGCCCAGCCGTTCGCTGTCGCTGTCAAGCGCGGTCATGGTGATGTCGAACTGTTCGAGCAGGTGGGCTGTTTTGCCACCGGGGGCGCTGCAGGCATCGAGCACGCGGGCACCGGGGCGCGGCGCCAGTGCCGGGCCAAGGAGCACGGCGCTTAGCTGTGCGGCTTCGTCCTGCACGCTGACGTGGCCTTCCCTGAAGCCGGGCAGGGCCGCGACGTCGCAGGGTGTTGCCAGGGTGATGGCATCCGGCGCATGGGCGCAGGCGCGGCCCTCCATGCCGTGTTCGGCCAGCGTCGCAAGATAGGCTTCGCGATGACCGTGGCGAGCGTTAACGCGTAACGTCATCGGCCCCGGCTGGTTATTGGCTTCGGCCAGTGCGCGCCACTGTTCGGGCCAGGCCTTTTTCAGCGTATCCAAAAGCCAGGCGGGGTGAGCCAGCGCTACATTGGGATCGCGGTCAACCTGTGATTGTAACGCACCAGACTCACGCTGCAGGCGGCGCAGGCAGCCGTTAAGCACCCGGGTGGCCCAGGCCTTGTCCAGCAGCCGCGCGGCGCCGGCGGTTTCACCCACGGCCGCATGGGCAGGAATGCGCATGTAAAGCAGCTGGTAAATGCCCAGTAGCAGCAGCGCCTGTACGTCCTGGTCGCGTTTTTTGAACGGCTGGCGCAGCAGTACACCGGCCAGTGCCTCAAGGCGCGGCAGGTGGCGGCAGGTGCCAAAGCACAGTTCCTTGAGCAGCGCACGGTCCCGGGGGGGCACGCTGTGCTCGTTGAGGCCGGCAAGCGAGCCCTGCCCCTTGAGCACCGGTGTCAGAGCCCTGGCCGCAGCGGCACGGACGTCAAGGCCGGTAGATCCGGCGGGCGTGGTGCGTGGCGAGTTCATTGCGGGGCTCCTTCGCTGTTCCGGCCCAGGCGATTTCCCGCCGCCAGACGTGGCTGGCGGGCATTCAACAGTTCACGCACGGGCATGGCCTTGCCGCCGGGCAGCTGCGCGTGGGTAACATGCAGTACTTCGTCGCCGCGTGCGCCGCAGGCGATGCGCAGGCCGTCGTTATCCGGCGCGAGGAGCGTACCGTGTGGCTGTGCGTCGCTGAGGATTTCTCCGGCGCTGGCCATGAACAGCCGCAGGCGTTCTTCGCCCAGCGTACACCAGGCGACCGGCCAGGGGTTGAAGGCGCGCACTTTGGCGGAAAGTTCGGCAGCGGGGCGGGTAAAATCCAGCTCGGCTTCGGCCTTGGAGAGCTTGGCGGCGTAGGTGACGCCGCTGTCGGGCTGCGGGGTGGCGTGGGCGCGGCCTTCGGCTATCGCGTCAAGCGTTGCGGTGAGCGTGTCGGCGCCGAGCACGGCGAGTGCGTCGTGCAGCTCGCCGCCGGTGGTGGTGGCGGTGATCGGCACGCGCGCCTCGTTGAGAACATCGCCGGTATCGAGCCCGGCATCCATCTGCATGATGGCCACGCCGGATTCGGCGTCCCGGGCTTCAATCGCACGCTGCAGCGGCGCAGCACCACGCCAGCGTGGCAAAAGCGAGGCGTGTACGTTGATGCAGCCCCGCCGCGGAATATCCAGTACTGCCTGGGACAGCAGCAGGCCATAAGCTACCACCACCAGCACATCGGCATTGAGTGAGGCAAGCGTCGCCTGGGCGTCGGCGTCTTTCAACGACACCGGCTGATAGACGTCAAGGGCGTGTTCGAGCGCCAGCGTTTTGACCGGGCCGGGCGTCAGCTTACGGCCGCGGCCGGCGGGGCGGTCGGGCTGGGTGTAAACCGCGACGACCTCATGATGACTTTGCAGCAGCGCCCGAAGGCTTTGTGCTGCAAAGTCCGGCGTACCGGCGAAAACAACGCGCAGTGATGGCATGAAAAACGCAACCCTCAAGCAAAAAGGTGGTGATCAGGATAGCCCAACGGCGAAAGGCCGGAAAATCCGCGTTGCTGCGGTATAATCCGGCCTTGAGAGCAGTATGCGGCGCGCTAGGCGCCCTGCATCTGTTTTTGCTGTTTTTGCATCTTCTTGCGCACCCGGTCGCGCTTGAGTGGCGAGAGGTAGTCCACAAACAGCACGCCTTCCAGGTGGTCAAGCTCGTGCTGGATGCAGTGTGCGAGCAGGTCATCGGCTTCAAGCTCGTAGGGCTTGCCGTCGCGGTCAAGCGCGTTGAGCCTGATGCGCAGATAGCGCGGCACTTCGGCGTAATATTCGGGGATGGACAGGCAGCCTTCCGAGAGCGGCTCCTTGTCATCGCCGAGCGCTTCGTAGCTCGGGTTGATGAGCACCAGCGGCTCATTGCCCGACTCGCTGACGTCCATCACCACCACGCGACGGTGCACATCCACCTGGGTGGCTGCAAGGCCGATGCCGCGTGCGTCGTACATGGTTTCAATCATGTCGTCGACCAGCTGGCGGACGTCGTCGTCGACCGTTTCAACCGGTGCGGCCCTGGTCCGCAGCCGGTCATCGGGGAAGGTTAATATAGGTAGTTTGGCCATAGCGTTATGTGTACCGTTATGCTGATTCCGTGAGACACCCAAGCCTTGTGAAAAACACTGGTAAAAAAACAACAGGTCGGCTTGTGCGCTTTGTTACCGCTCATTATATCATGCTCGCCTGGGCATGCCGACAGCGGATGTCAGAGACGCGACCAGGTGTCATCCGCCGTTTTACCGCACGATACATCACAGGGTGAGCAGGTACATGGCAGTACATCAACAGCGTAGCAGACAGGGTAGCAGGCTGATGGCGGCGGGAATGCTGGCTGCGCTTTTCTGCAGCCCGGTTTTCAGCCAGACAGCAGCGGCGGACAGCGTACGAATACGCGCTGATGCGCCCGCGCGCTATACGGTCCAGCCCGGCGATACTCTGTGGGATATTTCAGGCACCTTTTTACACTCGCCCTGGCGGTGGCCCAGCGTGTGGCGGAAAAATCCGCAGATCGATAACCCGCATCTGATCTATCCCGGCGACGTGCTGACCCTGCGCGACTGCGATGGCAATCCGTGCATCAGCCTTGAGCGCGGCCGCCACGTGGTGAAACTCTCGCCCGAGATGCGTACGCTTCCGCGCCGCGAAGTGGTGACGCCGCTGCCGATGAGCGTGCTGCAAGCGTTCTTGCGCGAGCATCGGGTGGTGGATGACGCGGCGTCGCCGGACGCGCTGGCCTATGTCATTGCCGGGGACAACAAGCGCCTGATCAGCGGCGCCGGGGATCAGGTGTTTGCGCGGGTGACGGACTCAGCGGATATTGCCGCGCTGACGTCAGGCAAGCTGCTGGGCATTTTCCGTCCCGGCGAGCTTTACCATGATGCAGAAGGCAAGCCGCTGGGCTACGAGCTGATTGGTATCGGCGAGGCCGCGCTGATCAGCCGGACTGACGATGTGATCCGCTTGCGCGTACAAAAAGCCGCCCAGGAAGTGCGCAACAACGACATCCTGCTGCCGCTCGAGCCCCGTCTTCAGGCACAGGACATGAGACCACGCGTGCCGCAGCACGATATGGCCGGCCGCATTGTCGGCGTGCCCGGCGGCGTGCGTTTTATCGGCCGCCTGCAGGTAGTGGCAATTGACCTGGGCACCGAAGACGGCATTCAGCCCGGCCACGTGCTGCGTATTGAACAACAGGGCGAGCGGGTGGTGGACCCGCGCACCGACGCGCTGGTCAAACTGCCCGATGAGACGGCCGGTACGCTGGTGGTATTCCGGCCTTACGATAAAATCAGCTACGCTATCGTCATGGAAGCCACCAACACGCTGGTCGTGGGGGACGCAGTACGCCCGCCGCGCTAGCCCGCCGGTCATGATAGCCGCAGCAAGGAGGTAAACGTGAACGCCAGGGAATGGTTGGCAGTCTTTGCACTGCCGGGGCTTGGCCCTCAGCGGCTGGCCAGAATTGTGGCGCAGGCGCCCGAATGGCCGGAAGGCTGGCTGGCGCTATTGCCCCGGCCGGCAGCGGCGGCGCTGCGGTTATGGCTTGAGCATCCGGCCAGAAGCCCGCTCACGCCCGCCATTGAGGCAAGCCTGGCCTGGGAGCAGGCAGCCCCCGAGCATACGCTGTTACACCGCGACCATCCCGATTTTCCCGCGCTGCTGAGCGAGATACCCGACCCGCCGGCCGTGCTTTGGGCGCAGGGCGATCTGCACGCGCTTGGTCAGCCCGGGCTTGCCGTGGTGGGTAGCCGGCGCCCCACGGCGGAAGGCGCGGCCAACGCCCGAACGTTCGCACATGACCTTGCCCGGCGCGGTTTTTGTGTGACCAGTGGCATGGCGCTGGGCATTGATGCTGAAGCCCAGCGCGCCGCGCTGGATATTGGCGGGGCGAGTATTGCCGTGCTTGCCACCGGCATCGACGTGATCTACCCCGCCCGCCATCGCGAGCTTTACCAGCGGCTGGGCAGCACGCCCGGCGGGTTGCTGCTGGCGGAACACCCGCTCGGGACTCGGGCGCACCCGGCATTTTTCCCGCGTCGTAACCGTATCGTGACCGGACTTTCGCTGGGCACGCTGGTGGTGGAAGCCGCCGAAAAAAGCGGCTCGCTGGTAAGCGCCAGGCTGGCGCTTGAACAGGGCCGCGAGCTGTTTGCCCTGCCGACTTCGCTGCATAACGTGCAGGCGCGGGGCTCGTTACAGCTGCTGCGTACCGGTGCCACGCTGGTATGCGAGAGCGACGATATCGTCGCCGAGCTGACCCAGTGGGCCGGTCATTACCCGTCTTGCCAGCCGCCGCTACAACGCGATGAAGCACCGCCCCACGCGTCGGCAGAGCCGCTGGACGCGCAAGCCGACGCGCCGCCGGACGAACTGCTGGCTGCGCTGGGCGCCACACCCACGCCGATCGACGCGCTGGTGCAGCAGGCCGGCCTGAGCGTGGGAGAATGCCAGCAGCGCCTGCTGATGCTTGAACTTGACGGGCGGGTCGCTCAGCAGCCCGGCGGCTGGATACGGCGGATGGGCCTCTGAGGCGCCTGCCTGTGGCCCTGATGGCTGTGATACGATAATGCCGCCCGATTGACGCCGCGAGGAGGTCCCATGCCGACGGCTGACCGTAACCCTTTCCCCGATGAAAATACGACGCTTGAACACGCCGTACATGCCCTGCGCGGTGGGCAGGTGATTGCCTGCCCTACTGAAGCCGTGTGGGGGCTTAGCTGTGACCCGCATAATGAGACCGCCCTGACACAGCTGATGCGCATGAAGGCGCGCGATCCGGCCAAGGGCGTGATTGTGGTGGCTGCCAGCATTGTCCAGCTGGAATCGTGGCTGAAAGACCTGCCGTATGCGCTGTATGCGCCGCTGTTAACCAGCTGGCCAGGGCCGGTGACGTGGCTGGTGCCGGATAACGGCATGGCCCCGGCGCTGGTACGCGGAGACCACGCGTGCGTGGCGCTGCGCGTGACCGATCACCCCGGTATGCAAGCGCTGTGCAAGACCTTTGGCGGCCCGCTGGTGTCGACCTCGGCCAATCGGGCCGGCGAGCCGCCGGCGATGAGCGCGGCCGAGGTACGAGCGGCTTTTGACACGGCGTCGGGCGATGAACTGGGCGCGGTGCTGGCCGGCGAGCTCGGGGGGCATACACGTCCCAGCCAGATCCGCGATCTGGCCAGCGGCCGCGTGCTGCGCGCCTGATATGCCGGCTTTCCTTCGTTGTATTCTGTTTTTAGCCCCAGGAGAAAACCGTGGCGCATGAGCATCTTGATGACGTAAAACGCTACCTTCTCGACCTTCAGGAACGCCTGTGCGACGGGCTTGACCGAGTGGATGGCGCCGGCTTTCGGGAAGACAGCTGGACGCGGGAAGAGGGCGGCGGCGGCGGCCGTTCGCGGGTGGTGGAAAACGGGGCCGTGTTCGAGAAGGGGGGCGTCAACTATTCTCACGTTTACGGCGCCACATTGCCGCCTTCGGCCACGGCGGCACGGCCCGAGCTTGCCGGGCGCAGCTTTCACGCCGTGGGGGTTTCCTGGGTGCTGCATCCGCATAATCCCCACGTGCCCACCAGCCACGGCAACGTGCGCTTTTTTATTGCCGACAAGCCCGGTGAAGCGCCGGTGTGGTGGTTTGGTGGCGGCTTTGATTTGACGCCGTTCTACCCGGTGCTGGACGACGTACGCCATTGGCACCGGGTGGCCAAAGCCGCCTGCGAGCCGTTCGGCAAGGACGTTTATCCGCGCTACAAGGCGTGGTGCGACGACTACTTCTACCTCAAACACCGCGACGAGACCCGTGGCGTGGGCGGGCTGTTTTTTGACGATGTTAATACCGGCGGCTTTGACGAATGCTTTGCCTTTCAGCGTGCGGTAGGCGACAGCTTTCTGGATGCCTATCTGCCCATCGTCGAGCGCCGCCGGGAGACGCCGTTCGGCAAGCGCGAGCGTGATTTCCAGCTTTACCGCCGCGGGCGTTATGTCGAGTTCAATCTGGTATGGGACCGCGGCACGCTGTTCGGCCTGCAAAGCGGCGGGCGCACCGAGTCGATCCTGATGTCGATGCCGCCGCTGGCGCGCTGGGAATACGCCTATGCGCCCGAAGAAGCCAGCGCCGAGGCGCGGCTGGAAGCCTTTTTGACGCCTCGTGACTGGCTTGATGAAACGCCCCTTCCCCCCGACTCTCAGGAGTAACCCAATGGCAGACCGCTATGCGGTGTTCGGTAACCCCGTGGCGCACTCGAAGTCGCCGCTGATTCACTCGGCCTTTGCCGAACAAACCGGCCAGACGCTGGAATACACCGCCGTTGAAGCGCCGCAGGATGACTTCGCCGGCGCCTGGCTGCGCTTTGTGCAAGAGGGCGGGCGCGGGGCCAACGTCACCGTGCCGTTCAAGGGCGACGCGTATGCGCTGAGCGCGACCCTGAGCCATCGCGCACGGCGCGCCCAGGCGGTGAACACCCTGATTGTGGGCGGCAACGGGCGCACCTATGGCGATAATACCGACGGCGTCGGGCTGGCGCGGGATCTGGCGTATCACGGGGTAGCGCTAAAGGGCAGGCGGGTGTTGATCGTCGGCGCCGGCGGCGCGGTACGTGGCGTGTTGGCACCGCTGCTGGAAGAAGAGCCGGACGAGCTGGTCATCGCCAACCGCACTGCGGAAAAAGCCGTCGCGCTGGCGGAAGCTTTCAGCGACGCCGGACGCGTGACCGGCGGTGGCCTTGAGGCGATCAGTGGCGCCTTTGACCTGGTGATCAACGGCTCCAGCGCTAGCCTGGCCGGTGATTTACCGCCGCTGCCGGACACGCTTTTTGCCCCCGGTGCCACCGCCTACGACATGATGTACGGCGCCGAACCCACGGTGTTTTTGCGCTGGGCAAAGGCGCAGGGCGCAACCCCCACCGACGGGCTGGGCATGCTGGTTGAGCAGGCGGCGGAGTCGTTCTTCCTGTGGCGCAGCGTGCGCCCGGATACCGCCGCCGTGCGCGCCAGGTTGCGCGACGCTTTGGGAAAAGCCGAATAACAGCCCTTCAGGCCGACTTGCGCCGCTGGGCGAGCCCTGTCATGCACAGCAACAGGCCGACCACTGAGGTCATCATGCCGCCGTTGACGATAAACGGGGCGCGTTCAAGAAACGGCGCAAAATCCTGGGCCGAGTCCCGGCACACGCTGGCGACATAGTCCCAGTGGCCGCCGTCAAGTTGGCAGGCACGCACGTCGCTCAGTTCCCAGAAATACAAGCCGAGCAGCAGCAGGGGCGGCAGGATCAGTAGCAGTAAACCTAAACGTATCATGATGTTCTCTGGTTGGTCTCAGAGCCTAGGGGCGCTGGCAATTGGGGGCTTTTCCGGCCTGGCGGGCGCTTTCGTACTCTTCAAGCGACGACTGCATGTTGGCTTCAAGTCCGCTGATGCGCTGGCCCTGGCTCGGGTGTGTGGACATCCACTCGGGCGGTGCGCCGCCGCCGGCACGCTGCATGTTCTGCCATAGCGTGACGCTTTCGCGCGGGTCAAAGCCGGCCTGTGCCATCAGCCGCAGCCCGATCACATCGGCCTCGCTTTCGTGGCGCCGGGAGAAGGGCAGCAGGATACCGTATTGCGCGCCCATGCCCAAAAGCCCCATCAGCTGTTCGCCGCCGGCACCTTCGATACCGGCGGAGCTTGAAAGTACCGACAGGCCCAGCTGGGTGGCGCTTTCAGTGGAGGCGCGTTCGTTGGCATGTTTAGCCAGCACGTGGCCCACTTCGTGACCGAGTACCGTTGCCAGCTGTGCCTGGTTGTCGGCCACGTCGAGCATGCCGCTGTTCACGCCCATGTAGCCGCCGGGCAGGGCAAAGGCGTTGGGCTCGTCGGCCTTGAAGACTTCCACTTCCCAGTTTTGCCGGCGCTGCTCGGCAGGCAGTTCGGCCACAATCGCCTGGGCCACGCACTGCACGTAGCGCTGGCTGGCCGTGTCGGCAGCGGGCAGCTTCTGCTGGTACTGGTCAAAGGCCTGGGCGCCCATCTGGTCGAGCTGGTCGTTTGACATCAGCAGCAGCTGGGAGCGCCCCGTAGGCGAGGTGGTGCAGGCGGCAAGCGCTGTCAGCATCGTGGTACAAAGGGCGGTGACGGCGAGGGGACGAAACCAGCGCATAAACGTTTCCTTATCCGGTTGGTGAGCAATCAGTCGCTGAACGCGAGCAGGTGACAGCCAGGCTCGCAGGATAACAAGCAACAAGCGTAACGCCAGCATAATCTACAACGGAGGAAATTCGATGGATACCGAGCTGACGCGCCGATTGACGCAGCTTCTGGACCGTGTGGAGCACTGGCTGCCGCCGGCGCCCGAGCAGGTTGACTGGGATACCCACGTGGCGGCCCTGTGGCAGCGCCACCCGCTGGGCGGGCGGCTGGTGCCGGTACCGGTGCGCGACGGCGTCATGCTGGATGACCTGCTGGGTATTGAGCGCCAGAAACTCGCGCTGGTGGATAATACCCGGGCTTTTTTGCAGGGGCTGCCGGCCAATCATGCGCTGGTATGGGGTGCCCGGGGCAGTGGCAAGTCGTCGCTTATGCGCGCGTTGCTCAACTCGTTGGCCGCCGACGGGCTGCGCATGATTCAGATCGATCGCCACGACCTGAGCCGTCTGCCCTCGCTGGTTGAAGAGTTGCGTCACGTGCCTCACCGCTTTGTGGTGTATTGCGACGACCTGTCGTTTGAAGGCCACGACGATGCCTACAAGGCGCTGAAAAGCGTGCTTGACGGGGCGTTGACCGGCCCGCCGAAAAACGTACTGCTCTACGCTACCTCGAACCGCCGTCACCTGTTGCCCGAATCCATGGACGACAACCAGGGATCACGGCTGGTGGGCGACGAACTGCATCACGGCGATGCCGTGGAAGAAAAAATCTCGCTATCGGATCGTTTTGGCCTGTGGCTGGGCTTTCATCCGTTCAATCAGGACGTGTACCTGCAGGCCTGCGGCCATTGGGTCGCGCAGCTGGGCACGGCGGAAGACTGGGACGCCTCGGCGCGTGCCGAAGCGGTGCGCTACGCCACGCTGCGCGGCGGGCGCAGCGGACGTGTGGCGTATCAGTTCGCCAGCCAGTGGATCGGCGCCAAGCGCCTGCATGCCGCTGACGCCTGAGACGCCAGCGGTAGCCTGGATGCAGGGCGCTAGCGGCGCGCCCTGCGCGCCTCCCTGGTGCGGTTGAGCTCGCGTTTTTTGGCCTTGGCCTTGTCGCTGGCGCCGGCCATGTTGTCGTAGGGATTGTGTCCCGAACGAAACTCGAAGCGCATGGGCGTGCCGCGTACCTTCAGCACCTTGCGAAAGGTATTGGTGAGATAGCGGCGGTACGCCTCGGGCAGTGAGCCGGTCTGGTTGCCGTGCACCACGATAACGGGCGGGTTGCTGCCGCCCTGGTGCGCCATGCGCAGTTTGATGCGTCGCCCGTGAACCATCGGCGGCGCATGCTGGCTGACGGCATCCTGCAAGAGCGTGGTCAGCCGGTTGGTTGACCAGTGGGCGGTGGCCGCCTCGAAGGCACGGTTGATGGACGGATACAGGTCGCCCACCGCGGTGCCGTGCAGCGCCGAGATGAAATGCATTTCGGCGTAGTCGGCAAAGCCCAGCCGGCGCTTGATCTCGGCGCGCATTTTATCCTTGGCTTCGCTTTCCAGCCCGTCCCACTTGTTGACCGCGAGCACCAGCGCGCGGCCGGTGGTGAGCACGTAGTCGAGCAGATGCAGATCCTGTTCCACAAGGCCGGTGCGGGCGTCGAGTACCATCACCGCCACGTGGCATTCCTTGATAGCTTCGAGTGCCTTGATGATCGAAAACTTCTCGGTCACTTCACGCACGTTCTTGCGCCGGCGCACACCGGCGGTATCCACCAAAACGTAGGGCTTGCCGCGCCGTTCGAAGGGGATTTCGATCGAGTCCCGGGTGGTGCCGGCTTCGTCATAGACCACGACGCGGTCTTCGCCCAGAAGGCGATTGACCAGCGTTGACTTGCCCACGTTGGGCCGCCCGATCACGCCGATACGCACGCCCTTGGTGCCGGTGTCGGCGGGGATCGACTCGTCGCGTTCGGGAAACGGCTCAAGCACCAGGTCAACCAGTGCCGAGACGTTGCGCCCGTGAGCGGCGGCAATGGCATGCGGATCGCCAAGCCCCAGCGTCCAGAAGTCGGCCATGGCCGAGTGTTCTTCCAGCCCGTCGGTCTTGTTGACCACCAGCCAGGTTTTTTTCTGATTGACCCGCAGATGATTGGCAATGGCTTCATCGGCGACGTTGAGGCCGGCACGGCCGTCCACCATGAACAGAACGATATCGGCCTCGTCGATGGCGGCAAGGGACTGCTCGGCCATGGCCGCGTCGATGCCTTGCTCGTCCCCGCTGATGCCCCCGGTATCGATCACCGTATAGGCTTTGCCACCGAGCATGCCGTTACCGTACTTGCGGTCACGGGTGAGGCCGGGAAAATCGGCCACCAGTGCGTCCCGTGAACGCGTCAGGTGGTTGAACAGAGTGGATTTGCCCACGTTGGGGCGGCCTACCAGGGCGATAACCGGTGTCATGGAGAAACGTCCAGGGTTTCCAGGGTGCCATCGTTGGCGAGCACGTGGATCGTGCCGCCCTCGGTGACGGGAGTCACGCTGATGCCGGAGCTGTCAACGCGGGTGCGTCCCACCAGATCGCCTTCACGGGCGTCAAGCAGGTGCAGGTAGCCTTCAAAATCGCCGACCACAAGGCGTCCGTCGGCAAAGGCCGGCGCCGTCAGCCAGCGGCCTTGCAACTTGTCGTTCTGCCACAGGGCATCGCCGCTCTGGGCGTCAAGCGCAAGCACGCGGCTGTCATCGGTGACCACGAACAGGTAGTCGCCCACCATCAGCGGCGTGTGGCGGCTGGAGATGTTGCGCTCCCACATCAGCTGCCCGCGGGTGGCTTCCAGGGCAAGCAGGCGGCCGTTGTAGCTGGTGACGTAAAGCCGGCCATCCTGGGTCAGCAGCGGCTGGCCGGTCAGGTCCACCAGCCGGTCAACCTCGCTGCGGCCCTGGGGAATCGCGACCTGCTGCTGCCACAGCGGCTGACCGGTGCGGTTATCCAGCGTGATCAGGCGGCCGTTGGCAAAGCCGGCAAAGGTGACGGGATCAATGGTCTGGGGCGTGCCGGTACCGCGCAGGGTGAGCGACGGCAGCGTGCTTTTGTACGTCCAGCGGGCATCACCGCTCTGGCGGTCCAGCGCGGTAATCTGGCCGTCGGTACTTTGCACGATCAACAGTTCGCGGTTGGCCTGGGGGGCGGCCAGCACTTCGCTGGAGACTCGGGCACGCCATTGCTCGCTGCCGTCATTCTGGTCAAGGGCGATGATTTCGCCGTTTTTGGTGCCCAGATAAACGTGGCCGGCAATGGCGGAAAGACCGCTGGAAACGGGGCTTTCCAGATCAACTTCCCAGTTGCGTTCGCCGCTTTCGGCGTTCAGCGAAACGACAAGACCTTCGGCATCAGCGGCAAATACCTGGGCGCCGTCACGGGCCGGGGCGATGGGGTAGCGTGCCCGCCCCAGGCCTTCGCCAATGCCGGTATCCCAGCGCGTATCGAGACTTGAGGTTGCGTCGATATCACCAAGTTCTGTGGGCGTGTACAGCGGTTCGCCCTTGCTCGCGCAGCCGGCGAGCAGGGCAAGCACACTGGCGCCCAGTGTCAGGCGCAACGTGTGGGAAAAACGGGTGGCGATCATGGCGTGGCCTCGTCTGTGCCCAGGTCATCAAGTTTCAGTGAAACGCCGTAAAGCGGGCGATCCTGTTCGTCGGCAAGGGTTTGTGCCTGTTGCCATGCGGCGCGGGCTTCATCGTTCTGGCCAAGGGCGAACAAGGCATCGCCGCGCACGTTATGGCGCTGTGCGGTGAGTGGCTTCACAATGCTGTCATCCAGCCGTTCAAGGGCTGTTTGGGCATCGCCGGCGGCAATGTCGAGGCGCGCCAGGCGCAGTCGTGCCAGGCTTTGCACGTAACGGCGCGGCGAGTCTTCCAGCACTTTTTCCAGTGCCGTGCGGGCGCCATCCGTATCGTCCTGCTGGATGGCAAGGCGCGCATCAAGCAGCAGTGCCAGCTCGGCGTAAAGCGAGCCGTCGTGGTTTTCAACCAGCGTTTCGGCGGTGTCGCGGGCGCTGGAAATCGCCTGTTCGTCGATTTCATCCGCCGCGTTCTGGCTGGCACTGATGGCTACCAGCTGCTGGTAGCGAAGCGAGGCGGCTTCGGCCTGGCCGTCCTGATGGCTTTGCCAGGCCTTGAAGCCAAACACGCCGGCACCGGCCAACACCAGGCCTGCTACCAGCGAGGTGCCGTTTTCCTTCCACCATCGCTTGATCGCTTCGATCTGTTCTTCTTCGGTTCTCAACTCCGCCACGGGCGGCCTCCTTGAATCTGTACGCGCCGGTGAACGGCTTAGGGGGTGTCCGCGACGTTGCTTAACAAGGTGTCAAGCGTGTCGGCAAGCTCGTGCTGGGGCAGCTGCTGCTGGTCGCGGGCATCGCGTAAAAACTTCAGCGTTACCGCCTGTTCGCGGCGTTCGTCTTCGCCCAGCAGCAGAGCCAGCGCAGCACCGCTCTTGTCGGCTTTTTTCATCCGGCTTTTAAAGCTGCCGCCACCGCAATGCAGCGTCAGGCGTAGTGCCGGCAGGGCTTCGCGCAGCTGCTCGCCAAGCGTGAGTGCTGCAGGGCTTGAGGCATCATCCATCGGTACCAGATACACGTCACAGCCGCCCAGGGCCTCGTCGGGGACGAGGTCGAGGGTTTCCAGCAGCAAAATCAAACGCTCGATACCCATGGCAAAGCCGACCGCCGGCGTGGGCTTGCCGCCCAGCTGCTCGACCAGGCCATCGTAGCGCCCGCCGGCGCACACCGTGCCCTGGCTGCCCAGCGCATCGGTGGTCCATTCGAACACGGTGCGCGAATAGTAATCCAGCCCGCGTACCAGACGCGGGTTGATCACGTAGTCGACCCCGGCGGCGTCGAGCATGGCCTTCAGACGTTCGAAGTGCTCGCGGGAGTCGTCGTCCAGGTGGTCGATGAGCTGCGGTGCACGGTTGAGCAGATCAACCATGGCCGGGTTTTTGGAATCCAGAATGCGCAGCGGATTGCTGGTCAGCCGGCGTTTGGAGTCGTCATCGAGCACTTCCATGTGCTGCTCGAAGTAGGCCACCAGGGTATCGCGGTAGGCTGCCCGGGCCTCGCTTGAGCCCAGCGAGTTGAGTTCGAGCGTTACATGCCGGGAAAGCCCCAGCTCCTGCCACAGCCGTGCCGACAGCAGAATGACTTCGGCGTCGATGTCCGGGCCGTCAAA
Organism: Halomonas sp.; assembly: GCF_030457605.1. GTDB lineage: Bacteria > Pseudomonadota > Gammaproteobacteria > Pseudomonadales > Halomonadaceae > Vreelandella. The sequence goes on from NZ_JAKDUR010000001.1 coordinate 145,698, forward strand.
GCCGTAGGTTTCCACACCCACCTGATGAAACTGACGGTAGCGGCCCTTTTGCGGGCGCTCGTGGCGAAACATCGGGCCCTGGTACCAGAGCCGCTGGGTCTGGTTGTGCAAAAGGCCGTGTTCCATCGCCGCGCGCACGCAGCTGGCGGTGCCTTCCGGGCGCAGCGTCAGGCTGTCGCCGTTGCGGTCGTCGAAGGTATACATTTCCTTTTCGACGATATCGGTCACTTCGCCGATGGAGCGGGCAAACAGCGCGGTTTGTTCGACGATGGGCGTGCGAATTTCGGCAAAGCCGTAGCGCGTCATGAGCATGCGCACTTTTGCTTCAAAAAACTGCCAGCGCGGGCTGTCGCCGGGCAGCAGATCATTCATCCCGCGAATCGCCTGGATTTTCTTCACGGATTGGGCAGCGGACTGGCTCAATGAAAACTCCTTGGGTTACGTCGCGGGCAGGTTACACGCTGCGGGCGATGGTATCTTTTTCGCGCTGTTGTTTGTCACGCACCTTGTCGCGGATCAGCCGCTCAAGGTCGTCGACCAGATTGTCGTTACGCAGCTTTTGCGCCGGCTTGCCGTCCAGGTACACCAGGTTGGCGGGGCTGCCGCCGGTCAGGCCCAGGTCGCTTTCCTTGGCTTCGCCGGGGCCGTTGACAATACAGCCGATGATCGACACGTCCAGCGGCGTGCGCACGTCATCCAGCCGTTCTTCGAGCTGGTTCATGGTGTCGATGACGTCAAAGTTCTGCCGCGAGCAGCTGGGGCAGGCAATAAAGTTGATGCCCTTGGAGCGCAGCTTGAGGCTTTTGAGCATGTCAAAGCCGACCTTGACCTCTTCCACTGGGTCGGCCGCGAGAGATACGCGAATGGTATCGCCGATGCCGTCCATCAGCAGCATGCCAAGGCCGATGGATGACTTGACGGTGCCTGAACGCAGCCCGCCGGCTTCGGTGATCCCCAAATGCAGCGGCTGTTCGATGCGCGCCGCCAGATCGCGGTAGGCGGCCACGGCCATGAATACGTCGCTGGCCTTGACGCTGACCTTGAAGTCGGGGAAGTCGAGCCGGTCGAGGTGGTCGATATGGCGCAGCGCCGATTCAACCAGCGCGGCGGGCGTGGGCTCGCCATATTTGCGCTGCAGGGATTTTTCCAGCGAACCGGCGTTGACGCCGATACGAATGGGTACGCCGTTGTCCCGGGCGGCGCTGACCACCGCGCGCACGCGGTCTTCGCGGCCGATGTTGCCGGGGTTGATGCGCAGGCAGTCCACACCCAGTTCGGCTACGCGCAGGGCGATCTTGTGGTCGAAGTGAATGTCGGCCACCAGCGGCACGTTGACTGCCTGACGGATGCAGCCGAAGGCCTCGGCGGCATCCATGCTGGGCACCGAGACGCGGACGATGTCCGCGCCGGCGATTTCCAGCTGACGGATCTGGCCGACCGTCGCCTCGACGTCAAGGGTGTCGGTATTGGTCATGCTCTGGACGGCGATTGGCGCATCGCCGCCGACCGGAACATTGCCCACGTGAATCTGGCGCGAAACGCGGCGTTGAATAGGGGACGGGGCGTGCATACGGCGGATCACTCTCCCAGGGTAAAGCGGGCGACGTTATTGGCGCCGGCCTGCGCGGCAAGGTCAACGACCTTGCCCTGATAGCGCAGCTCGACGCCGGTAGCGTTGCCGATGGTTAAACGAAACGGCGGCTGGCCTTCTACACTGGCCTCGGTGCCGGGCTGTTGCAGGCCGACAAAGACGCGCCGGTCGCGGGCATCAAAAATTTCTGTCCACGACTGCTGATTGAAGGTTAGCGCCAGGGTGTTGGCCGCTTCGGCCTGGGCACGCTCTTGTGCCAGGCGTGCCACTTCGGCGGCTGCGGCCAGGGCTTCTCTGGACGGCGTAACCGCTTCCGGTTCTGCGGTAGAAGCGGCGCGGGGGTTGGGTTCGGTGCCGGAGGTATCGCCCGAATCGGCGGTGTCGCTCGGCGCGTCGTTATCTCCGGTGGATGGCGCTGACGAGGGGGCGGACGTTGTGGCTTCGTCCTGAGCGGTTTGCGTAGCGGTGGTGTCGTCAAGCCCTGGCGGCGTGTTGCCGCCGCGACTTTGCCACCAGGTGACGGTCACGCCAATCAGGCCGATAATCACTAAAAGCGTCACCAGTTTGAACAGCAGCCCGCCCACCCGTGACGGTGGCCGGGTGACCGCAACCGGCTTTACCTCGCGCTCGGTATCGGGTGCGCCGTGGTGCGCGCGATAGGCGTCAAGCACCGGCTTGTCATCCATGCCCAGATATTTGGCATAGGTGCGCAGGTAGCCCCGGCGGTAGGTGGCCACGGGAATTTCGGCGTACTGATCTCGTTCCAGCCCTGCCACAACGGCCGGGCGCAAATGCAGGGCCAACGCTGCGTCCTCGAGGGATATCGCCTGGCGTTCCCGCTCCTGTTGCAAAAGCTTGCCGGGAGAGGCGCCGTGTTGCTCGTCAGCGTATTCGGAAGTGTGTGTGTCGCTCATGGCTGAGCATCCTTCATCAAAACGGTGGTCAGGGCTGGGAGCCGTTCATGCGCTCAAGCTGGCGCTGGTAGTCAGCAGCAAGGGTGTCATCGCCACGGGCGCGAGCCAGCGTCACGGCCATGTCCAGGGCTTCACGGGTTGGCCGGGCGAGCTTGAAAAATCGCTGTAGTGCCGCCCGGGCCTGAACATGGTTGCCCTGGGCCAGTTCGAGTCTGGCCAGATAAAAATAGCTCGACGCATGGCGCGGGTCGATCGTGCTGGCCCGTACCAGACTCTCGCGGGCGCGCTGAGTATCGTCAAGCGCCATATAGCACTGGCCCAGGTTGGTAAAAAGCCGGGCACGGTGCGCGTACTGTGCATCCTGTGACGCTGTTTCAAGCTGCTGGCAGGCGCGTTTGTAAGCGCCCCGCTGATACAGGAAGGCGGCATAGTTGTTGCGCCCGCGAGTAAAGTCGGCGTCGGCCTCCAGCGCTTTTTGAAAATAGTCGGAGGCCAGCGTGTCTTCGCCCTGGCGTTGGTAAACAAGCGCCAGCGCCTGCAATGTTTCGGGATTGCCGGCGTCAAGCTCCCTGGCTCGATCAAGCGCGTGAAGCGCCCGGGATAAATTGTTCTGTTCAAGATAGGCCACGCCCAGCCGGGTATAGGCACTGTTGGCGTCGGGCTTGTCGATGGTGGAAAGCGAGGAAGATGATGCGCAGCCGGTTAGCCATAGCGTGCTGATCAATACCCATATGGCCGGCGTACAAAACGTACGCGCCAGTGGTTGGCGAAAGCGCATCAGTGTCCTCATGGCTGTGACATAACGTGATGTAATGAACGGTTCGGTAAAAGTGCCGGCGTACGCCGGGTAATCCACTTGTAGCGCGTGTTCATCAAAGCGCTGTGACCGGCACAAGTCAAGGCGATGCTAGTTGGCGTCAAGCTGTATCGATTGAATGTAGCGAGCGTGGCGCTTGGTACGGTCTTTCACCCGGCCTACCAGCTGACCGCAGGCGGCATCAATGTCGTCACCACGGGCGGTACGAATCGGCGCGGTATAACCCAGTTCGTCAAGCCAGCGCTGAAAACGTACGCACTGGTTGCGCGACGGCGTTTCATAGCCTGAATGCGGAAACGGGTTGAACGGAATCAGGTTGATCTTGCACGGCAGACCCTTGAGCACGTCGGCGAGTTCCTGCGCATGCTGCTGCTGATCGTTGACGCCTTTCATCAGGGTATATTCGATGGTGACCTGGCGGTTTTCCGGGCTCTTGTCCAGATAGCGCCGGCAGGCATCCAACAGCGTCTGAATGTTGTACTTGCGGTTGAGCGGTACCAGCTCGTTGCGCAGTTCATCGTTGGCGGCGTGCAGCGAAATGGCGAGGCTGACGTCGATATCGTCGCTGAGCTTGTCGATCTTCGGCACCACGCCCGACGTGGACAGGGTGACGCGGCGCTTGGATAGGCCGTAGCCGTCATCTTCAAGCATCAGGTGCATGGCCGGTACGACGTTATCGTAGTTAAGCAGCGGTTCGCCCATGCCCATCATCACCACGTTGGTCACGGGACGTTGGCGGGTATCGTGGCGGGGGCCGTCGCTGCGCGAGGCCACCCACACCTGGCCGATGATCTCGGCGGCGGTGAGGTTGCGCTGAAAACCCTGTTTGCCGGTGGAGCAAAAGCTGCAGTCCAGCGAACAGCCGACCTGGGACGACACGCATAGCGTGCGCCGTTTGCCGTTATCAGCGGGGATCAGCACCGTTTCCACGTAGCTGCCGTCTTCCACTTCCAGCACCCATTTGCGCGTACCATCCTGGGACGTGCCTTCGTAAACCACGGCGGGCCCACGCACCTCAGCCTGGCGCTCAAGCTTCTCGCGCAGTGCCTTGGACAGGTTGGTCATGGCGGCGAAGTCGTCGCAGCCTTCGTGATGCATCCATTTCATCACTTGGGCGGCGCGGAATTTCTTCTCGCCGATGGAGAGAAAGAACGCTTCCAGTTGCGCGCGCGACATGCCGAGCAGGTTGACCCGCTCGGGCGCCTTTTGTGCCGCATTCTTGTGGCGCGGCGCGGACGAGTCCCGAAGACTGTCCGGAGAAGCGGTTGAGGTCGCAGCGTTGGTAGCGTCGTGGGCAGCGTTGGTGGTCATGATGGTCAGCGTCGGAAAAGGCGGGAGCCAGGCTCCCGCGAAAATGGCCGGCAACGTGAAAAGGTTGCCTTGCTGCGCGTTTAGCGCGGGCAGATTTCGTCGTTGTCGAAGAAGTAGGCGATTTCGCGCTCGGCGCTTTCCACGGAGTCGGAACCGTGAACGGCGTTGGCGTCGATGGTTTCCGCGAAATCGGCGCGGATGGTACCGGCTTCGGCATCCTTGGGGTTGGTCGCGCCCATCAGGTCGCGGTTCAGGGCGATGGCGTTTTCACCTTCCAACACCTGTACCACAACCGGCCCGGATGTCATGAAGCCAACCAGGGCGCCAAAGAAGGGACGCTCCTTGTGCTCGGCGTAGAAACCGCCGGCCTTGTCTTCGGACAGCTTGAGCATCTTGCTGGCGACGACCTTGAGGCCGGCTTTTTCAAAACGGGCGACAATATCGCCGATGGCATTCTTGGCTACGGCATCGGGCTTGATGATGGAAAGCGTGCGTTCGTTCGCCATGTAAATCTCCTGGATAGGGCGTAACACAAAGTGCCGCTCTGGCGGGCAGGGCGGCAAATGAAAGGCGCCGCCGCCGTAAATCTCGGAGTAAATACGAGCCGGCGGCGGAGTGGGCGCGATTATAGCGCTTCATCAGGGCCGTGAATACTGCCAGTGCTGGCTCGGGGTTAAACGGTGAAACTTTCGCCGCAGCCGCACTCGTCCTTGACGTTGGGGTTGTTGAAGCGAAAGTAGCGGTTCAGCCCTTCGTTGACGTAGTCGACCTCACTGCCGTCAAGCATTTCCAGCGCGTCGGGGGCGACAAACACGCAGGCGCCGTGGTCTTCAAAACTGACGTCGTCCGGGGCGGTTTCGTCGGCAAAGTCGAGCACGTAGCTATAGCCGGAACAGCCGGACGGCTTGACCGATACGCGCAGGCCGAGCCCTTCGCCGCGTTCGGCAAGTACGTGGTGGATCTGTTCAGCGGCAGCGGGCGTAATGTTGAGCGTGGCCATGGATGACCTCCTGTTGAAATCGACGTTCTTAAGCGCGCAGGCCGGTAACGGCGTGTTGTAGCACGCGCAGGGCATGATCGATGTCGGCTTCGGTGGTAAAGCGCCCGAAGCTGAAGCGCAGAGATGAAAGTGCCAGTCGGCGTGGCACGCCGGCACCCAGCAGGACATAAGACGGATTAACGCTTGCCGAGTTGCATGCCGAGCCGGTGGATACCGCGACGTCGCGCAGCGCCATCAGCAGCGACTCGCCGTCCACGCCGTCAAAGGCCACGTTGATGATGTTGGGCACACTGTGCTCGCTGGCCGCGTTGCGCTGTACGCCTTCCAGTTGGGCAAGTCCTGCGAGAAAACGTTCGGCCAGCGCGGCAATATGTGCCTGATCGGCTTCGCCCTGACGGTCGAGCAGCGCAAATGCCTCGCCCATGCCGGCAATCTGATGGGTGGGCAGGGTACCTGAGCGCATGCCGCGTTCGTGGCCGCCGCCGTGAATCAGGGCCTCCACGCGGATATCCGGGTGGCGTTTGACGTACAACGCGCCGACGCCCTTGGGGCCGTAGGCCTTGTGCCCGGAAAGCGAGATCAGGTCGGCGTGCTGGGTGCTTGTGTCCAGCGGAATGCGACCGATGGCCTGAGCGGCATCGGTATGAAATGCCGCGCCAAAGGCGTGGGCCACGTCGGCAAGCGTAGCAATGTCGTTGACGCTGCCCAGCTCGTTGTTCACCGCCATCAACGAGACCAGCGCGGTATCGTCACGCATGGCTTCGCGCAGCTGTCCGGGTGTGATGCGCCCGTCGGCACCCGGAGTAAGCCAGGTGACATCGAAGCCTTCGGTTTCAAGCGCCCGGGCGGTATCCACCACTGCCTTGTGTTCGATGATCGAGGTGACCAGATGCATGCCGCGTGCGCGGTTGGCTCGCATAAAGCCCGTCAGTGCGAGGTTGTCGGCCTCGGTGGCGCCGCTGGTCCAGACAATTTCGCGCGGGTCGGCGTTGATGCTGTCAGCCACCTGACGCCGTGCCTGCTCGACGACCTGTTCGGCCTGCCAGCCGAGCATATGACTGCGCGAGGCAGGGTTGGCGTATAGCTGGTCGACGGTCAGGTAGCGCTGCATGACGGCGGCCACGCGCTCATCCACCGGCGTGGTAGCGGCATAATCAAGATAAACGGGCAGTGAGGGCGTGGTGTGTGGCATGTGATTTCACATCAGGTCAGTGGGGGGGCGCAGCGCCATGACACGGAAACTACGGCGCAGACGCGAGAATGCCGGCATCCAGGCGGGATTGTTGACGCGTCGCTATCTGCTGTATGTCGGGGCGCAGGCGCAGTTGCTCAAGGGTGACGGCTTCGAGAAAGTGGCGAATTTGCCCGGAAAGCTCGCACCACAGGTGGTGCGTCAGGCAGGTATCGCCCTGCTGGCAGTCGGAAAGCCCCAGGCAGCGGGTGGCGTCCACGCTTTCGTCTACCGCATCGATAATGTTCGACACATTGATGGCGGCAGGCGTTTGCGCCAGCAGATAGCCACCGCCCGGGCCGCGTACGCTATGTACCAGCCCGGCGCGGCGCAGGCGTGCAAACAGCTGTTCCAGATAGGACAGGGAAATACCCTGGCGCCGGGCGATATCGCCAAGGCTTGTAGGGGTGGCGTCGGCGTTGATCGCCAGATCCAGCATGGCGGTCACCGCGTAGCGACCCTTGGTGGTCAAGCGCATGGCAGACACCTCGACGCTCGATTGAGCGCATTGACGACAAATATGGCGTCATTATGGGAAAACCCGAGCGTTGTGGTCAACCTTTCTCCGGAAGAGCCCCTGAGTCAACCATGAGATCAGCTGTCCTTGTCGCCGGTGGGCGTCTCCCGGTCTGTGGCCTCGGTACCCCGGGGGGCTTTACCGGGCTGGCGTTGGCCGCAGTCGCTGACGGCTTCATCAAGGACGCTGGCAAAGTCCTCGTCGCGCAGCTCGGGTAAATGGCCGTTGCGGTAGCTGGCGTCAAGCCGGGTCAGCGTGGCGCACATTTGCTCGATGCGCCCGTCGACGGCGTGCATGTGGTCGAGCATGGCCTGCATCGAGCGGGCCACCGGGTCGGGCATGTCCTGGCTGACGCCATAGGCATCAAAGCCGAACTTCTGACGCATGGCTTCGCGCCGATCGGGGTCCACGTCAAGCGACCGTTGTGCATCCGGTTCGGCACGTTTGACGACCTTGCCGGGAATCCCGACCACCGTGGCGTCGGCCGGAACATCCTTGGTGACCACGGCGTTGGAACCGACCTTGACGCCGGCCTCCAGGGTGAGCGGGCCGAGTATCTTGGCGCCGGCGCCGACAATCACGCCGTCGCCCAGGGTGGGGTGGCGCTTGCCTTTATTCCAGCTGGTGCCGCCAAGCGTAACGCCGTGGTAGAGCGTGACGTCGTCGCCGATCAGCGCGGTTTCGCCAATCACCACGCCCATGCCGTGATCAATGAAAAAGCGTCGGCCGATGGTGGCGCCGGGATGAATTTCGATGCCGGTCAAAAACCGCGAAAACGTCGACAGCGTGCGTGCCAGCCACTTGGCATCCTTGCCCCACAGCCAGTGGTTGAAACGATGCAGCAGCAGCGCGTGCAGGCCGGGGTAGTTGGTCAGCACTTCAAAAAAATTGCGTGCGGCCGGGTCGCGGATAAACACGCTGTTGATGTCTTCACGCAGGCGTTCAAACATGCGGCTTTCCTTCAGTGTGTGGGCGTCCGGGGACCGGAATTATCAGCGCGGCGGCGGGGTGGCTTTATAGTGGCGGCCTTGTCTGTCGCCGTGAGTATGCCGCGCAGGATGTTGAGTTCGATCTGTTCCGGGCGGGCGCGCATGTACAGCCGGCGCAGGCGCGCCATCAGCTGGCGCGGCTTGTCCGGATCGTGAAATTCGATCGTGGTCAGGGTGTGCTCAAGGTGTGTAAAGTAGCGCTCCAGGTCGGCGTGAGAGGCCAGACGCTCGTCGCTGGTGCCGTCTGCACCGGCGGGCGCTGCCTGCTGCTCAAGCCATGCCATGCGGCATTCGTAGGTCACTACCTGCACGGCTGCGGCCAGGTTGAGCGAGCTAAAGTCGGCATTGGTAGGAATATGCACATGGGCGTGGCAGCGGTGCAGCTCCTCGTTGGTCAGGCCGCTGTCTTCGCGGCCGAATACCAGCGCGACCCGAGCGTTGTCGTGGCGGCACTCTTCGGGCAGGCGGTGGGCAAGCTCCCGGGGGGAAAGCATTGGCCAGGGCAACGTGCGCGAGCGCGCACTGGCGCCGACCACAAAGGTGCAGTCGGCCACGGCTTCATCCAGCGTCTGGCTGACACGGGCGTTGTGTAACAGGTGATCGGCACCCGAGGCGCGGGAAATGCTCTCCTGGGTGATGATCTCGCCGCGCGGGGCGACCAGCCCCAGGTCGGAAAGCCCCATGTTGTGCATGGCGCGGGCAACACCGCCGATATTGCCGGGGTGGCTGGTGCCGATAAGGACAGTACGAAGGCGCTCAAGCATTGGCTGACTCGGTCATTGGGGTCCAGTGGGTCGGGCTCAGGCAGATGAGCCCGACCGGTGTTCAAGGGGGCACAAGTTTAGCATGACTACGTGGCACCCTTGCACGTGCTCTGCTAGAATCGCCGCCCAACGCGGCTACCGCTATCGCCGCCGCTTCGTTCTTTAACAGTCCTGTCTTTAACCTTACCGTCACAAGGCTCGCCCATGAATCCGATGGTCCAGTTCACGCTGCGCGCAACGCGCAAGGCCGCTGATCAATTTTTACGTATCCGCGAACGTATCGAGAACGCTCACGATGCCGCCAACCTTGAACACCTGCTGGCCGAAACCGCGAGCAAGGCCGAGGCCACTATCGTCCAGCAGCTTGAGCGTGGTTATCCCCAGCACGGCGTTGCCGGTCGTTTTACGTCGCACCGAGCCGGCGAAGGGGACGGCCGCGATACCGTCTGGAAAATCGAACCGATCCACGGCTACTCCAGCCTCTCGGTAGCCGGCGCGGACTTTGCGCTGTCGGTGGTATGTCTGGTTAAAGGCAGGCCTGAGCACGCGGTGATCGTCTGCCCCTTCTCCGACGATGAGTACATCGCCAGCCGCGGCAGCGGCGCTCAGCATAACGACAAGCGCATGCGCGTCAGCAAGCCCACCGCACTAGCGGGTACGCGTATCGCCATGAGCCTGCCGCCCCTTGACCTGCGCAGCCGCCATTTGCCCGCCTACCTCACATTGACCCAACAGCTCGCCCCGAGCGCGGATACGCTGATTGCCACCGGCAGCGGCCTGCTGGATATTTGTGAAGTGGCCGCCGGGCGCGTGAGTAGTGCCTTTGTGCTGGGGCTTGAAGAACAGGACATGCACGCTGGCATGCTGTTTTTGAAAGAAGCCGGCGCATTGACCGGGACCCCGGATGGCCGCCCCGATATCAAGGCAGACGGCATGTTGATGGCCGCCGGCCCCAGGCTTTACAAGGCGCTGGTCAGGCAGCTGACGCCGCACTTTTAATGGCCTGCTGTAGGGTGTGATACCCGCCAAAAAAAAGCGCCCCTGCCGGCTAGCCGGCGGGGGCGCTTTTTTGATGTGAGCCGGAACGCTAAGGCAGCTCTTCCTCTTCTTCGTCCTGGGTTTTTTGCGGAGGAATCAGGTCTTCACGGCTGAGTTTCAGCGGAATCAGCAGCGCGCCGGAGATGTAGATCGATGAGAACGTACCCACCACGATGCCGATAAGCAGGGCGATGGAGAAGTTTTCGATCATGTCGCCGCCGAGTATCAGCAGTGCCAGAAGTACCAGTAGCGTCGTCCCTGATGTGGCAAGCGTGCGCGACAGCGTGGCATTGATGGACTCGTTGATGATGCTGCTCATGTCGGTGATCTGCGAGGTACGAATGGTTTCGCGTATGCGGTCATACACCACAATGGTGTCGTTGAGCGAGTAGCCGATCACCGCAAGAATCGCCGCCAGCACCGTCAGGTCAAACTCCAGCCCGAAGAGCGCAAACAGGCCAATGACGATAATCACATCGTGCAGCAGGGCCAGCAGGGCACCAATGGCGAACTTGTACTGAAAACGGAATGCCACGTAAAGCATGACCACGCCAAGGGCCACCAGCATGCCCAGACCACTCTGGTCGCGCAGCTGGTCGCCCACCTGGGCACCGACAAACTCGGCGCGCACCAGGTCCACATTGGCGCCGGCGTCACGCAGCAGCGTAACGACGTTGTTGCCCACCTCGGCATCAAAGGCCTGCTGTAGGCGGATCAATACTTCTGTTGTGGCGCCAAAGGTCTGGACGGCGACATCCTGAAAGCCATGCTGCTCCAGGGTCTGGCGAATGCCGTCAAGCGCCGGGGCCGTGGCGTAGCGCACTTCGATCAGCGTGCCGCCGGTAAAGTCCAGCCCCAGATTGAGCTGCTGAACAATCAGGGCGCCAATCGACACCAGCAGCATGATGCCCGAGAGGATCAGCGCCAGATAGCGCCGCCCCATAAAGTCGATTTGCCGGTTTGTCAGGGATTTCATTACCACCTCTTGAAGTCTGGGCTATGCGCCGGGAGTCAAATCCAGAGCTTTTTCACCGGCTTGCCGCCGTAGGTCAGATTGACCATGGCGCGCGAGACCAGAAGCGCTGTGAACATGGAGGTCAGGATGCCGATGGAAAGTGTAACGGCAAAGCCCTTGACCGGCCCGGTACCAATCGAGAACAGAATCACCGCGACCAGCAGCGTGGTGATGTTGGCATCCACGATTGAGGTAAAGGCGCGTTCGTAGCCGGCGTGAATGGCCTGCTGGGCAGACAGCCCGTTGCGCAGCTCTTCACGAATACGTTCGAATATCAGCACGTTGGCATCCACTGCCATGCCCAGCGTCAGCACGATGCCGGCAATGCCGGGCAGCGTCAGTGTGGCGCCCAGAAGCGACATGACGGCGACCAGCAGCGTCAGGTTGAACGCCAGCGCGATGTTGGCAAAGATGCCGAACACCTTGTAGCGCACCAGCATGAACGCGACGACCAGCAGCAGGCCGAGCTGTACGGAAAGCAGGCCGCGTTCGATATTTTTCTGCCCCAGGCTTGGGCCGATAGTGCGTTCCTGCACGAAGTAGATCGGTGCGGCAAGGGAGCCCGAACGCAGCAGCAGGGCGAGTTCCGACGACTCGGAGGACGATTCCAGCCCGGTAATGCGGAAGCTGTTGCCGAAAGCGCTCTGAATGGTGGCCAGACTGATAATGCCACGTTCCACGTAGGGGTCGCGGACGGTGGTGATTTCGCCAGTTTCCGGGTCGGTGACCTTGCGATCTTCACTCTTGTGCTCGATGAACACGACCGCCATGTTCCGACCAATGTTGGTGCGCGTGGCGCGGTTCATTAACGTGCCGCCGGTGCCGTCCAGGTTGATGCTGACCTGGGGGCCGCCGTTTTCGTCAAAGCTTTGACTGGCGCTGGAGACGCTGTCACCGGTAATGATCACGTCGCGCAATACCGTGGCTTCGCGTGCCGGTGAATTGCGAAAGGCGATGGTTTCGGTTTCACGCTCGGGGGTGTCCGGCCGCGCTTCCAGACGAAACTCCAGGTTGGCCGTGGCACCGACGATGCGCTTGGCCGCAGTGGTGTCCTGCACGCCCGGGAGTTCGACCACGATGCGGTTGGGGCCCTGGCGTTGCACCTTGGGTTCGGCCACGCCCAGCTCGTTGACGCGGTTACGCAGCGTCGTGAGGTTCTGGTTGATGGCGTAGTCCTGAATCTCGTTGACCTTCTGGTCGGTCAGCGACATGACAAGCGTTGCTCCGCGGCCCTCACCTTCGTTCTGGTAATCAAACTCGGGAAATTCGCGGCTGATCAGGCTGCGTGCCGTATCGCGATCATCAGCGCTGGCAAACTCCAGCGATAGCGAGCGATCGTCAATTTCGGTGTTGCGGTAGCGGATGCGTTCGTCGCGCAGCAGCTCGCGCATGGCACTGGCGTTGACTTCCAGGCGCTGGGTGAGAGCGGCTTCCATATCCACTTCCAGCAGAAAGTGTACGCCGCCGCGCAGGTCAAGCCCCAGCGTCATGGGCGAGGCGTTAAACGCCTTGAGCCAGCCCGGCGTGGCCTCGGCAAGGTTGAGGGCGACCGTGGCATCCTCATCGTCCAGGGTGGCGCTGATGATATCCCTGGCGCGAAGCTGGTCGTCGGCGTTTTCAAGCCGCAGCAGCCACTGGCCGTTTTGCTGCTCAATGCGTTTGACGGCGATATCATTGTCGTCCAGGGCACTGCTCACGCGCTCAAGCTTGCGCTCACTCAGCGAGCTGTTGCCTTGGGTGCTGATCTGAACGGCGGGATCTTCGGGAAACAGGTTGGGAAGCGAGTAAATCAGGCCAGCCAGCAAAACGACCAGAATAATCAGATACTTCCACAGGGGGTAACGGTTGAGCATGTAAGCCCTGCCTTCAATAACGAACGGAATGCTGCGCGCTGACGGGCAGCGCGCAGCAAGGCTTGCCATCGTTCACCGTGGCATCCCTGCCGGTGTACAGGCGGCGTCCGGCAGGGGCGGGGCGATGGTCAGATGGACTTGATGGTGCCCTTGGGCAGCACGGCGGCAACGGCGCTTTTCTGCACGTTCACGTTGGTGCCGTCGGCGACTTCCATGCTGAGGAATTCGTCGCTGACCTTGGTGATGCGCCCGACCAGACCGCCACCGATGACGATTTCGTCACCCTTGTCCAGGTTGCCGATCAGCTGCTTGTGCTGCTTGGCGCGCTTGGCCTGGGGGCGCCAGAGCAGGAAGTAGAAAATCACGACAAAGCCGACCAGCATGACAATCTGGGCGATACCGCCGCCGGCAGCGCCGCCGGCGTCCTGGGCGTGGGCTTGGGAGATGAAAAAATCCAGCATTCAAAACACTCCTGGGTTGACGGGTAAATAAGCGTCTAATGGGCCTGAAAACAGGCAGATGGGGCTGTTGTTCGGGAACGACGTGCCCGCCAGCGGTTAATTCGGCGCAGGAGGCACGGGCAGGCCACGCTTGGCGTAGAAAGTCTCCACGAAGCTGGTCAATGTACCCGCTTCGATTGCCGTGCGCAAATCAGCCATAAGCCGCTGGTAATGGCGCAAATTATGGATGGTATTGAGCATTGAGCCGAGCATTTCGTTGCAGCGGTCGAGATGGTGCAGATACCCCCGCGAAAAATGCTGGCAGGTATGGCAGTCGCAGTCGTCTTCCAGCGGGCGTGTATCAAAACGGTGTTTGGCATTACGGATCTTGACCGTACCTTCGGCGCTGAACAAATGCCCGTTACGGGCGTTACGGGTGGGCATGACGCAGTCGAACATATCGATGCCGCGGCGCACGCCTTCCACCAGGTCTTCGGGCTTGCCTACGCCCATCAGGTAACGCGGCGTATCGTCGGGCATCCAGCCGGGCAGGTAGTCGAGTACCTTGAGCATGTCTTCCTTGGGTTCGCCCACCGATAGCCCGCCAATTGCGAGGCCGTCAAAGCCGATGTCCAAAAGCCCCTTGAGTGAGCGTTCGCGCAGGTCTTCATGCATGCCGCCCTGAATAATACCGAACAGCGCGGAAGGCGAGTCGCCGTGGGCATCCCGTGAGCGCCTGGCCCAACGCAGCGAGCGCTCCATGGAGTGTTCGGCTTCGCTAAAGGTGGCCGGGTAGGGGGTGCATTCGTCAAAAATCATGACCACGTCAGAGCCCAGCGAGCGCTGTACCGCCATGGATTCTTCCGGCCCCATGAACACCTTGGCACCGTCAACCGGTGAGCGGAAGTGCACGCCTTCTTCGGTGATTTTGCGCGTCTTGCCGAGCGAGAACACCTGGAAACCGCCGGAGTCGGTCAGAATCGGCTTGTCCCACTGGGCGAAGTCGTGCAGATCGCCGTGGGCTTCGATGACCTCAACGCCCGGGCGCAGCCACAGGTGAAAGGTGTTGCCCAGAATGATCTCCGCGCCGATCTCCTTGACCGAATCCGGGGTCATGCCCTTGACCGTGCCGTAGGTGCCCACCGGCATGAAGGCGGGGGTTTCTACCGTGCCACGGGGAAAGTGCAGCCGGCCGCGGCGGGCACGGCCGTCTTCGGCCAGGCGCTCAAAGCGCATGAAGCATTCGCTTCGTTTAAACGGGGTTTGCATGAAAAGGCTCGTTAATCCGGTTGATCAATCAGGTCAGTCGTTGTGTGGGCATCCGGCGCGGCGCGAGTCAGCAGCATGGCATCGCCGTAGCTGAAAAAGGCGTAGCGCTCGGCAACGGCGGTGCGGTAGGCGGCCAGAGTGTTGTCGTAGCCGATAAACGCCGAGACCAGCATCAAAAGGGTGGATTCCGGCAAATGGAAATTGGTAATCAGTGCGTCAACGCAGCGCCACTCGTAGCCCGGGTAAATGAAGATGTCGGTGTCGCCGCGATACGGGGCGATACTGCCGGCCGCGGCTGGACTATCAGCGCGTTGGCCGCTGGCGCTTTCCAGGCAGCGAACGGCGGTGGTGCCCACGGCGATAACGCGTTTGCCGGCAGCTTTGGCGGCGCGCACCTTGCGGCAGGTGTCTTCATTCACGTCGACCCATTCGCTGTGCATGTGGTGGTCGCGAATGTCGTCTGCGCGTACCGGCTGAAAGGTGCCGGCACCGACGTGCAGGGTGACAAAAGCGCTTTCCACGCCTCTCTTCGCCAGCGCATCCAGCAGTGGGCGGTCAAAATGTAGTCCGGCAGTGGGGGCGGCTACTGCACCGTCGCGGCGGGCGTAGACGGTCTGGTAGCGTTCGCGGTCGCTGAGTTCGTCGTCCCGGGTGATGTAAGGCGGCAGCGGCATATGGCCGTGGCGCTCCAGCAGCGCGATCATCGGCGTCTCGCCAAGAAAGCGTAGCTCGAACAGCGCCTCGTGGCGGGCCTCTACCACGGCATGAGTGTCACCTTCGAAGATGATCTCGGTACCGGGCCTGGGCGATTTGCTGGCGCGCAGGTGGGCAAGCCCCCGGTGGGCGTCCAGCGGGCGCTCCAGCAGCATTTCCACCCGCCCGCCGCTGGCCTTGTGCCCGTAGAGCCTGGCGGGAATCACTCGGGTATCGTTGAACACCAGCAGGTCGCCGGGTTCCAGAAGCTCCAGCAAGTCGGGAAAGCGGCGGTGAGCCATGTGGCCGTTCTCGCCGTCAACGCACAGCAGGCGGCAGTCGCTGCGCTGTTCCGACGGGTAGCGGGCAATCAGCTCTTCGGGTAGCTCGTAGGCAAAGTCGGCACGCTGCATGGCAAGGCTCGTGGTTCAGTCAAAGGGGAATGAAAAGCAGGGTTTGGTAAAAACCGGGCGCCTAGGATAGCGCCTCGGCGCGATAAAGTCAGGCGTTACAATTGACGTAAAAGGATGATGGCGTATAATGCCCGCCTGTTGCCGGTGTGGTGGAATTGGTAGACGCAGTGGATTCAAAATCCGCCGCCTTCGGGCGTGCCGGTTCGAGTCCGGCCACCGGCACCATTGAATACGAGAAAAGGCCCGATGCTTTATGCGTCGGGCCTTTTTTGTTGGCAGCTTACTTGTCGCCACGCTTTTCTACCGGAAAGCGGGTGTCGCGCAGGCTGTCCTTGATCTTTTTCAGGTGGGGCAGAAACGCTTCGCCACGGCGCAGGGTGACGCCGGTGGCCAGCGTATCGACCAGCGCCAGCTGGATCATGCGCGACGTCATGGGCATATAATGGTCGGTATCTTCGGGTGTTACGACACCCAGAATGGCGCTGCATTCATGGGTCAGTGGTGAGTCAGGGGCGGTAATGCCCAGCACCACGGCGCCGGATTCCCTGGCTACCCGGGCGATGTCCACAAGCTCCCGGGTGCGCCCGGTATAGGAGATCACCACCACGACGTCGCCGGTGTGACAGGCGGCCGCGACCATACGCTGCATGAGGATGTCGACGTAGGCCATGACCGGCAGGTTGAAGCGGAAGAATTTGTGCTGGGCATCCTGTGCCACAGCCCCCGAAGCGCCCAATCCGAAAAAATGAATCTGCTTGGCCTGAGTGAGGTAGTCCACCATGCGTTCGACGGCGTCCATGTCGATACCCTGGCGTGCCTCGTCAAGGGCGGCAATCGTGGCGCCGAAGATCTTGTTGGTATACTGGCTGGCGTTGTCGCCGGGTTCCACCGCGCGGGTGACGTAGGGCGTGCCGCCGGCTAGGCTTTGGGCCAGCTTGATTTTGAAATCCGGATAGCCCTTGGCGCCGAAATTGCGGCAAAAGCGATTGACCGTGGGTTCGCTGACCCCGGCGGCCTGAGCAAGGCTTGCGATGCTCAGGCTGGTCGCAGCGGCCGGGTCATCGAGAATCACGCAGGCGACTTTGCGTTCCGAGCGGTTGAGGTCTTCCTGACGCTGGCGTAAGCGGTCGAGCAGGTCGTGGGCCATCAAGGTCTCCATAAGGGGTGGCGTCAGGCTGGCCGGGGTGTGTGTTCCCAGGTGGTGCACAGCTCGATGAAGTCAGCGGCGGGCAGCGGCCGTGAATAAAAATACCCCTGCATGATTTCGCAGCCGATGGAACGCAGGTAGTCGGCCTGAGCCGGGGTTTCAATGCCCTCGGCCACCACGTTGCAGCCGACGCCGTGCGCCAGCTGGGTAATGGTGCGTGCCAGCTGGCGATCCACGAGGCTTTCTTCCAGATCCATGACAAAGGCGCGATCGATTTTCAGCGTCGAGAGCGGCAGGGTTTTCAGGTAGGCAAGGGATGAGTGCCCGGTGCCGAAATCGTCTACCGCGACGGCAATGCCGGCGGTATGCAGCTGTTCCAGCTGCTGACGGGCATTGGTGATGTCGTTCATCAGGCCGGACTCGGTCACCTCAAGGCTCAGATGGGCAAGCTCGACGCCATGACGCTTGATTTGGGTAAGCAGTGTATCGGCAAAGTCGCGACGACTTAACTGGCGCGCCGAGACGTTGATGGCGATGTTGAAATCTGCCGTCATCCAGGCGGCGTCCTGCCACTCGGCAATAAAGCCAAGCGCCTGTTCAATGACCCAGTTGCCGATCGCGAAAATGTCGCCGCTGGCTTCGGCAAGGGGGATGAAAAGCCCCGGTGACACGTGACCGAGCTCGGGATGATACCAGCGTAACAACGCCTCGGCACCGATCACACGATGATGCAGGGCGCATATTTTGGGCTGAAACGCTAACGACATTTCATGGCGCGATGTGGCGTCGCGCAGGGCTCGCTGCACGTGCAGGCGTTGGCGCTGCTGGTCTTCGAGGTCCTGGGAATAGTGCTGTAAACGCACGCCATTGCTTTGGGGGAGCGCCAGCGCCGCCATTTGTACCAGCCGGTCGGGATCGAAATGCCCGGCGGCTTCACTGATGCCGATGCGCGCATTGACGCTGAGCAACAGGTCATCCACCAGCAGGTCCTGCTCGAAGGTGTGCAGTAGCGTAATGCCCAGCGTGCCAAGCGCTGCGGGTGTGTGGCCGGGAGCGATGACAAGAAATTCGCTGCCGCCCCAGAGCCCGAGCTGGTGATTGTCATCGAGCGGGTTGCCCAGCGTGCTGCCGAGCTGTTTCAGCAGCCGTTCAGCCACGCTGTAGCCGTGCAGGCGGATGATGTCGTCGATGCCGTCCACGGCGATAAACAAAAGCCCCGCTCCGTTGGCGCTCATGGCGGTTTCGCGCAGGGACTGGGTAAGACCGCGGCGGTTGGCCAGCCGGGTAATGGGGTCGGTGCGCGACTGGTAATCAAGCTCGCGGGTGCGTTTGGCGACCATCTGCTCAAGCGTGGCGGCCTGCTGGTCGCGTATGCTGAAACGCTGCTCGATTTCGAGAATATTACGTATACGCTGCAGCACTTCGTCGTGCTTGAACGGTTTGGTAAGAAAGTCGCGTACGCCCATTTCCAGCGCCCGGTGGCGGGTAGCATCGTCAACCTGCGCAGTCAGTACGATAACCGGCGGCATGTCGCCGACAAAGTGCTCGCGTAGCTGTTCGATGACGCCATAGCCGTCAAGGTGGGGCATGCGGATATCGAGCAACAGCAGATCGGGACGGACTGCGCGGCAATAGCCCAGCACTTCGCGAGGGTCGCTCAGGCCGTGGACGTGATCAAAGCCGTGGTCATCCAGCAGGTCCAGTATCATCTCCACGTTGACGGGATTGTCGTCGACAACGAGGAGGTGTTTGGTGGCGAGCGTCATGGTGTCTTCCCTGTCTGCTTGCGGTGCTATATATGGCCGCGCTTAAGTCATCACGTAGCGTCTTAACATGGCCATGAGTTTAGCAATTTCCAGCGGCTTGGTGAGATAGTCGTCGAAACCGGCGCTCAGCGCCTTGTTGATATCACGTTGCATGGCACTGGCAGAAAGTGCAACGACCGGCAGTTTTGCCAGCTGCGGATCCCGGCAAATGGCGGCCAGTGCCTGGTAGCCATCCATGCCCGGCAGATTGATATCCATCATTATCAGCGCTGCAGGCATGATACGCAGGAGTTCCAGCCCCATTTCTGCGCTGGGTGCCGTGTGCAACGAAAGTCCCGCCACATCCTCGATGATGTCTTCCATCAGCCGCTTGTTGGCGGGGTTATCTTCCACGTAAATCAGCGCTTTTTGATGAAACCCGCGCGCCGGGCATGCCGTTTCGTGATGAGTGCTGTCGGCTGGTTTATCGGTGCTGCGTGGCAGGGTGAACCAGAACGTCGATCCTTCCCCGGGCGTGCTGTCTACGTCGATCATACCGCCCATGCGTTCGATCAGCTCGCGGGTAATCGCAAGCCCGATGCCGGTGCCTTCTATCGTGCCGTTTTCGGCATCCAGCCGGTTGAACGGTTCAAACAGCTCGTGTTGGCGATGGCGGGCAATCCCCGGGCCGCTATCGGTTACGCTGACGCGCAGCGTGTTGGCACGTTGCTGTGCCGTTACCCGAATGCTGCCGTCGGGGCTGTTGTATTTGATGGCATTGGAAATCAGGTTGAACAGCACCTGCTTGACGCGGGTGTAGTCGGCGCGGATCTGCCAGTCTGGCGGGGGCAGGGTGCATGCAAGGTGAATGCCTGCGGCATCGGCGCCGGGCTCAAGGGTCTGGCAGACATCTTCGATCACATGGGCAAGGGTGATGGTTTCCAGCGACAGCGGCATGTGGCCGGATTCGATCTTGGCCAGGTCCAGCACTTCGTTGATCAGACTCAACAGATGCTGGCCGCTTTTCTCGATCTGATTGACCTGGCGCGCCTGTTTTTCGCTCAGCGGCTGGCGCCGGCCAGTGGCCAGCAGCTGGGCAAAGCCGAGAATCGCGTTGAGCGGCGTGCGCAGTTCGTGGCTCATGGATGAAAGAAATTCGCTTTTGGCCTGGTTGGCGCGCTGGGCCTGGTCGTGTGCGTGGGCCAGATCCTGCAAGACCCGGTCGCGCTCGGCCATCTGCCGGTACAGGTTGATCAGCAGAGCACAGGTGGCGGTAAACGGCTCAAGCCAGTGCAGGAGCGTTTGGTCCAGGGTTTGCCGGCTGTTGGCAATCGCGTACATGCCAATCAGCTCGCTGCCGTTGTAAATCGGTACACCGAGATAGTTGTGGAGCGTGGGATGGCCGGGCGGAAAACCGCCGCGCTGGGGGTGATGATAAAGATCATCAGTCATGACCACTTCGCCGTGGGCATAAACCCGCCCGAGCAGGGTGTTAGCGCGGGTCAGCATCATGTCGCCACTGCGCAGTTTTTCCATCAGCCGGCGCGAGGCGGCGTTCCAGGAGAGGTCGGTGATGGCGTGAATTTTCAGTGCATTGCCGGTGCCGTCGGCCAGTTTGTGATCGACCAGTACCTCGCCGATCAGGGCGTAGTCGCTGTCGGTCAGCTCGCGCAGTGCCTCCATGAGAAACGTCCACAGTTTTTTGCCGGACATCAATGCCTGATAGTCGGTAATGCCCTGATGCAAAACGCTGAGCAGAGCCTGCTCTTTACGGATGCGCCGGTTGGCCGCCTGAATGTCGCGCAAATCGGTGAGCACGCCGAGAAACTCCTCGACCTCCCCATGCTCGTTGTGAATGGCATTGATGGCCAGATGTACCGGCACGTGATGGCCATCCTTGTGCCGGGCTTCCACCTCGCGCCCCTTGCCGATAACCCGGGGCTCATGACCGTCCAGGTAGCGCTGGAGGTAGCCGTCGTGATGAGGGTGGATTTCAGGCGGCGCCAGCATGGCTACATTCTGGCCGACCACTTCGCTCTCGGTATAGCCCAGCAGGTTGAGGGCAAAAGGATTGATGGCAATCACTCGGCCCCGGCGGTCAATGCGTATCTTGGCGGTGGCGCTGGTAAAAAAGATCGTCTCAAAGCGCTTGGCGGTGTGCGCCAGGTCGGCACTCAGCTTGTTCTGGCGCAGCAGCGCTTCCGCCTGGCCGGCAAGCCCCGCCAGCAGGCGCTGTTCATGGGCGGAAAAGGTTCGCGGGTGGTAGTCAATCAGGCACAGCGTGCCCACTGGTAGTTCGTCCAGCGGACGCAGTGGATGGCCGGCATAAAAGCGGATGTGCGGCGCGTCGGTCACCAGCGGGTTATCGGCAAAGCGGCCGTCGGCCAGGGTGTCGGGTACTGTCAGGCTGTCATCGGCGGCGACGGCATGGGCGCAGAAGGAGATGTTGCGACCGGTTTCGCAGGCCTCGAAACCGGAGTGTGACTTGAACCACTGACGGTTTGCATCAATCAGCGAAACCAGCGCCACGGGCACGTCAAAAATTTCCCGGGCCAGCTCGGTCAGGCGATCAAAGCTTTCTTGCGCAGGCGTATCAAGTACTGCAAGGTCGCGTAACGCCTGTAAGCGCCGGGATTCATTCGCGGGGGTATCAGGCGCTTGCATGGGGGCTCCGGAGATCGGTTGAAAAGCATTCTTTTACCTGGCTTCATAAAATAACGGCCAAAGTGCCTGCCACTTGAGCCCGGGGCGGTTCACAGGGGAAATTATGCCGGCGGCCGTGGCCGCTTGCCCATGCTTGATGGCATAATGCGGCGGCTTTACGCAGGGCTGCCCAGCGGCTGGGCGCAGGGTTCCCCTCTTTCTTCAAACAGGCTTTATATAGGCGTATGCGGTGAGTAGTAAAACCAAGGCTTGGCCTTTTCGCAAATGGCTCATGCTGGGGCTGCTGGCCCTGATGCTGCTGCTGCAGTACAAACTGTGGCTGGGGCGTGGCGGCTGGCAGGATTTGCAGCACGTGCGCTCCCGGGTTGACGCGCAGGAGGCGGCTAACGCGCCGATGCGTGAACGCAATGCCCGGCTTGCCGCCGAGGTAAGAGACCTGAAAACCGGCCTGGATGCCGTGGAGGAGCGTGCCCGCAGCGACATGGGCATGGTGCGGGCCGACGAGCAGTTCTTCTGGGTGCCGGGCGTCAGCGCCGATGACACGCCAGCGCGGCAAAATCCCGGCCTGCCTGCTGCGGCGTCATCCGCCGGGGAAGATTCGTGAGCGCACCGGTCTGGCTGATCGTACCTGCTGCGGGACAGGGACGGCGCATGGGTGGCGACCGTCCCAAGCAATACCTGCCGCTGGCCGGCGCAGCGATTCTTTCCCGCACGCTTGAACGTCTGCACACCGCACTGCCCGAAGCACGGCTGGTGCTGTGCCTGGACGACGGTGACGGCTGGTTTCAGCCGGAGTGGGTGCCGTTTGCCCGCTGGCAGCGTGTGGCCGGCGGCGATGAGCGCATGGACAGCGTGCTGAACGCACTGCGCGCCATGCCTGCCAATGAGCACGAGCTGGTGCTGGTGCACGACGTGGCGCGCCCCTGTGTGACGCCAAACGACGTGCGTACGCTGGCTAACGCGGCTCGAAGCAGCGCTGACGGCGCGCTGCTGGCCATGCCGGTCGCCGATACCATGAAGCGTGCTACGCCCGAGGGGGCTTGCGCCCGCACCGAACCCCGCGAGGGCCTGTGGCACGCGCTGACGCCCCAGGGATTCACCTACGGCCTGTTGCGCCGCGCGCTTGAACAGGCGCAGGCGAGCGGAGCGCAAGTGACCGACGAAGCCTCGGCGGTTGAAGCGTTGGGCGGCCAGCCGCGGCTGGTCAGCGGACGGCGGGATAATCTCAAGGTGACCCATCCGGATGACCTGGCCCTGGCGGGCGCCATTATGGCCGCTCAGGATATTCGGCATTAAAGCGCCATCGGCCTGCGGCCGCGGCAGTTTTCTTGATCGTCTTTCAGGGCGGTCTTTCAGGATGGTTTTTCAAGACAGTCTCTCAGGAGAGTTTCATGCGCATAGGCCACGGCTTTGATGTCCACCGCTTCGGGCCCGGCGATCATTTGATGATCGGCGGCGTCAAACTGCCGTTTGAGCAGGGGTTTGTGGCCCACTCGGATGGCGACGTGCTGCTGCACGCGCTGTGCGATGCGTTGCTGGGCGCCTGCGCGTTGGGCGACATTGGTCGTCACTTCCCCGACACGGACCCGGCCTACAAAGGCGCCGATAGCCGCGAGTTGCTGCGCCAGGTGCTTGCGCTGGTCGAGGGCGAAGGGTTCACGCCGGTGAACCTGGATGCCACGTTGATGGCGCAGGCACCTAAAATGGCCGGGCACATCGACGCCATGCGCGAAACCATCGCCAATGATCTCAAGCTGTCGCTGGGTCAGGTGAACGTCAAGGCGACGACCACTGAGCGACTGGGCTTTACCGGCCGCGGCGAAGGCATTGCCGCCGAGGCGGTGGTGCTATTAACCCGGCGCAGCGGCGTATGAGCCTGACGCTTGACTGGGCGCGCTGCCTGGACACGACGTTTGGCCCGCCCAATCCCGGCGACTATCGCGCCGTGCCGGAGGATTTTCTCGTCGATGAGGTACTTGATTTCGCGCCGGAAGGCCACGGAGAGCATCTCTGGCTGCGTATCGAGAAACGCCGCCAAACCACGCTGGATGTGGTGAACATGCTGGCACGACTGTGCGCAGTGACGCCCAGAGACATTGGCTATTCGGGCATGAAAGATCGTGTGGCGGTCACGCGCCAATGGCTCAGCGTGCACCTGCCCGGCCGCGACGCGCCAGAACAGCTGGAAGAGCGGCTGGCGGCGCTGGGTACTACGGTACTGGAGCGTGCTCGCCATCCGCGCAAGCTCAAGCGTGGCGTTCATCGTGCCAACCGTTTCAGCCTGCGGATTAGCGGTGAGGCCGTAAAGGCCGATGATTTTGCCGTGCGCTGGCAGACGCTGTGTGCCTCTGGGGTACCCAACTATTTTGGCCCCCAGCGGTTTGGCGCCGGTGGGCGCAACCTTGCGCGGGTGCAGGCGCTGTTTGCCCGGGGCTGGCGCAAGCGCGACGATCGTCAGGGCATGCTACTTTCCAGCGCGCGCAGCTTTCTGTTTAATGAGCTGCTGAATGCGCGCTTGCAAGCCGGCTGCTGGGCGACGCCGCTGGACGGCGATACGCTGATGCTGGAAGGCACCCAGAGCATATTCAGCGCCGAGCATGCCGACGACAAACTGCGTCGCCGCGCCGCCGAGCTTGATGTGCATCCCGCCGGTCTTTTATGGGGAACGGGCGCGCCCGTGGATGTTGAGTCTGGCGCGCCGGCGCAGCGGTTTGAGGCTCAGCTGCAAGATCAGCACCCGGCGCTGTGTGCCGGGATCGAGCAGGCCGGCGCCAGCTGTTCACGCCGCGCGCTGCGCCTGCGCCTTGGCGATCCGGCGTTTGTGGCGCTGGGTGAAGGCGTCAGGCTGACGTTTTCACTGCCGAAGGGCAGTTTTGCCACCGCTGTGCTGCGCGAGCTGATTGAGCATCCGGACTTTGCGCCGCTGGCTGCCGGCTAAAACCGTCTGATTAACATCAGCCTGGTTAAGCCAGTTGGGTGAAAACACGGCCGTTTGCAACAAGGAGATAGATCATGCGGCGACTGCTGCTTTCCAACGATGACGGCGTCCATGCGCCGGGCCTGCGCGCGCTTCACGACGGGCTGTTGGCCCATGCCGGAATCCGCGTGGTAGCGCCGGACCGTGACCGCAGCGGTGCCAGCAATTCACTGACGCTGTCGCGGCCGCTTGCGCTGACGGCGCTGGAAAACGGCTTTTACAGCGTTGACGGCACGCCGGCGGACTGCGTGTACCTCGGCGTGAACGGGGTCTGGGATGAAAAGCCTGATCTGGTGATCGCGGGAATCAATCACGGCAGCAACCTGGGCGACGACGTACTGTATTCGGGCACCGTGGCCGCGGCCATGGAGGGGCGCAACCTGGGCATGTCGGCCATTGCCATGTCGCTGTGCGGCAAGCGCCACTTCGACACCGCTGCCCGGGTAGCAGCCACGCTGGTGGGGGCGGCATCCAACCTGTCGCTACCGCCGCGTACGCTGCTTAACGTCAACGTGCCGGACCTGCCCTGGGAGAAAATCCGGGGCGTACGGGTGACCCGGCTGGGCTATCGCGGCCCGGCAGCCAGACCCGTGGAAACCCGAGATCCGCGTGGGCGCACGCGCTACTGGATTGCGCCGGTAGGTGCCAATGCCGATGACGGCGAGGATACCGATTTTGCCGCCATCGAGGCCGGCTGGGTGTCGATCACCCCGCTGCAGACCGACCTTACGCGTCATACGGCGCGTCACGACGTGCAGGATTGGCTGGATGCTTTCGCCTGAATTGTCTCACCGTGCCCGCCGGGGGCGGGGCATGACGTCCCAGCGAACCCGGGACCGTATGGTTGAACGCCTCTCGGAACAGGGCATCAACGATGCGCGTGTACTCGACGTTATGGCCGCCGAGCCGCGCCACCTTTTCGTCGATGAGGCGCTTGCCCACCGCGCCTACGAGGATACGTCGCTGCCCATTGGCTTTGGTCAGACGCTTTCCCGCCCGTTGACCGTTGCGCGGATGACCGAGCTTGCGCTGCAAGAGGCGCCCGGCCGGGTACTTGAGCTGGGTACCGGGTCAGGCTATCAGACGCTGATCCTGTCGCGGCTGGTGCCTTCTCTGTATTCCGTTGAACGGATCTCGGCGTTGTATCGCCGGGCGGCCGAGCGTCTGGCATGGCTTGATGCGCCGGCGCAGCTGGAAGTTGCCGACGGCAACCAGGGCTGGCCGTGTGCCGCCCCCTTTGATGTTATTTTATTGACCGCCTGCGCGCGCACGCTGCCGGCAGCGCTGCTTGAGCAGCTCAACGACGGCGGCGTACTGATTGCGCCGCTGGAAACCCCCGACGGCAAGCAGTGGCTGACCCGGGTGCGCCGCGTGGGACGAGCGTTTGAGCAGCGCCGTCTTGAAGCCGTGCGCTTTGTCCCCCTGTTGGAAGGAGTTGTGGATTGAATCGTCCCAGGTTACGTATATTTTTAACCGGTGCCGGCATGGGGGCAGCCGACGCAGTGCCCGGGGTATCCGGCGGCACTATTGCCTTTATCAGCGGCTTTTATGCCGAACTCATTCATACCATTCGCCAGTTTGGCCCCAGTGCGTTTGGCGCCTGGCGTCGCGGCGGCCTGAAGGGGCTGGCGCTTCACCTCAATCTGGCCTTTATTGTGCCGCTGCTGGCCGGCGTCGCACTGGCCGTATTCAGCGTTGCCCACCTTGCGGTATGGCTGATGGAGGCCTGGCCGCTGTTACTGGACGGTTTCTTTTTTGGCCTGGTGGCAGCCTCGGCACTGGTAGTGAATGAGGCCCGCGAGCGTTTCAAATGGCGCTACCTGATTGCGCTGGGGCTGGGGTTGTGGCTGGCGCGGGCGTTGCCTTTGCTGATGCCGCTGCTGCTTGCCGTTGGCAATGATTCGCTGGTGCTGGTGCTCGCCGGCAGCATTGCCATTAGCGCGATGTTGCTGCCGGGCGTGTCAGGCAGCTTTCTACTGCTTTCCATGGGGCTTTACGGCACCATCATGCAGGCCGTTCGCGGGCTGGATGTCGGCGTCATCGCTCTGTTTGGCGGCGGTTGCGTGATTGGTCTGATGCTTTTTTCGCGGCTGTTGTCGTGGCTGTTGCGCCGTCATCATGCCGCTACCATGCAGCTGCTGCTGGGGTTTATCCTCGGCTCGCTGCCGCTTCTCTGGCCGTGGCGCGAGCTGGTACGCTACCAGATGGGGGCTGACGGGCAGCTGATTCCGCTGGCGCACCGCTATCTGCTGCCCGGCGACTACGCCACGCTCACCGGCACCTCCGCCCAGACGGCCGGCGTGATTGCGCTGATGATCGTGGGCGCGCTGCTGGTGGTGGCATTGAATCATCAGGCCAAACGCCGCACGCTTCGCTCAAATGCTACCCGAACAAGCGCTGATACACAGGAGTAATAGCTACATGCGCAAGATTTTCGTGATGTCTGTGCTGGCGTTGGCCGTTGCCGGCTGCGTCAACCAGCAGAATTCCCGCCCCCAGGTGCGTGACGTGAGTGATGCTCAGCAGGCGGTGAAAAACACGCCGCAATACACCGTCAAAACCGGCGATACGCTCTACGGGATTGCCTGGGAGCACAACATTGATTATCGCAAGCTCGCAACGCTGAATAACATTGCGCCGCCCTACAGCATCTTTCCGGGGCAGACCATCCGCTTGCGCAAGGGTGCGCCGGCCGATGACGGCCGCCAGGTGGCACAGGCTGGCGCACAGCCTGCCGCGTCGCAGGGTGGCGCGGTAGCGACCGGTCTGGGGCAGGATGTCGCCAGCAATTCCGCCACCGGACAAGGCGGTGCCGATAGTCAGCAGGTGGATTGGCTCTTGCCGGATGAACCGGCCGAGACCGGAGGCACGGCGCCGGCGTCGGCGAAAAACGCGGCCACTGACAGCGCTGATCAGGCGGGGCAAGCCGAAGACAGTCACTCCGATGCCGACAAGAGTCAGGTCGTAAAAGC
Organism: Halomonas sp.; assembly: GCF_030457605.1. Classification (GTDB taxonomy): domain Bacteria; phylum Pseudomonadota; class Gammaproteobacteria; order Pseudomonadales; family Halomonadaceae; genus Vreelandella. Next base: position 173,058 of record NZ_JAKDUR010000001.1, read on the forward strand.
CGGTGAGCCCGAGAGCACCGCCGACAAGACCCCGGAGAAGGCATCTGAAAAAGCCGCTGACAGCACATCCGGGGACGCCGGGAGCGATGCCACCGACGGTGGCGCTGAACAGAAACAGCCGGCAACTGCCGACTCAAGTGAAAATCGCGCTGACCGCAGCTATACGCCCGCTGAAAATATTGCCTGGCAATGGCCGGTGAAAGGCAAGCTCACCGGGCGTTTTGACGAGGAAGGCAGCATTACTGCGGGCATTGATATCGCCGGTGAAAAGGGGCAACCTGTCAAGGCAGCTGGCCCTGGTATCGTGGTCTACGCGGGCAGCGGTGTACGCGGCTACGGCAACCTTGTGTTGCTCAAGCACAACGACCAGTTTTTGTCGGCGTATGCCCATAACGATAGCCTGAACGTTAGTGAAAACGATGTGGTCAAGGCGGGGGAAGTGATTGCGACGATGGGCAACAGCGATGCAGAAAGCGTCAAGCTGCATTTTGAGGTGCGCAAGGATGGCGAGCCACAGGATCCCCTGACGTATCTGCCTTCACGCTAGGCTCAGACGGACCCGAGCCTGCCCCCCGAACCAGCCATTGCCAGCGGCAAGCGCTGAACAACGGCGCCGATAAAACAACAAGGCAGGTGGTCAGCTTGCCAATAGTATCGTGTTCACCGGGTGTTTGCGCTGTTGACGCCTGCGCTCGGTAGACCGCGATAGGTGGGTTCAGGGGAAGGGATAGCGATGAGCATATTAGAGCAGGACCTCCAGGAAGTGGATCTGAATGCGGTGGAAGAGGCGCTTGGTGAGCTGGATGACAAGCAAACCGCTGCCGAAGAAGCCGCGTTTGAAAAAGCACTGGGACGTGAAGGCAGGGTGCATAAACAAAGCCTTGACGCGACTCAGATTTATCTCAATGAAATTGGTTTCTCGCCACTTTTAACGCCGGAAGAAGAGGTCCATTACGGCCGTCTGGCCCGCAAGGGCGACCCGCTCGGGCGCTCGCGGATGATCGAATCCAACCTGCGGCTGGTGGTCAAGATCGCCCGGCGCTATCTGAATCGTGGACTGACGCTGCTGGACCTGATCGAAGAGGGCAATCTGGGGCTGATCCGTGCGGTAGAGAAGTTTGATCCCGAGCGGGGGTTTCGCTTTTCCACGTATGCGACCTGGTGGATTCGTCAGACCATCGAGCGGGCGTTGATGAACCAGACCCGCACGATCCGCCTGCCGATCCATGTGGTCAAGGAGCTCAACATCTACCTGCGCGCGGCGCGCGAGCTGACCCAGCGGCTTGACCATGAGCCCACGGCGGAAGAAATCGCCGAGCATCTGGACAAGCCGGTGGCCACGGTAAAGAAGATGCTGGGGCTCAACGAGCGCGTGTCGTCGGTGGATTACCCGGTTGGTGGCGACAGCGACAAGCCCCTGATCGACACCCTGGCCGACGACGATGAAATCGGACCCGAAGCGTCGCTGGTGGATGGCGATGTCAAAGAGCACGTGGACCGCTGGCTTGGGTCGCTTGCCGACAAGCAGCGCGAAGTGGTGGTGCGTCGGTTTGGCCTGCGCGGCCACGAAGCCGCCACCCTTGAGGAAGTCGGCGTCGAAATCGGCCTGACCCGGGAGCGTGTGCGCCAGATTCAGGTAGAAGCGCTGAAAAAACTGCGACGCCTGCTGGAAAAGCAGGGGCTGTCGCTGGATGCCATTTTTGAAAGCTGAGCGGACTGTAAACGGCCAGCGTCTGCCCCGAGTGGCGGGCGCTGGCCGGCTGTTATACCTGCCGTTATAATTCCCCTCCTGACGAAAAAGACGAAGCGAGAGAAGCATGCGCCCGCTGGTGGCCCATATTGACCTTGACGCGCTGCGTCATAATTATCAGCTGGCGCAGCGCTGTGCGCCACAAAGCCGTTCGGTGGCCGTGATAAAAGCCGATGCCTACGGCCACGGGGCGCTTGCCTGCGCCCGTGCGCTGGAGTCCTGCGTGCCGGCGTTTGCCGTGGCCAGTCTTGACGAAGCGCTGGTGCTGCGTCGCGGCGGCATTGATGTGCCGATTGTGCTGCTGGAAGGCATTTTCAGCGTGGACGAACTGGCGCTGGTAGACACGCACCGGCTATGGATGGCCGTACATAGCCGCTGGCAGCTGGAGGCGCTACTGGCCTTTACTCCTGAAGCGCCGATCCCGGTCTGGCTCAAGGTTGACTCCGGCATGCACCGGCTGGGCTTTGCCCCCGCCGAGATTGACGCCGTATGGCACGCGCTAAGCGCCGCACCCCAGGTGGGCGAACTGCACCTGATGAGCCACTTTGCCACCGCCGATGCGACCGCAAGCGCGCACTACCACCAGCAATGGGACTGCGTACACGAGTTGGCGTGCCGGCTTGATGCTCCGCTGTGCCTGGCCAACTCACCGGCCACGCTTGCTCACCCCGAGACTCACGGCGCTTTTAACCGCCCGGGTGTGATGCTTTACGGCAGCGACCCGCTGGAACAGGCCAACGCGGCGTCACGAGAACTCAAGCCGGTGATGACGCTGCGCTCGGAAGTTATCGCCCTGCGCGACATAGGCCCCGGCGAGCCGGTGGGCTATGGCGGGCGCTTTTGCGCGTCAGAGCCTGCACGTATCGCCGTAGTGGCGGCGGGCTACGGTGACGGCTACGATCGCCACGCCGCCGACGGCACGCCGGTGCTGGTCAACGGCCAGCGCGCCGCCCTTGCCGGCAAGGTCTCGATGGATATGCTCACCGTCGACGTCACCGGTATTGACGACGTACACATCGGCAGTGAGGTTGTGCTCTGGGGGCGGGCGCAGAACGGTGCCGTGCTATCCATTGATGAGGTTGCCCGTCACTGCGACACCATCAGCTACACCCTGCTCACCGGCGTCTTGCCCCGTGTTCCTCGGCGCTATCATGGCGCGCGGGCGCTTTCTGACGAGACGTTGCGTTAGACTTTTTCACAGGTTCTTTTCTGTATGGCAAAATCGCGTTATCCCCGCTCGTTTGCTCATCCGCGTTATTGGCCGACATGGCTTGCCATTGGCGCGATGTACGTGGCGGCCTGGCTGCCGTGGCGGCTGAAAGTGGCCGCAGGCAGCGCTATCGGCCGGCTGGCCTGGCGCTTTGCCAAACGCCGCCGACATATCACCGCGACCAACATCGCGCTGTGCTTTCCGGAAAAAAGCGTCGAGGCCAGGCGCCGGCTGGTGAGGGACACTTTCATCGCCAATGGCATTGGGTTGGTGGAAACTGCCACCGGCTGGTGTCGCGATCCCGAGTCCCTGCGCCACCGTGCGATGTATGTGGGGCAGGAAAACATGGCCCGAGCGCAGGCGCAGGGCAAAGGCGTGCTGATTATCGGCGTGCATTTCTCCACGCTGGACATGGGCGGTGCGCTGCATTCGCTGTTTTTCTCCGCGGATGCGGTATATCGTCCCCACGACAACCCGTTGTTCGAGCGTTTCATGACCCGGGCACGGCATCGGGTGTTTGACCAGACTATCGACCGCCACGACCTGCGCGGCGTGGTGCGCCGGTTAAAGGCCGGTCATGCGGTCTGGTACTCGCCGGATCAGGATTTTGGCCGTGCAGCGAGCGTGTTTGCGCCGTTTTTTGGCCAGCAGGCGGCGACCGTCAAGCTGACCGCCAAGATCGCCCGAATGACCGGCGCGCCGGTCGTGCCGCTGGTGTTTCACCGCAATCCGGATAACGCCACCTACACCCTTGAGGCGCTGCCGGCGCTGGAAGATTTCCCCAGCGGCGACGACGTGGCCGATGCCACGCGCGTCAACGCCTTTATCGAGCAGGCGATCCGCCGGCATCCCGAGCAGTACCTGTGGCTGCACCGGCGCTTCAAGACCCGCCCCGACGGTGAGGCGGGCGTTTACTGAGCGTGTGCCGCCCGGCTGTCAGACCTCGACGATCTCGCACGAATGGCTGATGTCGACGCCGCCGTTGCCCAGCATGATCGAGGCACTGCAGTATTTGTCGGCGGAAAGCTCGACAGCGCGCTGCACCTGTTTTTCCTTGAGCGCGCGGCCGGTCACCACGAAATGCACGTGGATTTTGGTGAAGACGGACGGCACGCTGTCGGCGCGTTCGGCCTCGATCTCGGCCACGCAGTCGGTGACGTCAGCGCGGGCCTTGTCGAGAATGTTCAAAATATCAAAAGCGGTGCAGCCGCCCATACCCATCAACAGCATTTCCATGGGCCGCGGGCCGGTGTTGCGCCCGCCGTGGTCGGGTGGGCCGTCAATCACGACGCTGTGTCCGCTGCCGGATTCGGCGACAAACTGGCGTCCGTCGGTCCATTTTACTCGTGCTTTCATGCGGTGCTCCGTAGTCAGTCGTCAGATTCGTGGGTGAGCGTATCACTTCTTAAGGGGTGGATGCCGTGGAGGCATCTGTCAGGCTTTTATCCAGCGCGGCAAGCCGCTCGGGCGTACCTACGTCCACCCAGCGGCCGGTAAAGTGTTCGCCGCTGACGCGGCCCTGGCGCATTGCCGCCTTTAACAGCGGAGCCAGGGCAAAGGCGCCGGGCGGCTCGCCGGCTACCAACGCGGGGTTAATCAGGCTGAGACCGGAAAACGTCAGCCGCGGCTCGTCCTTTGTCGCTGTACTGTCAGCGACAATGCGACCTCCTTGCAGGGCAAAATCCCCTGCGGGGTGATGGTCGGGGTTATCCACCAGCAGAAGATGGGCCAGATCGTCCTTGCCAAGGGCGGTGATCTGGGGCAGCGTTTCACACCACACATCACCGTTGACCAGCACAAAGGGCGCCTCGCCCAGCAGCGGCAGGGCGGCCTGAATGCCGCCGCCGGTTTCCAGCGGCGTGGTTTCGCGGCTGTAATGCAGGGTTAGGCCGAAGCGCTGGCCGTCGCCCAGCGCGGTGATAATCTGCTCGGCGCGGTAGCTGACGTTGATCACGACTTCCTTGATGCCGGCTTGTGCCAGGCGCTCCAGATGGTGCTCGATCAAGGGCCTGCCGCCCACCCGCAGCAGCGGCTTGGGGCAGGTGTCGGTGAGCGGGCGCATGCGCGTGCCAAAGCCTGCGGCCAGAATCATCGCTTTCATGCGCAGGGCTCCGTGGCGGCCAGACGTTGCATGATTGCCGGGCGCAGGGTGTCGCTTAACCAGCGGGAGAAGTCGGCGTGTTCGGGCAGCGCAGCCAGGCTGTCTTCCAGGTGATTGAGGAAATGCGGCAAACGCTCAAGATAGCCCGTTTTGCCGTCGCGCAGCGTCAGCCGGCAGAAGATGCCGAGCACCTTGAGCGAGCGCTGGGCGGCCATGGCGTTGGCCTGACGCCGGAACGCCTCGGCGCTGACGTGGCTTGTCAGCCGCCCGTCAGCGCGTGCCTGGTGGTAAAAGCGCTCAACCAGCGCATTGAAAGTATCCGGCGCGAAGCGCCAGTAGCGCCCGCGTAGCATCGACACCAGGTCGTAGCTGAGCGGGCCGGCCACGGCGTCCTGAAAGTCGATCATGTATAGCACACCGCGATGGGGCATCAGGTTCATGGCATCAAAGTCGCGGTGCACGGTGACCGTCGGTTGGGCCAGTGCCTGCTCAATCAGCGTTTTGCACAGCGGGTCAAGGCTGGCGGGCGCCTCGATGCCTAGCCAGGCGTTCAGGCACCACTCGGGAAACAGGTTCAGCTCGCGGCGCAGCAGCGCGGCGTTATAGGCGGGGAGTGCCTCCGGCGTAGTGCGGTTTTGCAGCGCGGCAATCAGCTCAAGCGCGGCGTGATGTTGGGTGAGTACGGCATCGTCGCTGTCAAACAGCGCCTGCAGCGGGGTATCACCCAGGTCGTCAAGCAGCAGAAAGCCGTCTTCCAGGTTGGCGGCGTGAACTACGGGCACCGGCAGACCGGCGGCGTTAAAGCGCCGGGCGATATCGACAAACGGGGTACTGTCTTCCTGCTCGGGTGGGGCGTCCATGATAATTCGGCTGGCGCCATCCGGCAGTAAAAGGCGAAAATAGCGGCGAAAACTGGCATCGCCGCCGGCAGGTGATACATCAATTTGTTCAGGCGACAGGCCGTTCTGGCGCGCCGCCCAGCCCAATAGGGTGTTAAACCGGTAAGAGGACATGCAAGCTCCTTGCTGGTCGGGCATCATGCGGACTGTATAATACGCCTTCTCGACGCCAAGGATAACGAACATGGGCAAGCGATTTTTGCGCACAGCGCCCTTTACCCAAACGCTCGCCGGTACCGTACTCGCTAGTGCCACGCTGACAGCACAGGCCAACGCCGAGTCACTGCCGGCCCAGGCGCTTGACTGGCAGCCCTGGAATGACGAGCAGGCGGCCAACCGCGTTTGCAGCGGGCGCTACGTGATGCCGGCTTACCGGCTGCCGGAAAACGACAACCCCCGCGAGCTGTCGGTGGAAACTCGCGAGTCGGACTATTCGTCGGAAGGCAGTGCGCTTTTGCGTGGCGATGTGGTGCTGCGGCGCGGCAACACCCAGCTGGAAGCCGAGCGCATCTTTGTGCCCGCCAACCGCGAGCGGGTGGATGCCGAAGGCAATCTTGCCCTGCGCGACGGGCGTGCGCTGGTGCGCGGCACCGAGGCGTCGCTGTCGCTGGTGAGCGATCGCGGCAACGTGAAAAACAGCCACTATGTGCTTTACGAAGAACGCTTGCGTGGCCAGGCCACCCAGCTTGAACAAACCGGCGACCAGCAGTATCGCCTGCGCAACGCAAGCTTCACCACCTGTGCGCCCGGCGCCAACACCTGGCAGCTGGTGGGCAGTGATATTCGCCTTAACCAGAAGGAAGGCTTTGGTACGGCAAAGCATGCCCGCTTGAAAATCAAGGACGTGCCGGTTTTTTACTGGCCGTGGCTGCGCTTCCCGATTGACGAGCGTCGCCATACCGGGTTTTTGACGCCCACCATCGGCTTTTCCAGCGACCAGTTGGATTACGCGCAGCCGTTTTACTGGAATATTGCGCCCAACCAGGATGCTACCATTACGCCGCGCTGGATCAGTGATCGTGGGTTGTTGCTGGGTGGCGAATACCGCTATCTGCTGGACCAGAGCGCGGGCAGTATTGAAGGCGCCTGGCTCAACGATGATCGCGGCGGTTCCGGCGGTGACGCCAACCGCTATGAAGGGCTGGACCGCTGGTACATTGATGCCCGCCATGCCGGTCGCGCAGGGCCGCGTAGCGGCTATCAGCTGCGCTACGGGGCGGCGAGCGACGGGCGCTACTTTGATGACTTCGGCGGCAGCTTCGGCGACAGTGACCGCGCCGGCATGGAGCGTCTGGCGCAGATCGACTATCGCGGCGACACCTGGCAGCTTGACGCCCGCGCCCAGGGCTACCAGCGACTGGACGACCCTCTGAGTGACAGCGACAAGCCGTTTTATCGCCTGCCAAGCGTAACCGCCAATGCCCGCTGGCAGCTGGGGCACGGTTTTTACAGCGAATGGCGCTCCAACGCGACCTACTTCTGGCGCGATGTGGATGAAACCAAAGTGCCCGAACGTGAAGCCGCTACCGGTAGCCGCGTACATGTGGCGCCCACGGTGGGCGCACGCTTCGAGCGCTCCTGGGGCTACATCGAACCGCGCACCGAACTGTGGAATACCGCCTACTCGCTGGATTACGGCCGCCGCGAAACCTCGCGCGATACCACGCCGACCCGCAACGTCGCGATCAGCTCGGTGGATGCCGGCCTGACTTTCGAGCGCGAGCTTTCCCTGGGCGGCGAAGGTTACCATCAGACGCTGGAGCCGCGCCTGAACTATGCTTTTGTGCCGCGCACCGACCAGCGCGACCTGCCCGAATTCGACAGCCGCGAACGAGCGTTTTCGTGGGAGCAGCTGTGGTCGCCGCACCGCTTTTCCGGGGTAGATCGCGTGGGTGACCTGAACCGCCTGTCCTTCGGCCTGCAAACGCGCTTTCTGCAGGACGACAGCGGGCGTGAAAAGCTCTCTGCAGGCATCGGCCAGAGCGTGTACTTTGACGACCGCCGCGTGGGGCTGGACGGCAATGACGAAACCCTGCCGCCGCGCCCGGAGCTCAATCCTGACGTCAATCCGGAAAGCTACTATCAGGCGACCCGGGACCGCTCGCCGATCGTTACGCACCTTGACTGGCAGATCAATCCGCGCTGGAGCACCGGCGCCGAGTGGCTTTACGATGACCATCGTGACCTGACCGAACGTACCAGCCTGGATTTGCGTTATCGTCATCCGGACGGCCACGTGGTCAACCTTGGCTATCGCTGGGAAATCGAAGGCTTTTCCCCCAGCCTGGTGCCCGGTGACGACGCCTATCGCAACTACGACCGCGAAGAATGGGACCTTTCCTTTGCCTGGAATGCCAGTCCGGAGATTGATTTGATCGGCCGCTACCTGCACGATCAGACCAACAATCGCCCCCTTGAACAGCTGGCCGGCGTGCAGTGGAACAGCTGCTGTTACGGTGTGCAGGTCGTGTGGCGCCAGTGGGTGGATGACAACGACACGGCGAGGATACAAGACGACTTCAACGACCGCGGACTGTTTTTGCGCTTTGTCCTTCACGGGCTTGGCGGCGCAGGACAGGACGCCGACAGCTATTTTGAACGCACCATTCCGGGCTATCGCCCGCCGGCACTCTAATGCCGGTGCGGAACTACTCAAGAGATCAACGTGTTATGACGAAGAAAACGCCCTGGCTTTTGCGCGCCAAAATGCGCACTCCGTCTTTTTTGCCTGAAACGCTGGTGTTTTCCAGCGCGTTGGCACTGTGCCTGGGTGCCGGTACGGCGCTGGTGCCGCTGACGGCCAGCGCCCAGCAGGATTCCGCCAGCCAGCAGGCATACAGCAGTGAGCGACAGCAGCTTGATCGCGTGGTGGCGGTGGTCAACGACGGCGCCATCATGCAAAGCGAGCTTGATGACCGGCTGGCGCGCATTACGCATCAGGCACAGGCGAAAGGCAGTGCGCTACCCCCGCGTGCGGAGCTTGAACAGCAGGTGCTGGAACGCATGGTACTGGAGGAAATCCAGCTGCAGATGGCAAGTGATGCCAAACTGAGCGTGGATGACACCCGGCTGAATCGTCAGCTGCGCGGCATTGCCGAGTCCAACGGTCTGTCGCTTGAAACCTTTGCCGACCAGCTTGAAGCGGAGGGCACCAGCCTGGCGCAGGTGCGCTCACAGGTGCGTCGCGAGATGCTGATCCGTCAGGTACAGCAGCGCCAGATTGGTCAACGCGTCTCGATCAGCAATCGCGATGTCGAGCGCACGCTTGAGCAGCAGGGTGGTGCTGACAATGGCGTGATCGAAGAAATTCGTGCTCGCCATATTCTGATTGCCGTCACGCCCGAGCGCAGCGAAGACGATGCCCGCATGCTGGCTGAAAAAGTGCGCCAGCGCATTGTTCAGGGCGCAGACTTTGCCGCCGTGGCCCGGGAAGTGAGCGATGACGATGGCAGTGCGCTCAACGGCGGCGAGCTTGGCTGGCTGCGCCCCGGCCAGACGGTGCCGGCGTTTGAAGATGCCATGAAAACCCTCGCCGTTGATGAGCTGTCCGAGCCCGTGCGCTCGCAGTTCGGTTTTCACCTCATCGACGTGGAAGAGCGCCGTCGTCAGCAGGTTGACCAGAAAGAGCAGCGCGAACAGGCGCGTCAGGCCATCTTCCAGCGCCGTGCCAATGAAGAGCTGACCACCTGGCAGCGTGAGCTACGCTCTCAGGCGTTTGTGGATATCAGGCTTTAAATGGCAGCGTTAGCGCCAGCCTCAGGCCGCGCGCCCGAGCGCCTGCCGGTGGCGATTACCACCGGTGAGCCCGCCGGCATCGGCCCCGAACTTGTGCTGATGCTGGCCGCCAGGGGAGAGCTGCCGGCGGCCAGCGTCGCCATTGGCGACCCGGCAATGCTGTCGGCGCGGGCCGCTGTGTTGGGGCTTGACGTTACGCCGATGCCCTGCCAGCCGGGCGAGCCGCTTTTGGACGCCGGGCGCGGCGTACTGCCGGTGTGGCCGGTAGCGCTAAAGGCGCCGTGTACGCCGGGCGTGCTTGAGCCGGCCAACGCCGACTACGTGATTGACACGCTTGCGGTGGCCGTGGCCGCCTGCCGGGCCGGCCATGCGGCCGCCATGACCACCGCACCGCTGCACAAGGGTGTGATTATCGAGGGCGGTCATACGGGGTTTACCGGCCATACGGAATGGCTGCGCGACGCCTGCGGCGTGGAAGAAGTCGTCATGCTGCTGGCCACGGATACTGCCCTGCACGCTACTCGGGACGATTACCGCGGCAATCCCGAGCTCAGAGTGGCGCTGGTGACGACGCATTTGCCGCTACGCGAGGTGGCCGACGCCGTGACCGCCGAGCGCATTGGCCGTGTGGCGCGTATTCTTGACGCCGGCCTGCGTGACCAGTTCGGCATCAAGGCCCCGCGTATCGCGGTGTGCGGGTTAAACCCTCACGCCGGCGAGGACGGCCATCTGGGGCACGAGGAAATCGACACCATCATTCCCGCGCTTGCCGCGCTCTGCGACGAGGGGCTCGACGTGGGCGGCCCCTGGCCGGCGGATACACTGTTTACCCCGCGCCACCTGGCCGACGCAGACGCGGTGCTGGCCATGTACCACGACCAGGGGCTGGCCGTGCTCAAATATGCCGGGTTCGGCAGCGCGGCCAATATCACCCTGGGTCTGCCGCTGGTGCGCACCTCGGTGGACCACGGCACCGCGCTTGATCTGGCCGGTAAGGGGGTGGCGTCGCCGGCGAGTCTTGAAGTGTCGATCAACCTTGCCCGCCGGCTGGCCGAGCAGCGCGCCACCTAGTTTTCTGCCGTTATCCTTTACCGCTACTTTGTATCGCTACCCTGGGAAATTCGCTTCATGGCATCAGTGACGCATCATCGTGCTCGTAAACGCTTCGGGCAAAACTTCCTCCGCGACACTGGCGTGATCGGGCGTATCGTTAGGGCCATCGGCCCGCGCCCGGATGACCGCCTTGTGGAAATCGGCCCGGGGCAGGGCGCGCTGACCGAGCCACTGCTGGATGCTGCGGGCCGTCTGGAGGTGATCGAGCTTGACCGCGACCTGATCCCCGGGCTGCGGGTGCAGTTTTTCAACTATCCGGGGTTTGTCATCCACGAAGGTGATGCGCTCAAGTATGACTTTGCCGAGCTGCGTGGAGACGGCGCGCCACTGCGCGTGGTGGGGAACCTGCCATACAACATCTCCACGCCGCTGATTATCCACCTGCTGGGCGCCGGCAGCGCGGTGGCCGATATGCACTTCATGCTGCAAAAGGAAGTGGTCGAGCGCATGGCGGCAGAGCCGGGCGGCCCTGACTGGGGGCGGCTGTCGGTCATGGCGCAATACCACTGCCAGGTCGATCAGCTGTTCATTGTGCCGCCCGAGGCCTTTGTGCCGCGTCCGGCGGTGGATTCCGCGATTGTACGCCTGACGCCCCACGCCGAGCTGCCCCATGTGGCCGATGACCCGGCGCTGCTGTTCGAGCTGGTCAAGCAGGCGTTTGGGCAGCGGCGCAAAACGCTGCGCAACAACCTCAAGGGCCGGGTCAGTGCCGAGACGCTCGAAACGATCGGGATTGATCCGCGCCGCCGTCCGCAAACGCTCAGTGTGGAAGAGTTTGTGCGTCTGGCCAACTGCGTGGCACGCCACGAAGCGCCTGCAACCGGCGAGGACACCACGTGAACGAATACGCAACAGCAAGCGCGGCAGAGGGCGTGCCCGACGCGCCGGCAATCCGCATCACCATCAAGCCCCGGTACCGTGAGCAGGAGTCCAGCGATGCCGAAGCGCGCTACGTGTTCAGCTATACGGTGAGTGTGCACAATCAGAGCGACTGCAGCGTGCAGCTGCTGGCACGCTACTGGAAAATTACCCAGGGCAGCGGCGAAGCGCAGGAAGTCCGCGGCAAGGGAGTGATCGGGCAGCAGCCCCTGATCGGCCCTGGCCAGCGCTTTCGCTACACCAGCCGCGCGGTACTGCAAACGCCGGTAGGCACCATGGAAGGCGCCTATACGCTGCTGGATACCACCACCCAGCGAGCCTTTGATGTGCCGGTATTGCCGTTTCGTCTGGCGCAGCCTCGGGCTATCCATTAACGCCCTGGGCAAGCCCTTGAGCATGAATACCTGACGTTGAGTATCTGTACATGAGCACCTGTCCATGAGCACCTATGTCATCGGCGACCTGCATGGCTGTCATGCCGAGTTTATTGCGCTGCTGGAGGCGCTTTCCTTCGACCCGCGTCGCGACCGGCTTTGGCTGGTGGGCGATCTGGTCAACCGTGGGCCGGACTCGCTGGGCTGCCTGCGCGAGGTCCGGGCGCTGGGCGATGCGGCGCGCTGCGTGCTGGGTAACCACGATTTGCATTTTCTGGTGGCCGCCCGGGGCGGTACGGTCAAGACGCGCAGCGCCTTTGGCTCCATCGTTAATGCGCCGGACGGCGATGCGCTGCTGGATTGGTTGCAGCAACAGCCGCTGGCCGTGCGCCGCGACAATATTCTGATGACCCATGCGGGCGTGTTGCCTCAGTGGAGTCTTGATCAGGTCGAGACGTTAAGCGTGGAAGTCGAGGCGGCGCTGTCCGGCGAGCAGAGCGGCGAGTTTCTGGCGCGCCTGTTTGGCGATGAGCCCAGCCGCTGGCGCGATGATCTGGAAGACATGGACCGGCTGCGCTTTATCGTTAACGCCCTGACACGGATGCGTTTTATCAACGCCGAAGGCCAGCTGGACTTTTCCGCCAAGCGAGGGCTGGGTAGTGCCCCCGAAGGTTTTTCGCCGTGGTTCCAGTTTCCTCGCCGAGATGATGCCACGCTGCTTTTTGGCCATTGGGCAGCGCTTGAAGGGCGTACGCCCGAAGCCGCGGTCAACGCCCACGCGCTGGATACGGGCTGCGCCTGGGGCGGCACGCTTACTGCTCTTGAGCTTGAAACCGGCCGCCGCACCCAGGTGCCCAGCCACCAGCGGCAGGAGGCCTGATGGGCAAGCCAGCTGATGATGCCACGCCCGTGGCCGGCCTTGAGGTATACCGCGTGGGCGGTGCAGTGCGTGACGCGCTGCTTGGTCGGCCGGTATGGGATAACGACTGGGTGGTAGTGGGCACCACGCCCGAAGCCATGCGGCAGCGCGGCTTCAAACCGGTGGGGCGGGATTTTCCGGTCTTTCTGCACCCGGAGACAGCCGAAGAATATGCGTTGGCGCGTACCGAGCGTAAAGCCGGCCACGGCTACAGTGGTTTTACGGTACACGCAAGCCCTGACGTGACCCTGGAAGAGGACCTGGTCCGCCGGGACCTGACCATCAACGCCATTGCCGAGGCGCCTGACGGCACGCTGGTTGACCCTTACGGCGGCCGTGATGACCTTGAGCGCCGCCTGCTGCGCCATGTGTCTGAAGCGTTTAGCGAAGATCCGCTACGGGTGCTGCGCACGGCGCGCTTTCTGGCGCGCTACGCCGGGCTCGGGTTTACCATCGCCCCGGAAACCCTGGCGCTGATGGCCCGGGTCAGTGAAAGCGGCGAGCTTGCCTACCTGGCCGCCGAACGTGTATGGACGGAGAGTGAAAAGGCGCTGGGCGAGTCAAACCCCGACGCCTATTTCAACGCCCTGGATGCCTGTGGCGCGCTTGCCCAATGGTGGCCGGAGTTGGTGTCCAAAACGTCTGATGACAGCTTGTTTGAAACCTGTCTGGGTGCCATGCAGACGCTGCCGGACTGGCCTGAAATCGCGCTTGCCCACTGGCGCTACGCGCGCCTGGTGTCGCCGCTTTCCGACCGTGACCGGGAGGCGCTTGCCGAGCGGCTGAAGTTGCCCCGGGCGGTAGAGCAGCTGGCGCGCCATAGTGCCGCTACTGCGCGGCTGATTGCGCAGCCGTTAACCGTGCAGAGTGTCATGGGCTGGCTTGAAGGTCAGGACAGCTGGCGCAAGCCACAACGGGCTCACGCTCAGCTGGCGCTGGTTGAGGCACTCGCTCCGGCACAGCAAGGCACGCTGGCGCGAGCCTTGCAGGCTGCGGCGGCGGTCAGCCCGCAAACGTTGATGGTCGAGGGTTACAAGGGGGCGGCGCTGGGCCGGCAGATCCGCATCAGTCGCGTTGATGCCGTGGCGCAGGCGCTGGCTGACGCAGGCTGATTATGCATGGCACCAGCTGAACGCCACCGGCCACAGGCGCTGGTCGGCCATGTTATGGCCCGTGTGGGCACGCTGCCAGAGCTCGGCGTAGGTATCGCCGGTCTGTGGGTGGCGGGCATCGGGCAACAGCTCCGCCAGCGGCCTGAGCACGAAGGCGTTGACGGTAATCTCGGCGCTGGGCAGGGTCATGACGCCAGACTCGCTTGCGAACTCACCACACAGCTCGCCCACGGCCAACAGGTCAATGTCGATAGGATGCCGGCTGGCGCCGGCGCTTTTTGGCAAGCGCCCCTGGCTTTTTTCCTGGCGTTTGCTCCAGGCGTTCAGTGCCGCCGCTGAAGCGTTGCTGTTAAACGCCACGACCATATTATGGAAGTTTTCCTGAGCCTCGGAGTCGGGTACGACGCCCACCGGCTCGCTTTCGAATACCCGTGACACCTGCAGCTCGCCGAAGCGCTCATGCAGGGCATCCAGGCACCTGTGAAAGTTTTCCAGCGCATCGAGATTGCTGCCCAGGCCCAGAATAATCAGGCACATGGATCGCCTGCCACAGAGGCGGGAGCGGCAGGTAGCGTGCCTCGAGTGATTTCCAGTCCTACGCTGCGCGCGGCGGGCACGGCGCCGGGCTTGCGCAGGGTCAGGCGCAGCCAGCCGATGGAGAACTCGTCGCGCAGGGTCTGGACCAGTCGTTCGGCAAAGGTTTCCACCAGCTCGAACTCGTGATCCCGAGCAAAACGCTGAATACGCTCGCAAATGGCGGCGTAGTTCAGGGTCAGTGTCAGGTCGTCGGTGGCCGCTGCCGGACGAATGTCGGTGGCCAGCTGAAGATCCAGGCTCAGCCGCTGTTCAATAAGACGTTCCCAATCGTAGGCGCCGATCACGGTGTCCACGTCCAGTGCTTCAATCAGAATGCGGTCCATCAGGCTCTCCTCGGATTAGTCCTGTGGCTGGCGGGGCACCGGGGCACCCAGTTGGTCAAGGGGCCAGCGTGGCGTGGCGTGCATCTGCCCGGTGACGTCGCGCTCGCCGGCGGCCAGGCGCTTCGCCCCCACGTAGGCGATCATCGCGCCGTTGTCGGTGCAAAATCGTCCTCGGGGGTAGTAGGCACGGGCGCGACGCTTTTGGCAGGCGGCGTCGAGCCTTGCGCGCAGGCGCACGTTGGCGCTGACCCCGCCGGCCACTACCAGCCGCTTGAGGCCTGTTTCATCCAGCGCCCGGCGGCATTTGATCGCCAGCGTGTCTACCACGGCGTCTTCAAAGGCCCGGGCGATGTCCGCGCGGTCCTGCTCGCTCAGCTCGCCGGTCGCCTCAAGCTTGCGCAGGGCGGTCAGGGTGTGGGTTTTCAGCCCGGAGAAGCTGAAGTCGAGCCCCGGGCGATCGGTCATCGGCCGGGGAAAGCGAAAGCGTTGGGGGTCGCCCTGTTCAGCCAGCCGTGCGACTTCGGGGCCGCCGGGGTAGGCCAGTCCGAGCATCTTGGCGGTTTTATCGAAGGCTTCACCGGCGGCGTCGTCCACGGACTCGCCCAACAGTCGATAAAGCCCCAGCCCCTGCACTTCCACCAGCTGGGTGTGCCCGCCAGAGACCAGCAGCGCCACAAACGGGAATGCGGGCGGATCACTTTCAAGCATCGGCGCCAGCAGGTGGCCTTCCATGTGGTGTACGCCCAGGGCGGGAATATCGAGCGCGCGAGCCATCCCGTGGGCCGTGGCGGCGCCAACCATCAGTGCGCCGACAAGCCCGGGGCCTGCGGTATAGGCGATGCCGTCAAGCTCGTGGCGGGTCATGCCGGCATCGGCCAGGACCTGTTCCACCAGTGGCAACAGCTTGCGCGTGTGATCGCGAGAGGCGAGTTCGGGTACCACGCCGCCGTATTCGGCGTGCATGGCAATCTGGCTGTACAAGGCGTCGGCCAGCAGGCCGTTGCCGCCGTCAAGGGCGGTATCGTAAAGCGCTACGCCGGTTTCGTCGCAGGACGTTTCAATGCCCAGTACGCGCATAAGCAGAGCTTTCCTATGGCGGGGTGAATCACAAGTCGATAAAGCGGGCCAGTTTAGCACTTTCGTGCGGCTACGTTGAGCAAAAACGGCGGGGGTTATTTGCAAAATCGGGGGTTCACTACTAGAATACTGTGCGCTGCAAAACTGGGTCGTGCACGAGAGGTGTGAAACGCGCCTTGCGCGTGTACGTACTAACCGAACTCAAGATTTTTAAGGTAGGTGAGTGCTTAATGCCTTCTGTTAAAGTACGTGATAATGAGCCGTTTGACGTCGCCCTGCGTCGTTTCAAGCGTTCCTGTGAAAAAGCCGGCGTTTTGTCCGAGGTTCGTCGTCGTGAAAGCTACGAAAAACCGACGGCCGAACGCAAGCGCAAGGCAGCTGCCGCAGTAAAGCGTCACGCGAAGAAGCTGCAGCGTGAACGCAAGCGGTTTGAACGGCTCTATTGATCCGTACCGGAAGAGAGGCCAAGGCCACTCTTCCTGGAAGGACGCCAAACGGCCGCCGTCCGGTGGCCGTTTGTTTTTACACGCCAGATGCATCAACGGCGTGCGACGAGTAGCCGGCAGGCTACGGTAATGCAATAGCCCACGCTGTGGTATTACCTTAGCCTGGCATCATCCGGGCCGTGGCGATCGGAGGCAGGTAGTTCATGGCCGGTCAGATTCCCCAGCACTTTATCGACGATCTTCTGGCCCGCGTTGACGTGGTCGAAGTCGTCGGCGCACGGGTTCAGCTGAAAAAAGCCGGGCGCAATCACGCAGGCCTTTGCCCTTTTCATCAGGAAAAATCGCCGTCGTTTACCGTCAGTGCCGACAAGCAGTTCTATCACTGCTTTGGCTGCGGTGCCCACGGTAACGCACTGCGTTTTTTGATGGAATACGAGCGGCTGGCGTTTCCCGAAGCGGTAGAGCAGCTGGCTTCCGGTCTGGGGCTTGAGGTGGTGCGTGAAGGCGCCGAAGATCCGCATGCCCGCAAGCGTGAGCAAAAGCGCAAGCAGGGCGTCAATCTGCTGGAGCTTTCGGCAAGCTTTTATCGCGAGCGACGCGTCATGCCCGAAGGGCAGGGTGCCCGGCGTTACCTGGCGGAACGCGGCCTTTCGCCCGAGGTAATTGATACCTATGGCATTGGCTATGCGCCGGACGGCTGGGAGGCGCTCAAGCGTCACCTGGGTGAGCGGGGCGTCAGCGAGGCGGTTCAGGTGGAGTACGGGCTGCTGATTCATCGCGAAGACAGCGGCCGCACCTATGATCGCTTTCGTGATCGGGTGATGTTTCCCATTCGCGATCTGCGCGGGCGCACCATTGCCTTTGGCGGGCGAGTGCTGGGGGATGCCAGGCCCAAGTACCTGAACTCGCCGGAAACGCCGGTGTTCCACAAGGGGCGCGAGCTTTACGGGCTGTACGAAGCGCGCAGGGCGCCGGAAAAACCGGAGCAGCTGATTATCGTCGAAGGCTACATGGATGTGGTGGCGCTGGCACAGTTCGGCGTGCGCAATGCCGTGGCGACGCTGGGCACGGCCACGACGGAAGAGCATTTACAGCGGCTCTTTCGTCTGGTCAGCCGGGTGGTGTTCTGCTTTGACGGTGACCGCGCCGGCCGCCAGGCCGCCAGCCGAGCGCTGGAAACGGCGCTGCCGCAAATGCTCGATGGCCGCGAAGCACGCTTTCTGTTTTTGCCCGAAGGCGACGACCCGGATGACCTGGTGCGCCGTGAAGGCGCCCAGGCCTTCCGGGACCGGGTGACCTGTGCCATGCCGCTGTCGGAGTTTCTGTTTGAGCAGGCAGCAGGCGGGCGTGATCTGCAAGCCGTGGAAGGGCGCGAGCGCTTTGCCAGCGACGTCCTGGCGGCATTGAACAAAATGCCCGACGGCATGCTCAAATCCCTGTTATTGGAAGAGCTGTCCGAGCGTAGCGGCTTGCGTCAGGCACAGCTTGAGGCGCTGCTGGCACGGCGCAAAACGCCGGTTCAGGGAGCCGCTCAGGAAAGCGCGCCGGCGGGTTTTTCGCCGCCGGTAGCGATGGATGAGCCAGGCATGCCGTCAGGACGCTGGGCGCTTGAAGTGCTCTCGCCCGAGGGGCGCGTGCTGCAGCTGTTGCTTCATGAGCCACGTCTTGTCGAGACGTTGCCACAATCGCTTGAGTGGCTGCCGGAAAGCCCCGAAGGGCAGCTTTGCCGCGAGCTGGTGGACCTGCTTCAGGCCGGGCGTTACCGCAGCCCGCAGGTGGTGCTTTCGCACTTTCAGGGCAGCGCGCACGGCCAGACGCTGGCGGCGCTTGCCCGGCGGGAGCTGTTGATACCCCGGGCGGCACGCGAGGCCGAACTTGAAGGGCTGGTGGAGCATCTTGAGCACACGCGCCAGGCGCGCTCGCCGAGGCAGGAGTACGAGAACCTGCTGGCCAATGAGCGTGCGGGGCAGAAGCTGGATCAGGCGCAGAAAAAACGTCTGGCAAGCTTGATCATGGAACTTGCCGCCAAACGTTAAAGCCGGCGTCTGGCCGCCATGATACGGCGTGCGGGGTTGAATTTACGCGCCGCGAGCACCACATAGTTGACCAGACGCCAGGGGCTGGCCAAACCAAATAAGCTAACACACCTGAAGGATCGCGCAAATCGACCGAGTGGGAAACGTGCGGGGAGCGAACGGCAGCGTTCGGCTTCCAGGCATCTTTTACACCCTGCCTTGCGCTTCAGGTGCTTCATTCTTCTTCGTCGAGATAGGGTTTCTATGGCTGGAAATGCGCAGCAGCAGTCACGTCTGAAGGAGTTGATCGCGCGGGGTAAGGAGCAGGGCTACCTTACTTATGCCGAGGTCAACGATCATCTACCCGAGGATATCGCCGATCCGGATCAAGTAGAAGACATTATCGGCATGATCAACGACATGGGTATCAGCGTCGTTGAAGTCGCGCCTGATGAAGATACCTTGATGATGTCGGATCAATCCACGGACGAGTCGGCGGCCGAGGAAGCCGTGGCGGCGCTCGCCGCCGTGGAAAGCGACGTGGGGCGTACCACCGACCCCGTGCGCATGTACATGCGCGAGATGGGCACGGTGGAGCTTCTGACCCGTGAAGGCGAGATCGAAATCGCCAAACGTATCGAGGAAGGCACCCGCGAGGTGATGTCGTCGTTGGCTTATCTGCCCGGTGCCGTGGCATCGATCCTTGACGCCTACGACGCTACCCAGGACGAAGAAGCGCCCGGCCGCCTGTCTGATCTGTTCTCCGGTTTTATCGATCCTGACGGCGGTATCCCCGACGTTGCCGAAGCCGAAGAAGTCGAGCCGGAAGTCAACGATGACCCGGACGCCGAGGAAGACGAGGAGGATTCCAACGCCAATGAGGGCGGGCCGAATCCGGAGGAAGCGCGCGCGCGCTTCGAGCAGATTCGCGAGCAGAATGCTTCGGTTGAGGCGATGTTTGAACAACATGGGCGTGGCAGCGCCGAGCTCAAGGCCGAGCAGGCGCGCCTGGCCGAACTGTTCTCGCCGATCAAGCTGGTGCCCAAGCATTTTGAGCGTCTGGTGGGGCAGGTGCGCATCAGCGTGGAACAGGTGCGCGCCCAGGAAAAGGCCATCATGCAGCTGTGCGTGAAAAAGGCTAAAGTGCCGCGCAAGACCTTTATCAAGGCGTTCCCCGGCAATGAGTCGCGCAAAGGCTGGCTGGACGACTTTCAGGAGGCTTCGCCGCGTTACGCTGATCGCCTGGAGCCATTGCGTGCGGATATCGCCCGCTCCCAGCGCAAGATCGCCTTTGAAGAAAACATGGTGCGGCTCAACGTTGGCGAGCTGAAGGAAGTCAACCGTAAGCTGTCCATCGGCGAGGCCAAGGCACGCCGGGCGAAGAAGGAAATGGTCGAGGCCAACCTGCGCCTGGTGATCTCCATTGCCAAGAAGTACACCAACCGTGGCCTGCAGTTCCTCGACCTGATCCAGGAAGGCAACATCGGCCTGATGAAGGCGGTGGACAAGTTTGAATACCGCCGGGGCTACAAGTTCTCGACCTACGCCACCTGGTGGATTCGCCAGGCGATCACCCGCTCGATTGCCGATCAGGCGCGCACCATCCGGATTCCGGTGCACATGATCGAGACGATCAACAAGCTCAACCGGGTATCGCGTCAGATGCTGCAGGAAATGGGCCGCGAGCCCACCCCGGAAGAGCTTGGCGAGCGCCTGGAAATGCCCGAGGACAAGGTGCGCAAGGTGCTCAAGATCGCCAAGGAGCCGATCTCCATGGAGACGCCCATCGGCGACGATGACGACTCCCACCTGGGCGACTTCATCGAGGACAGCACCATGCTGCTGCCCATCGACCTGGCCACTGGTGAAGGCCTGATTGAAGCCACACGCAACGTGCTTGGCGGGCTCACCGCCCGGGAAGCCAAGGTGCTGCGCATGCGCTTCGGTATCGACATGAATACCGACCACACCCTGGAAGAAGTCGGCAAGCAGTTCGACGTCACCCGGGAGCGTATCCGCCAGATCGAGGCCAAGGCCCTGCGCAAGCTACGCCACCCCAGCCGCTCGGAGCCGCTGCGCTCCTTCCTCGACGAGTAATCAAGCGCTTCCAAACGCCTGAAGAAAGACGCAAAAAAGCCCGTCGTTGGGGTAAACGGCGGGCTTTTTTTATGTGCCCGATGGGCAGATGATAGCAGCGTGGCTAGCCGTTCAGAGCCGCCTGCCGCTGCGCACGGTAAATACGCTGGGCCAGCAGTAACAGTTCGATCATGGCAAACAGGATCAGGCTGTAGCCCAGAAGCTCGACCACTTCTTCTGCCATGCTTTTGATGTTACCCATGTAGTGCTCTTGCATGACGGCCTGCCAGAACTCCTTGCGCCCATAAAGCCGGGAGAAGGCGTAGGTGGTAAAAAAGCCGGCGGTAAAAAGCCCCAGCGAGAAGGAGTAATGCCAGTCAGTTAACGCTGACTGGCATTTTTCTTAGTGGGGTATTTCTGTG
>NZ_JAKDUR010000097.1 GCF_030457605.1 Halomonas sp.
CCCATCTCCCATCTCCCATCTCCCATCTCCCATCTCCCATCTCCCATCTCCCATCTGGCGCGCGCGGGCGACAGCCGGCCGGGCATCCACCGCCTGAAACCAGCGTGCCACTTCCGGGTATTCACCCAGTCGTTCACCGCCCAGGGTTAACGCGGCGCGGTCGACCCAGGCCCAGGCTGCCATGTCGACAATGGTGTAGGTGTTGCCGACGATGAAGTCACGCCCCTGCAGGTGCTTATCAAGCACCGCGTAATGGCGCTCGGTCTCTTTCCGGTAGCGGTTCTGTGCGTAGGGGATGTTCTCTGGCGCAACGAGGTGAAAATGCACCGATTGGCCGGAGAATGGGCCCAAACCTGTGGCAATGAACATCAGCCACGACAGCAGGTCGCCGCGATCTGCCGGATCGCCGAGGAACTGTCCGGTTTTTTCCCCCAGATAAAGAAGAATGGCATTGCTATCGAATACCACGGTGCCGTCATCGTCGATCGCCGGTACCTCGCCATTGGGATTCACGGCACGATATGCCGCGTCATGCTGCTCGCCTTTGGCGGTATCCACGGGTACAAGCGTAAACGGTAGCCCGGCTTCTTCGAGGAACAGCGCGACTTTGCGCGGGTTCGGAGTCGGGTGAGAATAAAATGTCAGCATGATGCCTTCCTTGTTCCTGCATGTTGCGTTGCTGTGCGGGGCTATCTCAATTAACGGCGTGCGGTGCCGTGGTTTTTGATCGATTACTCAAAAAGGGGCAGAAGATAGCCTCAAACAAACCCTGTGGAATGACTGTAGTCTTTTTTGAGCGTTTGCTTAATATGAGGTGGCGCGCTGCCCGTAGCGAAGCTGCCTTGAGCCGTTTATGATTGCCGCCCGCGCAAGGTCGCGGCCGGTCGCGTCGTGACAGGTATCAATCAACAGCAACAACGAAGCAAGGGGAAGGTCATGGGGCTGATCTTGATATTGCTGGTAGTGGTGGGGTTTATCGTGTTGGCTACCAGCAAGTGGAAAATGCATCCGTTTCTGGCGCTGCTGGGAGCATCTTTTATTGCGGCATTTGCCTACCGTTTACCGCTTGATTCGGTGGTCAGCACGATCACCTCAGGATTCGGGGGCATTCTTGGCTACATCGGCCTGGTGATCGTACTGGGCACCATCATCGGTGTGATCCTGGAAAAAAGCGGGGCGGCCATCACCATGGCCGATTTCATGATTGCACGGCTTGGCGAGCGTTTCCCGACGCTGACCATGTCGGCGATTGGTTATATTGTCTCGGTGCCGGTGTTTTGTGATTCCGGTTTTATCATTCTCAATTCGCTGAAAGAGTCCCTGGCCAAAAAACTGCATACGTCGTCGATCACCATGAGTGTGGCGCTGGCAGCCGGGCTTTATGCCACGCACACCTTTATTCCGCCAACGCCCGGGCCCATTGCCGCGGCGGGCAATCTGGGGCTTGAGTCCAATCTCGGGCTGGTGATTGCCGCCGGTATTCCCATTGCCGCAGTGGCTGCCGTGGCGGGTATGCTCTGGGCAAAGCGTTTCGCCCATACCAAGCCCGATGTGCAGGATACGTTGTCGGGCGCGGCTGAGCAGCAGCAGGACTGGGAAGCACTCAGGGCCAGCTACGGCCGCCTGCCCAGCCCGATGGCGGCTTTTGCGCCCATCGTGGTGCCGATTCTTCTGATCTGTATCGGTACCATTGCGCGCCTGCCGGCAGCGCCTTTCGGTGAAGGCACTGCCATGGACGTGTTGAGCCTGCTGGGTCAGCCGTTGTCCGCGTTGTTGATCGGCCTGCTGCTGTCCTGCGTGCTGCTGAAAAGTGATAACAGGATTGCCGAGTTCAGCGAGCGCATTAGCGAAGGCATTGTCTCGGCAGCGCCCATTCTGCTGATTACCGGTGCCGGTGGCGCGTTTGGTGCCGTGCTGAGTGCTTCGCCGCTGGGGGATTATCTGGGCAGTACGCTATCCACGTTGGGCATCGGTATTTTGATGCCGTTTATCGTCGCGGCCGGGCTGAAGTCGGCGCAGGGGTCTTCCACCGTGGCGCTGGTCACCACGTCTGCGCTGGTGGCGCCGATGATGGAGTCGCTGGGGCTGGGCAGTGATATTGGGCGGACGCTCACGGTCATGGCCATCGGGGCGGGCGCCATGACGGTCTCCCACGCCAATGACAGCTTCTTCTGGGTAGTGTCCCGCTTCAGCCGCATGAGCGTAGGGCTGGCATACCGCGCGCAAACGCTTGCCACGCTGGTGCAGGGCGTGACCGCAATGTGTTTGATCTATGTGTTATCGCTGGTGTTGTTGTAAAAGCTGCAAGAAACGTGCCCGACACCGGGGAAGTGCCGGGCACGTTCATTGCGCCTTGTTTGACATACGTATGCGGGTGTTGTGATCCATCTCTTTCACGACGTATGGCCGTTGCGGATGGCATCCCGGGAGGCGTGACCATAGTTTTTACGCATCCAGCCGATCATGCCGTAGTTCATGATAATCAGCACCACCAGCAGTGGTACGGCCGTCACGATGGCAGCTGTCTTGATCGTATTGAGCGGCGCATCGATGAAGATCATCATCAGTGGCATAACGGCCACCATCACGCACCAGAATACCCGGTGGCCCGGCCCGGGGTCCTGATGGTTGCTCAAGTGGCGGCTTGCCGTGGCGGCCCGAATCCAGTGTGGAAACCAGAAACAGCATCGACACACCACAAAGAACAGAATGAACAGGCTCGGGGCGGGTAGCAAGCTCATAACGTCAAGAATGGCTGCGTTGCCGCCATCCGTCGACAGGTTGCCGGCCACGGTCGGCCACCGGTTACCGGTTATCCAGCCCTTCGAGCAGGCCGGCCATGTCGTCGGCGTGCTCTTCTTCCTGCGCTAGAATGTCTTCCATCACCCGGCGTGATGTCGGGTCCTTTTCGCCTAGATAGTTGGCGATTTCGCGGTAGCTGTCGACGGCGATACGCTCGGCAATCAGGTCTTCCTTGATCATCTCGCGCAGCGAGTCGCCTTCGGTATATTCCGCGTGGGCGCGGCTTAACAGGCCTTCCGGCGAGAAGTTGGGCGCGCCGCCCAGCTGCACAATGCGTTCTGCCAGCCAGTCGGCGTGCTGCTGTTCCTGCTGGGCGTGTTCCAGAAACTCGGCCTTGGCAATGCTCGCGCTCAGGCCGTCGGCCATGTAGTAATGGCGCTTGTAGCGCAGCGTGCAGACAATTTCCGTGGCCAGCGCTTCGTTCAGCAGGTTGATGACGTTTTCACGGTCTGCGGTGTAGCCCTCGGTAACCGCCCCCTGTTCAATGTGCTGGCGGGCGCGTTCGCGAATGGTCTTGATATCGGTCAGAAATGGCTGATCAGACATGATGATTCTCCTCTGCTCGATTGGGGGTATGGCGCGCTTTTTCACTAATGTACGCCTTAC
>NZ_JAKDUR010000037.1 GCF_030457605.1 Halomonas sp.
CGACCAAGGGATTATGAGTCCCCTGCTCTAACCAACTGAGCTATAGGCCCTTGCTGCGGTGGCGTATGATACCGGATGCGGGAAACCGAGGCTAGACTTCAGCTGAAAAGTGTCGGTACCTGTCGATGTTGCAGATACAACCCGGTGACCAACTTCACCGAAAGGAGCTTGTGTATGTTGAACAAGACCTGCCATTTAGCTGGTGCATTGGGGGTAGCGTGTTTGAGTCTGGCTTTGCCGGCTCAGGCGGGCTGGTCGCTAATGCCGCAGCAATCGCACGTGGGCGTGACCATTACCGAGCTTACCGCCGGCGGCGAGACGGTGCATCAGCATCAGCTGCGTGGCCTTTCCGGGCGCGTGGCGGATGACGGCACGCTACGCCTGCCGTTGCGCCTGAACCAGCTTGATACGCTGGAGCGAGAAACGCTACCGCCCTGGCTTTCGGGATTGGCCAACACTCCCCTCGCCACACTGACAACAACGGTGGATACCCAGCGCCTGGCGGCGCTACCTGTGGGCAGCACGCTGGTCGATACCCTCGTGTTTCATGCCAAGGGGCAACAGGCGCCGATAAAGTTGCGCTTTCTCCGCCTTGATGAAGAGACCATACGGGTGACCCAGGCCGAGCCGCTAACGCTTGATAGTCAGGAAGTCAGGGCGGACTCCGTGGGCCGCAGCGTGCTGGCGCTACTGGGCTACGGCGAGATTAAACGCGATATTCCCGTGACGTTTGAGGCGTTTCTCCAGCGCGAGGAGTAAACCCAGCCTCGCTGGATTCATGCTGGAAGGTACGGTTTTTAAAGTTAATGATAATCAGTGTTATTGATTGTCGTGAATGTTCCCGCTACCCTTTGCGCCGACCAGGGTCTGTACGAAAAGTCGTCGAGCGTAGCTCAGACAAGGCAAAAAACAGCGAAAAAGCGCAGTTTACAGCGTGTAAATAAGCATTTTGAGCTGGTTTTTAACACCGTATGAGCAAGCGCAGGCATTTTCCGGACAAAGCCTAACCACCGAACCCGCTCACTGAGCAGGGCATGACCAAGCACGGGCGTTATCCAGCAAGGGATTCCAGCATGAAAAAACGATATTCCATCGGCGCAGCGATGCTTGCCGGCACCGCTTCGCTTGGTCTTCAGGCGCAAGAAGCGCAGGACACCATGGTGGTGGTGGGCTCGCGCACGCCGTCACAGATCAGCCAGATCCCCGGCGCGGTGTGGGTCGTGGAAGGCGATGAGATAAAGCAGCAGCTGGACACCGGCGTCGATCTTAAAACCACGCTGGGCCGGCTGATCCCGGGGATGGACCTGGCGCCGCAGGGGCGCACCAATTTTGGTCAGAACCTGCGCGGGCGCAGCGTGCAGGTGCTGATCAACGGCGTCTCGCTGAATAGCTCCCGGGGCCTGTCGCGCCAGTTTGATGCCATTGACCCGTTCAACATCGAGCGGGTCGAAGTGCTTTCCGGCGCCAGCAGCCTGTACGGCGGCGGCGCTACCGGCGGTATCGTCAACATCATTACTCATAAAGGCGAAGCCGGTCGTCCCAACTGGCACAGCCAGGCAAGCGTCACCAGCGGTTTTAATGCCGGCGATGACCTGAAAACCCGGGTGGCGCAGTCGGTCAGCGCAGGCAACGAGCGCGTACAGGGTTATCTGGGCGTGGCCTATGAGGATAACGGCCGCACCTATGACGGTAATGGCGACGAGATTTTTCCGGACATTGCCCAGACCGACCTGCAGGATAACCGCCGTATCGACGTCACCGGCAACCTGACCTTTCAACTGGCCGACGAGCAAACGCTGGACCTCGGCGCGCAGATATATCGCTCGGGTTACGAGGGCGATCGCGGGGTATATTTCCCTAACATCGACAAAGCGCCGCAGCTAAGCCTTGACGATGCCGAGATCCGCGACGGCTACGCCTCGGATCGCGATCCGGCAACGGATCGTAAAATGCTCAACGCCCAGTACCACAACGGCGATCTACTGGGACAGGGTTTCTACCTGCAGGCCTTTTACCGCGAAGAAGAGGCCAGCTTTCAGGCGTTTCCCTATACGCGCCCGCTGCCCGCCCAGGGACGTTACGGCATTGAATTTGCCGCATCCAAACAGAACACCGATGTCAGCGGTATCAAGGCGCTGTTTGACGCCGACCTGACCGACAGCGTCAGCCTGACCTATGGCATTGACGTGGATCGCGAAACCTTCGACGCCGACCAGATGTTCTTCGACGTGGCGACCTCGGATGCCACCGGCGGGCTGGTGCAGGCCGAATCACGCACCGAAGAGCGCTATCCCGGCTACGAGGTCGACGGCCTTTCCGGCTTTGTGCAGGGCGACTGGCAAGCCACCGACGCACTCAAGCTGGCGGCCGGCGTGCGCCAGCAGCATATGGACGTCGACGTGGATGACTTCACCAAACGCAGCTACGACCCAGCCACGGGCGCGCGCTCCGGCGTGCTGATTCCCGGCGGCAAGAACGACTACGATGCCACCCTGCTCAACGCCAGCGCCCTTTACGATTTTGGCGACACACAAACCTGGCTGCGCTACAGCCAGGGGTTTGAACTGCCCGACCCGGCCAAGTATTACGGCAAGGCACCGGGAGTGAGCGTGGGAGCCAACCCGCTTTCCGCGATCAAGACCGACCAGGTGGAGCTGGGCATGCGCTACCGTGACGCCAACTGGTCAGGGCAGGCTGCCCTTTACTACGCCTGGTCCGACAAGGCCGTGGAAAACGCCGACGACCTGAGCGTTTCCGTTGTCGATGAGAAAAAGCGCGATTACGGCCTTGAAGGTGCGCTGACCCGCTACTTTGACCACGGCTTTGAGGCCGGCGGCACGCTGCATCTGGTGCGTTCGGAACAGAAAAACGGCGGTAGTTGGGATAAGCGCGATGCGCGCTATGCCTCGTTGTCCTCGGCCACGGCCTTTGTCGGCTGGAGCGACTATGAGCGCTCGATACGGCTGCAGGCCAATCACGCGTTTGATCTGGAAGACGACAGCGACCACGAAGTCGACGGCTACACCACGCTGGACCTGGGCATGAGCCAGCAAACAGAGTTCGGCAAGTTCAGCCTGGGCGTGGATAACCTGCTGGACGAAAGCTACTCAACAGTGTGGGGGCAACGCGCCGCCATGTTCTATTCGCCCACTTACGGGCCGGAATACCTGTTCGACTACCAGGGGCAAGGCCGCACCTTCACCCTGGGTTGGTCAGCTCACTACTGACACCTTACCGGCTGATCTCGATCTGTCTTTTGCGCTGCAGCTTCTGCGGCGCTTTTTTTTGCCCAACACCTGCCCACGATATTGGCGGCCTGATCTCGCGGCTAAATACCGTTAAATGCGCTTTGTGACACGGTAACGGCATGTATGTATAATGGAGTGTAATACTGTTCAGGTATCGCATGCCCCTTTTTCTTATGGTTCTCGACAGGATGCGACTCACCCGGTTCATTCGGGTCGGGCCGTTGCCGTCATGTTTCCTTTCGGGGCGTGTTTTTTCTTTCCACTGAAAAGGCATCGCCTATGGACGAGACACACAACGTCAAAATTCAGGTGCGCGGCTTGAGTAAAGTCTTTGGCAAACATCCAAAAAAGGCTTTAGAGCTGCGCGATCAAGGCCTTAAACGCCCGGAAATACTGGAAAAGACCGGCCAGACCCTGGGGCTTTCCAACATCGACTTTGATGTCCATGAAGGCGAGCTGCTGGTGATCATGGGGCTTTCCGGTTCGGGCAAATCCACGCTGATCCGCTGCCTGAACCGCCTGATCGACACCACCGAGGGCGACATCGTCATTGATGACGAACATATCCCTGCCCTGAGCGACAAGGCGCTGCTGGAATGCCGCCGCCGACATTTCTCCATGGTGTTTCAGAACTTTGCCCTTTTCCCCCACCGGACGGTGCAGAAAAACGCCGAATTCGGGCTGGAAGTTCGCGGCATCAGCAAAAGCGAACGCTTCAAGATTGCCCGCAACTCGCTTGCCCAGGTCGGGCTGGACGGCTGGGAAGATGCTTATCCCAACCAGCTTTCCGGCGGCATGCAACAGCGTGTTGGTTTGGCACGGGCGCTTGCCAACGACGCCAGCGTTTTGCTGATGGACGAGGCTTTCTCGGCGCTGGATCCGCTGATCCGCAAGGATATGCAGCAGGAACTGATGCAGCTGCAGGCCAAAACCAAAAAGACCACGGTGTTCATCACCCACGATCTCGACGAAGCGCTAAGCATCGGTGATCGTATCGTGCTGCTCAAGGATGGCGAGGTGGTTCAGATCGGCACGCCCGAAGAAATCCTGACCAACCCTGCCGACGATTACGTGCGCCGCTTTATCGAAGGCGTGGACATGTCGCGCATTCTTACTGCGGAAAACGCCATGCGTCCGGTGCGCTCTACCGCACGCGAAAGCGACGGCCCGCGTACGGCGCTACACAAGATGCGCGAAAACAGCATCGACTCCATTTATGTGGTCAGCCGCGAGCGCAAACTGCTCGGCCTGCTTGAGGTTGACGCCGCAAGCCAGGCTGCCGATCAGGGCGCCAGCACTGTCCTTGACTACATGACACAGGATTTCCGTCGCGTCAAGCCGGACGAGCCACTGCAAAACCTGTTTGCCATGTTCAGCGAAAAAAGCTTTCCCATCGCCGTGGAAGACGATCAGCAACATTTGCTCGGCGTAGTGGTGAAAGGCGCCGTTCTGGATGAACTTGCACGGGCAGGAGATCAATAATGGACATCGTACGCATTCCCCTCGGTGAATGGATCGAAGGCGGCCTTAACTGGCTGACCAGCGAATACTCGGTCGTGACTCGCGGCATTTCGCGTTTTACCCAAACGGGTATCGACGGCTTGAACGACGCGCTGATGTGGCTGCCCCAATGGGCACTGCTGGCAATCATCGTGCTGCTGTGCTGGCGCGCCTCGTCCATCCGCCTTGGCATTGGTGCAGGGCTGGGGTTGGCGCTGATCTGGAACCTGGGGCTCTGGGATCCGATGATCGAGACGCTGACGCTAGTGGTCATCGCCACGCTGGTCGCGGTCATCATCGCGCTACCCGTGGGTATTGCCGCCGCACTGTCCGAGCGGCTCTACCGCACCATCATGCCGATTCTTGACTTCATGCAGACCATGCCGGCGTTTGTCTACCTGATTCCGGCCATTCCGTTTTTCGGTATCGGCTCGGTCTCGGCCATTTTCGCCACAGTGATTTTCTCCATGCCCCCGGCGATCCGCTTCACCACGCTGGGCATTCGTCAGGTCCCGGTGGACCTGATCGAAGCAGCTGATGCCTACGGCGCCACGCGCAGCCAGAAACTGTTCAAGGTACAGCTGCCGCTTTCCCTGCCGACCCTGATGGCCGGTATCAACCAGACCATCATGCTCGCGCTTTCCATGGTGGTAATCGCGGCGATGATCGGCGCCGACGGCCTGGGTAGCGAAGTCTGGCGCGCGATTCAGCGTCTGCGCCCGGGCGACGGCTTTGAAGCCGGTATTGCCGTCGTGATTCTGGCCATGCTGCTGGACCGCCTGACGCAATCGCTGCGCCGTTCGCGCCGCTAAACCAATGGCCTGTGCCGTTGGCTTGTCAAGCCGCGAAGGCATCTTCATCCTGTACTAGACTGATGCAGCAAGTAGCAGACTGTATCAATCAGCCAGAGCGCCGCCCCGCGGCGCCTGCTAATTTCCAAGGGAGCGAATGACACTATGACAACACCCATGCTTAGCCATCGTATCCGCGCAGCTTCACTTGCCCTCATCGCCGGCGCTGGCCTGGCGGCAGGCGGCACCGTTCACGCTGACGATCAGGACAAGGGCACCGTCAAGCTTGCCTACGTCGAATGGGCTTCTACCGTTGCCTCCACCAATGTGATGAAAGCGGTGCTGGAACAGGCCGGCTACAACGTCGAGACCTCTTCGCTGTCTGCCGCCGTGATGTGGCAATCCGTTGCCGGCGGCGATACCGACGCCTTTCTGGCCGGCTGGCTGCCCACCACCCACGAAGACTATTACGAGAAACTGAGTGATCAGGTCGACAACACCGGCGTCAACCTTGACGGCACCAAGCTTGGCCTTGTAGTACCCAGCTATGTAGAAGCCGAAAGCATTGGTGATCTCAACGAGTATGCCAATGAGTTCAACGGCCGCATTGTGGGGATTGATCCGGGTGCCGGCATCATGCGTCTGTCCGAGAACGTCGTTGACGAATACGATCTCGACCTGAATCTTCAGTCAGGCAGCGGTGCCACCATGACCGCGGCGCTGAAGTCCGCGATTGCCAACGAGGAAAGCATTGCCGTGACCGGCTGGACGCCGCACTGGATGTTCGCTCGCTGGGATCTCAAGTATCTGGAAGACCCGAAAAACGTCTACGGCGGCGCTGAACAGATCCATACCATCGCACGCCAGGGGCTTGAAGAAGATATGCCGGAAGCCTACGCCATTCTGGACGCCTTCGAATGGACCGCCGATGACATGGGCGAAGTCATGCTCATGCAGGAAGAAGGCGATGATCCGTATGAAGCGGCCAAGCAGTGGGTAGATGAGCACCCCGACATGGTCAATAAATGGCTTGAAGGCTAAACCCGCCTGCCACTTTGCGGATCAGGCCACGCCCTTGTGCGTGGCCTTTTTCAGCCCGGGAAAAGCATGAAAACGTCACATCGCACACGTAATGTTCACGATGTCACGTAGCAATAGACGTAACGATCGCGAAGGAGACTGTATGTTTCAGCACATTATGGTTCCGGTGGATCTTGCCCATATGGAAACCCTGGAGCCGGCACTGCAGGTCGTCGCAGATATGGCCAGGCATTACGATGCCACCATTACCTACATCGGCATTACCTCCAACTCTCCCAGCAGTGTAGCCCGCACGCCCGAAGAGTATCAGCAAAAGCTTGAGGCCTTCGCCCGCAAGCGTCACGCAGTACACGGCCGTCCGGTAACTGCCAGAGCATATGGCTCAACCGATCCGACAGCCAACCTTGATGACCTGTTGGTTAACGCCATCGAAGACGTCAATGCTGACCTGGTGATCATGGCGACCCACCTGCCCCGATCTCTCGACGCTTTCATCCCCGCCCATGGCGATGCGGTAGCCGCGCGCGCCCGCACTTCCATCTTTCTGGTGCGTGCCCAGCAACAAAGCTGAAAGGCAACGCCCAAACGCCTGGCTTTCAGGCATTGACGCTCAACATTGTCGAAAACTGCACTCGCAAGAACTGCAAGGGAGAATAGCCTATGGCTAGTCACGACGAAAAACCCGTAGCGCATGAACAAGGCGCTTCAGAGGGCATTCCCGCGCCGGAAGGGGCTGCCAACCTGATTGATACCGACTACGTCATCGGCCAGGACAATATCGCCACCCGCAAGCTGGGCGTGCCGATTGACCTGCACAGCATCGTGTTTACCGTATCATCGCTGCTCATTTTGCTGTTTGTCGTGGTAACCCTGGCCCTGCAGGATCAGGTC
Source organism: Halomonas sp. (assembly GCF_030457605.1). Lineage (GTDB taxonomy): Bacteria > Pseudomonadota > Gammaproteobacteria > Pseudomonadales > Halomonadaceae > Vreelandella. Next base: position 7,472 of record NZ_JAKDUR010000037.1, read on the forward strand.
GCCCCGCTGTTCAACGGTACATTCAGCTACCTGACCGGCAACCTGAGCTGGGTATTTTTGCTTGGTGGCAACATATTTGTACTGGTCGCCCTCGGGCTTGTGGTTTCGCCCCTTGGCAAAGTGCGCATCGGGGGCGCCAACGCCACGCCTGACTTCAGCTATGCTGGCTGGTTTGCCATGCTGTTTGCTGCAGGCATGGGCATCGGCCTGATGTTTTACGGCGTGGCCGAGCCGCTCTCGCACTTTGGCACGTCTCTCAGCGGCGCTGACGGCGCACCGCTTGCCGGTGCCGAAGGCGACCCGCAGGCGGCGGCATCGCTGGGCATGGCCGCAACCATCTACCACTGGGGTTTACACCCCTGGGGCGCCTACGCCATTGTTGGCCTTTCGCTGGCCATCTTTGCCTATAACAAGGGGCTGCCGCTAACCATGCGCTCGATCTTCTACCCGATTCTCGGGGAGCGCATCTGGGGGTGGCCGGGCCACGTCATCGACATTCTGGCCGTGTTTGCCACGCTGTTCGGCCTGGCTACCTCGCTGGGTCTGGGTGCCACTCAGGCGTCCACCGGGCTGAACTACCTGTTTGGCATCCCCAACACCAACACCACCATGGTCGTGCTGATTCTGGGCATTACCGCCGTGGCGCTGTTTTCGGTGATTGCGGGCGTGGACAAGGGCGTACAGCGTTTATCCCAGCTCAACATGGCACTGGCCTTCCTGCTGCTGACGTTTGTCATTATCGTGGGGCCAACCCTCGCCATTGCCACCGGCTTTTTCACCAATCTGGGAGCCTACATCACCAATATTCCCGCGCTCTCCAATCCTTTCGGGCGCGAAGATGCAGGCTTTGTACAAGGCTGGACGGCCTTTTACTGGGCGTGGTGGATTTCCTGGTCGCCGTTCGTCGGCATGTTCATCGCCCGGGTCAGCCGTGGCCGCAGCGTGCGCGAATTCCTGATTGCCGTACTGCTGGTGCCCATGCTGGTTTCCGTGCTGTGGATGACGGCTTTCGGCGGCACTGCCATTGATCAGGTCATCAACCAGGGGCTGACGGAAGTCCAGGACGCCACGCTGGACCTCAAACTGTTTGCCATGCTGGGCCAACTGCCGCTGAGCAGCATTACGTCTTTCGTCGGCATTGTGCTGGTCATCGTGTTCTTTGTGACCTCGTCGGACTCCGGCTCGCTGGTGATCGACTCGATCACCGCCGGCGGCAAGGTTGATGCGCCCAAGTCCCAACGCATTTTCTGGGCAATCATCGAAGGCGCCATTGCCATCGCCCTGCTGCTTGGCGGCGGGCTGAGCGCACTGCAGGCGGCGTCGGTATCCACCGGCCTGCCGTTCACCATCGTGCTGCTGTTCGGCTGCTATGCCCTCATCAAGGCACTGATCAGCGAACCGCGCAGCGTTTAAGAAACGCCTGAGCAGCATCGCCACAGGGCAGCCCACGGGCTGCCCTTTTTTGTGCCTGAACACGGCACATGCGCGGCTGCGTCAGCACCACAGGGCGCTCAGCGGCGTTGCCGGATGATAGTGGTTGGCTATCTGTGCCTGCAGCAGCTCGGCGGTGGCCAGCGCATCCAGCAATGCATGGTGGCCCTGATACGCAGGCAATCCATAGCGCGCGCGGCTGGCGTTAAGCCGGATCGATACCGGCGGGCGCCCCAACCAGCGACGAAACCGCGCCCACAAGGACTGGCGGTACCTCCGCGCTTCAAGCGACATGGTATCGATCATCGGAAACATAACGCCCTCGCCCCGGCGCACGCGCACCGCCGCATCCAGAAAAGGACGCTCGATATTACGAAAGTGCACTACTACCACCCTGCCGGCGATCATGGGTAAAAGCTCGTCGATCACGGCATCAAAATCCGGCGCGCCGGCAATTTCCGAGTGGGTAATGTGGTGATGGGCAATGGACGTCGCGAACAGCGGCCGCGATGGTTTTACCACCCAGTAGCGCCGTCTGGCGGGAGCAATACGCGAAAGCGTAAACGGCACCACGCCGAGGCTGACAATCGCATGACGGCGCTCGTCCAGACCGGTGGTTTCCATATCCAGCGCGACCATGGGCACCTCGGCAATCGGCGTGTCGGGGGCCGGCAAGGGCGTGTCGAAGAACTGCCGGATGGTAGGATTTCGCGCGCTGGCCGCGCGGTCATTCATATAGGCGGCCCAGTCGGCCCGGGTTACTTTCTGTCGTGGCCGAATATCCAGCATCAACGCCGCTCCCCGTGGCTACTGGGCACGGGGTAGCGGAACTTCAGGAATTTTTGCGCATTACTCAGCACGTGAAACGCATCCTTGAGCGTGTGGCGCTCGCTGCTCTCGACGTTTTCCGGCTCGATGTTGTTATCCGGCGCGCGGTCTTTTTCAATATCAATGGCCTGATGGCGCAGCCGCGACATGCACAAAAACTCGAAGGCATAGCGCAGCTTGTCGCTCACGCCCGAGGCCAGCAGCTGGGCCTTGTGAATATCGTCAAGTCGCTCGAACGTATTCTGCGCCTTGGAGCCACAAGCCAGCGCATGCACCCGAATGACATCCACCATCGGTGCGGTCCCGCGGCGCTTGAGGTTGATCGATTTATTATTCTTGCCGTCGTTTTCCATCACGAACGTCCGGAAAAACCCAAGCGGTGGGGTACGGTTCAGCGCGTTACGCGCCATGGCCGCCAGAAACCGCGGCGAGTTCGGCGCCTGCTCTGCAATCATGTCCTTCAACTGATCTACCAGCGCGGCTTCGCCGTAGGCGCTGTCCAGATCGAAAAAAATCGAGCTATGCAACAGTGTCTCGGGCGTTGGGTCACTCATCCAGCCGCGGAAATATTCTTTCCATACCCTCAGCGGCTGTCGCCAGCGAGCGTTGGTGGCCATGATGTCGCCTTTGCAATAGGTATAGCCGCAGGCATCCAGCCCGTCGCTGACAAACGCCGCCAGCCGCTGGAAATACGCATCGTGGTGATCCGGATCAAAGGCATCATCCAGCACCAGGGCGTTATCCTGATCGGTGACAATGCTTTGTTCATTACGCGCCATGGAACCGTTGACCATGAACGCATAGGGCACCGGCGGCGGGCCCAGTGCATCTTCGGCAAGCTCCAGCAGCCGGCGGGTAAAGCTGCGCCCGATAGTGGATAGCGCACTGCCCACCATCTGCGAATTGGCGCCCTCCTGCACCATGCGCAGAAAGGCTGCTCGCCCGTCCGGCACCAACCGCGCCAGCCCCTCAACGCTTAATCGGCTGAAGATATTGCTGACCAGATACAGCCCGCTATGGGTTTCATAACGGATGATATCGGAGAGGTGAACAATGCCCATGGGGCGCTGGCGATAGAGCACCGGCATATGGTGCACGTTATTGCGCAGCATGGTCAGCATCGCTTCGTAAATCGACACGTCAGACTGCACGGTAATCAACGTCGGGGACACCACCTCGCCCACCGGCGTTTGCGCTGAAAGCCCCTGCGCGACGATGCGGGTACGAAAATCACTGTTGGTCATGATCCCGCAAATCTGGCGCATTTGGCCCTGATCATTACGAAAACAGCGCGGGGCATCCTGTTGCTCACAGGCCCGGGTAACCAACACCGCCGAGGCCTGATCTTCGCTCATCTGGCGGGCCGCGTCCTGTACGCTGATGTCAACGCTGACCGTCACCGGCGCTCGGGAAAGCAGGCGGCGAATCCGCGTGACCATCATGTCGTTGGATTGCATCTGCTCTTCGGCGATGGTCTCCAGTCGCGGGCGCTCCAGCTCGACAAAATCGGCAAGGTGTTCATCTTCTTCGCACAGTTTTTGGAACACGGCGTCAGGAATGAAGTAGATCAGCGTGTCTTCAATCGCCCGGGCAGGAAAGCGCACCTTATGGTCGCGCAGCAGGTTGAAGTGCCCGAAGATATCGCCCTCACCCAGGCGGTTATACAGATCGCCCTGACGGCGATATACCTCCACCGCGCCGCTGCGTATATAACAGAGCTCGTGCGCGTCGGCATTGAGCAGCAGGATGTCGCTGCCCGCCTTGAAGTAACTTACCTCAATGCGGCCGGCCACCTCGTCAAGCAACTCATCACACAGCGCGTCAAAGGGCGGGAACTGGCTCATGTGCTGGCGGATTTCCATCAACTCGGCGTCCATGCGACCCCCTGAGCGTTATTTGTCTGGCGTGTGGCTGTATTCTGGAACGCTTTTTCGCCTCGGTAAACCAGAAAAAGCCCGGCACCTGGGTGCCGGGCTTTTACATGCCGCATGTCAGCCTGCCGGGTATGAAGAGTATGGCTTGCGGGGTGTCGCCGCCCGGCCTTCACACCTATAGTATTGGCAGGCTTAATTTAGCAGGCTAACGGGAAGTCAGCCGCGTTCTGTCAACGATATGCCTGTTGAAATGACGCTGCCCAGTGACTCCGGGCAGCGCAGCCTGACTCAGGACTGGCCGGCCATTTTCTGTACGCGCTGCATCATTTCCGGGTTCTGCTGAATCGCCTGACCAATGGAGTTGAAGGTATCAACGTCCAGGCCGCTGTTCTCAACGATCTGAATCATTTTTTCGTTGGCTTCTGCCCGGACTTCCTGCTGGGCTTCTTCGCCTTCAGCGGACTGCAGGCGCTCGGTATACTCCTGGGATACCACAGCAATTTCCTGGGATGCATCCGCAAACTGCTGAAGCTGATCATCGCTGAAGTCCTGTGTTGCTGCCTGAGCGCTCGGCGCCTGGCTCTGGGCAGTGTCTGCCGATTGCTGAGCCTGGGCAACGCCTGCCATCAGACCGGTAGCGAGAAGGGCAGCGGAGAACAAAGCAGTAAAACGTGGCATGAAATAAACCTCATTGGCGCATTATGAATGTCCCAGTGTGACGACGCCGTGCGGTACAGGTTCCCATTTTAATGTGTCGGAGTGTAACACTCATGGTGTAGCGCCACTGAATCCGCCAATGACACATCGCATCGCGACCTGTCCCACGTTATAAAGACCCACGATGCAAGAGCTCCCAAAGCCGGACATCAAATCACGAAACCCGAGTTGCCACGCCCTGATCCTACATCGCCATAAACCACATCGCCCTGAGCCACAAAAGTCCGCGGCATAAAAATCCGACGGACGCGAGGAACGCTATGACAAAACTGAATGCCACGCTGCAACATCCCGGCACGCCCGTCCTTGCCGCCATGCCAGCCGTGTTTGTGCTGCTATGGAGTACCGGATTCATTGGCGCCAAGTTCGGCCTGCCCTATGCCGAACCGTTTACCTTTTTGTGGCTACGCTGTGTGCTTACCCTCGCCGTGCTGCTGCCACTGGTGCTTGTCATGCGTATACCGTGGCCGGGCACAGCACCTCTGTGGGGGCATATCGCCGTGTCTGGCATGCTGGTACATGGCGCGTATCTGGCCGGCGTATTTTACAGCATTGAACTGGGCATGCCCGCCGGACTTACCGCATTGTTGGTGGGGCTGCAGCCGCTGTTGACGGCGGCCTGCGCCGGCCCGCTGCTGGGCGAGCGACTGGGGAAAATACAATGGCTGGGGCTGGCTCTCGGGCTTTTGGGCATCAGTCTGGTGCTGGGCAGCAAGCTCGACTTCAGCGACTCGCTGTTCGAAGGCTTCGGGCTCGGTGCGCTGATCAGCGTTACCGCCGCCCTGCTGGGCATTTCACTGGGTACGCTGTATCAAAAGCGCTTTTGCACGCACATGCCGCTATTATCCGGCGCGGTGATTCAATATATGGCCGCAACCTCGCTGTTTACCCTGGGCGCCTGGCTGTTTGAAACACGCCAGGTCGACTGGACACCAACTTTCATACTCACTCTTGGCTGGTTGGTGCTGATTTTATCCATAGCCGCCATTTTGCTGTTGATGGCGCTGATCAAAAAAGGCGAGGCGTCCCGCGTGGCCAGCCTGTTTTATCTGGTACCACCAGTCACCGCGCTGGAAGCCTGGTGGCTGTTTGATGAACGCCTGCCCTGGCTTGGCCTGTTGGGCATGGTCATCGCCATCGGCGGTGTGATTCTGGTGGCCAGGGCCAGCCCCACTCGGCCACGTAAAAGCACAACCTGATCAATCAATACGCTTGAGGTAACCGGTGCCGCCGAGGTTGCGCATCTGCCGCTGAATCCAGCGGCTGCGCTGCTCGACGCTTGCTGAAGGACGGGCGGCACTGCGCGTTAACGGGCTTGGCAGGATCGCCGCCAGCAAGCTTGCCTGGCGTGTGTTCAACGCATTCGCCGACACGCCAAAATAGTGCTGGGCGGCGGCTTCCAGGCCAAAGACGCCGCGATCCCATTCGGCGATATTCAAATACACTTCCAGAATGCGCTGCTTGCCCCAGAAAAGCTCGATCAGCAGCGTAAACCACGCCTCGAAACCTTTACGCAGCCAGCTCCGCCCGCTCCACAGAAACACGTTCTTGGCGGTTTGCTGACTTAGCGTGCTGGCACCACGCAGACGCCCGCCATTCAGGCTGGTGAGAAAGGCTCGCCGGATCTCGACGAAGTCAAAGCCGCTGTGCGTAGGGAAGCGCTGGTCTTCCGCGGCAATCACGGCCAGTTTGGCCGCATCTGCCAGGTTGCCCGCGCTGCGCCACCGGTAATCAATGCGCAGCGGGTCGCTTGCCACCCAGCTTTGTACCTTGCGCTCGACCATGACCATCGAGCCCGGCAGCGGCACCACGCGAAACAACAGCACCAGCGCGATGGACAGCAGCACAAAAGCCAAAACACCACGCCATAGCAGACGCCACGCCCAGGCCGCCAACCGCTGCGCTCTGGCACGCAGCGGGGTTTTCTGACCATGACTGGCCTGACGACGCGGCTTTTTCGCCGGTGGCCGCTTTTGCGCGGGCTTGCTCCGGGATGGCCTTTTGGAAGATGGCCGCTTTGGGGATGATCCAGGCTTATTTATAAAGATGCTCGGCGTGATAGCGCAGGTGGTCTTCAATGAACGAAGCAATGAAGAAGTAGCTATGATCGTACCCCGGCTGACGGCGCAACGTCAGCGGATGATCGTGCTCTTCGCAGACGTTTTCCAGCCGCTCGGGCTTGAGCTGCTCATCGAGGAACTGGTCGGATTCGCCCTGATCGATAAACAATCGTTGGCGTGAGGCGCCATTGGCTACCAGCTCACAGGCATCATACTGGCGCCAGCACGCCACGTCGTCGCCCAGATAGTGGGTAAACGCTTTCTGCCCCCAGGGGCATTCCATCGGATTGACCACGGGAGCAAACGCTGAGACCGAGCTGAACCGGCCGGGGTGGCGCAGCGCCAGTATCAGGGCACCGTGCCCACCCATGGAATGGCCGCTGATGGATTCCCGCCCGTTGACCGGAAAATGCAGGCGCACCACCGACGGCAGCTCCTCAACAAGGTAGTCGTACATGCGGTAATGGGATTTCCACGGCGCCTGGGTGGCGTTGACATAAAACCCTGCCCCCGAGCCCAGATCATAGCTGTCATGCTCGCCGGCTACCGCCACATTACGCGGACTGGTATCCGGGCAGACAATGGCTACGCCCAGTTCAGCGGCCAAACGGTGGGCGCCGGCCTTCTGCATGAAATTCTCGTCGTTGCAGGTCAGTCCGGAAAGCCACCACAGTAGCGGCACACGCCCGTCTTCTGCCTGAGGCGGCAGATAGACGGCGAAGGTCATGTCGCAGTCCAGCGCCCGCGAGTAATGACTATAGCGTTGGTGCCAGCCGCCAAAGCTGCGGTTTTCCGACACCAACTCCAGGGTTTCACTCATGCTCATGGCAGGCTCCCGTTAATACTCAGCGCTTTCATGCGCAAAGCGCGGCGCATCCGCCGCACGTATTGATCCGGCACTTGATTCAGGATGGGATCATATCAGTAATGCAGAACGGTCCGGATGCTCTCGCCGGCATGCAGCAGGTCGAAGGCCTCGTTGATTTTTTCGAACGGCATATTGTGGGTGATGAAGTCATCAATGTTGATTTCACCTTTCATGTACTGATCCACATAGCCGGGCAGCTCGGTGCGCCCCTTGACACCGCCGAATGCCGAGCCCTTCCAGACCCGTCCGGTGACCAGCTGGAACGGCCGCGTAGCAATTTCCTCGCCGGCACCGGCCACGCCGATGATGATCGACTCACCCCAGCCCTTGTGGCAGCACTCAAGTGCCGAGCGCATGACGTTGACATTGCCGATGCACTCGAACGAGTAATCCACACCACCGTCGGTCAGATCAACAATCACTTCCTGAATCGAACCGCTATAGTCTTTCGGGTTGACGCACTCGGTGGCACCGAACTGTTTGGCCAGGGCAAATTTGTCCGGGTTGATGTCGATGGCAATAATCCGCGACGCTTTGGCCATCACCGCGCCCTGGATGACCGCCAGGCCAATGGCCCCCATGCCGAATACCGCCACCGTCGAGCCCGGCTCAACCTTCGCCGTGTTCATTACCGCACCAATGCCGGTGGTCACGCCGCAGCCAAGCAGGCAGATCCTGTCCATCGGCGCCTCTTTGGAGACCACGGCAAGCGAGACTTCGGGCAGCACCGTGTACTCGCTGAAGGTGGAACAGCCCATGTAGTGATGCAGCTTTTGCCCGTCCAGCGAAAACCGCGAGGTGCCGTCGGGCATCACGCCCTTGCCCTGAGTGGCGCGCACGCTGCCGCACAGGTTGGTCTTGCCCGACAGGCAGAATTTGCACTTGCCGCACTCGGCGGTATATAGCGGTATCACATGATCGCCGGGTTTGACGCTGCTGACACCGGCACCGACTTCCTGCACCACGCCGGCCCCTTCGTGGCCCAGCACCGCAGGAAAGTTGCCTTCCGGGTCAGCGCCCGACAGTGTATACGCATCGGTATGGCAAACGCTGGTGGCTTCCATTTTGACCAGCACTTCTCCCGCTTTGGGGCCTTCCACGTCAATTTCGACAAGCTCCAGCGGTTTACCCGCTTCCAGCGCTACGGCAGCACGCGATTTCATAAGGTTCTCCTTTCGTCGGTCGTAACGCGTTAGCCACAGCTCAAACGCGGGGCTCCATAAGCCCTGTCTCTTTTATATATTACAGTATCTTGCCAACATTTCAGCCGCCCTTTCAGCTAGCACTCGATGGCATTAACGGCAAGACCGCCCTTCGAGGTTTCCTTGTACTTGTCCTGCATATCGCGGCCGGTATCGCGCATGGTGCGAATGACTTTATCCAGCGAGATAAAGTGCTCGCCGTCGCCATGCATTGCCATACGCGCCGCGTTGATCGCCTTGACCGAAGCGATGGCGTTGCGCTCGATACAGGGCACCTGCACCAGCCCACCGACCGGGTCACAGGTAAGCCCGAGGTTGTGCTCAAGCCCGATCTCTGCTGCATTTTCAACCTGGTCAACGTTGCCGCCCAGCACGTCGGCAAGCCCGGCGGCGGCCATGGCACAGGCCGAGCCCACCTCGCCCTGACAGCCTACCTCGGCCCCTGAAATGGACGCATTGGTCTTGCACAGAATGCCAATGGCCCCGGCCGTCAGCAGAAAGTTCACCACGTCGTCATCGCTGGCTTCAGGCTCGAACTTGAAGTAATAGGCCAGCACCGCCGGAACGATACCCGCCGCGCCGTTGGTCGGTGCCGTGACCATACGCCGGCCGGCGGCATTTTCTTCATTGACCGCCAGCGCAAAAAGATTGACCCAGTCCATCAGCGAAAAGCTGGTCACGATCAGGCGCTGATCCTGCGGATGCTGCAGCTGCTCATGGATCTGGCGCGCTCGGCGGCGCACGTTGAGTCCGCCCGGCAAATGGCCGCGCGCGGCAAGGCCGTTATCAATACTTTCCCGCATGGCTGCCCAGACATGCAGCAGTGAGCGGCGAATATCAGCCTCATCGCGCCAGACGCGTTCGTTGGCCAGCATCAGTTGGCTGATGCTCAGCTCGTTCTGCCGACACAGTGCCAGTAGTTCAGCCGCACTGCTAAAGGCATACGGCAACACGGTGGCATCCTCTTCGGCGCCATCGCTGTCCGCGGTGGCCTGGTCAACATAAAACCCGCCACCCAGCGAATAAAACGTATTGCTCGCCACCTCACGCTCGCCACAGCAGGCCGTCAGCTCCATGGCATTGGGATGAAACGGCAGGCAGCTGTCGTCCCAGCGGATATCGTCACGGCGCGAAAATGCCACTTGCTGACCGTTGGGCAACACCAGCGGCTTGCCTGCCGCCAGCGCTTCAAGCCGTGTATCAATGCTGTCCGGATCAATGGCTTCCGGCGTTTCGCCGGCAAGCCCCATGATCACGGCTCGGTCAGTGCCATGGCCAACCCCGGTAGCGGCAAGGGAGCCGCGCAGCGTCACGCGCACGCGGTCAATGCCGGGATCGTTCAGCCCCAGGGCAAATTCGCGTGCCGCGCGCATCGGGCCCACGGTATGCGAACTCGACGGGCCAATCCCGATGCGAAACAGGTCAAATACGCTAATCGCCATGTGTCCCCCTCATGGAGTGCGGGTGTGATATATCGATTGGACGCCTGCTGTGTTGGCTGCGCTTTCTCCGACTTTCTCCGAGTCTGACAATAGTGCCAAAAGAGTCCCGACGGCCACCTTGCCCGGCCACGACAAACGTTGCCTGTGAAGCGCTTCCCGGGCGTGCATGGCGCCGCACAACGCGATACAATCACATACATATTCGAATGTTTAACTTTCGGCCGTGCCCGCCAATCAGGCGGGTCGCGTGATTCAGGACGACCCATGCCCCACCAAGCTTCTTCTTCGCCCTCAGGCGTTGGCGCATTGCTGCTGCGCGCCACACTTTATTTTATCGCTACTGGCGCCATTGCCCAAGGGGCGTATCTGGAAGCCCTGTATCTGCCCGATCTGCGCTTTTCCGAACTCGGCTTTACCGAGCTGACCCAGACCCTGCTGCTGGCCTCTGGCTGCGCCATCCTGCTCTACGTGCGCCTGGTGTTGAAAGTCTGGCCCCACGTTACCCTGTTGCTGCTGGCTTTTCTCGCCGCTTCGCTGATTCGGGAGCAGGACTCTTTTCTGGACAACAACGTTGCCGAACATGCCTGGAAGGTACTGGTGGCCATCGTCATACTGCCAAGCATTACCTGGGTGGCTATTCGCCGGCGTCATTTTACCGCCGAGCTTGCCGAATACAGCCGCTCCTTCTCGCTG
>NZ_JAKDUR010000098.1 GCF_030457605.1 Halomonas sp.
AAAACGTGCTGACACCGGCCGACCTGATCCTGCCGGTATTCGTCATGGAAGGCGACAACCAGCGCGAAGCCGTGCCCTCGATGCCCGGCGTGGAGCGCCTGACGCTTGATCTGCTCATCGAGCAGGCGCGCGACGCCCACTCCCTGGGCATTCCAGCGCTGGCGCTGTTTCCGGTGATTGACGTCGAACACAAAACCGAGCTGGCCGAGGAAGCCTACAACGCCAACGGCCTGATTCAGCGCAGCGTACGCGCCCTCAAGGAAGCGCTGCCCGAGCTTGGCATCATCACCGACGTGGCGCTGGATCCCTACACCAGCCACGGCCAGGACGGCATTCTCGACGAGCACGGCTACGTACAGAACGACCCCACCGTCGAGACGCTGATCAAGCAGGCACTCTCCCATGCGGAAGCCGGCGCGGATGTCGTCGCCCCCTCGGACATGATGGACGGTCGCATCGGTTCGGTGCGCGAGGTGCTGGAAAAAGAACGGTTCCTCAACACCAAAATCATGGCCTACAGCGCCAAATACGCGTCGAGCTATTACGGCCCCTTTCGCGATGCCATCGGCTCGGCGGGCAACCTCGGCCAGGCCGACAAGCGCACCTACCAGATGGACCCGGGCAACAGCGATGAAGCACTGCACGAAGTCGCCATGGACATCACCGAAGGCGCCGACATGGTGATGGTCAAGCCCGGCATGCCGTATCTGGATGTGGTACGCCGGGTCAAGGCCGAACTGGGCGTGCCGACGTTTGCCTACCAGGTCAGCGGCGAATACGCCATGCATCGCGCCGCCTTTGATAACGGCTGGCTCGACGCCGACAAGGTCATTCTCGAGTCGCTTCTGTGCTTCAAGCGCGCCGGTGCCGACGGCATTCTGACCTACTTCGCGCTGGACGCCGCGCGGCTGCTCAACGCCACCAGCTAACCCAACACCTGAGTAACGCCGTACCTGACGGCCGTGGATGTCATCTTCGTGTCATCCGCGGTCGTCACACTGGGCAGGTTGATCCTGCTAGCCACTAGCGCTACCTACCCAGAAAGGAACGGTGATGGACACTACAGTTCCCCCCGCACCCACGCCCCCGGCGCCGGACTGTTCACTCGAACACGACGGTGACACGCCCCCGTTACGCATCAACCGCACCGGCTGCGGCATACACGCCGACCCTGCGCAGGCCCACACCAATCTTGATGATCCCCAGTTGTATTTCAACCGCGAGCTAACGCACCTGCAGTTTAATATCCGCGTGCTGGAGCAGGCGCTGGATGAGGCACATCCACTGGTTAACCGGCTTATGTTCCTGCTGATTTTTTCATCCAACATGGATGAATTTTTCGAAATCCGCGTCGCCAGCCTCAAACACCGGATTGCCCTGGGCGATGACACCACTGGCGCCGACGGGCGCTCGCCCAAAGCCGTACTCAGCGACATATCGCGTATTGCCCATGCCGAAGTCAGCCGCCAGTACCACATCCTGAACGAAATACTGCTGCCTTCCCTTGAAGCCCAGGGGCTGCGCTTTCTCCGCCGCGACCAGTGGACCCGGGCGCAACAGGAGTGGGTCCATGCGTTTTTTGATAGCGATATCATGCCCGTCGTCAGCCCCATCGGTCTGGATCCTTCGCACCCGTTTCCCCGGCTGGTCAACAAGAGCCTGAACTTCATTGTCGAGCTGGAAGGCAAGGATGCCTTCGGGCGCACCGGCGGCATGGCTATCCTTCCGGCACCACGTTCGCTGCCGCGGCTGGTGGCCCTGCCCGAGCATCTGTGCGAAAAAGACTACCGCGAGTACATATTTCTGTCATCCATGGTTCACGCCCACGCCGATGAGCTGTTTCCCGGCATGCTGGTACGCGGCTGTTACCAGTTCCGGCTGACCCGGGATGCGGACATGAGCGTTGATCCCGAAGAAGTGTCAGACCTCGCCTCGGCCCTGCGCGGCGAGCTTCTGGCACGCCGTTATGGCAGCGGCGTACGGCTCGAAGTGGCGGAAAACTGCCCCGATGCCCTCAGCGATTTTTTACTGCGCCAGTTCAGTCTGGAAGACGATGACCTGTACCGGGTCAAGGGGCCAGTTAATCTGACCCGCATGATGGCCTTGCTCGACGATATCGACCGGCCTGACCTGTTGTACCGGCCTTTTACCCCCGGTATTCCCCGGGTGCTCAAGGGGCGCAGCATATTTCAGGCCATCCGGCAGGGCGATATCCTGCTGCATCACCCGTTTCAGTCCTTTTCACCGATCGAAGAGCTCCTGATAGAAGCCGCCCGTGACCCGGACGTGCTGGCCATCAAACAGACGCTTTACCGCACCGGCGCGGGCTCACCCATTGTCAACGCACTGGTAGAGGCGGCCGGCCAGGGCAAGGAAGTCACGGTCGTCATCGAGCTGCGCGCACGTTTTGATGAAGCCGACAACCTGGCTTTGGCCTCGCGCCTGCAGGAAGCCGGTGCCATCGTTATCTACGGCATCATGGCCTACAAGACCCACGCCAAGATGCTGCATATCGTCCGTCGGGAAAGCGGCAAGCTGCGCTACTACGCTCACCTGGGCACCGGCAATTACCACACCAAAACCGCCCGGCTGTACACCGACTACAGTCTGCTGACCGCCAACAAGACGCTGTGCGCCGACGTGCACCGAGTATTCCAGCAGCTTTCCGGCATGGGCCGTGCCCGCCAGATCGATACGTTGCTGCACGCGCCTTTTACCCTGCACGAACGCCTGGTCGAGATGATTGAGCGCGAAGCCCGGCACGCACGCAAAGGCAAGCGCGGGCACCTGATCATCAAATGCAACTCGCTCACCGAGCCCCAGCTGATCAAGGCGCTCTATCGCGCTTCCCAGGCGGGAGTCGAGTGTGATCTGATCATTCGGGGCATGTGCTGCCTGAAGCCGGGGATTAAAGGCGTGTCCGATAATATCCGCGTGCGTTCCATTATTGGCCGTCTGCTGGAACACACCCGGGTATTTCATTTCCATAATGCAGGAAAATCAGAGACATGGTGCTCCAGCGCCGACGGCATGACGCGCAACATGTTCCATCGTGTCGAAACCTGCTTTCCGCTGCTGGATAAAAAGCTCGCCACCCGGGTACGCAAGGACCTCGAAACCTACCTGGTGGATAATTGCCAGAGCTGGCTGCTGCAGCCGGACGGTAGCTATCGTTTACAGACTCCCGGCAACGGCGCGCCCATCAGCGCGCAGGAAACGCTGATTTACGCTTATGCCAAGGGCGCGACGGCATAACCCGCATCCTTATTCACCGCACACCCATT
>NZ_JAKDUR010000099.1 GCF_030457605.1 Halomonas sp.
CGGCTGAGTACGTGGCAAAACATTTCGTCGTCATCGATGATTAACAGGCGTTGTGCAGGCGTTGGCATAATAACCTCAAGAACAGTGAACCTGGTGCGTCGTCCTCAGTGCGATATGGCTATTCAGTGCGATATCGCTAGCTGGTGGGCGGTGTGCTGCGCGGCAGCGTCACTTCCGTCAGCGTGCCGCCGTCAGGGTGATTATACAGGCTGACGCCGCCGCCAAAACGGTTGATCGTGGCATGGGTTAAAAACAGCCCGATCCCCATGCCTTTGCTCTTGGTAGAAACAAACGTCTCGCCCAGCTGATCGGCAATCGCCAGCTCCACGCCAGGGCCGTGATCACGGATGTCGATCACTACGCTGTCATCCTGCCACTCCAAACTGATGGCAACATTTTCCGGGTTGGCATCGGCGGCATTGTTGAGCAGATTTGTCAGCGCCTGATCGAGCGTCGCGTCCACGGCAAGCCATGGCCGGCCCCGGCGCTCGGCCAGCGTCAGGCGATGGCTAACGTCAGGGCGCAGCACCAGCCAGCGCTGCACCACGCCGGAAAGCCAGGTGGCACCATCGTGGATTTCCGGTTCGGCCATGCGGCGGCGATCGGCGCTGGCGACCAGGTTTTGCAGGCGCGACTTGCAGATGTCGACCTGCTGGCGCAACAGCATGACATCCTGATGCAGCGGGCTGTTATCGTCCGCTTCGTTTTCCATCTCGTTGAGCAGTATCGCCATGGTCGAAAGCGGCGTACCCAGTTCGTGGGCTGTACCGGCAGCCTGGGTGGCCACGGCCAGCACCTGTTCGTTGCGCAGTGCGGCCTCGCGTGTTCGGGAAAGTGCGCGGTCGCGACGCCTTAGCGCATGAGCCATCTTGTAGATAAAAAACGTCACCAGCCCCGCCGAGAGCCCGAAGTTCAGCCACATTCCCAGAATGTGCAGGCTCAGCGTGGTGTTGCCGATCATGTGTAGCTGCGGAATGGCGTGATAGTAAAACATCAGAAAGCTGTAGCCGGCCATGGCACAGGCGGCAATTACCCAGGTATGCCACCAGGGTAGAGTGGCGGCAGCAATGGTGACCGGCACCAGATAATAGGTGATGAAGGGGTTGGTCGCACCGCCGGTAAAGTAAAACAGCAGGGTCAGCCCGGCGATATCGGCCAGAAGGTGAAAGAGGTATTCGGTGTGTTCCACGGCTCGGGGACGACCCAGCCGCCACCAGGTAGCAATATTGAGCACGCCCATGGCAATGACGACGCCGACCACGGCCGGCACGGTCATCTCGAAGCCCAGCAGCTCCACGCCGATAACGATGGCGAGGAGAAAACCCGTCCAGGTGATGCCGCGAACGATGGTCAGGCGTACCAGGTTACGATTGGGCGTGGATAGCGGCAGAGGAAGTTCGGTGGGCATAATGATCAGCTCGTGCTGTTGTCCTGGGAACCATTGCTTTTGGGGCTATTGCTTTTGGAGCCGTTGTTTTTGACGCCGTGAATCACGAACTTGATGAACAGGGTCATCATGAATGTCAGCCAGCCGGCGCTGGCCAAAACATTGACGATGAGCATTTTCGGAGGCAGCCAAGCTTCACTGAGCACGGCTTCCAGCATCAGGTAAAGCGCCATGGTCAGCAGTAACGGCAGCGCGAGCAAATGCACCCACATGTCTGTGCGACGTTTGCGTACGTGATAGCGGCGCAGCAGGAAACGTAGCGGCCGGTGTACCCAGCTGAAAAACGTGATGGTGCCGATCAGTAGTAACGCAGCCAGCGTTGGTGCGCTGCTGCCCTGATGAACCGACAGCGAAATCGACCAACCGAGGCTCAGCCACATCAACCCCTCAAGGCCGGCCACGACATCGGCGTAGCGGCGGATGTTATGCATACAATAAAAACCCTGGTACCCGAACGGCCGCCCATGATACGACACATTTCGCCACAATGCCGATGCGTTATACTCTGGCCGCCCGATTATTAAACACTCCAGTGATTAAACACCCAAGTAGTGAATACTTGTATATTCAACGCCCGAGAGGAAAGCCTGTGGACGCGATTACCCTGACCCGCCCGGACGACTGGCATTTGCACCTGCGCGATGACGCCGTGCTTGACGCAATGGTCGCTTACAGTGCCGTACAGATGGGGCGGGCGATCATCATGCCCAACCTCAAGCCGCCGGTCACCACCACCGAGCAGGCCATTGCCTACCGCGAGCGGATTCTTGCCGCGCTGCCGGACGGCGCCGATTTCGACCCGCTGATGACGCTGTATCTAACCGATACCACGCCGCCGGAAGAGATCGAGCGTGCCCGGCAAA
This sequence comes from Halomonas sp., assembly GCF_030457605.1. GTDB lineage: Bacteria > Pseudomonadota > Gammaproteobacteria > Pseudomonadales > Halomonadaceae > Vreelandella. Next base: position 2,311 of record NZ_JAKDUR010000099.1, read on the forward strand.
GCGGCGTGGTCAAGGCCGTCAAACTCTACCCGGCGGGAGCCACCACCAACTCGGCCTCGGGCGTGACCGATCTGGCCGGCTGTGATGCGATCGTGGCCGCACTGGCCGAGTCGGGCATGCCGCTTTTGGTGCATGGTGAGGTTACCGATGCGGATATCGATATTTTCGACCGTGAAGCGGTGTTTCTTGAGCGAGTGCTGGCGCCGCTGCTGGCGCGCCATCCCACTCTGAAAGTGGTGTGTGAGCACATTACTACCGCCCAGGCGGCGGATTTTGTGCTGGGAGCGGGCGATAACGTGGCCGCTACCGTGACGCCGCAGCATTTACTGTTGAATCGTAACGACATGCTCGTCGGCGGGATTCGTCCGCACTATTACTGCCTGCCGATCCTCAAGCGCGAGCGCCACCGCCAGGCACTGGTGAAGGCGGTAACCTCGGGCAGCACGAAGTTCTTCCTCGGTACAGATAGCGCCCCCCACGCTCAGGGCGACAAGGAATCCGCCTGCGGTTGCGCCGGTGTGTTCAGCGCTCCGGCAGCGGTAGAACTTTACGCCACGGTGTTTGAGCAGGCCGATGCGCTGGACAAGCTGGAAGCCTTTACCAGCCACAACGGTGCCGACTTCTATGGCCTGCCGCGCAACACCGGCATTGTCACTCTGGAGCGTCGTGAATGGCAGCTGCCGGAAAGCTATGCCTACGCCGGCGGGCAACGCATTGTGCCGATGAAGGCCGGTGAAACCCTGAACTGGAAGCTGGTGCCCTAGGCTTTGCACGAAAAGTGCCTGCGCTTGCCCATGCTATGTTAAAAACCAGCTCAAAATGCTCATTTACACGCTGTAAACTGCGCTTTTTCGCTGTTTTTTGCCTTGCCTGACCTGCGCTTGACGACTTTTCGTACAAAGCCTAGTTGTATGGTCCCGGGAAGTAGTGGTCTGGGGCATC
>NZ_JAKDUR010000038.1 GCF_030457605.1 Halomonas sp.
TGTTTATTAAGCACCTAGCGCTTCCTGACTGCTCCATTCGCCAGATACTGCCCAGATTCCGCCACGCGTGCGGACACGATATCACCAGACTTTAGTGAAAGATTCTTACTAAAACCAACGTATCCATTCTTGGGGGCGCCGATTAAACGCAGGTCCTTTCTGTATTCCTTGGCCGGAAGGAAACCAACAACTTCGCCGTTAACTAATACCTCAACGGTCACATGTTCAAGCTCCTGCTTACCGTCATTGAAGAAGGCAAAGCCTTTGATTGCCCCTTCTTTAGATATCGTAACCTGGCCGTTGGCTACAGAATAACCACCCCTAAAGGCCTTAAGCCTTTCCTTAAAGTAGACTACCGCTGAATCATACAGAGTGATGTCTTGACGCTGTGTCTCTGTAGCAATTTTTCTTTCATCATCAGTAAGAGAGTATGCCGCACCTTTTTTACTGGCATTTTTATTTTCTTCTACACTATCAAGACTTACACCCTGCCAACCTTCAAACATCTCCAGACTTTCACTGTAAAACTCAGTAACACCCAAAAAACCGAAAGCAGGCCAGATCGCCCCCTTTAGATGTCGAGACTGAACATTACAGAAATTTTTTACCTTGCAATAGTCTTCAAAGCTCCCATCAAACCTATCAAACGATCGCTTCTTCCTGTGGCAATACTCCGAATAGACCCTTTGAATGGGATCGCGGAAGAATGTACAGTATTCTGTGACACCATATATTGACTGGTAGCGAACGGCTGGATAATGCCCAGAAATGACACGAATCCCTTTAGAATCAGCCAACATCTTCAGCGCCCACATATCATGTTCTTTATGAACATACTCCGCAATGGGCTCAGAGGTTTTCGAAAAGGATAAACTATAGTCATACCAAACCTTTTCGCTTCCATACTGGGAAGATAGCGCCTTCCCGAAGCTTGTTCCGGCAGTTTTCGGAATATGGACAAAGACAATCAAGCAATTACCTCTAGTATTGGAGAATAGTCAAAAATGGCGCACCAAAGCTTCAACATCAACTCTATAATTACCGATGCTTCCCGAGCCCGGTAAAACTGAAAACTCTACACCCGCAGCCCTCGCCACAGAGAGATGGCGAAGGTTAATGCGATCAGAGCGACCCCACATCATAACTTGGGTACCAGGCTGGCAAAATGCAATATTATGTAGCGCTGACCCATCCTCTCCAGCAATGATCGAAGCCTTGGAAAAAATACGCGCCTGTTCAGCCAAGGAGTACTCCTGTGGATCGATAGGTATAAATCCTCTCTTCTCTAGTTTCTCTCCCAGCTCCCTTTGATTACTGGCGTATGGTGGTTTGCTTCTGACTATCAGTACCTTATCAAAGCAATTAGCACCATATCTCTCCATCATTCTTGTATATTTGGTAGCCGACTGAGAAAAAAGATACTGTTTCAACTGGGAGAAAGCTTCGAACAATGCAGACTCCGAGTAGACTTCACCCTCTTTGGGTGCCAATGGAACAACAGCCTCTCCAAGAACGATACCTCTGTGTTTATCATACTCACTGATAGCGTCACGCAAGCTGAGAGCATCGATAAAAGGCCAAGCCCAGGGGGGTATTTTCCTCGTTATTATTGGGACTTTTTCCTCGAATCTATCAAGATATTTTTTCGCCAGCACCAGCCTTGGCAAAAAGTCAAGTAGCCAATGCCCATACACCCTGAAACCAGGAGCGGTAAGGACTATGCCACGCTCTAGGTAACATAGCTCAGATACCTTGGCGTGGGAAATCGCAGGGTCCGATAGATCACTTTCCAGCATGGGAACATGCCAGTTCACGGATGATCCCAGAATATATTGCTTTTCAGGAAGGCTATACATTGTAAACCGAGGGCCAGTCAGCAGTAACTGCTGCGCGATCAACAGCCGCTTAGGCCAGGCATTGATATGAGCAGTACGGCCAAGCGCCGTGTAATAGACAGGAGCCCCGGGGCCGCTGCAACTAAGCTCTGCCTTATCGGCCCAAGGCTTATCGATTTCCTGGTAAAAAAGACTATCGGTATTAAGCTCTGCCTCTTTGTTAGCGTGGGATGAAATATGCAGGGTGTTCATACATTTCTCACCGAAGCATTACTCCTATGCTCTTCCAGCTTGATGCCTGGCGGCAAGACCTTCACAGGACGATACACTTGACCTTGAAAAAAACCAATATCGCCACCAAGGAACTCTGAAAGCCTTGCATTATCATTCATGAAATAATCGTTAAATGACTGTTGCTCTGGAACAGAGAAAATAACGAACTTATCATGAACGTTGGGTACACCCTCGGACAGCGCTAGGACTTCATCACGTATCTGCGAAAAGCTTGCCGCATCACTCGCCCTCCTTCCTCTCGCCTGCAGCACCGCCAGGCACCGTATCGGCAAGGAAGGGTTGACGATCCTTGAGCCAGACACTTGTTCATCAGCTTCCCGCACGGTCAGTTCGAACTTACCAAAGAAGTCCTTCACCACGCCTTGGCCGTAAGGAATCACCACAATATTTTCCTTTCCGACTACATCGCTCCACTGCTTGATATTCTGATAGAAATTCAGCCAGTGAATATTACGCATGGCTAGGGCAAATAGCGAAGCTCCATAGCGAATATTAGGGTCCTTGACCAGCTGGTTGAACAGTGACAGCAACAGCTCGGATTGCGGCCGAACGGTAAAGAGCACCTTGACCCTTTCAAAGTGCTTGTTGACAAATGCACTGAAGCGCGGGTTATTGAAATAGAAAGGGGACAGCTCAGAAGATAGCAATACGCTTTCGGCAGGACTTGCCACCATTTCCAACCGCAGCTTCTCGAGCGCCTGCTCGGGCGTCATATCGCCCTGATAGGCGCCGCTACCTTGGAACGACAAGGCAAAAGGATGATGCGAATGATCAGGCCATTGTAAGGTCTGCGGGTAGAGAATCCCCTTATCGAGGAAATCGTCATGCTGAGTCTGCACCTGCGCCTGAATCGCAGACGTCCCCGTCTTGGACCATCCCACATGCAGGTATAAGGTATCTTTTTTCATCATTCACCAATAAAAGGGTTACGGCCAACCTGACTGATCAGCTTGCCCCACTTGAGAATTTGTTCTTCGTCAATGGCATCGTCACCTTGCAGAACCTTGGGAAACCCTAACGCCAGCCACTTGTCCATCGGGTGTAGAATATGGAAAGTCGTTAGCCCCAGATCACCCGGACGCTGGGCATCGGCCACCACGCTGTCGCCAATATGCAGGTGCCGATCGATGCCTTCATCAGCCAAGTCCTGCTTGATCATGTGCCACATGGTGCCGTTGTCTTTACGCTTTTGCTCCGCGCTTGATACCAGAAGCCTATAGGGCACCGAAATACCTGCTTTACGCAGCATCAGGCCAACCTGCCCGCGCGTATAATAGGTATCCGAAATCACCCAAAGCTTATGGCCAATGCTGCCCAAGTGGTTGAATAGCTCGACCATTTCATCCTTGGGCAAAATCATCTTGATGTCCAGCTCGAATTCTTCCTGCATGAGCTGCTGAGCATTTTCTGCGGAGATCTCAAGCCGCTTGCCTATTTCTGCATAGATCGCCGTGATGTCTACATCACCCTGGAAGTTCGCTTTTTTACGCAGATCGGATTCGGCCGAATTACGCAGCTCAACGAACGCTTTGGCGCTAGCCACCTTGCCCTGCTCCGCCAAGCGTTTGCCCAGCTTGAGCTTGGCATAGTCAGGAACGGTATATTCGCGCCTCACCAAGGTATCGAACACATCAAAAGTGACACAGGCGTAGGATTCAATGATCGCCTGGTGTTGCTCGATGCCGCTCCCTTGATAGCTCGCAGTGACATAGGATTGGTCAGTGGTGAACTGCCCTGTTGGTGGGGAGTAGAAAAACTGCTGATACCCACGCTGCTCGGCCAGACCACCCATCACCCTTTCCAGCGCGTGCAGCATGGAGCCATCGTTGGGCAAGGGCTCTTGCGGGAAATCTTCGTACGCCCATTGTTCGCCAATAATGCCCTCAAGGGCCTCGGGCCTAGCCCAGAACATCCCGCCGGCAGGATAGCTGAGAAAGCCCGGTAAGGGCGAGAGGTTAAGACGTTGCTCCCACTGCGACATAAAGGGAGCGTTCATGGTCATGTGATTAACCCAGGAAGGCATCAGCCAGAACGTAGTAGGATAATAGATACCCAGCAACGTATCCTCGGCAAAGGCATTGAGCACACCGGAAACGACGGCTGTGTCACGCAGCAAGTACTCGGTCAGGTAGTCTGCCCACTGGGTTTGCTCCTTACCAGAGTAAAGCGATTTTTTGGAGTGCAGATGACAAAAGAGATCGTATTGCTCGAGCTCTTTGGCATACTCGACCAGCATTGGGCCAAAGTTCCGCCCGCGGTTGGGCACCACGCGAATCTCAAGCTTCCCGACCCGCGGGTGACGCCCCAAAACTTTTTCTGCATGCCCCCTAAGCTCTTCTTTAGCAAGCGTCAACAGAATATCGATGGTGACAGGAAAATCATCTAGCGCGCGCGCAAATCGATCAACAAAATCTTCATAGAAAATATGCAGGCAAGCAGCCACCTTTAGCTGGCTGGCCGCTTGGCCGACTTGCCGTTTGGGCGTTAGCACCTTGCGCGGCGCCCACCGACCGGCAACGGGTGCGTAGTGTCTGCCTTCATAGCGCCCATGATCCAGATAGTGAACCAGCGGGCTAATCTGGTTATGAAACACATCAAGATAGGTACGATGATACGTTTCATTATCAAAAGCCGGCGATGGATTAACCGGAGCGAAGCGAGATTTCCTCAGGTAGTCCTTAAAGGCTTCCAGGTCGGTGGTAAATTCTCCCCCATAGGTTTCTGTATACCACTGGGGATTAAATAATCCGAGAGACATCGCCTCCTGCATAACACGTTCATTTTTGCTACCACGAAGGGGCGGAAACTCTTGTCGATTTTCAGTTTCACCGCGGAGTTTAAACATCCGTGCGAGAGACTTTATTTGCTTTTCCATGAAACGTCCCTGTTTTAGAGGCCGAATAACTGAAGGGGATTAACCATGCCATTGCCGGCGATATCATCATCGGCGGTGAACAGATGCCAAGCCGCCTGAGGCAGCGCTCCTTGACGGGTTGCAAAGACCTCAAACAGCGCCTCTATTTCTTCGGTGCTATAGCTAACGCCATTGGACATGGCCTCTACAACGCTTTCGACCGCACCGTCGAGAATCGCTTCCAAATCCTGATAGTAGCGCTGGCTGGATGCCTCTCTACCATAAAAAAACATAAATTCGCCGTCCTGCGTCTGACGCACATCCACAACCTGACCGTGGGGTGCCGTCATCAGGCATTCCAGGAGCAAGGAACGCTCCAGCATGGTATAGCCTTCTTTCCAGTTTATGCCCTCACGGAAGACGCCGGTCATATGCGCCGTATTGCCATCCAGTGATGTGTTGCCGGCCTGCCTGGCAATAAAATAAAGCCCTTCCGTATCTCGTTTTAGTAGTCGGGTACACAACTTTTGAATCGTCCCGGAATATCCCACGTCCAACATCAGTGGCGTATAGCTTTCGTCCAGCAGTCCCATCTCACGGAAATATTGCCCCACGGCAAGACGCGTATGTGTCACCTGTTCTTGCAAACGCGATGCGTGTGGCACCAACCACTGCTGCACCTCTTCAGCATCGTCAGGCAGCGTGAGTTCGAAACTGATGACTTCAGCGGGAAGGCACGCGTAGACCTCGTGTAGCTGCAGGCCAAAACGCTTCATCAATAGCTCAAGCACAGTGCCGGCAAAATCCCCCTTCAAGGCTATCGGCCAGATCTCGGGATCACCCAGCATGGCTCTGAACAGCAGCGTGCGCGACACCTTGAGATAAATAGGCGGATGCTCAAACTGAACCAGGCCTTTGGCTTCCAGCCGTGTCAGCAGCTGATGTAACAGCCATCCTTCCCGGGCAAGGCACACGGGCACCCGCCCTGCGGAATGTTCGGCGACGGCACGCGCGTACATGGTAAGCGCAGGCCCCAGAAAAGACGCGCCGAATTCATGAAGTGCTGTATACGTTGCTTTCATTTGCTGCCTTTCCTGAGAAACATAAGTCATCCTGTCCGAATATCTGGGGCATCCCTACCGCTTCACTTCTCAAGCCCGGCGGGGCCAAATCCAATACGCTGCACCTGCTGATAGAGCTGCCAATAAGCCTCGGCCATATGCAGGGTGGCCATTTGCCCGTCACCCTGCCAGCAGGCGACCCGCTCAACAGCGCGCCGCCATTTTACCGGCTTAGTGGCAGAATGCAGCACCTCGATCGCCGCGTCGGCCGTTAACGGACTAACCGGCCAGCCGGCGCCGGTCTGGTGAAGGCGTTCGCCTACCGCGCCAATGTCAAAGCCGACGACCGGCACACCCACCGACCACAGCTCCGTCAGCGTATGACACCAGGTTTCTGGCCAGATAGAGAGCACGGCGCCCAGATGGGGGCGAATCTGTGCCACATGCTGGTGAAAGGCTTCGCGCCGGTAGGCGCCATGTACCACGACGTTATCGGGCCATTGCCAGCCCCGGGCTTTTCCCAGCGTGGCCTCAATAGTGCCAAGTACGTGCCATTCCACATGGCCAAGCGCTTCGCTGGTGGCCAATCTGTGGAGTATTGCTGCCCCTTTCGCCACGCTAATATGCCCCGGCACCAGAACTCGGAGCGGTTCCCGCGGCGTTGGACATTCAGCCAGCTGAGTCATTTCAGGAAAATCCCGCCCATGGGGAATTACTGCAAAGGGGCGGTCTTCCAGAAACGGGAATATTGACAGCAACAGCGAGCGCGCCGCTTCAGTAGTGGTTACGGCGCCGGCGCACAGCGCCAGCGCGCCGGCAAACTGCTGCTGCCAGGCATAGATGCCCTCATGCTTGAGCGCCGACATCAGCTCGGGCGCCCACAGCTCTTGAGAGCACTCCCCCCGTGACGCAGTGCAGCGCCCGCCGCAGAAGCGCTGTTTTTCGTCCAGCAGTTTGACCGAAGGGCACACCGCATAATAATCGTGAAAAGAACACACGACCGGGACGCCATGTCGATGGGCAACTTCGGTGACTCCCAGACCCTGCCAGGCCAGATGGCGAACGTGCACCAACGTCACGCCGTAATCTGCCAGCCAGCGCGCCACCACCTCATCGTATTCTGGCGAGGCGTGAGGGAATGGTGCTATCGGTTCGGCCAGCACGTATTTTTCGAGCGTTACATAGGCGCCCGCCTGAAACAGGTAAAGCGCCAGTGTGCGCCCTACGCAACGCAGCACCAGGCATTCGGCGCGCTCTTGCAGCGCGCCCATCAAATCCTGGTTGGTCTGCGGGGTACCGCCCGACTGGATAGACAGCACATACAGAATACGCTGCATCCCGGCAGGCGCGGCACCGGGCACCTGCCCTCCCCAAGGCAATATAGGTGCAGATGTCAACGACGGTGAACCGCGCCCCTCTTCCTCGCCAAATAGCAGATAATGCGCCAATGCATTCTGGCCGGCACGCGCCACATCGGGGTGCGCCTTGAGGTAGGCATCGGGGTCAAACCCGGGGCCCGGCGCTCGCCCTTCAGCAAGGCCGTAACGCAAAAAATGTGTCAACGGAGCCAAAGCGCTGGCGGCAACATCAGGATATTCGCGGCAATACCACGCCGCATTAAATAGCCCAACCGCCTGCAAGCGTTTTTCTAGTCGTTTGCTCTCCTGCAAAACAACTACACCTCGTCAACCGGCGGAGCCATTCGTCGGCCTTCATCACGCCCAAACAGCAGGTAGTGTACCAACGGCGTGACTTTGGCCCGAGTCACGTCAGGATACTGATTCAGATAGTAGACCGCATCGAATTCGGGGCAGGGATTGCGGCCTTCAAAGCCGCCAAACAGCAGGTAGTGATCCTGCGGGTCGTGCAGGTAACGCTCGACTATCCCCACATCGGGGTACATAGCCAGATACCACTCACCGTCGAAGAGATCGCTTTGGCGGACCATATCGCGATGCGCCAAACTCCGGTTACGATCTGCCGCGGTGAGCTCTTTCGACGGTGCCTCGACTTCCGGGGCCGGTTCAGACTCAAGCTCGGATATTGGTTCCGATACAGGTGTCGTCGATCCGGGCTGCTGACGCAGCTCATCCAGCGCCTGCTGCAGCGCCTCCCTTTCCGCCCGCTCTTCTTCCAGCATCCGGGTCAGCTGGGCCAGTTCTTCAAAGCGTTTGCTGAGCGAGGCTTCTTTTTCTTTCAGGCGCTGCTCCAGCACTTGCCTGTTATTGCTGTATTCACTCATGATCTGACCTGTCCAAAAATAGCGTTCTAAGGTAACAGCACTGCCGGCACCCTAAATGGGCGCGTTGACGGATGCGCCGGTAAATAAAGCTTTTCAACGGACGATACCGCAGCGTGCCAGACCTGACTTGCTTTACGGTAGTCGGCCCGCACGCCGCCAAACTGGGTGACCAGATGAGTAGCGCCCACAGCGGTCAGCGAGTTTGCTACTGCGCGACCAAACGACAGCGGCACGCCGGGTAACACTTCCCCCACCGCTGCCGCACCGTAGGCAGCTTGAATACGGTAATAATACTCGGTATCGGCCTCGACCCGCACCCGGTCCCAATAGCCAAGCGTCTCGAAAACCTGGCGACGAAACATTAGCGACGACGTATTGCGATAGATCCAGCCTGTCTCCATACGCCAGCGGCTAAATATCAGCTCGGGCGTGCAGCGCACCCAGTGTGAGTTGCACGCCATCCAGCGGGGATACTCCTGCAGAGCCTGCCACTGTTTCTCCAGCTTTTGCGGATGCGACCAGTCATCGCTGTCGTGGACGGTCAGGCACTCGCCACGGGCAGCGGATAACCCCCGATTACGCGCTGCATAGGCGCCCTCGTTATGCGGTTGGCAAAGCACTCGAAATCCCGCGTAGCGAGCGGCAAACGCCTCGGCAATGGCCAGGCTATCGTCGCTTGAGGCGTCGTCCACCACGATGACTTCCAGCGCGCCGGGGAAGCGCCGCGCCAAGGTTTGCGCCGCCAGGCTTTCCAGCGCCGAGCCCAAGCCTTCCGCCGCGTTGAACACCGGCACAATGACCGACACCAGCGGCACCGCATCCGCTTCGACCTGCTCTTCAGCCACTAGCGGCGCCGGCCGGCGGGCAATCAGGTTATCGATACTTAACGCACGCTCGGGCTGCTTGAGGGCGATGGGCAGCAGGCCGGCACTTTGCCAAACCTGGTTCAGCCAGGCCAGACGCTGATTATGCCACTCCAGCTGGAGCGCCGCATCGGCCTCAGCATACCGTTCGATCTGGGCTGCCAGCACGTTGGCCACGGCCAGGCAAGCGTCTGCCGACGCCGGCACTTGATTAAACAGCGCCCCTAGCCGCTGCCAGGCCTCTGCAAGCGCCCCCACACGAGCCAGCGCCTCAACCTCCAGCAGGCTGGGGCCCTGATGGTGCGGCATTGCCGGCTGATAGCGCCGCCGCCGAGCCAGGCACCGCGCCACGGCGTGCCAATCGTCTTGCCAGGCGTACCAACGGGCCAGCGCAAATCCGGCGTAGGAGGCATTCATGCCCCCATCACGCGTTAGCGCTTGTTCCAGGCACTGGAGCATTCGCTCTCGCGGCTGTACTTTCTGCCACAGCGTTTTTTCCCACTCCATGGCCGTCAGCCGGCACGGCAGCCGCCCTTCTTCCCGGCCGTGCTCCAGATAATGTTCGAGCGGATCAATGCCGGCCCGCGCCACGTCAGGGTAGGTGGCCAGGTACCAGGATTCGTCGAACCAGCGCGCATCACGCTGCAGGGAAGGCGACAACGTCATAGGCATCAATCGTTACTCTGGGCCTGGTGCTCGGGCGCAGCCAGTAGCAAGCTCCCGGGCTTGAGCAGGCGCTGTTCGCTGCGGCCAAAGCAAATGTAGTGCACCAGCGGGTTCAGGCCGCTTTCGACCACGTCGGCGTGCAGCGTCACATACCAAGCAGTGTCGAACTCTGGCCCGGGGTTACGGCCCTCCCCCGCACCGGCCTTCAGATAGTGCTCGACGGGGTCTATGCCTGCCTCGGCCACATCGGGGTAGGTAGCCAAATACCAGGCGCTATCAAACAGGCTCGACTCGCCGATCAGCTGCATTTCGCGTTTCAGGCGGCGGCGGGCTTTATGCTTACTCCCCAGCCGGGCCACAGACAGCTTTTGGTTGGCAGCCGCCAGCGCCAGCGCGTGTTCGCGTTCATGTGTCTTCTGCTTCTCCTTGATATCCAGGAGCTGATTCTGGCTTTCCGCCAAATTGGCATTCCGGGTTCTCTGCTCACGCTCGCGCCGCTCGATGATCTCGCGCAGCTGGATCAGGCGGCGCTGCAGAAGCTGCTGTTCCTGCTCATGCTGCTTTTTTTCCAGGCCATAACGCTCCAGCTCTTCCTGTACCACATGGAGCTGTTCCAGCAGCAGCTGGCTTTCTTCGTGCTGCTCCTTTTCTGCCGCTTTCAGAGCTCCCAGCTGTTTTTGCAGCGTAGCCTGCTCACCGGCAAGTTTTTTACGGGTTGCCTGCTCGGCCTTCAGCGCCCTGGCGTGTTCGTCCTTTGCTTCTTTGCCCGCGAGAACCAGACGCTCCAGCTCCTCCTGTACAACGTGGAGTTGTTCGAGCAATAGTTCGCTTTCTTCTTGCTGCCGGGCGCTGGCGTGCTGTTCCCTAGTACTCATGTGCTTTTACCCAATCTGGTTATCGATACGACAGCGCTACTGTGGAGCGGTGCCACCTCCCAAGCGGTGGCCAGGTATTAACGTTACGCGCTGACCGGCAAAGCAGCGGCGATTGACTCGGCACAGCGCTGTGCCTGGCCCGCGTCTCGGGCTTCGACCATCACGCGAATCAACGGCTCCGTGCCTGATTTTCGCAGCAACACCCGGCCGCTGTCGGCAAGTTCGGTCTCGGCGTGCTTCACTGCCTCACGCACGTGGGTATCGGCAAGTGGGTCAACGCCCTCCCGAGCCTGGTAGCGCACATTCACCAGCGTTTGCGGCAGTTTAGTCATGCCCTGCTTGGCGATGTACAAGCTTTCACCCTGCTGAAGCAGGCACGTTAGCACCCGCACCGCGGCAATAACCGCATCACCGGTGGAGGCATGATCCAGGCTTAACAAATGGCCCGAGGTTTCTCCGCCCAACCGCCAGCCCTTGGCGTTTAGCTGCTCCATCACGTAGCGGTCGCCCACTTTGCTGCGCACAAACGGCATGTCCAGCCCGGCCAGCGCCTGCTCCAACCCCAGGTTGCTCATCAACGTGCCGGCCACGCCGCCGGTATAGCCGTTGCGCTTGGCATCGCGCGCCAGCAAAAACAGCAGCTCGTCGCCGTCAACAACGGCGCCAGTGTGGTCGACCATCATCAGGCGGTCGGCATCGCCGTCCAGCGCGATACCCAAATCGGCGCGCTGCTCAACCACCGCCGCCTGCAGGCTGGCTAGATCAGTCGCGCCGCAGCCGGCGTTAATATTCAGCCCGTTTGGCGCATCGTGAATGCTGACAACCTCAGCTCCCAGCTCGCGAAATACCGCCGGCGCTACCTTGTAGGCCGCCCCGTTGGCGCTATCTACCACGATTTTCAGCCCGTGCAGGTTTAACGCACTGGGTAGGCTGGCCTTGCCGTATTCAATATAGCGGCCGCCGGCATCTTCAATGCGGCGTACTTTGCCCAGCTGATCAGAGCTCACACAGGTCATCCCGCCCTCCAGGGCGATGTGCAGCCAATGCTCGATTTCCTGCTCCTGGGCATCGGTCAGCTTGTGGCCCGAAGGCGCAAACAGCTTGATGCCGTTATCATGAAACGGGTTGTGCGAAGCGCTGATAACAACCCCCGCCGCCGCGCGAAACGTGGCGGTCAAGTAGGCAATGGCCGGCGTTGGCAGCGGCCCGACCAGCGCAACGCTGACCCCCGCCGCCGAAAATCCGGCCTCCAGCGCCGACTCCAGCATATAGCCGCTGGCACGGGTATCCTTGCCAATCAGCACCTCGCGGGCGCCTTCGTTGCTTAACGCCTGCCCGGCGGCCCAGCCCAGTTTCATGGCAAAGTCTGGCGTCATGGGGAACGTGCCAACCCGGCCACGCACCCCGTCGGTTCCAAAATAGCGGCGCATGTTTTCTCCTTTATTCTACCGTGACGCTTTTAGCCAGGTTACGCGGCTTATCCACATCGGTGCCCTTGACCAGCGCGACATGATACGCCAGCAGCTGCTGGGCAACCACGTGCAGCACCGGCGAGAGTACGCCGTAGTGCTCGGGCAGGTGAATGATATGCACCGCGTGGCTTTCGGCCACCTGGCTGTCGGCATCGGCAAACACGTAGAGCTCACCGCCGCGGGCGCTGACCTCCTGCATGTTGGCCTTGAGTTTTTCCAGCAGCGCATCGTTGGGCGCCACGACTACCACCGGCATCTCGGCATCGACAAGCGCCAGCGGGCCGTGCTTGAGCTCGCCGGCCGGGTAGGCTTCAGCGTGAATGTAAGAAATTTCCTTGAGCTTGAGTGCGCCTTCCAGGGCGATGGGGAAATGGTGCCCACGGCCCAGAAACAGCGCATGCTGCTTGCCCGCAAAGCGCAGCGCCCATTCGGCAATCTGCGGCTCCAGCGCCAGCACCTTTTCCACCGCGACCGGCAGGTGGCGCAGCTCGGTGAGGTACGCCTGCTCCCGGGCATCATTCCAACCGGTTGTTGACGTATCATCCTGCGCCTTGGCCAGCAGCAACGTGAGCAAAAACAGCGCCGCCAGCTGAGTCGTGAACGCTTTGGTCGACGCCACACCAATCTCCGGCCCCGCCCGCGTCATCAGGCACAGCGAGGTCTCGCGCACCATGCTGGATTCCGCCACGTTACAAATCGCCAGGGTGTGGCGGTGGCCCAGCGCCTTGGCGTGCTTCAACGCCGCCAGGGTATCGGCGGTTTCTCCCGACTGCGACACCACCACCACCAGCTGGCGCGGGTTGGCAACGGAGCTGCGGTAGCGGTACTCGCTGGCGATCTCTACGTTGCAGGGCAGCCCGGCTATCGCCTCGATCCAGTAGCGCGCCGTCATGCCCGCGTAGCTTGAGGTGCCGCAGGCCAGAATCAGTATCGAATCGACCTGCTTGAACGTATCCACCGCCGCCGCACCAAAAATGCCCGGCTGCAGGCTAGCCGCGCCGCTGAGCATCTCCAGCGTATCGCCCAGCGCCTTGGGCTGTTCGAACATTTCTTTCTGCATGTAGTGGCGGTACTCGCCCAATTCCACCGCGTCAGCGCTGAGGCTGGAAGTGACCACCTCGCGCTTGACCGGTTCGCCCTGATCGTTGATCAGCTCGATGCCCTGGCGGGTCAGCCGCGCCAGGTCACCGTTCTCCAGGTACAGCATACGCCGCGTGACCGCGAGCAACGCTGAGGCATCCGAGGCGGCGTAGTAGCCTTGCTCGCCAATACCCAGCATCAGCGGCGAGCCCTCGCGCGCTACCACCAGGCAGTCCGGCTCGGCTTCATGCACCACCGCCAGCGCATAGGCGCCCTGCAGATGGCTCACCGCACAGCGCACCGCCGCGAACAGATCCGTCGCCGGCTCGTGGGTAAACTCGCCTTCACCAGCCAGGCACGCCTGCACCAGATGCGCGATGGTTTCGGTATCGGTATCCGAGGTAAACACGTAGCCCAGCGCCTCTAACCGAACGCGCAGCGGCTCGTAATTCTCTATGATGCCGTTGTGCACCACGGCCAGTCCCTCCGACACGTGCGGATGCGCGTTATATTCCGCCGGCACGCCGTGAGTGGCCCAGCGCGTATGGGCAATACCCACCGCCCCGGCAATGCCCTGCTCAGCCACCCTGGACTCAAGCGCCGCCACCCGGCCCATGGCGCGCGTACGCTGCAGCCGCCCCGCCTCGTCAAGCACCGCCAAACCGGCAGAGTCATAGCCGCGGTATTCCAACGTCTTCAAGCCCTGCAGCAAAAAGGCACTGCTATCTATAGCGCCAATAGCGCCCACAATTCCGCACATAGAGGAGTCCGATAAGAAATAAAAGGATGAGGATAAAACGATATATTGCACGCGGTGTGCAAGCTGATAGAAGACGCACCCTACGAGGTGCGTGTTGCAAAAACGTTATGCCGAGAGGTGGCGCTTTATAGGATTGGTGCTGAATGGATGCAGCGACGCGCGCAAGCGCCCAATGCTGTTGCCGCCTGTCATCACGGCCCTTCAAACCAGGCCGACGCACTCAACCGATCAACATTCACATCAACCTGCCAGGGCGTTCAGGTCAAACGCTTCACGGGGCAGTAACGCGGCCGCGTCACGATCCAGCACCACGGTGACGTTGGCGTGCCGCTTCAGCGCCGAGGCAGGCAAGGCTTCATCTACCGCGCTGTGATACAGCTGGGCCACAATCTCGGCTTTATGCTGCCCAGTAACCACCAGCACAATTTCCCTGGAATCCAGAATGTCCTGTATCCCCATCGTAATGGCGTGGGTGGGCACCTCGTCCTGATCAGTAAAAAACCGCCCATTATCAACACGGGTTTGCTCTGACAGCTCAACAATATGAGTGCGGCGAGAAAAAGGAGTTTGCGGCTCGTTAAAGCCAATATGACCGTTTGAGCCAATGCCCAGCAGCTGCAGGTCCAGACCACCCAAGGCATTTATTGCACCAGAATAGGCCCGGCAGGCCCCTTCAATGTCGCTTGCCAGGCTATCAGGCAGATGAACCCTGCTTTGTGGAATATTCAGCTGGTCAAAAAGGTGCTGGCACATGTAATAGCGGTAGCTTTGCGTGTGCTCTGCCCCCAAGCCGATGTATTCATCCAGGTTGAAGGTCGTCAGCCGCGATACATCCACCGCGCTGTGCTGTTGTAGCAAATCCAGCAAGCACGCATATACTGGCTCCATGGTGCTGCCCGTTGCCAGGCCTAGCACCGCATCAGGCGATGCCTGAACCTTGCTCAGCAGCCGTTGCGCGGTGTAGCGCGATACGTCATCGACTGTCTCGAAAACTTTATACATAAACGGCGATTCTTTGTCGGTTAGCGATATAAAAGAGCACACAGCGCCCGCGGGCCGTGCTTGCGCTCGCCGGCCGGGTAGGCTTCAGCGTACATGTAGGCATTTTTTTAAACTTGAGCGCGCCCTTTAGGGCGATGGAACATTGGTGCCTACGGCCCCAAAACAACGCATGCTATTTATCCGCAACGCTCAAGCCCTCAACGTTATTGCCGCCTATCGTCACGGCACCTTAACTATCGGGCTTAAAAACGAATGCTTGTGCCTGGCGTTGTCCTGCACAAAGCAGCGCACCTGGTAGCGCCCGGGGCCAGGCAGCGTAAGCGTGTGCTGAGCGTCAGGCCGGTAAGGATGCTTCTCGAGCGTCTCATTCGCCGTACCCGCGTCACCCACTCGCAGCAGGTACCACGCAAAACTCAAGCCGTCCACTGGCTCGCACAGCACCTCCAGCTGGAGAGTATGGCGATCGGGCTGATGCACTTTCAAATCGCGCAGCCGCAGCTCTAAAACACCCTCTGACGGTAGCGCCTCTCTGGGGCTCGCCTGATGCGCGGCAACGGCCAGGGTATAAAAGCCCAGCAGCCGCTTGTGCATCTGGCCGGCATCGAAAAACTGGCGCACCACCTGCCGACCAAAACGGCCCAGCCGGCGCCGTTGTGCAGCCGACACCATAAGGGAATCGAGGTCTTGCTCAACGGCACCGGCGGTATAGCTTTCGTGCCTGTTACCCACGCCACCAAAATTAGTAAATACCGCTTGCTGCCAAGTCGACGAATCCACCAGCCCGCTGTAGCCCTTGCTGCCCAGGGCAATGGCCGGCACCGCGCAGCTCATGGCCTCTAACGCGCAGCGCCCGGGGGCGATAACCGCATCGCTTCGGCAATAGGCATCGCGCAGCGCTTCATCCTGCAGCCAGCCGGTATAGCTGACGCTGTTGTCCCCGCGCAGCGTTTCCACCTTTTCGGCAAACGCCTGTTCCTGCGTACCTTGGCCTACCACCTGCCAATGGATGCGCCCCGGGTAGTGCTCGGCGGCGTGAGCCACGGCCTGGTAAAACACCTCAAGGATAAACGCCTTGTCCTGATCCAGCCGAGTGACCAGCGATACCACCACCCGCCCGCCGGCCTCTTTCGGCGGCGCCACTTTACCTGCCTTGAACAGCTTGGCATCCGGCGTATTGGGCACCACGTGCAGTTTTTCCGGCGCCTCGATGCCGCCTTCCGTCAGCAAATAATGGCGAATGCCTTCCGACACGGTAAACACCGCATCGGTCTGCTCTATATAGCTTGGCAGCGCATCCACATACTTCCCGTGCAGGGTAACGACAAACGGCAGCCCGAGTACCTGAGCAACTATCAGCCCCAGCTGGCGTGAAGCAAACGGATGGGCATGCACCAGGTCAACCGGTTGTTCAACGTGCAGCGCCTCAATGGCAGCCAGCGCCTTGGCAAATGCCCAGGGCGCGTAGTCGGTTTCAATCACCCCAGCGCCCGCCCCGCGTAGCCGCTGTGCAAAGGGGCCTGGCTTGCACACCACCGTCACCCGGTGGCGCCGGGCCAGCATATAGCGCGCCGCGGCTAAAATGTTCTCGTGCAGGCCGCCCTGTGGAGCATTGAAGAACACGGTTATTAGCACATGCATGGCTGGATCCTTTACGCCGGTGGACTGATGCACGCTCTGGCAAAGCTACTTTTCGCGCCCGGCGGGTCCAAGTGCAATACGTTGTACTAGTTGGCCATCCTTGGGGCGCTCTACCTGGCGCACCACAAAGGTGCCCATTTCCTTCAGTTGAACACGCCGCTCGGGCACGTCATCCAGCGTATTTCGCAGTGCACGCAAAGACGCCGCCACGAGCTTGGCCGCCCGCTTATCACCGATGCGCTTAAGCGCATCGGGGTCTTCGGCCCTGATGCGCTTGACCAGTGCCATAGCATCCATCTCGTCGAGGCTAAGTTCGGCTGCCAGCGTGGGCTTTTTCCGCTGGTGAGTGGGTGTGGTGTTATCGGACATTGCTTAACTCCCTGCTAGTCATTAAGTATCTATGTAAAATACATCGAATATTCTTCGCCACCATAGCGGTAATTTTCAACCCAGTTGTCCAACTCACCACGTTTAAGCGGCCAGTTTATTGAGCTCTATCTCCTGCGCCTTTTTTCGCAATGTCGGCAGCGCTGCCGTCTCTGCCAAGGCGGCTTCCTTACGTCGGAGTTCGCACTCCAACTCACGGATGCGCTTGCGCTTCTGCTTGGCCGGCGCTCCTCGTGGGAGAGGCTGGCGGCCTGCTCGCAATTATGACGCCACCGCAGGATCTGCTCGAGATACAGGCCTCGGCACCAACAATACTCGGCGACGTCTTCAGCGTTCATGGCCCCCTCTGTCAGCCTAGTTGTCCAGTTGGCGATTTCGCCTGAATCAACATCAGAATGGGCGGCATAGGATGGTTCATGCCACGTTATTCCGAGGAACGTAAGGCCGCGGTGCTGAAAAAGCTGTTACCGCCAGAAAACCGCAGTGTGGCGTCGGTCGCCGCCGACGAAGGCATCGCGGACGCAACCCTGTATGGTTGGCTGAAAACATGCCGACAACAAGGAGTGCCTGTGCCAGGTAAGCGAAAAACCGGAGCCGAATGGTCGGCTGATGCCAAGCTGGCCGTGGTGATTGAAACAGCACCCCTGTCAGAAACCGAGCTGGGCGCCTACTGCCGCGAAAAGGGTTTCGGTAGTTTTCAACCCAGTTGTCCAAGTCGCTGCCGTTAAGCAGCGTCTTTATTG
>NZ_JAKDUR010000100.1 GCF_030457605.1 Halomonas sp.
TCATTGCGCGAGAGAAAAATCGCGCTGGGATTTTTGACTTCTTTCAGCCCCTGCTCAAGCATGGCGAAAACGCCCAGCTCATTCACCGCGCCAAAGCGGTTTTTCTGCCCACGCAGGGTACGAAAACGAGAATCAGACCCTCCTTCCAGCAATAGCGAGGCATCAATCATGTGCTCCAGCACCTTGGGGCCGGCCAGGCTGCCGTCCTTGGTCACATGGCCCACCAGCAGCAGCACGGTGTTGCTTTGCTTGGCAAAGCGGGTAAGCGCCGCGGCGGACTCGCGCACCTGTGCCACGCCGCCGGGCGCCGAGGCGATATCTTCCAGGTGCATGGTCTGGATGGAATCGATCACCAGAATATCGGGCTTTTCCCGCTCAGCCACGGCAAGAATGGTCTCGATGCTGGTTTCGGCGAGCATCTTGAGTCCTTCGCTTGGCAGCTGTAAACGGTGGGCGCGCATAGCCACCTGGGAAAGCGATTCTTCCCCGGTGACGTAAAGAATCTGGCGGGACTGGGCCAACTTACAAGCGGTTTGCAGCAAAAGCGTGGACTTGCCCGCACCGGGATGTCCGCCCAGCAGCACCGCAGAGCCGGGCACCAGCCCGCCACCCAGCACGCGGTCAAACTCGCCGAAGGTTGATGTCATTCGCGGCACTTCACTCAGGTCCACCTGGCCAAGATCGACCACATCCCGGGTCAACGCGCCGGTATAGCCGCCGCGACCGGGCGGGGCAGTCGCCCCCGGGCGCGCCGAAACCAGGCGCACTTCACTCAGGGTGTTCCATTCCTTGCAGCTGGAGCATTGCCCCTGCCACTTACGATATTCAGCGCCGCATTCGGTGCACACAAAGGCACTTTTGGCTTTGGCCACAAGGCGCGCTCCTTACGCTATGTTGATACGTTTTGGGATACTGTAAAAACAGCAAAGGCGGCTCATGGCCGCCTTTGCTATCCGTTCGTTCCGGGCGTTACTGGCGCTTGAGGCGCAGCATTTCACCGTTTTCAAAGCGGCGACGCTCAGGATCGATCAGCTCAAGTGTGCTGGGGTCAAGGCGCAGGAAGTAGTAGGTCTGGCCTTCGCTATCCGGCGTCAGTTCGTAGACGGTGGCATCCGGGTCCGACGGCGTGCCGGTCAGCACTTCCCAGTTACCGGCATAGTTTTCGTCCGGCGGATTCTGCGGATGGTTCATATAGGAAGCGGTAAGGGTAAAGGTACGGTCCTGCGCGGTATCCGCTTCTTCGCCGACCATTTCTACGTCCAGGCCAATCCCGTCGCAGTTACGGCAAGGCAACGAGCCCTGGTAAGTCGCGACAGCGGGTTCGATCGATTCCTGGCTGGCCGAATCCGTCGGCCCACCGGCACAACCTGCCAGAAGTGACAGCATGGCCGAACCAATCAGCACGCTTCTTAGTTGCATCGTTTATCTCCTCATCGCGTTAAAACAGTCAAAACATGTTGGGAACAGCATAACTGCTTCACGGTATCACGCCCACCCCTTCGGTTAACTTGCGCTTTTTTTTCTCTCAAGCGACCATGACAGTATCGTGCCACCCTATTTCAGGTCATTTCCATGAGCCAATTCTGGAGCCCCGCCGTACGTAAGTTAACGCCTTACGTGCCCGGCGAGCAGCCCACCGAGCAAGTCATCAAGCTTAATACCAACGAAAACCCCTACCCGCCAGCGCCCGGCGTGGGCAAAGTGCTGCGTGAGTATTCGACCAACCATCTGCGACTGTATCCGGATCCGACGTCTGCGCGGCTGTGCCATGCGTTGGCCAGCGCATATAACGTAACCGCCGGGCAGGTCTTTGTGGGTAACGGCTCGGATGAGGTGCTGGCGTTTGCGTTTCAGGCCTTCTTTTGCCACGGCGCACCGCTTGATGTGCCGAGCATTACCTACAGCTTTTATCCGGTCTACGCCAGGCTTTACGGCGTCGAATTACGTCAGCAGCCACTGAACGCCGTCTGGGAGGTTGACCTGGACGCGCTGGCAGATGCCGGAGACAGCAGCGGTATCATCTTCGCCAACCCCAACGCGCCCACCGGCCATGCGCACTCCCTAGAAGCACTCGAGGCGCTGCTAAAGCGCGTCACCGATCGCGTGGTGCTGGTTGACGAAGCCTACGTGGACTTCGGTGCAGAAAGCGCTGTCTCGCTGACCGAACGTTATCCCAACCTGCTCGTCACCGGCACGTTTTCCAAGTCCCGCAGCCTTGCCGGCATTCGGCTTGGCTACGCCATTGGTTCAACTGAGCTGATTGAAGGACTCAAGCGGGTCAAGGATTCATTCAATTCCTACCCCGTTGACCGTCTGGCCGAGCAAGTGGGCATCGCTGCGCTGGAGGACATCGGGCATTTCAACGCCTGTCGCGATAGCGTTATCGCCACGCGGGAGCGCACTCGCACTCGGTTGGAGACGCTGGGTTTTGAAGTGCTGCCCTCTCAGGCGAACTTTCTCCTCGTACAGCACAAGGCATACAGCGGCAGCCAGCTATTTGCCGGACTAAGGGAGCGCGGCATCATCGTGCGACACTTCAACAAGGCCGGGCTCAGCAACTTTCTACGCATCACCATCGGCAACGATGATGAAATGGACAGCCTGATCGAGACACTGGAAAGACTCTGCGGCTGATCACCCACCCCGGGGCGTCCCACGGCGCCCATCGCGCAGCAAAAGCCGGCCTCCTGCATAAATCCCACGCACACAAAAAACCCGGCACTAGGCCGGGTTGATTGCGTTGTAGGTGCCTGACGATGACCTACTCTCGCATGGGGAGACCCCACACTACCATCGGCGCGGAGCGGTTTCACGACTGAGTTCGGCAAGGGATCAGGTGGTTCACGCACGCTATGGTCGTCAGGCGAAACGGGTGTATATCATGCTGCTGATGGTTTCATCAGCCGAGGATAAAAATTTGTGATCGTCTCGTCCTGCGTATCCGGTTCGTTGTCCTGCGACGCCAACCCCTTGGGTGTTATAGGGTCAAGCCTCACGGGCCATTAGTACACGTTAGC
>NZ_JAKDUR010000101.1 GCF_030457605.1 Halomonas sp.
TTGGCGGCTTCCAGGTCGCGGTAGAGCGGGTCGAGAAACAGCGGGCGAATCACCTTCATGATGTTGGGCACCGAGGTGTAGTGCTGCCCCAGCGCGTCGCGGCTTTCTTCGTCCACCACGGCCTGAAACATCGAGCCGAAGATATCCGGGTTGACCGCCTCCCAGCGCAGCTGGCCGCATTCGATCATCATCCGCCGGGCCTGGCCGCCCATCTGCGGCACCGGCAGGGCATCGGCAAACAGCCCGCCGTTGACGTAAGGGAACTGCGCAATATGCGCGGGCAGGCCAGCCGGGCGCTGGCTCTTCGGCGTGTTCATCACGCTAAACAGCTGAGCGAGCAGCTCGGCCAGTCCCTCGCCGCGCTCGTCGCTTGCCTCAGCGATCACTTTGGTGAAAGCATCTTTGGCAAAAATGCCGGTATCTTCGGCGAAGTAGCAGAACAGAACCCGGGTTAAAAAGGTATTGAGCGCGTGGATCTGCTCCGGCGTTTTGACCTCGTTGGTGTCTTTCAGCCGGTCAAACAGGCGGCCCATCTTGGCCGCGGCCTTGAGATCCGCTGAGGCCTCGCTGAACTGGCGGGTGCGCTCCAGCCCGGCCATGGGGGCAAAGAACAGATACTGGGTGGCAAGATCACTAAAGGCGACTTCCAGCCGCTCGTCAGCCTTGGTGTCAACGGCGGTCAGCTCGTGAAAATCCGTCACCACCAGAAAACGGCACTTGTGCCGCGCCGGCTCGTCTTCATCGGCCAGGGCGGCCAGCGCCTCGTGGACGCTCTCGCCCGGGTTCACCGGCATGAAGTACAGCCAGTTCTTCAGCGCCACATGGCCGTCGCCCTTGCGACTTGAGACGTTGCGCTGGCCGCCGTTGCGCACCTGGGTAATTGTCGCCCGGGGGAAGCCGTAAGCCTCTAGAAACGCGAAGATAAACTCGTTGGTATCGGCGCCGGCGGCGGTAGCCGCGGTCAGCGTTTCCATACAGTGGTTCTGGTCGAAGGCCATGGCGGCTCCCTGCGCTTTTATTGCACATAGTTGCAGGAATGGTAAAGGAATGGAGTGGGAAGGCCAATCAGAGCGGCTGGGATAGGGTGAAAAGCTGGCTTGATGCAGTACGCTGCCTATAAAAAAACGCCGCTCAGCTTTACTAGCGGCGTTGTCTTCGGCGGCGTGTGCGGGTCAGGGTGCCGAAGCTGCAAGCAACTCAGGCTGCCAAAATACGTTGTTGCCCAGTCGGTTGAAGCCCCAGCGAGCACTTTTGTTGAAGGCGCGCTGTTGGCCATCTGCCATGGCACTTTGCCCGTCGGCGTCGCGAACATAGCGTGCCAGCGTCATGGCGGCAGTGTGGCCGTAGCGGGCACCCGGCGATGCACATGTCCAAATGTGGCGTAGCGTCAGGGCAACCTCTGGTTCGTGCTGGTCGAGGTAGGCAAGGCCATTGGCGCAGGCTTCCAACGTAAAGGCATCATGACTGCAGAGCTTCCAGGCGGCGTTGGGCTTGCCTTTGGAGTCGTAGGTATAGGTTTTGCCGATATCGTGCAGCAGGCCCGCAACAAAGCATGTTTCCTGCATTAGGCGCGGCATGCTGGGCTCATTCAGGCGCAGCATGGCCACGGCGTTTTTGCCTACTTCCAACGAGTGCTGCAAGAGCCCACCGGTGTGAGCGTGATGATGGTTGGCGCTGGCCGGCGCATTCAAAAAGGATTCCATGCGGCTTTTGCGCTCAAGTACGCGCGTCAGAAAAGCCCGCAAATGAGGTGATTGTAACGATTGTCCAGCGGCTACCAGCTGGTCAAGGGCAGTGGGCACGGGGCAATAAGTGCGCGGTAACGTCTGCAGTGTTGCTAACGTATTGGCCTCTTCTTTGGTCGCTTTACGAAATTCGCTAAGGAGTGCGGTATTGTCAGCGTGTGGTTGAGTAACCCCCTTGGGTGTAACAAGGTCCAGGTGGCCAATACGTTCCGGGACGGCGGTGGTATCCAGGTTCAGCATTGCGATATGGTCATGCCGGCAGTCGCTCAGGCGCAGCTTCAAGAAAGGTGTTTTGGCGCTGTCAAATACCACGATACGGCCTGTCAGGCGGTATGTACCGGTGAATGAGGCTGCGGCGGTAGCGGGGCTAACATTAGACCGTTTCATGATTGCGCTCCTTTTGAGCCTGAGTGGACGTCGTGTGGCTTAGCAGGCGCTCGAAGGCGGTTCCGTCCATACGTGTAGCGTTGGGCACGTAGCGCGAGTAGACCTTGAATAGCATTTCTGTTGATGAATGCCCGAGCATTCGGGCGACCCATTCGGGGTTTTCACCGGACGCCAGAAACAGCGTCGCGGCCGTATGGCGGGTTTGGTAAGGGCGTCGCTTGGTTAGGCCGAGCGCCCTGAGCAGCGGGTACCACACGCGCTTGGTCACGTTGTTGTGATCGAGCGGTTGCCCTAGCTGATTACAAAAAACGTATTCGCTCTTGCGCCCGGTAGCGGCGTGCTGCGTTTTAAGGGCGTCGTATACCTGGCCAAACATCGGAATCTCCCGCTGTGAGCCATCCGTTTTGGTGTACTCGGTTTGACCGTAAATCAGCGTTTCACGCACCAGGATCTCGCGGGCCGCAAAATCAACGTGCTTCCATTTCAGACCATCAATTTCACCGGTGCGCATGCCGGTGAAGAAGCGCACCGTGTAGTAGTCGCGGTAGTCCGGGCGGACGTTGTCGATAATGCGCTGCACTTCATGTAAGGAAAACGGCTCGATATGCGTCTTCCGCAGCTTCAGAGGCTTGATGTTTTTATAGGGAGTATCAAAGCCAAAACGCTCGGCAGCCTCATCCAGCACCGTGCGCAGCACGGTCATATGGCTATTGATCGTCTTGGGCGATATCAGCCCCGTTGTGCCGCGCCCTCGGCGCTTTGCGAGCTTGGCACGAAAGGCCATGATGTCGGCCTTGGTAATGTC
>NZ_JAKDUR010000102.1 GCF_030457605.1 Halomonas sp.
GCGGCATGTTCCTTCTCCCTCGATGCTCACGCGCAGCATAGCTCGGTTTATGTGGTGCAATGACTACAATAATGTTGTATAAAATTATATGTTGTATTATACTACATACAACAAAATACGAAAAAGGAGGCAGACATGGCCCTCACCGTCGATAAAATTCACGCCGCTGCCGACCAGATCGCCCAGGCGGGCGAGCGCCCCACGCTGGCCCGCGTCCGCAAAGCCCTGGGCGGCGGCTCATTCAGCACCATTTCGGAAGCCATGCAGGCCTGGCGGGAAAAACAGACCGAAGAGCACGCCCTGGCAGAGATCGAGGTGCCGGAGCCCATCAACGAGCGCGTAGAGCAGCTCAAAGCCGCAGCCTGGGATGCAGCGGTGGCCGAAGCCGAACGTCGCCTGTCAGCGGAGCGTGCGGCGCTGGACGAAGCACAGGCGCAGGCGACCGGCGAAGTCGAGGAAGCCCGCGAAGCGGTACAAACGCTCGAGGAGGAAGCGGCCGAGCGTGACCGCGAGTTGGAAGCGCTGCGCAGAAAGCTTTCCGAGGCGGAGCGTGGTTGGCGGGAGGCCGAGCAGCAGCGCGAAGCCGAATCGGCCCGCCTGTCCGAGCGTCTTAGCGGCCTGGAAGCGCGCTTGAACGATGCCCAAAACGTGATCGATCGGCTGACGGAACGCGAAGTGGATCCGTCCGCCTCCCAAAAGGACAGCAAAAGGACAGCAAAAAGAAGCCTCGGTGAGCCCGGTCGGCCCAAGAATGACGAAGAATGACGAGCGTTGACCTAAAAAACCAAAATGTTCACAGGGACGCCGATAAAACTAAGTTTAATTATTAAAATCAATGGCTTGATATGTGAGGGAGCGCAATCCTTTGCATGCCTCCCTGGTAGACAAGGATGACGAGAGGTGACGAAGAATGCTTAAAGGCGAGCAAAGTTGACGAAGAATGACGAAGAAAGATTAAGGCTGACGAAGTTGGCCTCGCGCTCATTACCGCATTTTATCGTTTTACACCTCCAGAGCAGCAAGCATTAGGCATTAGTGTATGTTTTCAGAGGTAATATGGCTGCGCGAAGTCAAAATCAATGACTTACATGACAGTTTTGTTAAGTCTATAGCTATTACCCCCTCAAAATGCGGCTGAGTGTATGGTTTGAAAAAAATTAGATCTCACTCTCTATCTTGCCGTTGTGTGTACATCTAAGTGCTTTCCCTGAAGATATGCTACACTCTTAGCCATAGAAGCCAGCCTACCCTGTCTGACAATTAGCAAGCTAATTTAAATCGCAGACGATTTCAGACAGGGGCTGGCGGGGGCTGCGCCCCTCGACCCCCAAAAGCAAAAACCCAACCCCGGGAGGCGTACTCATGGCCGAGCGGAAAACGGCATTATCGAAGCGAGTCACCCTTCGATTGCCCGAGGATACCGCCACCGTTTGGCGGCAACGTGCTGACGCTGCCGACATGTCGTTGAGTGATTGGCTACGCTCAACCGTTGATGGCGAAGCCGCGCGAAAAACCGGCCTGCGTCGGCAGCGCCGTCGTCTGAAAACGCTGACGGCTGACCCCGAATTGCTGCGGCAGCTTGCCGCTATTGGCAATAACGTCAACCAGGTCGCTCGAGTGCTGAACTCGATTGGCCTAACCCCTGGTGATCATGCGCATCTGCTCGCCGAGCTAGCCGCCATCCAGCGTGAGCTGCATCGACTCGCCGAGCTGCCGCGTTACGACGAGGACGATGAGGGAGCCGAGGCACCGTGCACATAAAATTTTTGCGCCACGGCCAGGGGAGCGCGCACGGTGCCGTTTCCTATCTGCTAGATAGCCACGATCACCGAGGCGCGGCCCGTGCTGAGGTGACGGTGCTGCGCGGTGATCCCGCAATGGTTGCCAATGTGGCCGATTCGAGCCGCCATCAGTGGCGATACACGAGCGGCGTCATCGCCTGGTCAGCTGGTGATCAGCCGACCTTGGCGCAAATCGAACAGATCATCGATGAGTGGGAAACCGCAGCTTTTGCCGGTCTCACCCCCGACCAGTACGCCACCTGCGCCGTGCTGCACCGCGATGACGACGGCACTCCGCATATTCATACGCTCACTGCTCGCGTTGAGCTGAGTAGCGGTAAAGCGCTGAATATCGCGCCCCCCGGTCATGAGCGGTTGTTCGACCCGCTGCGGGACGCCTGGAACCACGCCGAGGGCTGGGCGCGGCCTGACGATCCCGACCGCGCCCGGCGTGTGCAACCTGGCCGTGAATCGCATTGGGATCGTGCCGATCACCACCCCATGCGTCGCGCCGATATCAACGCTTATATCGAGGATCTGGTGACCCGAGGGCGGGTCACGAATGCTGACGAGGTACGTGCAATACTGGCCGACATTGGCGAGATCACCCGTGCAGGGGCCAGCTATGTCAGCGTCCGCCCCGAGGGCGCAAAACGCCCCATTCGGCTGCAAGGCGATGTGTTCCGCAAGGACTGGCATATTGACCAGACGATCGAGCGAGAGAGGCGTCAGGCCCAGAGTGCATTGGCGGGTAATGCAGGCCGCGTTAACCCGGAGGCAGCCGAGCGCGCGCGGGAGCGATTGGCGCAAGCCGTAGAGCGGCGCCGTGAGTACCACCAGGCGCGCTATCCGCGATCCGCTCATAACGGCGCTGAACGCGCGAACGAGCCAGAAACAGCCGACCGATCGGCTGATCAACGACGTGATACCGGTTACCCGGCAGAGAGAGCACTGCATGACAGAGTTGGAGACCCTGCTATTAAGGCAGCTGGAGCAGCAGCAGAACGCATCCGAGAAGCTGGTGAACGCGCTATCAGAACAGCTACAGCGCTTGCAGACAGCGCAGAAAGGCTTGCAGACAGCGCAGAAAGCGCAGCAGAACGAGAACGCCGCGCTTCGCCAGGAGATGCGCAACGAGCGGGAGCAAATGCAGCG